>JAWLCE010000040.1:0-47555 GCA_041687335.1 Sumerlaeia bacterium | reverse complement strand
CGGGCGCGACGGCTGCGCCAGCACTACGGGGTGAGCTATGACGCGCCGGCGGGCCTGGCGATCCGGCTGCCCGAGACGATGGCCGAGCTGGTGGGGGAAGAGATCTGGCTGGTGGAGCGCGACGGGCTGGACGGGCGCTGGCGGCCGGGCGAGACGCGGCGTTTTTTGGAGCTGGCGCGCGACTTCGCCCGCGTCAGCCGCTTCGACAAGTTCTTTGCCGACCAGCGGCCGCTGTATGAGCTGGCCGAGGCGCGCGCCCGGCGGGTGATCGAGCGCGACATGGACCTGGGTTGGTTCGACAGGTTTTTCGGCGAGCGGCCGGGGGCGGGCTTCCGGATCGTGATCGCGCCGCTGCTGGGCGGGCATAATTACGGGCCGCGGCGGGTGACGCTGGGGCGCGAGGAGCTTTATTGCATCCTCGGGGTCTGGTATTCCGACCGCGACGGGCGGCCGGCGTTCAGCCGCGAGGTGATCGGGACGGTGGCGCACGAGTTCAACCACTCCTATGTGAATCCGCTGATCGATGCGCGGCGGCGGGAGTTCGCGGCGGCGGGGCAGCGGCTGTTTCCGCACGTGGAGAAGGAGCTGCGGCGGCAGGCCTATGGGCACTGGAGCGTGATGATCATCGAGTCGGTGGTGCGCGCGGCCGAGGTGCGGTATGTGGCCCATGCGCGGGGGGCGGCGATTGCCCGGCGCGAGGCATTGGCACAGGCGCGGCGCGGCTTCCCCTGGCTGCCCCAGCTGGCGGAGCTGATCGAGGTCGAGTATGAGGGCAACCGGGCGCGATACAAGAGCTTTGAGGACTTCATGCCGCGGGTGGTGTCGTTCTTTGATGAGCTGGGCGAGACGATGCCGGCGCCGGAGGAGGACACGGTCAGTCCGCGCGTGGTCGAGCTGTCGCCGCCGCACGGGGCCTATGACGTCGACCCGGCGCTGACCGAGCTGCGGGTGAGCTTTGACCGGCCGATGTCGCCGAGCTATGCGTTTGTCGGCGGGGGCGAGACTTTTCCGGGGCGGCCCGAGGGCAGCGCGCCGCGCTGGAGCGAGGACCGGCGCAGCTGCGTGCTGCCGGTGCGGCTGGAGCCGGCGCGGCAGTATCGGCTGAGCCTCAACAGCGCCCTGTTTGACGGGTTTCGCAGCGACGAGGGCGTCAAGCTGGAGCCGCGCGAGTGGACGTTCTCGACGCGTGAGTGAGCCGGTGCCAGGCACACTTCACCAGCAGCGCTATTGCTTCTGCTGCCCTGAAAGGGGCAGCGGCAGTCAAGAAGCCCAGGGTGGAGCGAAGCGAAACCCTGGGTCTCTGGGTAGATTCATCCAAGCCCTGAAAGGGCGACACAGTCCCCCCTGTGGCGGCCACTGTGTCGCCCTTTCAGGGCTCTGATTTTCGTGGTTCTCAACCCAGGGTTACGCTTCGCTCACCCTGGGCTTTTCGAACTGTGCCCACCCTTTCAGGGTGGAATGCGGGTGCCAAACCCGGCCGCCCAACACATACGAAGGCGGGACTACGAACTGGTGGGAACAAGAGAGGCGGGCCTAAGTGGCCCGCCTCTTGATTGAACGGTGGTGGCGTCCGGGGGTTACTTCTTGGCCGGGGTGGCCGGCGCGGTGGCGGGGGCCCCGGCGGGCAGTTCATCGGCGGGGGCGACCTTGTCGCGGAAGAGCAGGCCGAAGGCGAGCATGACCACCAGCGCCATTGCGGCGGGGATCAGCCAGATGGTCTGCCAGTCGTGGTTGACCGTGATGCCGTTCTCTTCGATGGCATAGAGGGCGACCACCCAGCCCGACAGGTGGGCGCCGACGAACATGCCCGCGCCGTAGGTGATCAGCGCGATGAAGCCTTGGGCGCTGGAGCGCAGGTGGCGCGAGGCCTTGCGGTCGACGTAGATCTGGCCGGTCACGAAGAAGAAGTCGAAGCAGACGCCGTGGAGCAGGATGCCGGCGTAGAGCATCCAGACCAGCGACCCGGAGTCGCCTGTGGCGAAGAGGGCGTAGCGGGCGACCCAGGCGCCCATGCCGACGATCATCATCCACTTGATGCCCAGGCGGACGAAGAATAAGGGCATCAGCAGCATGAAGAAGATTTCGCTCATCTGACCAAAGGTCATCTTGCCGGCGACGTCGGACACGCCGGCCTCAGTCATGAACAGGTGGGTAAAGTTGTAGTAGAACGACAGCGGGATGCAGAGCAGGAAGGAGGCGGCGACGAAGACGGCGAAGGGCGGCTGGCGCATCAGGCCGATGGTCTCGAGGCCAAGCACCTCGCTGACCGAAGGGCGGCGGCTGGCGGCGCGCGGGGGGGTGTGGGGGAGCGTAAAGCTATAGAGGCCAAGCAGGATCGAGGCGCCGCCGGCGATCTGGAAGGGGATGGCGGTGGCTTCGACGTTGAAGGCTTCGCCGCCCCAGATGCGGTTGATCAGGGCCAGCAGCAGGCCGGCGGCGATCCAGCCGATGGTGCCCAGCACGCGGATGCCGGGGAACTGCTTGCCGGGGTCGCTCATATGGACGAAGGAGATGGAGTTGACCAGTGCCAGGGTCGGCATGTAGCAAAGGGCGTAACCGAGCAGGACCCAGAAGAAGAGGCCGGGGTCGGTGATGCGGGAGACGGCAAAAAGCATGAAGCCGCCAATGAGGTGCAGCACGCCAAGGACGACCTGACCGGGGAAGAAGCGGTCGGCGATCATGCCGATGAAGAAGGGGGCGAAGATCGCGCCCAGTGCGGTTGTGCTGTAGGCCCGGCCGATGACGCTGCCGTCAAACTGGAGCGTCTGGCCGAGATAGGTGGCCATGATGACGACCCAGGACCCCCAGATAAAGAACTGGAGAAACATCATGGCGGAAAGTTTCAGGCGGATGATCGGATTCATCGGTGACCCCTTGGCGTGTGTTGGGCGTCCAATTCCTTGAGACGCGCAAAAGGAATGAAATCAACCCTTCCGAATTAACAGAGCCGGCCGCCCGGAGCAATGAAAAAAAGCCGGACAATTTTCAGCGGGCGGCGCGGGTGGGCGCGGGTGCGGCCGGCTTGCGGTGCTCGCCGTTGCGGAAATAGCGTTCGGTCTCGCGGCGCACCACGTGCGCCAGCAGCAGCAGCCCGATCAGGTTGGGGATCGCCATGAGCGCGTTCATCATGTCGGAGAGCAGGATGATGAAATCGATGGTGACCTGCGGCAGCGTCGCGACGAGCACGACGATGGTATAGAGGGCGCGGTAGGGCATGACCGCGCGGGAGCCGATGATGTATTCGATCGAGCGCTCGCCGTAGTAGGCCCAGCCGAGGATGGTGGAGTAGGCGAACAGCGCCGAGGCGATGGCGACGATGATGCCGCCGGAGCGGCCGATCGATTCGCCGAAGCTGGCGGCGGTCAGGGTGGCCTTGTCGAGCAGGGTGAAATTCTCGGCCTGGCCGAAGCTGGTGGAGGTCAGGATCACCAGGGCGGTCATCGTGCAGACGACGATGGTGTCGATGAAGGTCTGGGTCATGCTGACGAGGGCCTGGGTGGCCGGCTCGTTGGTGCGGGCGGCGGCGGCGGCGATCGGCGCGGAGCCGAGGCCGGACTCGTTGCTGAAGACGCCGCGCGCCATGCCCTGGCGCATGGTGATCATCAGCAGCGCACCGAACCCGCCGCCGAGGAGGGCGTGGGGGGTGAATGCGTAGGTGAAGATCATGCCGAAGGCGGCGGGGATCGCCTGCCAGTTGATTGCCAGCACCACCAGCGCGGCGACGACGTAAAGCAGGATCATGAACGGGACGACGAAGCTGGTGATGCGGCCGATGGCTTGGATGCCGCCCAGCAGCACCATCCCGGTCAAAAGCGCCATGGCGATGCCGGTGGCCAGCTGCGGGATGTTGAAGGTCATGTGGAAGTTTTCGGCGACCGAGTGGGCCTGGAACATGTTGCCCATGCCGAAGCCGGCGAAGACGCAGAAGAGGGCAAAGAGCCAGCCGAGCTTGGGAAGGCCGGCGCCCTTGCTGATGTAATACATCGGGCCGCCGCGCATGCCGAAGGGGCCCTGCTCACGATACTTGACGGCAAGGATGGCCTCGGCGTATTTGGTGGCCATGCCGACCAGGCCGATGATCCACATCCAGAAGACGGCGCCGGGGCCGCCGAGGATGATCGCGCTGGCAACGCCGACGATGTTGCCGTTGCCGACGGTGGCGGCGAGCGCGGTGGTCAGGGCGGCGAAATGGCTGATGTCGCCCTCGGCGTCATCCTTGCGGAAGATCAGGCGCAGCGCCAGGCCGAGGCGGGTCAGTTGCAGACCACGCAGCAGGATGGTCAGGTAAAGGCCGGTGCCGACCAGCAGGATCAGCATCGGCGGGCCCCAGAGGATATTGCCATTGAGCCAGTCAATTGAGGTGGTGATGCGGTTCATCATGAGGAAATCCTATCTGGGGCCTGGGCCGCGCCATGCCGCCGCCCTGCATTTCGAGCTGAGCGAATGCCGGGCAACGGATGCTGGGGCGCAAAAAACAGTAACAAAGCGAGCCGGCGCTCCCAAGCGGTTTTTTGGCGGGCATGGCGACCGCGAAAGGCCCGACGCGGCCGAGCCGCAACCAAACCGGGAAGATTGAACCGCCAAGGCGCAAAGAACGCAGAGGCTGCGCAGAGAGATTTCCAGGTTAGCCCCTTGGCATCTTGGCATCTTGGCGATCAATCATTCGTGAAAATGGGTGTCCATGCGTGGCTGCATTTTTTGGCGGCTTGGCTATTCCTGCGCGAGCCAATCGCTGACGGCGCGCGTGAGCTGGGCGAGCCATGCGGCGGGATCGGCGGGCGCGGGGGGAGCGGAGGAGGGCGCGCCCAAGGCCTGGGCGAGCCAGTCCCGCCAGGTGCCGTCGAGGATGTCAGCGGCCAGCAGCGGGTGGACGTTGGGCGGCGGGAGCGGCGGGGCGGCGGGGGACTCGCCCAGGGCCGCCAGCGGCCGTCCCAGCGCAAGGGCATCGGCGGCCACGAGCGGTGAGTCGGTCAGGACGGCGGAGGAGCCGGCGAGGAGATCCATGTAGAGCGCGGGGGGCAGCGGCGGGGCGTGCAGCAGGTTGGGGGCTTGCTGGCGCAGCATCGCCAGCGGCTTTTCGTACATTGCATTGAGGTTGCTGAGGACGACGAAATCGGCGTCGGGGCGGGCGGCGGCCTGATCGGCAAGGGCGCGCATGAGCTGGACGGCGGTGTTGCCGAACAGGCCCCACTCGCGGCGCAGGGTGGCCCAGACTAGGCGGGGGGCGCCGGGGCGCAGACCGGGACTTTCGGCCTCGGGGGGTGCGGGGGCGGGGGGAACAAGGGCGCGCCAGTCGGGCGCGGGCGGCAGCTCGAGCGTCCGCACGACCGGGGCGCAGGCCTGGGCGACGCGGTCGAGGCCGGCCTCCCAGCGCAGGCGCGGCAGCAGCGCGGCGGGATCGGCGGGCCGCAGCCAGAGGCCGGGCGTGGCGCGCGCGTGGCAGCAGAGAGCGGCGGCGGCGGCGGCCGGCCCGTAGCCGCAGAAGATCAGGCGGGTGCCCTTGCGCTGGCGCATGAAGGCCTCGATGCGGTCCATCATGAGCGTGAGGCGCACGCCGGGCTGGTCGGCGGGGTGGCAGAGGGGGGCGGTCTCGTCGGGGCGCAGGGCGAGGGCGTCGAGGGCCTGGATGGCGGCGGTGCCGTCCTCGCCGGTGGTCAGCCACCAGCTACGGTCGGTGCGCAGGCGGGCAAAGAGGGGGCCCAGCAGCAGGATTTCCCCGCGCCGCCCGCCGATCCAAAGCACGCGCGCCCGCCGGGCCGCCGTCGAAGAGGGTTCCATGGGTGGGTGACTCCAAAGTCAGGTCTGGCTGCGAAGCGGGCGATGGCCGCGCCGGTGGGGCATCCGCTTCGGGCCCTAACCTTTATCATGAATCGAGGGGGCTTGGGAATATGCCCGTGCCGTTGGCCGGCGGGAGTCAGACCGTTTGACTGGTGCGGTTGTCCACCGGCTGTGCGGGCTGGGGGCGCGGGCGGCCGAGCAGCTCAAGCAGGTAGTCCTCGGTGTTGCGCAGCATGGTTTCGAGCGAGAAGCGCTGGCTGACGGCCTGACGGGCGCGCTCACCCATGGCGCGTCGGCGATCGGGGTCGGCGGCAAGATCGGCCAGCGCGGCGGCCAGCGCGGCGGGGTCGCGCGGGGGGACCAAGAGACCGGTGACGCCGTCATCGATCGCCTCGGGGTTGCCGCCGACGCGGCAGGCGACGACCGGGCGCCCGAAGGCCATGGCCTCGACGATGGTGTTGGAGAAGCCCTCGGTCTCGGAGGGCAGGACGACGAAGTCGGAGAGCTGGTATTCACGGGCAACGGCGGTGCTGCGGCCGACGAGGAGGACGGCGTCGCCGAGGCCGAGGCGGTCGACGGCGGCATGGATTTGATCCTTGAGCGGACCGGTGCCGGCGAGCAGCAGGCGCGGGCGCGGGGCGCCGTTGCCGGCGGCGTGCAGGCGGGCGAGCGCCTCGAGCAGCACCAGGTGGCCCTTGACGGGGTTGAAATTGGCGACGCAGCCGATGACGGTCTCGCCGGGTGAGATGCCGAGGCGCTCGCGCTCGGCGGCGAGGTCCCATTGTTGGGCTTGCCCGCGCAGGCTTTCAAAGTCAGTGCCGTTGTGGATGGCGCGCGTCTTGGCGGGGTTGATGTGCTCCTGGGTGGCCATCGCCTGGCGGACGGCCTCGGAGACGGCAATGTAGCCGGCGACGCGGCGGTCGATGAGGCGGCCCAGCGTGAGCTGGCGTGAGGTGCGGGTGAAGCCCATATCGCGGCGGCTCTGGACGAGCAGCGGCCGGCGGCGGCCGAGGCCGGCGAGCGTGGCGACAAAATCGGCGACGAAATGGAATGTCAGCACCAGCTCGATGCCGTGGCGGTCGATGTAGCGACGGATTGCGAGGGCGGCGCGCAGGGCATGGAGGTCGGTGGCGCGCTCGAGCGGCAGATGGGTGATCGGCAGCCAGCCCAGCTCGGCGAGGCGGCGGGCCATGCCGCCGGGGCCGAAGTGGATGACGTGGACCTCGAAGCGGGAGCGATCCAGACCTCGCGCGAGGTCGTGGAAGTGGCGCTCGGTGCCGCCATTGTCGAGGTGCTGGATCAACATCAGGATCGGAATCGGACGCATGAGAGAAAGCCAAATACCTTCCGGGGACATCGGGCCGTTGGGGGCCGTTGGAGCTGCAATCCAGCCATTGTCCCGCAAATGGCGGGGTGAGGTAAAAGATTAATTTTTGATGAGGACGCGGCGGGGGCATTGCGCCCCCGGTTGGGGGGGCGTTATGGTTGACCTGCAGATGGCGAGCGAGTGACGGATTGCCTGGCAGGAGAGGAACGGCCGATGAAAGCAGACAGCCCGACCGGCCCGCGCCGGATTCTGGTGATCGAGGATGAGCAGGACATCCGCGAGTTGATCAACTACAATTTGACGCGCGAGGGATATGAGGTGGAGCTGGCGGCGAGCGGGGAGGAGGGGCTGCGGCGGGTGCGCGAGCGGCGGCCCGATTTGGTGCTGCTGGACCTGATGCTGCCGGGGGTGGATGGGCTGGAGGTCTGCCGGCGGCTGAAGTCGGACCGGCAGAACGCGCCGATCCAGATCATGATGCTGACGGCCAAGGGTGAGGATGCGGACGTGGTGGCGGGGCTGGAGCTGGGGGCGGATGATTACGTGGTCAAGCCCTTCAGCCCACGCGTGCTGCTGGCGCGGGTGCGGGCGGTGCTGCGGCGGGGCGAGACCCCCGAGCGGGAGGAAGCGGAAGGTGGGATCATCGAGCGGGGGGCGCTGCGGATCGACCCGGCGCGCCACCTGGCGCTGGTCCATGGGGAGCCGGCGACGCTGACGGCGCTGGAGTTCAAGATTCTGACGGCGCTGGCGCGCCGGCCGGGGTTTGTGTTGACGCGCTACCAGATCGTCGACGCGACGCAGGGGGAGGGCGTCGGGGTGACCGACCGCTCGGTGGATGTGCACATGGTTTCGCTGCGGCGCAAGCTGGGCGAGGTCGGGCAGGCGATCGAGACGGTGCGCGGGGTGGGCTACCGCTTCCGCGCGGCGGCCGAAGGATGAACCGGGTGGGGTGATTCCAGTGGGGCTGAGAGTCCTGTTTTTGATCCATGGGCTGGGGCTGGTGGCGCTGACGGCGGCGCTGGTGGGCTGGCAGGGCGCGGGCGGAGTCGTGGCGGCGCTGGCGCTGGGAATGGGGCTGAGCCTGCTGTTTGCGCGCCGGGTGCTGGGACCGCTGGGGCGGATGCGGGCGGCGGCGGAGCGTTATGCCCGGTCGGACCTGCGCGAGCGCGTTCACATCACGGGGCCGGTGGAGATTGTCGAGCTGGCCAAGTCGATGAACCGGATGGGGAGCGCGCTGGAGCGGCGGGTGCGCGAGCTGACGCGCCACCGCCACCAGCGCGAGGCGATCTTGACGGCGATGCATGACGGGGTGCTGGCGATCGACCGGGAGCAGCGGCTGATCATGCTGAACCGGGCGGCGGGGGAGATGCTGGGGCTGACGGCTGAGCCCGCGGTGGGGCGGCTGGTGCCTGAGGCGCTGCGCGTGGCGCAGCTCCAGCAATTTATCCAATCAAGCCTGGAAGGTGGTGCGGTGCCGGCCGAGGCGGCCCTGATCCGGTTGGAGGGGGAGCGACTGCTGCAGGCGAGCGCCGCCCCGCTGCTGGACGAGGAGGGGCAGGCTTCGGGGCTGCTGGTGGTGCTGGCGGACGTGACGCGGCTGCACCGGCTCGAGTCGATGCGGCGGCAGTTTGTGGCCAACGTCTCGCACGAGTTGCGCACGCCCATCACCTCGATCAAGGGTTTCATCGAGACGCTGCTGGACGGGGCGCTGACGGAGCCGGAGAATGCCCGCCGGTTCGTGGAGATCATGGCACGACAGGCGGACCGGCTGGCGGCGATCATCGACGACCTGCTGGCGCTCTCGCGGATCGAGCGCCTGGGCGAGGGGGAGCTTGACGAGCCCGAGCCGATGAGCGTGGCGCCGTTGCGGCCGATCCTGCAATCGGTGATCGATGGGCTCGCGCCGCGGGCGCGCGAAAAAGAGCAGCCGCTGGAGCTGGCGTGCGAGCCCGAACTGGCGGCGCGCGTCAGCGAGCGGCTGCTGGAGCAGGCGCTTACCAACTTACTCGACAATGCGATCAAGTATAGCCCGGCGGGGCGGCCGATCCGGCTGTCGGCCCGGCGCGGGGAGGGCGAGCTGCGCCTGGAGGTGCTCGACCAAGGCCCAGGCATCCCGCCCGAACACCGGGAGCGGATCTTCGAGCGCTTCCACCGGATCGATCCGGCGCGCAGCCGCCAGATCGGCGGCACCGGGCTGGGTCTGGCGATCGTCAAGCATATCGCCCAGCTCCACGGCGGGCGGGTGGGGATCGAGTCGCCGGCCGAGGGCGGGTCATGCTTCGTGATTTATCTGCCCGAGGCGGCGGCCCCCAAGCCTGAGCCAGCCGGCGAATCAGCCGAATTAACCGATTTCTAACACGACCTTCACCATCTGCTGATGCGATATCATGATCATGAGAGCGGTCATGATGGATGAATCAGCAAACCGTGGGCGCCAGGCGCCCCGAGGCGAAGGAGAAGGTTCATGAAGATGATACGCTCACTGGCCCTGCTGGCGCTGGCCGGCGCGACCCTGGCGGGGACGGCCGCACGCGCGGCCGAGGCGCTGCAGGTCGATCCGGAGCTGTCAGCCTACAAGAAGAACGAGGCGGGGGTCAGCGGCACGCTGAACTCGATCGGCTCGGATACGCTCAACGAGCTGATGACGCTCTGGAATGAGGATTTTCACAAGCTCTATGAGGGTGTGCAGGTGCAGGTCGAGGGCAAGGGCTCGGGGACGGCGCCGCCGGCGCTGATCGAGGGGACGGCGCAACTGGGCCCGATGTCGCGGCCGATGACGCCGGACGAGATTCAGAAGTTCGAGGATCGGCACGGTTACCGGCCGACGGCGATCGCGGTGGCGCTCGATGCGCTGGCGGTCTTCACGCACAAGGACAACCCGATCCAGAGCCTGACGCTGCCGCAGGTGGACGCGATCTTTTCGCGCACCTATCGCGGCGGGCTGGGCGGGTCGATCGCGACCTGGGGCGAGCTGGGACTGGGCGGGGCGTGGGCCAGCCGGCCGATCAGCCTGTTCGGGCGCAACTCGGCCTCGGGGACCTACGGCTTCTTTAAGGAAAAGGCGCTCTACAAGGGTGACTTCAAGGAGACGGTCAAGGAGCAGCCGGGCTCAAGTTCGGTCGTCAATGGCGTGAGCCAGGACGTGACGGCGATCGGTTACTCGGGGATTGGCTATGTGACGGCGAGTGTGAAGCCGCTGGCGCTGGCGAAGATGGCCGACGACGAGGCATATGCGCCGAGTTACGAGAACGTGCTGAGCCAGAAGTATCCGCTGGCGCGGGCGCTGCTGATTTATGTGGCCAAGGCGCCGGGGCAACGGCTTGATCCGGTGGCCGAGGAGTTTCTTAAGTATGTGCTCTCGAAGGAAGGCCAGCAGGTGGTGGTCAAGGCGGGATACCTGCCGATGACCGCCGCGATGGTCAAGAAGCAGCTCGAGCAGTTGAATTGAACATCCACCCCGCGAAGAGGGTATCGACGTGGCCCTGACGACACCGCCAGCACCAGCCGGTCTGATCCCGGAGAACCGGGCGCGCATCCGGCGCGTGCGGCGGGTGGACCGGCTGGCGGCGTGGCTGATCACCGCCGGCGGGCTGATGGTGATCGTCAGCGTGCTGGGAATCCTGATCCTGATCGCGGGGGTGGCGGCGCCGCTGTTCAAGCCGGCGCGAGCGGAGCGGCTGGAGCTGCCCGCCGCGCCGGCACCGGCAGCCGAACCGCTGGCGGTGGGGGCCGATGAGTACCTGGAAAACGGCTATGTGCTCGACCGGCGCGGGGTGTTCAGCTTCTACGGACTCGAGCGCGGCGAGTTGCTTGGCGAGGAGCCGCTGACGCCGCCGACGGCCACCGCAGGCGAGGTGCGGCAGGTGGATACGCCGGCGGTCAACTTGTTCAGCATCGAGTGGGAGGATGGCTCGCTGACATTGGCCCGCGTGCGGTTTGCGCCGGGATACGACGCGGCGGGCGAGCGCACGATCGAACGCGAGTTGGAGAACCTGGGGTCGATGCCGGCCCCGGCCGGGGCGCGGCCGCGGCGCTCGCTGCTGCGCGGGGACGCGGGGAATTTGACGCGCGTCAGCCTGCTGGAGGGCAATGCGTTTGCCGTCACCCGGCAGGCGACCAGCACCGACCTGTTTGGCGAGAGCAGCACGGCGGTGCACGAGCACCGGATCGAGGAGGCCCTGCCGGGACGGGTGACCGCCTTCACGGTCGACCAGGACGGGGAGATGTTGCTGGCGGGCACGGACACGGGTCATCTGGTGCGGTGGGAGCTGCGCGAGGGTGAGGCGCCGCGCCGGCTGGACCAGGCGCGGGTGGGCGAGGCGGCGATCAGCGCGCTGGCGATGGTTCTGGGTGATGTAAGCGTGGCGGTGGGGGACGAGGCGGGGGGTTACTCGACCTGGAGCGACATCGCGGCGCAGGCGGGGCAGCCCCGGCGGCTGGCGCGCACGCACACGCTGCGGCCGCACCCATCGGCGATCCGCGCGATCGTGCCCTCGCCGCGCGATAAGTCGCTATTGAGCCTGGGGGCGGACGGGGCGCTGCACCTGGACCACATGACCAGCGAGCGCCACCTGCTGGCCATGGCGGCGACGGAGGAGCGAAAATTGCCGGCGCTCAACAGCCGGGCCAACGCGATCCTTAGCTGGAGCGCGGGGGAGGGCCTGAGCGTCTGGAGCCTGAGCAACCCGCACCCCGAGGTGAGCCTGAAGAGCCTGTTCGGGCGGGTGTGGTATGAGTCCTATGCAGAGCCGGACTTCGTCTGGCAGTCCAGCGGCGGGACCGGGGATTTTGAGCCCAAGCTGAGCCTGGTGCCGCTGATCTTCGGCACGCTCAAGGGGACCTTCTATGCGATGCTGCTGGCGCTGCCGCTGGCGGTGCTGGGGGCGGTCTACACGAGCCAGTTCATGCGGCCGGGGCTGCGGCGCTGGGTCAAGCCGGCGGTCGAGATCATGGCGGCGGTGCCGTCGGTGGTGATCGGCTTCCTGGCGGCGCTGTGGCTGGCGCCGCTGGTGGATGGCTGGTTCACGACGCTGGCGCTGGGACTGGCGCTGATCCCGACGATGCTGCTGCTGGCGATGCTGGGCTGGCAACGGCTGGAGGAGATTCCGGCGGTGCGGCGCCACGGCCGCGGCCATGAGTTTTTGCTGCTGGCGCCGGTGGTGGGGGCGGCCTGCCTGCTGGCGCTGTGGGCGGGGCCGGCGCTGGAGCTGCACCTGATGGGGGGCTCGTTTTCGCAGTGGCTCTACGAGACCTTCAACGAGCGCTATGACCAGCGCAACTCGATCATCATCGCCTTCGCGCTGGGGTTCGCGGTCATCCCGATCATCTTCACGATCTCGGACGACGCGCTGAGCAACGTGCCGCGCCACCTGACGGCGGCGAGCCTGGCGCTGGGGGCCAGCCGCTGGCAGACGGCCTGGCGCGTGGTGCTGCCCTCGGCCAGCCCGGGGATCTTCGCGGGGGCGATGATCGGCTTCGGGCGCGCGGTCGGCGAGACGATGATCGTGCTGATGGCCACCGGCAACACGCCGATCCTGGACTGGAGCCCGTTCAACGGCATGCGGACGTTGTCGGCCAACATCGCGGTGGAGATCCCGGAGGCGCCGGTGGCCAGCACGCTCTATCGGGTGCTGTTCCTGACGGCGGTGATCCTGTTCCTGATGACATTCTTTGCCAACACGGTGGCCGAGGTGGTGCGCCAGCGGCTCAGAAAGAAGTATGGCCAGCTATGAAACAGCATGATCGCACGCTCTATTGGCGGCGCGGGGAGCCGCTGGTCTGGCTGACGGCGGCGGCGCTGGCGTTGACGCTGCTCGCGACGCTGACGCTGATCGGGGTGGTGCTGGTCAACGGGTTGGGGACCTACTGGCCGAAGTCGCTGCAGCGCTTTGAGCTGACCGACGGCCGGACGCTGATGGGCCAGGTGATGGACGAGGAGCGGCGGGTTGTCTCGCGCGTGACGGAGGAGGGCGGCGAGCTGGTGCCGGTCGAGGTCGAGCGCGCACTGGTCAAGGTCGGCAACCGCGACCTCTACGGCCGGGACTTCATCTGGGTCGAGCGCGCCGAGGTGGCGGCGCAGGACCGGCCGGCCGGGGCGCTGGTGCTGGAGCGGCTCGAGCATGGGGACTTTATGGGCTTTTTGCGCGGGCTGGAACCGGCAGGGCTGGCCGGGCCCGAGGCGGGGCGCGAGCCGGCGGAACTGCTGCGGGCGGCGATGCAGCAAGGGGGCGGGCGCGCGCTGCTGGTGGACGCCGGCGGACGCGAACATGGCGTCGAGCTTTCGCAGATCGTGCGAGCCTATCAGCCCAACACGATGAATGTGGGCGACAAGCTCGCCTTCTACGGCGGCAAGCTGGTGGAGCTGCTGACGACGGGGCCGCGCGAGGCCAACACCGAGGGCGGGCTGGCGCCGGCGATCTTCGGCACGGTGGCGCTGGTGCTGCTGATGAGCCTGTTCAGCATCCCGCTGGGGGTGGTCGCGGCGATCTACCTGCGCGAGTATGCGCGCCAGGGGCTGCTGGTGCGGCTGGTGCGGATCGGCGTGAACAACCTGGCCGGGGTGCCGTCGATTGTTTACGGCATCTTCGGACTGGGGTTTTTCGTCTACATCGTGGGGGGGACGATCGACCAGGTGTTCTATGACGAGCGCCTGCCGAGCCCGACCTTCGGCACGGGTGGGCTGTTGTGGGCGAGCCTGACGCTGGCGCTGCTGACGCTGCCGGTGGTGATCGTCGCCACCGAGGAGTCGCTGGCGGCGGTCCCGCGCGGGATTCGCGAGGGCTCGCTGGCGCTGGGGGCGACGCGGTTCCAGACGCTGGTGCGGATCCTGCTGCCGATGGCGTCGCCGGGGATCATGACGGGCTTCATCCTGGCCATGGCTCGGGCGGCGGGCGAGGTGGCGCCGCTGATGCTGGTGGGGGTGGTCAAGCTGGCCCCGGCGCTGCCGGTGGATGGGGAGTTTCCGTTCGTCCACCTGGACCGCAAGTTCATGCACCTGGGGTTCCATATCTTCGATGTCGGGTTCCAATCGCCCAACGTGGAGGCGGCCAAGCCGATGGTCTACGTGACGACGCTGCTGCTGCTGACGATCGTGATCCTGCTGAGCGCCACCGCGATCTGGCTGCGCGGGCGGATGCGCAAGAAATATGCGACCGGTGCGTTTTGAGGTAGGTCGGGTCTTCGACCCGACATCCGGGGACATTTTGAGGTTCCCATATCGCCAGAGAAAGACGGCAGGTCGGGTCTTCGACCCGACATCCGGGGACATTTTGAGGTCCCCATATCGCCAGAGAAAGACGGCAGGTCGGGTCTTCGACCCGGTATGTGTTTGGCGTGACGGCTTGGTATGGCACCCGCATTCCACCCTGAAAGGGTGCGCACAGTGCAAAAGCCCAGGGTGGAGCGCAGCGAAACCCTGGGTTTAGGAGGGCGAAAATCCGAGCCCTGAAAGGGCGACACAGTTTGGGTCAGAGCTCCGGAGGTGCAGCCTGTGACGAGAGAAGCCGGCCACATAAGCCCCGGCAGGGGCGACACTTTGTTTCGAGATCAGCCTTTGTCGCCGCTGCCGCGGCTTAGGGGGGAGAGGGCACTCCCGCTAAACACATTCGAACGCGGGACTGCGAACTGGGCAGCGCCACGGCCGGAGCTTCGATGCTGCACGCTAAACACATACTCGACCCGACACCGGGGCCTGGCCGAGACCAAGGCCCCATTTCGTCGAAAGATTACAGCTGCGGAAAAATGGGGGATGATGGATGTTGATGACAATGGAAGAACAGCCGGCCACCGCCCGTGAGCACGCGATCATGCGGCACGAGGACCCGATCCTCGAGATCCGCGAGCTGAACCTGGACTACGGCGGGACGCGGGCGCTCAAGCAGATCACGATGTCGATCCCGCGCCGGCAGGTGACGGCGTTCATCGGGCCGTCGGGGTGCGGCAAGTCGACCCTGCTGCGCTGCATCAACCGGATGAACGACCTGGTGGATGACGTGCGCGTGGAGGGCAGCCTGCGGCTGGACGGGCTCGAGATCAACGACCCGACGCTGGACGTGATCGAACTGCGCCGGCGCGTGGGGATGGTCTTCCAGAAGTCCAATCCTTTTCCGAAGTCGATCTATGAGAACGTGGTTTATGGGCTGCGGATCGCGGGGGTGCGCGACCGGGGCGTGTTGCGCGAGGCGGCCGAGCGCAGCCTGCGCGGCGCGGCGCTGTGGGATGAGGTCAAGGACCGGCTCGAGGAGTCGGCCTTCAGCCTGTCGGGGGGGCAGATGCAGCGGCTGTGCATCGCGCGGGCGATTGCGGTCAATCCCGAGGTGATCCTGATGGATGAGCCGTCGAGCGCGCTGGACCCGATCGCCACCGACCGGATCGAGGAATTGATCCAGGAGCTGAAGAAACAATATACGGTCGTGATCGTGACGCACAACATGCAGCAGGCGGCACGCGTTTCGGACTTCACGGCGTTCCTCTACCTGGGCGAGCTGATCGAGTATCATCCGACGCCGATGATCTTCACCAATCCGGCGGTGCGCCAGACGCAGGACTACATCACCGGCCGATTCGGCTGAGAGCGAGGCAGGGAGTCATGACGGTTCATTTTCAGCGCGAGCTGACGGGGCTGCGGGCGCGGCTGCTCAGCCAGGCGGCGATCATCGAGGAAGGGATCGCGCAGGCGATCCGGGCGCTCAAGACGCGCGACCTGGCGCTGGCGGAGGCGGTGATCGCGGGCGACGACCAGATCGACCAGCGCGAGATCGAGATCGAGGAGGAGTGCCTCAAGATTCTGGCGCTGCACCAGCCGGTCGCCACCGACCTGCGCTTCATCGTCGCGGTGCTCAAGATGAACAACGACCTGGAGCGGATGGGCGACCTGACCACCAGCATCGCCAAGCGGGCGCGCTGGCTGGCGCGCCACGATCCGATCCCTTGGCCCTATGACGTGGGGCCGATCGCCGACAACGTGCGCGCGATGGTGCGCGGCTGCCTGGACGCGCTGATAGAGGGCGACGCGGACAAGGCGCGCGCGGTCTGCTCGGCCGACGACCAGGTGGACCGGATGAAGCGGGAGCTGATCAAGATCGTGCGGGCGGCGATGCGCGAGCAGCCCGAAAATGCCAATGTGCTGTTGCGGCTGCTGGACGTGCCGCGCCACCTGGAGCGAATCGCCGACCTGACCACCAACATCGCCGAGGACGTGATCTATCTGGTCGAGGGGCGGATCGCCCGCCACATGCGGCCCGAGGAGCACGGCGAGGGTGGCGAGGATTAAAATCGGGCTCAGGCGCGCCGGGCGAAGATCAGCATGCGGTCGGAGTGGTGGGGATTGAACGGTCCGCCGCGAAAGTCGCCGTAAATGGCCTCGATGGTGAGCCCGGCCCGCGCCAGCAGCTCGCGGGCCTGTGCGGGGGTGTAGAGGCGCAGCCGGTAGCTCGCCTCCTCGTGGCCGCCGGGCCAGCCCCAGCGCGTGCGGTTGAGCAGGCATTGGCCGGCGGCGTCCCATTCAAAGTCCTCGAGCGCCTCAAAGCCCTCCAGGCAGTAGCGGACGGTGGGTTCGGCGCGCACAATGGCGAGCACGGCCCGGCGGTTGGGCAGGTCGATGACGAGCCGGCCGGCGGGGGTCAGCACGCGGGCGATTTCGGCCAGCATGCGCCGGTCGTCGCCGTCGTCGCCGTCCATCCGGTAGCCGAAGCTGTTGAGCAGGTTGAGCACGGCGTCGCAGGAGCCATCGGCCAGCGGCAGGCGGCGCATGTCGCAGCGGCAGAGGCGGGCGGCATCGGCCAGGCCGGGCTCGCGCAGGTAATCCAGGTTGAGGTCGGCTCCGACCAGGCGCAGGTCGCGGCGGCAGGCACGCAGCTCGCTCAGGTGGCGGCCGTAGCCGCAGGGCAGGTCGAGCCAGCGCTCATGCGGCCGCGGGGCCAGGCGTCGGAGCAGGAAGTCGACCTCGGCGGCGGTCTGCTCGCGCGGGATCAGCCAGCGATAAAAAAGAGAGTAGGCCGGGCCGAAGTAACTCAACGGGAAATCACGCCCGGCCGCCGGGCAGGGCGGCGGGATGGGGTCTGGCGGAACGCGGCGAAGGCGAAAAGCTGGTGGGCCATGTAGGACTCGAACCTACAAATACAAGATGATAAGGAGTCAAAGCCCTCGCATCGGCAGGCCGCGGCGAGCTGAACTCCGGGCATCACCATATCAACAACATCGGATACAGGCAAGCCGGTGGTCTACCAGCGTCAAGTGCTGCCCGCTCAATACAGAATGAACTCGGTCACCAAATCATCGATAATAACGACCTCGATTCGATTCTTTTCAATTTTATGCCTCGACCAGCCGAACGAGTTCTCGTTGGCCAGTTCCCCGTAGGCTGCGATGACCTCCGCTCTGGATGAACCAATGCCAATTCCCTCGGGTGTCCTGCTGGGGAAACCGCGGAACTGGCCGACCCAGCTGTAAGCACCCCGCTCCTGGCATTCAATCCGCGTGAGCCGGCCCTCATCGAATTGAAGCCGCAAGCCCTCGTTCAGGTAGTCATCGTTGTCAGACCCAAAAAAATCATAGGAATCATCCGGCTCGCCCAGGATCGCGAGCGTTGACGCCCGGCTCATGCCAAGCTTCAATTCGCCGACGCCGGTGCCGGGAAGGACCTCGCGCCGGGGCGCCGGCCGGGATAGGTCAACGACGACGATGGCATGGCCGTCGGGGTAATCGGGCGCCATGAGCGCTGGATTGATCGGGGTGTTCCAATTGTAGAAGTGTGCCTCGCTGCGAGGCGGCTGATCCTTTTCGTAAAAGACTTTGCGAACACTGTGAGGCAAGGCGGTGGCGGCATCGATATCAAGAGTATAATCAGTGTGGGAACCGGTTCCTGGAGTGCGGCCGAAGTAACGCTGGAATCGTCGCCCGTCGATCTCGACCGGTGAGCTTTCGAGGACGGCCATGAAGTCCAACCATTTCTTCCAACTCGCGGGGCTGGTCCACCAATACATCTCTTCGCGGCGATAGTCGGCATCGTTGGGATAGAGGGTCTTGAAGAAGCGGTCGCTTTCATGATCATGGACCACAAATCGGTCGGGCGAGTACCAGACGGTGCGACCGCGATCGCCGTAGTGATCCTCCCGGAAGCGGTGTTGCGGCAACCATTCGTCTGCCGAGATGCCCTCAGCGGGTCCGGCCCAGTGGATGATCCATAATGAAGATGTCGTTCCATCGCTATCATATTGGGCATGGTGCGCCACGAGCGAGTGAACGGGAATCGGGACCTTCGTCTGATAAAAAGCATCCTGCTCGAGTTTAATGCTTGCCCGCATGAGCCGACGCATTTCAAGGAAATCCGAGACTTGATCGCAGGCGGTCAGCCAAAGAGCGCCGCAGAAGCAGCCAATGACGACCAAGCGGGACCGGGCGGAAAAGACCATGAAGCTCCTCCATGAAGATGGCGGCTTAAGTAAAAAGTCGCATAGGCCGAATGGATGTTTCATCAGATTTTAACGATATTTCCGCCCTGCGATCCTGCCGGTGGAGACCCGCGCCCGTCGAAGATGGATGTGTGCCGAACCGCCGGCGGGGAACCATCGGCACGGTCAGGCACAAGAAGAAACCCCCAGGCAGCCGCATGGGGGTTGATTTGCTTTAAGTTAGCTGGTGGGCCATGTAGGACTCGAACCTACAACCAACAGATTAAGAGTCTGCTGCTCTACCAATTGAGCTAATGACCCATGTGGGGGGCGGGGCCTTGGCTGGGCCGCTGGCCACACACGCACCTTCCCTTATCAAACACGGATCGGGCTGAGCTTTCAAGCCCATTTTTTGGACTTTGATATTTTCAAGCGCATCTTGACTCCACTACGGACCCCGCAGTGGTAGGTCGGGTCTTCGACCCGACACGGGCTCCAGTGTCGGCTCGAAGACCCCGACCTACCCTTCTCGCCTGAAGGCGTGGCTACGAACGGGATCAGCGCTGCGGGAGGCTGCGGATGATCTCCAGCTCGGCGGCGGTCAGGACCAGCTCGAACACTGGCAGGTCGGTCTCCTTGCCGGTGATGAGCACCTCGACCGACTTGATGTCCTTCGCCGGCGGTCGCGGGTCCAGGAGGCAAACCTGGGTGGGGCGGTTGAGGCTGACGAAGGTCAGCACCTGGCCCTGGGCGTCGGTGCGGATCGGCATGCTGAACCGACCATCGGTACGCGAATGGAGCGTCAGGCCGGCCTGCGGGGCTCCGGCCTCGTCAAGGACGCGGATCATGACCGGCTCGCGCCAGGGCAGGATCTGCTCGCCCAGGTCGAGCTGCTGGCCCGGTGCGAGCGGACCCAGCTCCAATACAACCCCATCAAGGTCTTGGGCAGCATGACTCGGGTTCAGCGAAAGACGCCAGGCGGCTTCGGCAGGCAGGTCCAGCTCGAGCGGCGTGCCGGCGCCGGCCAAGGGGGGAATGAAGTTGAAATCCCGGGCCAGCCGCTCGAGGTGGGGCTGGAGGCGCGGCTCGCAGCTTCCGAGATTCAGCATGGCCGTCACGTTGACCGAAGGGGAGACGGAGCTTTCGCCCTTGGGGGTCACGGTGACCCGGGCGGTGGGCACCAGCGCGACCTCCTCCATGGTCAGAAACCCTTCGGCATCGGGGGTGGGCGTGGTCTGCAGGCGAGCCATCGACCAGCCCCGCCGCAAGACCCGCAGTCTCACTTGGCCGCCCCCCGTTGGGGGGCTGGCCTGAACCACGTAACCGCCCTGATCATCGGTGATCGCCAGGCGGTCCAAAGCCAGCGAGTGGGTCAGCGGCTGGAGGATGGGGTCAATCGGCTGGCCGGGCTGGTGGCGCTCGAAGGCCTCCCACTGCTCGGCGGTCATTTTCAGTTGGTCGCCGCGCATCGGCACAACCCGGATCCCCGGCAGCGGCCGGCCGTCGCGGGCGTCGATCACGCGGCCGCGGCAGGCATAGCCGGCCGGCAGGGCGCGAAAGACCACTTCCTCGGGTGAGCGGGCGTTGATCGATACCTGTTCGAAGGTGATCGGCCCGGCGGGGCCGCTGCATGAGGCATCATACAGCCCATGGGGCAGCATGCCGCCCTTCATGAGCACTTCCCTTGGAACCTGGTGTTGGCGACGGTTGGCGTGCGAGTAACCGGTCACGCTGAGTGTCTCGAGCAGATCGCGGCCGCCGAGCCGTTCCGCGTCGACCTCAAAGCGCAGGATGTGGAACGAGGAGTCGGCCGCGGCCGAGACAAGGTCGATGACCAAGGGCTCGGTCGGATTGGGATAAATGATTCGGGGCTGGTAGCGCAGGCCGAGCTGGCGCGGCGGCTGGATACGCAACTGGATGGGCCGGGACGGTTCCAGCGCTTCCTGCTCGGGCCTGCGCGGCCGCATCGGCAGCAGGAAGCGCCCCTCGGCATCGGTGAACACCATTGCGCGATTGGAGTCGGCCCCGCCCACGAGCACATCGGGCACCGGGCGGCCATCGGGGTCGCGCACCACCCCGGCCAAGGCGTTGGCGCGGGCGGGAGAATCGCGGTGGATCAGGGGCAGGGGGATCATGCCGAGGCCGCCGACCCAGCCTTGGCCATAGTCGGGGTGGCGGACCAGAAAGCCGGCAAGATGGCGGTGGTCGATCTCCACCATCGGCAACCCGCCCTTGGACAGGTCAATCTCCAATTGCCGCACAGAGTCGAGACTCAATGGGCCGACCGCCGTCCCGCTGCCGCGCAGCAGGACCGACAGCTCCAGGTTTTTGGGATCGATCGGTTTACCTTCAAAATCGAGCAGTTGCCGGGGCGGCATCGCGGCTCCATTGAGCGACCACGGCCCCCGGCCAACGTGGATGGCGATCTTGTTGAGGCCCGGCCCCGCCTTGAGGTAGCCGGCGACCTCTTGCTCACGCTGATCCTCGGCCACCATGACCATCACCGCGTCGTCGGTCAGGTCGAGGTAGTTGACTAGAATATTCATGTAATTGCGGGGCACGGGGAGCAATTCATAGCTGGCGCGCTCGCCGTCGAAGCGATAAAAACGCACCCAGGCTGTTTGACGGAAACTGGTGGCCGGCAGGTCCTCCAACTTCAAAAGGGAGGTTGTGGTCGGCTGGTCCGCCAGGGCGGCGGGGGCTTGCGCGCTGCCGGAGGCGGCCAGCATGAGCAGAAGACAAATGATCATCAGTTTCGGCAGTGTGTCGCGCATGGGGTCGCTCCTTTGGCTTGGCCGCGCGGGGGTGTGCCGGCGGCATGTGCATCATCAACGTGATTGGTGTCGGCGCTAATTTACCGGGCGCACCAATGAAAGCTGCTCGTCGGTCAGGCGGATTTCGAAGACCGGCAGCTCGATTTCCTCGCCGCTGAGGCGGACCTTCCGCAGCGGGACCAGTTGCTCGGGTCCCCGCTCCATCGGGTTGTAACCGAAAATCTCCATTTCGTCGCCAGGCAGGCCATAGAACAGCACGCGCCCATCCGCGTCGGTCGGTTTGCGCTGCCTGTTGTTCACGCTGATCGTCAGCCACTCGACGGGCTCGCCCGCCGCCGTCAGGACGACCACCATGAACGGCTCCTTGATGGGCAGGGTATGCTCGCCCAGATCGCGCAGCTCCCCGGGGGCCAGCTCGGGCACCGACACCGCCACATGCCCCAAGTCGGCATGCGAATTCTCGAGCAGCATCAGCCAGAAGCGGATGTCGGCCGGAACCAGCAGTTGGGCGGGCTGCCCCGCCGGGAACCGCTGGGGCATGGTGATGAAGCCGGCACCCGGCGGCAGCTCGCGCAGCGCCAGCGCCCACGCGGGGTTGTCATCGTGGATCACCAGTCCTGCGTTGATAGAGTGTTGATCGCGGAAAGGGCTGTCGGCGAACGCCGTGACCGTGACGCTCGCCGCCGGCAGCATCGGGATCACCAGGCCCGACCGCGGCTGCATGACGACCACCGGCAGCCGGCCGCGGGCGAAGAACTTGATTTCGGGCAGGCGCTGGTGCGCCAGCTCGAAGCGGCCCTGCTCATCGGTGCGCGTGAAAAGCTCTTTCCCCCGATGGGGAAGCGGCAGGTTTTCGAAATACTGCCACTGCTCCTCGCTCAAGCCGCTATCCATCAGGCTGAGCGGATAGCAGACCATCACCCCCGCGAGCGGCTCGCTCGTGCGGGCATCGACGACGCGGCCGGTCAGCGGCTCCTGGACCACCGGCGCGAAGGTGATCAGCTCATGGGAGGCCGTTGAGACTTGGGTGGGTTTCAGGGGTGTTTCGCCCAGGCTGGCACTGAGACTCCTGAAGTTCAGGGTTGCGCCGTGCGCGAGGATTTCGGGCGTCAGCGGGCGCCTGACCGCGCCGCTGTGACCCTCGAATTTGACGCTCACGGCCTCGTGCGGGGGACGTCCGCCAAGCAGCTCCGGGTCGATCTCGAATGCGAAGCGATAGAAATGGGCATGGTGCGTCGTTCGTTCCTCGCCCGCCGACGTCATCGCCGTGACCGCCTCGCCGGGCCGGTTCATGACCACGCGCAGATCATCGCCCGTTTGCGCCTGCACGATCGCCTCATCCAGCTCGTTGTGGCTGGGGGGACGGACGTGGATGCGGTAGAAGTAGTCAAAGATCGGATCTTGCGGATTGACTGGGCGGTGGGGCACCGCAAAGCGTCCCTCGGCATCGGTCAAGACGAAGGCCCGATGGAATTCCAGCCCAACGCGCCGGATCAGGGTGTCGGCCAGCGGCCGGCCGTCGGGGGTGGTCACTTGGCCGGTGATCATGTCGGCGCGCTTGGGTGAATCGCGCCGCCGCAGCGGTGTCTGATGTATCCGATCAGCCGCAGAGGCAATGAAGCAGGCGCCGTAATCGGGATGGCTGAGGATATAACCGGCCAGCAGCGAGCGGGGGATGTCGATGCGGGGCAGCTTGTCGGTGAACCCCTCGAAAACCAGCCGCCGCATCGACTCCATCCGGGGCGCGTCTTGTTGCGAATCATCATTCAGGAGAATCGAGAGGCTCAGGCCGCGGATTTCAATGGGTTGCTCATCCAGGTCGACCGGCACATGCTCCCCTTGCACGGGATGGATGGTTGTGCGGTTCATGCCGAAGCCCGGCCTCCAGTTCGTGTTGCCCCGTTGGATGCTGATGACCTCGCCGAACTCGCTCTCGATCAGGCTGCGAGTGCGCGGGTCGCGCTGGTCGCTGGTGACCAGCGCCAGCACCGCGTCCCGGGGCAGCGGGGCGGCCCCTTCGATCATGACCGTTCCGTCAGGCAGCATCGGATAGCTGCGCAGCTCATAACCCCTGCCGTCGGCGGCAAAGTGGCGCAGAAGAACCGGGAGGGTTTCGGGCATGGGCAGGTGCATGGGCTGGGGCTGGGGCGTGGCAATCGCCGCCAGCAGCAGGAAGGCTACAGCCAATGGAAGCCTCGTATGGATTTGCATGACGCAACCCCCTTTCCTGATACAGTCCTGTAAACTTATCTCGAAACCAACAGTCGGCGGTTGGCGCGCGGCTGCCGACGATCAGGCCCTTGGTTCAAGCAGTTCGCGGTCGGGGCGGCCGGGGGTGGCCAGGCGGGCGCGGCGCAGCGCCAGCGCGGCGGGCAGGCGCCCGAGCGCGGCCAGCAGCGCCCGGCCCCAGCCGGCCTCGCCGGGTGGAGCGTCGTCGTTCAGGATCAGGCGCCAGAGGGCCAGCAGGTGGCGGGCGAGCAGGCCGCCGTCGGCGAGGTTGACCCAGTTGAGCAGCAGGTGATTGCGCCGCAAGGCGAGGCTCACGCCGAACTCGCCGAGCTTCTTGCGCATCGAGCCCTTGCCCAGGTGATAGGCGGTGGCTTTGGGGTCGTAGAGGACGGTCCAGCCGCGGCGGCGGGCCTGCCAGGCCAGGTCGTAGTCCTCCCAGTAGCCGGGATGATAGATGTCGGCGAAGCCGCCCATGGCGAGGAACTTCTCGCGGTCGATGAGGCAGGCGCCGGCCTGAAAGAAGCCGGCGGGAACGGCGTCGTCGCTGTCGAAGGGGGTCTGGACGATCATGGAATCGCGCCAGGCGGCGTTCTGGCCGCCGTGGTTGGCCTCGCCGCTGGTCCAGTCGAGCGTGCGCGCGCCGATGGCAAAGACGGCCTCGGGGTCGGGCTGGGACTGGAGGACGGCGAGCAGGCGGGCGCAGAAGTCGGCGCGCAGCGCCAGATCATTGTTGAGCAGGAAGACCCAGCGTGCGTTCGAGGCGCGCATCGCCAGATTGACCGCCGCGCCGAAGCCGATGTTTTTCTTTAACTCAATCAGCCTGACCGTCGGGAATGACTGCGCGATCAGCTCGGCCGAGTTGTCCTTGCTGGCGTCATCGGTGACGATCAGCTCGCCCGCCCCCCCGGCCTCGCGCGCCGCCGCCAGCACCGAGCCCAGGCAGCGTTCGATGAACGAGGCCCCGTTCCAGTTGGGGATGACGATATCGAAGGGGGTGGTGGCAGCGGGTGGGTACATGATTTTTTCGAATTCAGATTTCAGATCTCTCACAAAGTCACCAAGTCACCAAGATTTCAGATTACATGAACTACAAAGACCAGAAAAACTTCGTGTCTTTGTGTCTTTGTGAGAGATCTTCTTTTTTTGTTCCCCTACTGCACCGCCCCCTTGGTGATCCGCATGAAGATGTCCTCCAGGTTGACTTCCTTCTCGGTGAAGCCGGCGAGCTTGACGCCGTTGGCCACCAGCGTCTCCATCAGCACGCTGGGGTCCTCCAGCTCGAAGTCGATGTTGACGTTGATCTGGTCGCCGGCGAGCTCGACGCTGCGCACCCCCGGCTTGCCCTCGAGCAGGGCGGCGGCACGGGCGGGGTCGCTCTTGAGGCGGATCTCGATGACGCGCGTGCCCTGCAGGTTGCGGGTGATCTCCTCGACAGGGCCCGAGACGAGCAGCTTGCCCTGCTCGACGATGCCGATCGTGTTACAGAAGTCGGCCAGCTCGGTGAGGATGTGCGAGCTGATGAGGATCGTCTTGCCCATCTTGCGCAGTTCCTTGAGCAGCTCGCGGAACTCGATGCGGGCGCGCGGGTCGAGGCCCGAGGCCGGCTCGTCGAGCAGCAGCACCTTGGGGTCATGGACGAGGGTCTTGGCGAAGCAGAGGCGCTGCTTCATGCCGCGGCTGAGCGACTCCACGTAGGCGTCGCGCTTGCCGGCCAGGTCGGTCAGCTCGAGCACGTCGCTGATGATGCGGGCGCGGCGCGCGGGCGCGATGCGGTAGGCGGCGGCGAAGAAGTCCAGGTATTCCCAGACCATCATGTCGTCGTAGACGCCGAAGAAGTCGGGCATGTAGCCGATGACGCGCTTGACGTCATCGACGTCGCGCAGGACGTTGTAGCCGCAGATCTCGGCATAGCCGTCGGTGGGGCGCATCAGGGTGGCGAGCATCTTGATGGTGGTGGTCTTGCCGGCGCCGTTGGGGCCGATGAAGCCGAAGATGTCGCCCTCGTTGATTTCCAGGTCGAGGTGGTCGACGGCGGTCAGCTCGGCGAAGGTCTTGGTCAGGCCGATGGTGCGGATCATGATGCTTGCTCCGGGATTGGGCTTGGGGCCGGGGTGGCGGCCTCTTCGGTGTCGGGGGCCAGGGTCATCGTTGCCTTAAGGCTCTTGATCTTGACCGCGCCGCCGAAGGAGGTTTGATTGGGCGCGACGGCCTCGATGCGCAGGCGGGCCAGCGGTGTGAAGGCATTGACGGAATCGGGTCGCAGCTCGAAACGGTAGATCGTCTGCTCCGGGCCGGGCGGGATCGGCTGGAGCGCGCGCGGGTCGTGGCGCACCAGCGCCAGCTGGTTCCATTGGCCCGAGGCGTAATGATAGAGATAGGCGCGGGCGGTGTGGCCCTCGGCGGCCAGTTCCAGCTCGATCTGGCCGCGGACGAGGCGGGCGGGTCCGGCCAGGGCCGGCGGGCCGATCGCCACGTCGATCCAGCCCCCGCTGATCGAGCACCAGTTGCCATCGACATCATATTCGATGCTGCCGCTGGTGGTGCTCTGGGTGGCGAAGTGATAGACGTCGCGCCGCAACAGGCCGCGGGTCTCGAGGGTGGTCTCGCCGGTGAGGCGCAGCGGCAGGTCGACCTCGACCAGCGCCAGCTCGGACTGGATTTCGGGGGCCGGGTCGATGCGGACCTGGCTGGTCCAGCCGGACTGGCGCGCCAGCAGCCGGCAGCGCCGCTGCGGGTGGACCGGCTCCAGGTTGGGATAGGTGTTGCCGTTGCTGCTCGTGACGTGCTGGGCCCACTCGATCAGGCCGCGGCTGGGGCCGATCTCCTCGCGCGGGTCGATGGAGGGGCCGGGGGGAGTCGGGGGGGCAACGACGCCGAACGGGTCCGACTTTTCCTCGGCCGGCGGCGGGGGCGGGGTGGTCTCCTCGCCGGTCAGTTGGAGGTCGAGCGTGGCCCCGGGATTAATGGCACCAAGCATGAAACGCAGTGGGCCGACCCAGACGACGGCGTCGGTCAGGGCGGTGGCGGTGCGGTTGGCGACGCGGATGCGATAGGGGCCGCCGGGGATGGCGGGTGGGGTGACCTCGCCCTCGATGGCGCCCTGGATCGCCAGCGGGCGCTCGCCCATGTAGTAGGACATTTGCCACTGGCCGACGGGCTGGTCGAGCTGGTAGTCGCCGCCGGCGGCCAGCAGGGCAGTGGGGCGGCGACCGCCGCCGGGGGCGCGCTCGATCCGCGGGGCGATCGTGAACTGGCGGGCGTTCCAGTTGAGCGAGCCGCGCGGATTGTCGTAGCTGCTCAGGAGCGGCATGACGGTGCCGGCCTCGCCGGGCCAGAGGCGGTAGGTCTCGCGGCGGGGGGAGAACTGCATGCCGTTCCACAACAGCAGGCCCTCGGAGACGCCCGAAGTGAGGTGCAGGATTTCGGCCGAGCTGTAGTGCTGCTGGCCCCCCTTGGAGGCGACGCCGTAGCCGTAGATGGCGACAAAGAAGCAGATCGAAAGAGTCGGGATGGTGACCCAGGCCAGCTCCAGGCGGCGGGCCTGGCGCAGCAGGCGAAAGTTGAGCGGGCCGACGACGATCACGAACAGCCCGATGAGCAGGATGACGATCAAGCGGTTGGGCAGGGCAAGCGTGTCGTCGAAGGGCATCACGTTGGCGGTGGCCCACAGGTGGCGGGCACGCAGGTCCTCGATGGCCGGGCCCAGCACCAGCGACTCGTTCAGCATGCGGATGCGGGCGGGCAGCACGCCGCGCGCGCCGGCGAGCATCGCCGGGTCGATCGAGAGGGCGGTGACGCGGCCGATGCCCCAGGGGCGCTCGAGCGCCAGCGGGCCGTGGGGGGAATCCCAGAGCACGCGGGCGCCCTCGACGGGCGGGCCCCACTGGGCCAGCAGCAGGGGCTCGGGGCCGAGGTTGGGGTCCAGCTCGGACTGGGGGACGTTTTTGGAGGGCAGCAGCGGCGCGGGCAGGCGCGGGGCGAGCCAGCGGTCGCGACCGACGTCGGCGGTGCGGGCGACCACAAGCAATCGTCCCCCCAGCCGCAGCCAGCGGTCCAGCGCCTCCAGTTGCTCCTCGGCGAGCTGGCCGGCAAGGCCCTCGCGGGTCACGACCACGGCCACGCCGTCATAGCCCTTATAGTCGCGCGGGAGCGCCTCGGGCAGGATCGGGCGGACATTGGCGGCGTCGGGGGCGGTGGAGACGAAGGCGGGGTTGTCCATCAGCCCGGCCACCAGCAGCACGGTGGGGCGGATGATGGCGCCGCGGCGCTGGTCGTCCAGGTTGATCTGGTGGTTGGGGTTGAGTTGGAGGAGGCCGTTGACGCGGCCGCGCTCGTTGATCAACTCGACAATGACCGGGTTGACCAGGTTTGGCAGTGTGACCGGCAGTTCGACGAGCTTTCGCGAGCCGACCGGCAGGGTGAGCTCGACGGCGAAGCTGTAGCTGAGGCCATTGTTGTCGGTGGTGCTGGCGCGCAGTCGACCCTCGAAGTCGCGGGCGCGGCCGGCGCCGGCGCGGTTCTCGACAAGGACCCGCAGGACGGTCCAGCCGCCGGCCTTATAGCTGTTGGCCAAGCCGGCGTCGGCGGCCATGCGGATTTCGGCCCACGCCGCCGGCGGGGCGAGGCAAGCCAGGCAGAGGCAAGCGGCCAGCCACAGGGCCGAACGTTGCATGGCCTTCAACTGCTGGGTTGGATGGCTCAACTAACTGCTCCCGACATTACTTGGCAGCAGACACTCTAGCCTAACCCTGCGGCCCGATTCAAGGGCCGCGAGCAGGGTCGGAGGCCATGTCGACGACCGCTGTAGGGTGAAAAAATTCGCCCTGCCCCGTGCACCCGCTACAATGAGAACATGATCAATAGGAAGAAGCTCAAAAAAAAAGTTGGCTGGCTGGGTGTGTTGGCGGGCTTGGCGCTCGTGATCCTGCTGCTGCGCTGGCTGATTACCGAGGATGAGTTGCGCCGGTTGCTGGTCTGGTTCGAGGGGCGGGGGGCGGCGGGGCATCTGCTTTTCTTCATCGCGGCGACGCTGGTCATTCCGCTGATGATCCCGCACACGGCCTTCGAGCTGGGGGCGGGCATCCTGTTTCCCTATTGGCTGGGGGTGCTGTATGTGGTCTCGGCCGAGGCACTGGGGTCTCTGGCGGCTTTCCTGACGGGGCGGCACGGGCTGCCGGTGCGGATGCGGCGGCGCATCCTGGCGCGGCGCAACGTCCGGCTGGCGGCGCACGCGCTGAGCGAGCAGGGTTGGAAGACGATCGCGCTGACGCGGCTGATCCTCGGGTTCCCGTTCAAGCTCTCCAATTATGCCTTCGGTGTGACGCCTGTGGGGACGTGGTCGTTTTTCATCGGCAACATGCTGGGGATCGTGCCGCGCTGCCTGGCGGTGGCCTATATCGGCTCGCTGATCGGCGACCTGGCGACGGTCGAGGAGCGCGGGGCGCGCAGTAGCGAGGAGTGGCTGATCCTGGGCGGCATGGGAGTCATCGCCGTCGTTGCGCTGATCGCGCTGGCGATCCACGCCCGCCGCGCGTGGGCGCGCCAGGCCGCCGTGCTGGAAGCGGAAGAAAACCGGGCGGCGGGGGATTAAACCGTGGAGAAGAATGAGAACACAATTTGCGGATTTGGCGGATTTGCGCCGATGATGGCGGGAATGTGGGGGCGGATGAAGGCGCTGGAAAAAAAGTAAAACAGAGAACCGAGAATTTATAAGTTCTCAGCATACGATGATATTAGGGTGACTCGACGCGTGTGCGGCTCATCCAGTTTTGATCACTTTGCGCTTCCTCTGCGTCCTCTGCGCCTTTGCGGTTCAATTTGATCTGGTTGCGGCCTTCGGTGGATTGCGGGCGGAGGGGTGGCGGGGGTAAAATGTTGGAATGTGATACCAGCGCGGGTGCGAGGAATGATGGCCTACTTTGCGCGACACTTCACGCTTGCCGAGGCCAACGGGCTGGTGCCGTGGGTGCGCTCGGTGCTGGATCGGGCGCGGCTGATGCTGGCGACGCTGGATGAGGACGAGGAGGTGGCCGCCCCGCCGCCGGACCCGGCTGCGGACGAGGGCAACGGGCATGGCCAGGAGCCGGCCGAAGCGGAAGCGGGCGCCGAAATTATCCAGCTCGACGAGGTCTGGCGCGAGCTGGGCCGCGACGAGCGGATTGAGCTTGTCAACGGCCTGCTGGCCGCGCTGACCGAGGAGGGGATTGTGATCCAGGACACGGTGCGTGGACTGATCGACTTCCCGGCGTTGCGCCCCGACGGCAGCGAGATCCTGCTATGCTGGGAGCCGGCCGATGGACCCGCCGTCACGCACTGGCATGCGCTGGAGGCGGGTTACGCGGGGCGCCGCCCGATCTCGGAGCTGAACGAGGATACATGATGAGCGGATGGTTTAGCGAGAAACCCCCGCGCGAGCCCCTGCCGCTGGGGGATGAGTATTTTCAGGGTGAGCTCGGCGACGAGCGGCGCCGGATGGTTGAGCAGCAGCTGTGGGCGCGGGGAATCCGCGACCAGCGCGTGCTGGCGGCGATGGCGCGCGTGCCACGCCACGAGTTTATCGATCCCTCGCTGGCGGCGCGGGCTTATGACGACGGGCCGCTGATGATCGGCCATGGGCAAACGATCAGCCAGCCCTTTATCGTGGCGCGGATGACCGAATTGGCGCGGCCGGGCCCGCTGGCCCGCGTGCTCGAGATCGGCGTCGGCTGCGGCTACCAGACGGCGGTGCTGCTGGAGGCCGGGGCGCACGTGGTGGGGCTGGAGATCGTTCCCGAGCTGGCCGGCCAGGCGCGCGCGACGCTGGCGCGGCTGGGGCACTCGCGCTTCGAGATTCACGTGGCCGATGGCTGGGAAGGCTGGCGCGAGCAGGCGCCCTATGACGCGATCCTGCTGGCGGCGGCGCCGCCGGTAGCCCCAGCTCCGTTGCTCGAACAACTGGCCCAGGACGGCCGGCTGGTGGCCCCCATCGGGCCGGCCGACGACCAGCGACTCTACCGGATCACGCGCCGGGGCGAGACGCTCGAGCGCGAGGAGATCTTCGCCGTGCGGTTTGTGCCGATGACCGGGCGCGCCCAAGAGCCTGAATAAATCATCGTTCCGACAGCTTGTAGACCTCGCTGGCGGCCAGCAGGAAGGTGCCGGTGACGTATTCGTGGGTGTCCTCACGGGTGAGGGGGTTGGGCTGGGCGGCCACCAGCTGGCCCCACTGCACCTTGCCCTCCTCGCTGACGGCGCCGACCAGCGCGGTCCAGGCGCGCCGCACGACCGGCAGGTAAGTCTCGCGGTCGAGCAGGCCTTCATTGATTCCCCAAGCCAGGCCATAACAGAAGAAGCCGGTGCCGCTGGACTCGGGCATCGGGGGCAGCGTCGGGTCGCCCAGATTGGGCCGCCAGAAGCCGTCGGGCCCCTGACGCTTGGCGATCGATGCAGCCATGCGGCGATAGATATCAATGTAGCGCTCGCGCTGGGGGTCGTCGGCGGGCAGATACTCGAGGATGCGCGGCAGGCCGGCAAAGACCCAGCCGTTGCCGCGCGACCAGAGGATCTTGCGGCCGTTCTCGTTGAGCTGGCCGTTGTAGCGGTGGTCGCGGTAGTAGAGCGACTCCTGATCGTCCCAGAGCTCGCCGGTGACGTCCCAGAAGAAGGCGTGCATGGCGGCGAGGTATCTGGGGTCGCCGGTGGCGCGAGCGAGCATCGCCAGCGTCGGCGGGCCGACGTAGAGGGAGTCGCAATAGCGCCGGCCGGATTCCATATACCAGATCTCGGCGCCGGTCATCGTATTGGGGGCGCCCGAGTTGACCCAGGCGATGGTGGGGGCGATCATGTCGAAATCGCCGACGATGAAGAACAGCTCGAGCCAGGTCTGGGGGGCGGTCAGGACGTTGGCGCCGCTTTTTTCGGTGCCGACCTGCCAGTCGTGCTGGCGGCCCCAATCGAGCGCCTGCTGCAGGAAGGCCTTGTCGCCGGTGGCCTTGTAGGCCGCCATCACGCCGGTGTACCAGGTGGCGCGCTCCCAATTGCGGTTGTCGGGGGGACGCACGAGGTTGGCCTGCTGCCAGTCATTGGTCTTGTGCATCAGGGCGAGAATTTCGGCGCGATCGTAGAGCGGAGCGGCTGAACCGCCCAGCCGCCCGCAGCCGGGGGCAAGCAGGATCGTAAAACTCAGCAGCAGGATCATCTTCGCGAGCGATTGCGGCATGATGACGCTCCTTCATGGGTCGGTCGGGTCTATAACCCGACATGGTTTCAACGGCCCTCACCGGCGGCGGGTATCAATAGCGATCGGCGTTCCTCAGAATAAAAATGGGGCCTCCGCGAGGAATTTTCAAGGCAGATCAGAAGAAACCTCAGCCTCCGGAGCTGCGACAGACAGACAAAAAACCTCTGGAGCTGCGGGGAGTCAGATCAGAAAAAACCGCAGGAACCACGCTCCGTTAGGAGCCAAATAGCTCCGTTAGGAGCGACATGTTTGTAGAAAGGGCCTATATTTCTTCCAGAAAGCTCCGTTAGGAGCGACACGTGCAGCTTTCCGTCGGCAGATGCCCATCCCTCAGGCCTCGACCTGGGCTCGGTAGTTGCGGTCGGCCAGCTCGTTGCCGATCGCTGAAATCTCACCATAGGTACCCGCAAATTCAAAGCCCAGCCGCCGCAGCGCCGGATAAACCCGCCCGATCAGATCGGTGTAATCCTCGCCGGCCGTGTTTGTGGAGGCATTGAACCAGTGCAGGTAGGCGTGCGCGCGATGGTCGGGGGCGCCGAGGAACGCCTCGGGAAAACCCTCCCGCTTGATCGTCTCGCGCAGGTTGTATTGCCAGACCGTGCGCGTGTGGACCGCCCCGACGTAGGGCATCGCCATGTAATTGCGGATATCCTCAAGGCCGCGATAGGTGGCGTTGATGAAGATGCCATCGGGCCGGATGCGGTGGGCGTGCTCGAGCACGCCGGCGGTGGCCAGGATCATGTCCTTGATGTTGTCGTCGGCGTCAATGCCGAGCGCCGCGCGCGCGGCCGCCGCCCCGGGCGACTGATTGACGATGAAGTCGCCCATCTCGAAATTGATCCCGCCGATCTGGAACTGCTCGAGCATCCACTCGGTGCCGTCGCGCCACCAGCGCTGGTTGGCCTCCAGCGCCGGGTCGAGCACGGGGTAGACCTCGCGGCCGTGGTGCTCCTCGAGCGCGCGCGAGGCCCGCTCGGGATGTTGGCGCAGGTAGGTGTCGAGGTTGAACGGATGCTCGCCGTCGTAGTAGAAGCCGCCGTAGGAGCCGACGCCGACGCCCGGCAGGATCGCCACGCCGTGGTCAGCGGCGTAGCGGCAGAGCTCGGCGGCGGCGGGGATGCCCCCGTGCGAGTCGCGCAGGAATCCCCAGACGATGATGCCGCGCACGCCGATGCGCTCGCAGTAGTCCACCATCCGCTTGAAGCCGACCAGGAACGACTCGGGGCGCTTGGGGTAGGCAAACTTCTGCTCGGAGACGGCCATGCGCGTCAGGATGCGCCCGGGCTCGTCATCCCAGGTCATGCGCGAGTCCCAGCACCACAGCAGGACCTCCATCTTGCGCCGGGCGGCGGGTGCCGGGGCCGCCCCGGCCAGCGGGCCAAGCAGGGCGGCCGCGCCGGCCGCCGCCAGGAAGGCGCGCCGGTTCATCACCGGGCCGGCGCCTGAATCGGCAGGCTTGTGGATCATGGCGTCTGTTCTCCCATGCCGATCTTGCCTTGAACGGGGCGTCAGGGGCGAGTGTTTCCGTCAGGCCCTTGGCGGGTGCGCTCCAGCAGGCGGCGCAGGTCCTCGCGGGTGGGGTCGAGGCGGAGCGCGCGCAGCAGGCTGGCCTCGGCCTCGCGGGGGCGGTCGATGGCCAGCCACGCCAGCCCCAGCCAGCTATGGGCCTCGATATCCTGGGGCGCCTGCTCGACCACCAGGGCCAGATAGGGGATCGTCTCGACGGGGCGTTCGAGGCTGTAAAGATTACGGCCCAGCCCGAGCTGGATCAGCGGTTGGGTGGGGTCGAGCCGGAAGGCGGCCTCGTATTCCGGGAGCGCGGCCTCGTGGCGGCCCTGCCAATAAAGGGTCTCGCCGCGCAGGTGATGCCAGCTGGCCTCGCTGGGGGGGTGGGCGAGCGAGGTCAGGCGCAGGAGCGCCCAACTTGCCAGCGCCAGCGCCGCCAGTCCGGCGGCCCACCAGCGATGCCGGCTGCGTGCAAGGCTCCAGAGCCGCGTCAGCGCGAGGCCGCCAAAGATCAGGAGCGGCGGCGCCAGCGGGGCGCGGAAGCGCGACTCCATGAAGAAGGGCAGGTAGGAGGCGAACAGCACGGCCATCGTGATCAGCGCCAGCGCCAGCATGGCATGGTCGGTCGAGGGGGCGCGCGGGGGTGGGGGCGTCCGGCGGCGCCATTCGAGGAGCCAGAGCGCAATCCCGAGCCCGCCCAGCGCGACGATCATGCTGAAATCACCGGGCAGGCGGGAGAGCACCGCCGAGTGGCGCCGGTCCAGCTCGATGACCTTGATGTTGCCGACCTCGACGGGGCCCAGCATCAGCCAGGCGCGCCGGCCGATGCGCCCGAGCGTCTGGGCGGGGTTGTGCCGCATGTAATCCAGCGCCTGGGATGCAAACCAGCGAGAGCAGCCGGCGTAGCCGACGGGGTGGCCGAGGCGCCGTTCAAGACCTCTCACCAAGGCGTCGAAGTCGTAGAGCGACCAGCTCCAGCTACCCAGCAGCTCGTCGATCAGCGGCCCTTGGACCGCCTCCTGGTCGCTCAGCTCATGGTTGCCGATGTAGAGGTTGAGCCCGCCGTTGGCGGTGATGAGGACCCACTCGCCGCCGACGACACGGTTGCGCAGGGTGACGGGGGCCACGGCCAGCGTGACGCCCAAGGCCAGCGCCAGTGCCTGAGCCAGTGCGCGGCGGTTGCCCAGCCGACCGCGGGCGACCACCAGCGCCCAGATCGCCAGCGGCGGGGCGAGCAGGATAAAGTTGGTGCGCACCAGCGCCAGCACGCCCAGCAGTACGCCGGCCAGAATCGCCAGCGAGAGGCGCGGCTGCCTCCGCCAGCCCGCGCAGGTCAGCAGTAGCGCCAGCGAGAGGGTCATGACCAGGGTCGGGTCGATCAGCTCGCCGATGAAGTAGGTCATCGGCCACCAGAGGGCCATGCCCAGCGCGGCGAGCGCGCCGACGGCTGGCCCCGCCAGACGCCGCCCCAGCAGCCAGACCAGCGCCACGTTAAGCAGGCTGAGCAGGGCTTGGGCCACCAGCCCAGCCACATGGTGCGGGGTGGCGAGCCGGTAGACGAGGGCGAGGAAGTAGGGATAGCCGGGGGGTTTGGAGAAGGGGTGCTCGGGGATCAGCGGGTCGCGGACGCCGGCGGGCGGGGTCCAGTCGCCGGTGGCGAGTGAGCGCGCCCAATAGTGGTGAAAATCGCCATCGAGGATCGGCCAAGTGAGGGCCGGCTCCCGGAGTAGCTCGGCGAGGTAAAGTCCGCGCGGCAGCGCCGCGAGGGCGAGGATCAGCACCAGCGCGAGCCATTGGCGTCGCCCGGCGGCGGGCCGGGCCATGCCGGTTGGATGCTGATTCCAAGCTGTCGGATTGGCCGTCTTCATCAAGCTCCCGTCGGGTGCCTGGCGGGGCAGGCCGACTGTGGCTACTATAGGTTACGGGGCGGTGCGGTCGCAAGGCCACCGGGCTTGCGCGCGGGGGCCGCGGGTGCAAGAATGAGACTCGCAGAAGACCATGCCAATGCGAAGTTTTTTGTCCATGTGTATCGATGCAGCAGATTGGATGAAATGGAGAGTGCCCGCCGGGGACGAGGACGACTCGGCCCGACGGGCACTGGAAGAGCGGTGGACTGGTGGGACTAACGCCTCGCTTTGACGCAGATCCCGAGTCGCGTTCTCCGCGCAAAGGCTACTACGTTCCAGCCACCTCGCAGGTACTGTCTATGGACATTGGACCACCTCCTTTCGTGCGTGAGGTCAGTATGCCCGGAGGGGCGCGCGGCGTCAAGGGGGGAAATGCAAAAAAAGTTTTGCACATCGTTAGGTTGGCTACGGTTGCGCCGCCCCATTACACGGAAAAGGATATAGAGTTGTGATCGACCCAATTGTCGATTTTATGCCGGTGCAGGCCGAGTGGCTCAAGCAGTCGCCGCTGGCGCGGACGGTGCCGGCGGGGGAGATCATTTATCGGCAGGGCGCCCACCCCGAGAGTTTTTACATGGTGGTTGAGGGCGAGGTGGAAATGGCGCGCGTGGTCGAGGACGGGGAGCGGCTGGTCTGCCGCCGCGGCCGGGGGGAGGTCTTTGGCAAGATTTGCCTGTTGCTGCTCGATTCCTATGTGCGGCCGGCGCAGGCGCGGGCGGTGGTCGAGACGGTGGTGCTGCGGATACCGATCAATCCGATTGCACTGATGACCAGCTGCCCCGATGAGGACTCGATCGGGATGCTGCTGGAGGCGCTGGCGAGCCTGCGGCGCCAGTTGGCGCGTGAACTGCGCGAGCCGGCTCCGGAGGAGGTGCGGGAACTGACGCGCGGCCTCCGCAAGCGGCTGGATGGGTTCCAGATCCTGGAGGCGATCCGCCGGCACCTGATCGGGGAGAGCCTGCTGGGGCGGGTGGCGGTGCGGCGGATGGCGCCGGGGGCCTGGCTGTGGCCGCGCGACCAGCCGGCGACCAGCTTCTGCTACCTGCACAGCGGGACGCTGGAGGCGGTGGGGGAGGGGGCAAGTGAGCGGATTGAGTCGCCGATGGCCATCGGCGAGAGCGGGTATTTCATGGGCGTGACACGGTCGGAGGGGCTGCACGTGGCGGAGGCGGCCGAGCTGAACATGTTTGACTTGGAGCCGTTCGCGCACCTGCGCCAGGCCAACCCGACCGGGGCAATCAAATTGATCTACGCGGCGATTCAGATGCTGGTGCTGACGATCGTGGAGCGGCGCGGCTGAAGCGGCGGGGGGAAAAGCGAGTCCGGCCCCCCGAGGGAGGGCCGGACTGGGAACTCAAAGGATGATGTGGCCGCGATACGGGTCGTGGGTCAGTGCTTGCGCTTGCGGCGAAGCAGGCCGAGCAGGCCACCGCCGACCGCGAGCATGCCCAAGGTCGCGGGCTCGGGGATAACGGTGGCGAACTGGCGGATCTGGATGATGTCCTGGCGGCCCAGGCTGCCGGAGCCATAGGTCACGTCGAGGCCTTCCCAGCGCACCGTCTTGACGATGGTGATCGAGGTGCCGGGGGCCAGCGGGGTAAAGCCGAAGGAAACCAGGTTGAAGTGCTTATTGGTCGGATCGAGGGACTTGGAGATCAGGGTGGACAGGCCGTCGATCTGCTCGGTGGTGCCGTAGTAGAAGACATCGGCGCTGGTGAAGGAGAGGCCATCCTCAACGATCATCTCATGCCAGGCGTTCCAGGCCGGACCAGCGCCAACGGTCAGGTGCTCGACAATGGTCAGGGTGTCGAGCGGGCCACCGGCCTCGAGCACGGGGCGTGCCGAGCTACCCATGAAGGCCTTGATCCAGTAGGCGCCATCGGCCGCCCAGGTGACCTCGGTCAGACCCAGCTCATAGTTGGGGGTGCCCGGGGAGTAACCGATCAGGGTGATGGTGCTGTCGCCCGCGAGCGGCCCGACGACGATGGCATGGCTGGCGGTAGTGGCCAGCAGCAGGGCGAGGGCCAGCAGGGGGGCGCGCCAGAGGAGGCGGTGGAGCGAAGCGGTAAACATGGGTCAACTTCCTTGCGAGTTGGTCCGGGCCGTGGTGCCCGGATCCCTTAGGCTCATCCCTCGCAAGAAATGATCCTGATCGTAAAGATGATGCAACCAAGGTTTTGTGGGGTTTGCGTGGGGGCCGTGGCCTAAAAACGTGCCACTTATGAAGCCAAGTGCAACCAGTTGTGAAATGGGTTGCGTCTATTCGCCCCGGCGGCGCCGGCGGGCTGGCGGGGGAGGGGCCGGGGCCAGTAGCTCGGCCAGGGCGCGGCCGGTGTGGCTGGCGGAGATTTGCGCGACGGCCTCGGGAGGACCCTCGGCGATGACGTAACCCCCGCCGGCGCCCCCCTCGGGACCCATGTCGATCAGCCAATCGGCCGACTTAAGGACGTCCAGGTTGTGCTCGATGACGATGACGGTATTGCCCTCGGCGACGAGGCGCTGGAGGACCTCGATGAGGCGGCGGGTATCCTCGAAGTGCAGGCCGGTGGTCGGCTCGTCGAGGATATAAAGGGTGCGCCCGGTGGCGCGGCGGCCCAGCTCGCGGCTGAGCTTGACGCGCTGGGCCTCGCCCCCCGACAGCGTTGTCGCGGCCTGGCCCAGGTGGATATAGCCCAGGCCGACGGCGCAGAGGGTCGCCAGCCGCTGGTTGACGGCGGGCACGGCGTCGAAGAAGGTGGTGGCCTCCTCGACGGTCATCTCGAGCACGTCGGCGATGGAGCGGCCCTTGTAGAGGATTTCGAGGGTCTCCCGGTTGAAGCGCCGCCCGCCGCAGATTTCGCACTCCACGTAGACGTCGGGCAGGAAGTGCATCTCGATCTTGATCAGGCCGTCGCCCTTGCAGGCCTCGCAGCGGCCGCCCTTGACGTTGAACGAGAAGCGGCCGGGTGTGTAGCCGCGCACGCGGGCCTCGGGCAGGCGCGAGAAGAGATCGCGGATCGGGGCGTAGATGCCGGTATAGGTGGCCGGGTTGGAGCGCGGCGTGCGGCCGATCGGGCTCTGGTCGACGGCGATGACCTTGTCGAGCAGCTCCAGGCCGAGCAGTTCGCGGTGGGCGCCGGGGCTGTCGGCGGCGTGATAGAAATGCGCCGCCAGCCGGCGGTAAAGGATATCGGTGACCAGTGAGCTTTTGCCGGAGCCGGAGACGCCGGCCACGCCGATGAGCAGCCCGAGCGGGAAATCGACATCGACCTCGCGCAGGTTGTGGTGGGTGGCGCCGACGACGCGCAGCCGGCGGTCGGGGTCGGGCCGGCGCCGCTGCTCGGGCAGCGGGATCGAGCGCCGCCCCGAAAGGTAGGCGCCCGTCAGCGAGCGCTCGCTGGCGATGATCTGGGCAGGGGTGCCCTCGGCGACGACCTCACCGCCGAGGCGGCCGGCGCCTGGGCCCAGGTCAATGACGTGGTCGGCGCGGCGGATGGTGGTCTCGTCGTGCTCGACGACGATCAAGGTGTTGCCCAGGTCGCGCAGGCGGGCGAGCATCTCGAGCAGGCGGTCATTGTCGCGGTGATGGAGGCCGATCGAGGGCTCGTCGAGGATGTAGAGCACGCCGACCAGTTGCGAGCCGATCTGGGTGGCCAGCCGGATGCGCTGGCCCTCGCCGCCGGAGAGGGTGCCGGCGCCGCGATCCAAAGTCAGATACTCCAGCCCCACGCTCATCATGAAGCCCAGCCGCTCGCGGATCTCCTTGAGCGCCTGGGCGCCGATCGCCAGTTCGCGGCGGCTCCACTGGGCGCCGTCGAGGAACTGGAGGGCGTCGCGAACGGTGAGGGCGCAGAAGCGGCTGATGTCGTGGCCCTTGATCGTGACGGCAAGGCTTTCGGGGCGCAGGCGGGCGCCGGCGCAGTCGGGGCAGGCGGACTCGCTCCAGTAGCGGGCGAGGCTGGCGCGGGTCTCGTCGTTGTCGGTCTCGAGCATCTTGCGGGCCAGGCGCGGGATGACGCCCTCGAAGGGGGAGTTGGTCTCGAACTTGGTGCCGCGGCTGGAGGCATACTTGATGCGGACCTTTTCGCCGGCCGAGCCGTGAAGCACGGCGTGGCGCTGGTCCTCGGTGAGCTTCTCCCAGGGCCGGTCGGGGTCGATCTTGAAGTGGCGCAGCACCGAGAGGATGTATTGCTCGCCCCAGGAGTCGCCGTGGCCCTTCTTGTCGGGGCGGCGGCGGCCCTTTTTCTTGACGCGCACGAGGGGTTCGGCCTCCTCGGCGGCGGCGCGGCTGGCCTTGAAGTAGCTCGCCCAGGGCAGGACGGCCCCGCCGCGGATCGAGAGCCGGCCGTCGGGCACGACGCGGGCGGGGTCGACCTCCTGGCGCGTGCCGAGGCCCTTGCAGGCGGCGCAGGCGCCGTAGGGGGAGTTGAAGCTGAACATGCGCGGGGAGAGCTCGATGAGCTGGGGGCCATGCTCGGGGCAGGCCATCGACTCGCTGAAGACCTGCTCGACGCCGGCGGCGGCGCCGCGCTCGACCCGCTCGATGGCGGCCAGGCCCCCGGCCTTGCGCAGCGCCGTCTCGACCGAGTCGGTCAGCCGCTGGCGGATCGCCGGGGTCACCACCAGCCGGTCGATGACGATCGAGATGTCGTGCTTGAGCTTCTTGTTGAGCCGGATCGGGTCCTCGAGCTCGCGCAGCTCGCCGTCGACCTTGACGCGGGTATAGCCCTCGCGCTGGGCCTGCTCGAAGATCTGCTTGTATTCGCCCTTGCGCCCGCGCACGACCGGGGCCATGACGATCAGGCGGGTGCCCTCGGGCCAGTCCAGCACGGTGTCGACGATCTCCTGGACGGTCTGGCGCTCGAGCGGATGGCCGCAATGGGGGCAATGGGCGAGCCCGATGTTGGCGTAGAGCACGCGCAGGTAGTCATAGATCTCGGTCACCGTGCCGACCGTCGAGCGCGGGTTGCGGCTGACCGTCTTCTGCTCGATCGAGATCGCCGGCGACAGCCCCTCGATCTGCTCGACGCGCGGCTTGTGCATCTGGTCGAGGAACTGGCGGGCGTAGCTGGAAAGCGACTCCACGTAGCGGCGCTGGCCCTCGGCGTAGATCGTGTCGAACGCCAGCGAGCTTTTGCCCGAGCCGGAGAGGCCGGTGACGACGGTGATGGCCTGGCGCGGGATGGTGACGTTGACGTGCTTGAGGTTGTGCTCGGCGGCGCCGGTGACGACGATCTGGCGGATCGGCTGCGGGTGGGACTTCATAAGTGCTTGGCCGGCCTGGCTGGGTCAGATGGGTTGTGCCGCGTGAGCTGGCGCGGACGTTGCAATTTTAGCACGCCGACTTTGCTGGGGCTTGACATTTCGGCGTATGAAACTTTTGTTAGAGGCCGGCGCCAGTATCTGAACTAGCTGAAGAAATCATCATCCGAAAATCCATCATCAGCCGTCAGCTTGAGCGCCTTGCGTGCCTTTTCGACATAAACCCACTTGACACGGCGACCGCTCTCCGTGGCGATGATGTAGATGTGCAGGCGGTTTTGTATCTTGCGGGTGAGCTTGAGGTGAGAACCCCTGCCGCTCGGTTCGATGACCACTTGATGGCGCTCGAACCATCGCCTGAAATCTCGCAGGGCGACGGGGCTGTTTCCCATCTCTCATCCTCCGCCGCCTTATCGTGTCAGACACCGGCTGGTGTCAGGGTGAACTCGCGTATCCTTTTTCGCAGCGGACGCACTTCCTGGCGCGTCCATCGCTTAGATGTGGCGAGGGTGGCTTTCTGTTCCACGAGGATCACGCTGACGTCATAGCGCTCCTTGTCATTGAGGTCCCAATCGGCGCGGTCGGCGGGGTTAAAAAAAGCGATATCGCCCCGGGTGTTGAGAACCTCAACAAGATAAAGGTTGAGGATGCACTTTAATGATCCAAATGCCTTCTCACGGGTGGGGCCGGTGCCGACGAGATCAAATTCCAGTGCGATACAGTGCCACTCTCCATCCTGCTGCTTGTAAACGACCGAGATCGGTCCCTCGGCCAACTTGAGAACACGAATGTTTTGGGGTTCCGGCATGTCAGAATAGCTCCAACTTGAAACTACAGCCCCTCCGGCAGGGTGTCAAGCGCCTGCGGCGGGGGCTGGACTGATCGTTACGCCGCGGGCCCCCATTGACAGGCCACCGCCTGATCGCCAAGGATAATGGGGATGAAATGCGCGGGGGAAGGGGACCAGATGGCAAGCTCACCGGAACAGTCGCGCGGGCGGGTCGGGCAACGGCTGGCGGCCCATGGGGCGGCGCTGATGCTGGCGCTGCCGGCGGCGGCGATGACGCTGTGGGCAATGGCCAACTGGGCGGCGCTGAGCGATCAGCCGCGGGCGGCGGGGGCGCGGCCCAATCCGCTGGCGCTGTTTCGCTGGCTGGGGGCGGACTGGCTGGCGCTGGGGGGCGGGCTGGACCTGCGCGCGCTGGCGTTCGCGGTCGGTGCGGTGGCGCTGTTGACGGTCATCGGGGCATTCCTGCTCGAGGGCTTTGAGGTCTATCTGGCGCGGCCGGCGCGGCTGGCGCTGGCGTATCTGCTGGGCATGGGGGCGGCGGGGGTCGTGCTGGAGTGGCTGGCGATCCCGCACCTGCTCGGGAGGGTGACGATCGCGCTGGCGCTGGGGGCGCTGCTGGCGGTGTTGATGGCGCTGGCGTGGCGGCGGGCGCATCGGCCGTCGGACAGCGGCCTGGGCGGCGGCGACGCCGAGGGGAGCGAGCTGCGCCACACGCTGGCGCGCCAGGCCTGGGCGGCGACGCTGACCCCCCCGCGCGCGCTGCACGAGTTTCTCTACGCCGGGGCGGCGCTGCTGGGGATCGCGGCCATCAGCGGGGCGATCTTCTGGCACGGGCTGCTTTACCCCGAGGTCTACTGGGACTCGCTGATTCTGTATCTGGGCTACGCGCGGATGACCTTCATCGAGGGCGGCTTTCCGGTCAAGGTCGTCGGGCAGGTCGGCATCGGGCTGGGGGCGAACTACCCGCACCTGTTCGCGGTGCTGGGGGCGGGCGTGGCCACGGCGATGGGCGACTGGAGCGAGCTGCCCCAGCGGCTGATGGCGCCGCTGGCGGGGCTGGCCTCGACGGTGCTGGTCTACCAGACGGCGCTGCGGCTGACGCGCCACATCAACCTGGCGCTGACGGCGGCGCTGCTTTACCGCTCGATTCCGCAGGCGATCGCCTTCGACACCTATGCCTCGGATTACGCGCTGGCGGTGCTGTTCACGATCGGTCTGCTGTATCTGGCGGTCTGCTACATCCAGACGGCGCTGCCGGGCTACCTGATGCTGGGGATGCTGCTGGTGGCGTTTTCGCTGCACCTGAACTACCTGATGCCGCTGCTGGGGCTGCCCTTGCTGCTGACGGTGCTGGGGGCACACCTGGGGCGGGGGCGGCTGCAGGGGGCGGCGCCGGAGGCGGCGGAGGCTCCCTGGACCGCTCTGCCCGATCGCCCCGGTCTGGGGCGGCTGCTGGGCTCGGGCTGGCTGTGGGGCTGGCTGCTGGTGGCGGGCCTCATTGGCTCGACCTGGTATGTGCGCAACTGGCTGGTGACGGGTAACCCGGTTTATGCCTTCTTTCCGGACCTGCTGGGTGGGATCCGCATCAACCCCGAGGTGATGGCGGCGGCCGAGGAGGAATGGCAGGCCAATGGGGCGGGCATCGGCCGCTTCGGCCCCGACGCGCTGACGCGGCTGATGAATGCCTGGGTCTTCTTTGCCGGCAGCTACCGGGGCGAGGATGGCTCGCTGCAATTCTGGGGGCCGGCCTACCGGCTGTCGCCGATTTTTCTGGGGTTTGCGCTGCCGGGGATGATCGTCTGGCTGGGCTCGGTGCTGGCGGGGCCATGGGCGGGGCGGCGGACGCGCCTGCCGGGGACGCGGCGCTTCGGGCTGGTGGTGGTGGCGCTGGCGCTGGCGCTGCTGGTGTTTCATTTCGTGATGGCGCCGTTCTATCTCTACCAGATCAACCCGATCCTGCCCTGCCTGGCGCTGGCGCCGGCGCTGGCCTGGCCGTGGTGGCGGCTGCGGCCGTGGCGCTGGCTGCTGGGGGGGCTGGTCCTGACGGTGGGGCTGGTGCCGGGGCTGGGCTGGGCGCTGATGGGCTTCAAGATCACGGGGGAGATGCGGCTGGAAGGGGAGCGGGTGGAATATCCGCAGCGGCTCTACACGCTGCGCCGGCCGCTGCCCGACCCGAACCTGTTCTACGGCTGGCGCTACGGCGAAGACCCGGTGATGTGGGAATACCTGAATACGCACCTGCTGGGGCGGCGGCTGCTGACCCACGAGAACCGGCACCTGGTGATCGATCCCTCGATCGAGCTGGTGCACCTGGACGACTGGGACATCCAGCCGCTGTGGGAGGTCGAGCCGGCCGAGCGGGTGCGCCGACTGACGCGCGATCACAATATCCATTTTTACCTGTTCGTGCCCAACGAGCTGGCGGCCCGCAGCAATGCCCGGATGGGGACGGCGCAGTGGCCCGAGCTGGGGCTGGCCGAGCTGATCTTCGAAGCTGGGGAGAACCGGCTTTACCGGCTGATCCCGCCGCCGGTGGAGTGAGGCGGGCGGGAAGGCCGATCAAGCGTAAGTTGAATCAAACATAAAGCCATGCCGCGGCGGCGGCGATGATGAGGGCGACGGCCAGCATCCGGCTCAGGATGCCGCGCCGGCGCAGCAGGCCCAGCAGCGCCAGCAACATCGCCCCGGCGGCGGCACCAAGGCGCAGCAGGCCGGGCTCGACCCCGATCAGGCCGGGTGGCAGGAGGGGCAGCAGATGGGGCGCGGCGGCGGTGACAGCGATGAGCGCGGCCGCCGCGTAATAGAGCAGGCGGTTGTCGCGCAGCGAGCGGCGGCGCTCGATGTGTAGCTCCATCTGGCTTTGGCGATACTTGTGGCGGCAGTGGTAGCAGTAGTTGTCGCTGGCGAGGATTTCGGTCGCGCAGGTCTCGCAGATGCGATAGTGATCGCCGCCCTCGACATCGAGCGCGTCGTCGGCGGCGGGAGCCTTGCCGCGCCGGGGGGGAAGAGCTGGCTCGCCGCGCGTGAGGGCGGTCTGCTCGGGGGCGCGGCGCGCCTCGGGCAGGTTCTCGCGGCGGGCGAGGGGGCCACCGGCCGGGCGCTCGGGCGTGCGCCGGACGAGGCCGCGCTGCGGCTCGGTGGGCGGCTGGGGCTCCAGATCAATGATTTCGTTGGCGCCCGCGGGGGCGGGCAGGGCGCGCACGCCGCGTTCCTCGACCAGCTCGGGGCGGCCCTGCTCGATGGCGCGCACGGTGCGGGCGTCGAGCCGGTTGGCGATGTCGGGGGGGACGGGCCGGCCGGCGAGCAGTTGCAGGTCGCCGCCGGCGCCCAGCAGCGTGCGGTCGACGACGAAGACGACCTGGGAGGGCGGGGCGGCCTCGCGCGGGCGGCCATCGAGCCATTCCCCGCAGTGGCGGCACTTGAGGGCGCCCGCGGGGATCTCGCTGCCGCAGAAGACGCACTTGGGGGCCGGGCGCACGGTGCGGCGGGTCTCGGTGCCGCAATACCAGCAGCTGGGCCGGCTGGCGTCGACCTTGTGGCCGCACTCGTAACAGTAACGGACCTGGCGCGGTTCCTGGGGCGTGGTGGGCATGTCGGGCCGCCTCACAGCGAGATTGAGTCAGAGTACAGCATCGGGCGCGGGGAGATCAAGCGGGGCGGTAGTCGGGTCTTCGACCCGTATGTGTGCCCAGTTCGTAGTCCCGCCTTCAGGCGGGAGGTCGGCATGCCTGGGGGCTGGTGGGCAGGGGCGGGAGTTCGCCCATGCGGGTGAGCCTGTAATGCGGCCTGTTTGTAGCAAACTAGAAACTTGAAACCAGAAACTTAGGTAAATTCTATCGCACCTGAAACATTGAACAATTAATATTTCCCGACAAATCTAAACCCCTCGATCCATCACGCCGCGGCGGTCGAAAATAACTTGCACCCTCGCCAACCAGAAGGGCATATTACTGACACCGGATGAAACGGGGGTCGGCTCTGCTGGCGAGCACCCGGCCAAGGGATAATCCGGTCAGGCTCATCGGACGATGGGTGGGCGTGACGCTCCGCACGCGATCGCCACGCCCCTTCTGCCCCCGCGGATGCTCATCGGACGAAAGACCTTCCATGCCTCAAAAAACGCATCTTCAAGATCGACCGCGCGACCGCCGGCACTGACTAACCAAAACGACCGGCTGTCCAATTCCCGCTGAACCGGGAGTATTGTGATATCGAAGGTGCCAACATGAACATCTTAAATCTTGCAGGACCACAAGATTGGTATAAGAAGAATATTGGAAAGGTAGGGCAATGAAAATACTTCTTGCTAAAATAATGGATTTCCTGCCTTATTTCATGTCTAAGCCTATAAGGTGGGTGTGGCGACATCTGCCGCCGCGCGACAAGCGGCTGATTTTGGGCAAACTTAATACCCTTGAATCTCGTAGTAATTTCATCAATTCCTCCGCATACCAAGACTTTCTTAAAATTGAAGCCAATTATTGGGCATCAGAACATCTAGGACAGGCCGCCACTTCATCAGCGTGCAGTAGCAATGATTCTGCAGGATCTCGGCAATCATATAGGCACTATATGGAACACCCCTATATAAAGCAGCAAATATATGCGCGGGCAGGTTTGAAATATCCAGATATATGGCAGTGGATAAAGTCCAATAATAATATTTATCGCAAGGCGCTGGTTCCTGGTGCAGGTAATGGGGCGCATTGTTATGTTTTGATGGAAATGAACATTGCAAAACACGTTGTTGCCACTGACATAGATGAGGATTCTGCCCTGGCGTTCAATGCCACCAAAGGTGAGCTCAATGTCGACTACAAAGTATGTGATTTAAATCTAGATTTGCCCAACAGCTATTATGATGCCTGCTTTGCATTTCATTCTCTTCACCATCTGGTGGATTTAGAGGGTTTTTTTGCTCGACTGAGAAATCGGATGAGCAAGCATGATGGGGTTTTGTTTATTGAGGAGTATGTCGGCCCAGATTTTCTCACTCCGACAAAACGTCAAACCAGAGAGATAGATCGTATTTGGAAGACTTTGCCCGACAAGCTTAAGCGGGATGAGTCAGGACGGGTCAGGAAAAAATTGCACCTCCCCGACCGCTGGGAAGTGCAGAGACGCACTCCTTTTGAGTCAATTCGTTCTACTCAAATTCTGGCTGCGCTCTCTGATCATTTTCTTGTGGAGGAGCGTTATGAATTAGGTGGGGCGCTGAGCAGTCCCTTATTTTCTGCCATTATCAATAATCTGGATAGTGAAGAATGTTATGCGCATGTTATCGATCAGATTTTAGAGCGCGAAAAACAGCTAGCTTTAAATCGTGTATTGCCAAATTGTTATGTGTTATTGCGCGCTCGACCCGCTCCACAAGGCGATGGTGGCGATGGGGACGTTTGACTATTTTTTATTTAATCCCGTGCAAATCCTCCCAATCTACAAAATCCGCGTTCCATTACCTGCCACTCCCCCTATCATCCGCGCCTCTGCGTCAAATTCTCCATCTCCATCCACGCCCATCCGCCTCCATCCGCGCCAATCCGCAAATCCGCGTCCCATTCTTCTCCCTTTCTCCTCCCTCACTGCCAACGTGTCAATTCGTGTTCCTCATTTCGTGTAAATTCGTGGCTATATTTTCTCGCTTTTTTCGATTTTCGCCCCGTAAGCACCTATAAGCTCCCCCAAGGGAATTCCAATTTTCCCGCCCCCGGCCCTATACTTTCCCCCACGCGCCGCCAACCGGCCGCGCCGCCACTCCCCTCGGGTTTTGCCGCGTGAACCACCGCGACCCCATCGCCTCGCTCGAGATCAGCGCCGACTTCATCGGCCGGCTGCTCGAGCTCTGGGCTCGCGCCGCCGAGGTTCAAATGCTGGACGCATCCAGCGCAAGCCCCGGCCGACCCGGAATCCCGCTCGACCCCGCCTATCTCCAGCAGATCGACCTGGCCAGCCAGGTCCTCTGGCGCCTCGCCGCCGTCCGCAAAACCCTCGTCCTCATCGACCAGCATCTAAACGCCCCGCCGCCCGAGGCACCACCAGCCGAACCCACGGCCGCAAATAAATTGGATATCGAGCCCAACGAGCCCGCGCCGCCCTCAGAGCCGCGGCCCGCCCCCGACTCGGTCCAGCGCCCCCGCAGCCTCTCCGTCGGCTCCACCCTCGCGGGTTGTCAGCTCTCCGGCACGTCCGACCCGCTTGAGGGTTTTCATCTCTCACCCCTGGGCGCCATCCGCAGGCCCGCCGCCGCTGCGCCCGATGCGCACGACGCGCTCGACGCTCCTGATTCGGAAATCAACCCGATCAGCGCCAGCTCCGCCGCTCTTGTTGGTAGGTCGGGTCTTCGACCCGACATGGGCCTCCCCGGCGCCGTCCGCGCCTGCCCCGCCGTCCCCACCATC
>JAWLCE010000039.1:0-47990 GCA_041687335.1 Sumerlaeia bacterium | reverse complement strand
CTTGAGCTTTGTAACCCCCTTACCCTTATCCCGTCCTCGGCCATTCCTCCCGAATACCGAGCCGCCCCGCCACGTACCCCAGCCTGAAAAATCAAACGGACCGGCCGGAATGAAATTTCATTCCGTGCCGGTCCGCTTGATCTTTGCCTTTGGATCGCTGGCCTCAGCCCTGCGGCGGGCCACCGGCCGCCGAGCGCTTGCTGCGCTCGATCGACTGCAGCGCCAGGTAGTTGTCCCCATACTGCCCCAGGTGGTCCAGTTCGGTGTCATACTGGTCGAAGTGGCGCTCCTCGTCCATCACCAGCTCCTCGAACAGCTTCTTGGTGACCGAGTCGGCATTGGCCGCGCACTCATTGGCCCAGATGTTGTATTCCTTGGCGCTCTCCTGCTCCATCCCGGCCGCCATCTTAAGCATTTCCTTGACGTCGCGCAGCTTGGCCACCGGCGCGGTCACGGTCATCTCGACCTCGCCCTTGAGGAACAGGATCCGCTCGGCCAGCTTCTCGACGTGAATCATCTCCTGGATCGCGGTCATCTTGAACAGGTTGGCCAGCAGGTCCAGCCCCTGGTCGTCGCAGTGGAAATGAAAATACATGTACTGATGAACGGCGTGCAGTTCGTCGGCCACTGCCTTATTGAGCAGCTCGATACTCTTCTCGTGCATGGTGCTCTCGCTCCTGGCTCAGATGATCGGGCGCGCCGGCGCGCGCTGGGGCCACCCCGCCCGTACTATGCCACCGGGCGTAAAATTTGACAAGCTCCCTCACCACTCCTCGCTCAGGAACTCAACCACCCCGGCCTTGGACTGCTCACAATCATAGTCCCAGAAGATGTGATGATTATTGCGCCGGTCCAGCCACAACTCACGCTTGTCGGCGCTGGCCAACGTTGCGAAAACCGCCCTCGCGCGCCGCGGGCAACTCGCCTCGTCGCCGTCGCTGTGGATCAGCAGCACCGGACAGCGGACCGCCGCCGCGACCTCCGGCTGGCGCGCGCGCCGCCCGAGATCAATCAGCGCCGCCGTCCCCCGCGTCGAGACCAGCCGGTAGCTGTAGATCAACGGCCGCGCCTCGGGCCGGTTGACCTTGATGAACGCCTTGGACTTGATCACATACGGCACCCCCCAGCCCAGCGCCGCGTTCCAGCTCTCGACGGGCAGGCCGTAGTACCACTTATGGGTCACGCGATAATATGGCGCCGCCAGCACCAGCCGCTCCACGTCACCCTCGGCCGCCAGCAGCGTCGCCATCGCCCCCCCCATCGAGAAGCCGACCACGGCGACCTCGTCATATTGCTCGACCAGCGCGGCCAGCTCGGCCCGGGCCGCCTCGAGCAGCGTGTCGGCGGTTTGCTCGGCAAACTCACGCGGGTCGCTGCCGTGGCCGGGGTGGCGCACCATGCGCACGTACAGTCCCGCCGCCGCCAGCCGCTCGCCCAAGTCGGCAAAGTCCCCCCGCGAGCCCACAAAGCCGTGCAGCATCAAAACGGCGCGGGTCGGCGCCGGCAACCCGGCAGGGGGATCCAGCGAGATCGCCTCGGCGCCGGTGACAATCCCGGTGACGGCATCGCGCGGGGTGTTGGCCACCTCGCGCTCGATGGCGCGCCGCGCCGCGCAGGCATAAAGCCCGCCCCCGCCGACCAGCAGGACCAAGGCCAGCCCCGCCACCCGCAACGCCATCCGGATGCGCCCCCCGGTCCGCCGGATCATGAGCCCGCTGAATGCCATCGCCGCCTCCTCAGAATTAGATAAATAATGAATAGTGCATCTGGAAACAAATTGCAAGCAAAAATCTGTTTATAGGTGACGTTGCCGGCTGGAGGGTAAAAATCTGGCGGAGGGAGTGGGATTCGAACCCACGGAGCCCTTGCGAGCTCGCCGGTTTTCAAGACCGGTGCCTTCAACCGCTCGGCCATCCCTCCGGCATTGAAAATCATCAATGTTTTCAGGGGTTTCCGTCAAGCAGGGAATTTGCCTCTCCGCTACGTTCCATCTCCGATTCTGCCACTCGCGGCTGGATTGGGGCGCCCCCGACACTCACGCCAGTCCTTGCCCCAGCCTACCCCCCTCTTTTCGCACGACCCCGTTGGGGGGGTATGGGGCTCTTCACAGTCGTGGCGCGGGAGCCAGTTCCTCCCAGACCTCGCGTACGACCGCCACTTCAATAAAGTGTGAAGCTGGTCAACTGCGCGGGGACCGCGTCTCCCGTCAGGCTGACGTCGATTTGTGGCGTCAGCGGGCTGTCCGAGGTGATCTCGAGCGTGGCATCCAGCCCCAGCGTGCGCCGTGCCACCGTGGGGGAGAACATGATCTCCACCGTCAGGCTTTCACCGGGCCCCAGCGGGGTGCCGGTCTCGGGGACGGTCGCCACGATGCGGAACTCGCCGGCGCCAGACCCGGTCAACCGCAGGCCTGGCGTCCCAGCTGTCCCGCCGGTGAAAGCGACCGGCAAGCTGCCCTCGTTCCGGATGGTCAGGGTTTGGGTGGTCGGCGCGGTGCCGAGTTCGACATCGACAGCGTAAGCGGTTCCCTCCAGGAAGAGCAGCCCGGTGGGCGAAACCGCCAGCCGCCCAGGATTCACCAGCGTCGAGTGAACCGAAGAGCTCCAGGCGCCAGGGACGTCCAGGCTGAGGGCGCGGACGCGCGACCAGTAAGTCTTGTCTTCCTCGAGGCCGGAGAACGTGACGGAGAGCGAAGATGTGGTGACGCTCAGCAGGCTCAGCGGGTTGTCGAAGTCCGGCGTGTCGGCGCACTGGACCAGATAAGCGGTTGCCTCCTCGACAGCCGTCCAGGAGACCCCCAGGCTGTCACCGATAGTGGTTTCAGGCAGGGAGTCCATCAGCGGAGCCAGCGGGATCGTCAGCCGCCACAGTTCATTGCCGATCACGGGATCGTTGGCCGTGAAGTAAAGCCGTCGGCCCAGCGGGGTCAGCACCGCGGGGGAGGCACCGCTGCTGCCCGGCCACAGGTCGCGCACCAGGACAGTGCCAGCCGCGGTGCCGTCGCTCATCCACAGTTCGACGCCGTGCTCGTCGTCCATCGACTGGAAGAAGAGCATCCCATCAATGCTGGCAAGCTCACGCGGAAAGGAGGATGCGGCGCCGGGGAAGATATCCTTGACCATGACGGGGCCCGACAGGGGATCGTACTTCCAGAGTTCGGTGCCGCTGGCGCCGTCGTCGGCCGCGAAGTAGAGCGCCCCGGCGACGGGGTGCAGCCCGGCGGACGCTGCCGCATCGAATCGCAGTTCGGCGGCGGCTTCGGTCCCGAAGGCGGTGCCGTCGCTGCGCCAGAGTTGAACGCCGTTCATTCCGTCATCGGCCGTAAAGTAGAGCATGCCGTCGAATTCGACCAGGTCGGAGGGTTCAGACGAACCGAAGAACATGGTGTTAATGTCTTTGACCATCACGGTGCCGCCACTGGTGCCATCGCTCTTCCACAGCTCGACGCCGCCGAAAAGCGTTCCCCAGGCGGCGAAGTAGAGGGTCTCGCCGATGACGATCAAATTGGACGGGGTGCTGCTCCCCATGGTGTTGATGTCGCGCACGATGACGGTTCCAGCCGCCGAGCCGTCGCTTTTCCACAGCTCGACGCCGCTGGCGCCGTTGCTGGCCGCAAAATAAAGTGTGCCGTTCATCACGGCGAGGCCGCCATCGGCCGGCATGCTCCCTGCCGGACCAGAGTTGATATCGGCGACCTGGACCGTGCCGTCGGATGTGCCGTCGGTCTTCCACAGTTCAATGCCGCTGGCGCCGTCGTCGGCTGCGAAGTAAATCATGCCGTTGAGCTCGACCAATCCCGCCGGATGGCTGCCCTCCTCGCCCGGATAAATGTCCTTGAGCATCCGCATTCCCTCCGGGGTGCCGTCACTGGTCCACAACTCGACCCCGTGCACGCCGTCGCCGGCCGGGAAGAAAAGTGTGCCGTTGACGTTGAGGATCTCGCTGATCACGCTACCAGCACCGCCGCCCGCCACATCCGCCACCAGCCGCGTTCCTTCGGTCGTGCCGTCGGAGACCCAGGTTTCGGTGCCGTGGACGCCGTCATTAGCGCTCATGTAGAGATGGTCCTTGAAAATGCTGAAGGAGCCGGGATTGCCCCATGCGAAGCCCGGCCAGATATCCTTGATTAGCACGGTGCCCCCGGGGGTGCCATCGGTCTTCCACAGCTCAAGCCCATTGTCGCCGTTGTCGGCCTGGAAGAAGACCTCGCCCTTGAACTGGATGAAGAAGTTCAGGCTGCTGCCGTAGTCGCCTAGGCAGATGTCCTTGATCATGAATGTCCCGGCTTCGGTGCCGTCGCTGCGCCACAACTCGTTGCCGTGGAGCTGGTCCCAGGCGGCAAAGACCACGACGCCGTTGGTCTCTTTCATGTGGCTGGGGTTGGAACTGTCGGGGCCTGGAAAAATGTCCCGGACCAGCATCGTGCTGGCGGCGTCGCCGCCGGATTTCCACAGCTCGTTGCCGATCGTGCCGTCGTCGGCCGCGAAATACAGGGTGCTTCCGATGGCGGACATTTCGCGGGGCGAGCTGTCAGCCGGACCTGGATTGATATCCGCCACCATGGTGGTCCCGGCCTCGGTGCCGTCGCTGCGCCACAGTTCCTGCCCATGGACACCGTCATTGCCCGAAAAGAAAAGCTGCCCGCCGCACACGACCAGGTTGTGGGGGTTGCCGATCTCCTTGATCAGGACGGTCCCCGTTTCGGTGCCGTCGCTCTTCCAGAGCCCGGTGCCCGTGCTGGTGAAGGCGGAAAAGACGAGGGTGCCGTTGAAATCCCTCAGGTTCATCAGCAGCACCCCAAAGTCCTCGACGAAGGTGTTGAGCATCACCGTCCCTTCGGCCGTGCCGTCGCTTGTCCACAACGTGTTGGCGCTGGAGCCATCGGTGGCTGCAAAGAATAGTTTGCCGCCGACATTCACCATGTAACTGGGGGCCGAGCCGCCAGTCCCCGGATTGATGTCCTTGAGCAGCATGGTCCCCTCGGGGGTGCCGTCGCTCTTCCACAACTCGTTGCCGTGGATGGTGTCATAGGCTGTGAAATAAAGCGTCCCGTTGAGCTCGGTCAGGTTGCCGGGGTTGGAATCGGCGACGCCGCCGTTGATGTCCCGCAGCAGGATGGTCCCTTCGGGGGAGCCGTTGGTGCGCCAGAGCTCCCGGCCGTTGTAGGGGTCCGAGGCGACGAAGAAAAGATAGTCGCCGGCGCCGACAAAATGAGTGGCATCTGAATTGGCCGAGGCCATCGAAGTCTGGTTGATGTCGGCCACGAGCTGGATGGGATCAGCAGCCGGCAGGCGGGTTGCCAGGGCCAGCAGCAGGAGCGCTGCCAGGTTGGCGGAGAGCGAATGGAACCACATAATGTCGCTACCTTGGGGTGACACTCGAACAGATGGGCGGGCCGGAGGCAGCCCGGGCCATTTCCTCGTTTTTTTCCATTAATAAAGCCGCCACGACCCTTGGACCGCGTTCTTTGGGAACGCGTCGTCGGTCTGCACGAAGCCGCCGATGAGCATGTAGTCACCGTCGATGAGCACAACCGCGTTGGCCTGCCCGATTGTCGCGCTGATGGAGTAGTCGCCATCGACGAGATGGACGCCGCCGCCACAATCGGCCGAAGTCCACAGCAGGTTACCGTTGACGAAGCCGAATCCCATCGCACTGGCGCCGCTCAGCGCCAGCACAGTCGCGGCCGCCGCAATTCTGCGCTGCCTGATTTTGAATATTCCGATCATCCCCACCCGCCCTTTCCATGATGAATTCAGGTGATCGCGCTTAGCGCAGCATCACGTGCATTTTGATCAGGCCGGTACCGCTTTCGTGGAAACCCAGCGACTTTCCGATGATTGTTCCCGGCGCCGGGTTGTCCGGTGCGCGCATCGCATGGCCCGGCGACGAGGATGAGGCCAGCAGGTCGCCCGGCCGGATCGGTCCACCTTCGTCGCAGACCTTGACCGGCACGCGCCCGGCCAGCGCCAGTTGCGGTTGGTTGGGGTCTTCGGTGGCGCCCAGAGTCATGCCCGGCTCGGTCGAGATCACCCCCGCCACACGCGTGCTGTTTGCGGTGGCCGCCAGGCGGTAGTTCTCGGCCTCGTCCGGGTCGATCTCGACCACGTCGCCCGGTTTCGGATTGCCCTGGCTGACCGGGATCACCTCGGCCAAATCGGCCGCCCACTGAATGACGAGCTGGGTGCCGTAGATCTGGCCGTTCTTGGTGACCCGGAAGACCCGGACGCCGGAGGTTGGATCCTCGGGATTGCCGTCGCGGCGAGCTTCGATCACGTTCGCCGTGCCGTTCATGGCCAGAAGGCCGATGGCGCCGTTTTGCGTGGCGGCAAAAAGCCCCGGGCCGTTGGTGGAGCGGGCGGCGACGCCCGGTGCGCTGGTCGAGGCTCCCACCACACCCGCTGCGCTGGCTGAAACGCCCATCACGCCCGCTGCGCTGGTCGAGACGCCCATCACGCCAGAGCCGCTGGTGGAAACCCCGTGAAGGCCGACGCTGTTAGCGCTCGTTCCCACCACTCCCGGCCCCGCCACGCTGTCGCCCCAGACGCCGATGCCCTGTGTGACGTTGGCGGTGACGCCGCTGAGCTTGCCGGCGTGACCCATCACGCCGACACCGTCGGCCGTGCCCCGGCCCATGACGCCGCTCCCGCCCCCCTGATGATCGCCGAAGACAGCGCTCTTGCCCTGGGTGTTGCCTGTCACACCGTAAACGCCATGGCTATTACTGCTGTTCCCCTGAACCCCGGCTTCATTGTCGCTGTTGCCGAATACGCCGGTCTTGTGGGTGCTGTTGCCATAGACGCCGTAATTGTTCGTGGAGGTGCCGTAAACGCCTGCCGCGTTGGCCGTGGAAGCCCCAGGATTGGTGCCGTAAACGCCGTAGCCGGTCTGGCTCTGGCCGGCTACGCCGCTGCCGGAACTGCTATTGATTCCCACCACTCCGGCCCCCGTCACCTGGGAGGTCGTGTTGGCCGAGCCGAGTACACCGCCGCCGGCGCCGGTGTTCTCGCCGCGCACGCCGTAGCCCGATTCACTGCTGGTCAGGCCGAGCACGCCGTGGGAACTGGTTGAGGAGCCACGCACGCCCGCGCCGACGCTGCCAACCCCTTCGACGCCGCTCCCGCCGGTGCTGGTGCCGTAAACCCCCGCCTTGTTGGTGCTTCTGCCGGAGACGCCGTGATTGTTGGTGGAGGTGCCAAAAACCCCCGCCGCATTGGCCAAGGCGGCTCCCGGATTGGTTCCGTAAACGCCATAACCGGACTGGCTCTGGCCGGCAACGCCGCTACCGGACCCATTATTGTTTCCCACTACTCCGGCCCCCGACACCAGGGAACTGCTGTTGGTCGAGCCGAGTACGCCGCCGCCGCCGCCCGTGTTCTCGCCGCGCACGCCGTAGCCCGAGCCACTGCCGGCCACGCCTTGCACCCCGTGGGAACTGCTTGAGGAGCCACGCACGCCGACGCCGGCGCTGCCAACCCCTTCGACGCCAATCCCGCTGACGCTGGTGCCGCGCATGCCCGGTCCCGCCCCGCTATTGGCTCCCGCGACTCCGGCGATACCGGCCCCGGCGGTCGTCTGGCCAAGAACCCCATTGCCGGCTGCCTTGTGCTGGGCCAGCAGGGCCGCCTTGCTGGCGGCGTTGGCGCTGGCGGTCAGGCCGTCGCCGTGGACGCTTTCCACATAAAGACCCGATGACGAGCTGGGGGCATTGCCCTCGTTGCGGATCGATGCGCCGCCAACCAGATTGAGCGCGTAGGGGGCCGCCATCAGTTCCTGGCGGGGACTCAGCGTGACATAATTGCCGGTGCCGCCCGGATAGCGCACGCTGATCGCCAGCCAGCGGCGCTGTCCATTGAAGGCCTGCGTTCCGAATTCCTTGTTTGCATTGAGCACCAGCGAGAACAGGCCGTTGATCACGTTGAAATTGGTCGAGGTCATCGTGGCGCCAAGTTGAGTGCCACCTTCCGGAGCATCATGAAGCGAGAATCGCAGGTCACAAGGCCCGTTGATCGGGCTGCCCTGCTTGATTACGCGCCCCTGATAGGTGAAACCCGATGTGAGCGCCTCGGCAGTGGCACTTGGACTCATCAACAGGGCAAGCAGGCCCAAGGCAAGGCATGAGGCAACCCTTGCGTATATCGTCTCAGGCAGCTTCATTGGCTAATCCTCCTCTGGTACTGCTCAGCATGTTTCATGGGATTGACGGCACGGAGATGTGTGACGGTGACCCTCATATATTTCGTTCTCTGAGGTATCACCAAGCTACTCTGCAAGAAAATCAATTGCAAGGCAGACTCTTGGGGGCGTCACGCACCCGCCCCTTCGTCGGCCGGCGTTTGCAAAACCATGTCGAACTGTCAGGAGTGGCATGCGGATCGGGAGCAGTTGGCGAGGGTCGCGGCGCGACGACGCCACCTTCAAATCGTGGGGCATTGAGCTGATAGCTTGGCAACGGCCTCCTTCCGCCATCCGCCCGGCATTGCCCGTAAAACGGCATCCTTTCATGGAGCCAGGATCCCCCCCTCTTTCGCACGTTTCCTGGGGGGGGTATGGATCACTAACCGCGCCGCAGGCGGCAATCTATAAATAAGGAAGCTGTTGCTGAAGCCTGACACAGCGGCTCCAGCTCCCGCGCGCCGTGAAATTCTATTCGCTTTCGCCTTACAAGACATGTTTTCACCCAATACTGTTATGATCTACCTCGCTCTCGCGGGGCTCAGCTGGACGGGTGGCGGTGGTGGTGGAGCCAGGCACTGGTCAGCCAGACGGCGGCCAGCAGCAGCGCGCCGCCGATAAAGGCCAGCGGGGGCCAGGGGCTCGCCTGCATGAGCAAGCCGCCATAGATCGGGCCGCTGGTGGAGCCGATCGCCAGCAGCGCCTCGTGCACCCCCAGGTTGGAGCCGCGAGCCTGCTCCAAGGCTGAATAGTAGACGCTCAGCCCATAGGCCATGCCCATCGCCACGCCAACGGCGACAAAGGGCAGCACCATCAGGATCGGCAGACGCAGCAGCGCCGTCAGCAGCATCGCCGCCACCAGCAGGGCATAGGAGGCATGAAAAGCGCCGAACTGGAAGTGCCAGCGGACGGTGGCGCCCATGAGCCAGAAGGTGGCCAGCATCGCCAACAGGCGAAGCACATGCAGAAATGCGATCTGGGCAGGGACGAGGCTCAGCGGTTCGGCCGAGGCCAGTCGCGGGAAGAGGTAGATCAGCATGCCGGCCATGAAAAAATTCGCCGCCAGCGCCAGCCAGGCCATGGCTTTAAAATATCCGACGCGCGGGTGGAGGGGGTGGGTATGCTCCTCAGGTTGCGGGCGGCGGCGCGGGTGGCCCAGCGCAACGATCAGCAGGGCAGCCATCAGGAACAGCGCCGCACCCCAATAGGGGGCGCGTGTGCCGTACTGATTGTAGAGCAGGGTATTGGCCACCGAGGCGCCGATGCTGCCCAGGCACCAGCTGATGTTGAACCAGCCGAGGACCGCCGACAGCCCAGCCGGGCGCACCGAGTCGCTCAGCGCGCCCATAAATGGGGCCCAAAAGCAGCCCAGCAGCGTGAGCTGCAGCGTGGCCAGCGCCAACAACTGGCTGAAGTTGCCTGTCAGCGGCAGCGCCAGTGCCAGGGCCAGCGGACCGGCCAACCCGATGATCATCAGCCCGCGCCGGCCGAGGCGATCGGACCAGCGGCCCGCGCCGATGGCGGTCAATGCATAGCCGCCGTTGGCAAGCATGCCCAGCAGGCCGAGCTGGAGCGGCGTGGCGCCAAAGCGGGCCAAGGCGTCAATCGGCTGGGCCAGAACGAGCATGAAAATCCCGCACTCAACCAGAAAGGCAGGCAGGTAGAAATGAAGCCAGCGGCGCCGGCTCATTGGTAACGGGTGGCGGCCTCAAGGGAATGGCCGGCGGCGATGCGTTCGCCCGGGCCGATGCGGTAGCCCTTGGGCAGCACGGTCAGCGGCGGCACGTCGGCCTCACCGGGGGGGTCGCCAAGACTGGCCCCATCCGCCATGCGCGAGTCCTTGTCAAGAATAGCGTGGTCGACGGTGCAGCCCTCACCGAGCAGGGTGTCGTGGAAGAGGACGCTGTTGCGCACCACGCTGCCGCGCCCGATCCTGACGCCGGGGGAAAGCACGGAATTGAGGACGTGACCCTCGATCTGGCAGCCCGGCGAGATGATGGAATGCTCGACCTGGCAGTCGGATCCAAAGTAGGCCGGGGGTCGTGCCGCCAAATTGCGGTCCGAGTAGTTGGTCATGATATTCCAGGAGGAGTCAAACAGGCGGATGTCGCCACGGGCCAACCGCATGTGGAAATCCCAATATTCCCTTAGGTTACCAAGGTAGAACCAGGGGCGGTTGAACAGCCATGCCTGACCGTTGATGCGGCCAATACAGGGCTGGATCAGGTCTTCGGGCAGATTGAACGGCCGATCAGCGGTGGGCCGGAATTCCTCGATCAGCTCGAGCAGCCGGGAGCGACGGAAACAATAAATGCCGGTGGAAACCAGCGAGCTGACCGGCTGCTCGGGTTTTTCGAGGAACTGGGTGATGCGGCCGTCGGTCTCGGCGACGATGTTGCCGAAGCGGGGGTGTTGCAGCTCGGGTGGGATGCGTGTGCAGGCCACCGTCAGGTCGGCGTCACTGGCGCGATGGTGCTCGATCAGTCGGCGGTAGTCCATCTGATAGGCGTGGTCGCCCGAAAGGATGAGGATATCACGGTAGTCGTCGCTGGAGATGAGGTTGATATTTTTGGCGATGGCATCGCCGGTGCCATTGAACCAGCGCGTCTCACTGATGCCGACAAAGGGGGTCATGATGCGCAGGCCACGATCGGCCATATCGTAATCCCAGGGGCGGCCCGAGCCAATGTGCTCGATGAGCGGGGCGGGCAGGAACTGGATGACGATGCCGACCTGTCGCACATTGGAATGGCTCAGGTTGCTGAGGACAAAATCAATGATGCGGTAGGAGCCGGCGACGGGGAATGCTGCCTTGGTCCTCGTCTCCGAGAGCGGGCCGAAGTCCATCCCCCGTCCGCCAGCCAGAACAAGCGCCGCCACCCGGTCCATGATCGCACCCCATAAGATAAAGTCGCTTCCCCAATGCGCGATGCAGTTTAGCAGATTCGGCGGCCGCGATGCCATTGCGTCATGCGTCGGCCGCCGCTCGGGCACATCTCGACTCCGCTACCGACCCGAAGTGGTTGGTCGTGACTTCGCCCGACACCGGCATCCAGTCTCTCTCAAAGAGGAGAAATACCCTCCTCCACACTCAGCCACCCCAGAACCACCAGCCGGCGGCGGCAAGAACGGCGGCCAGCAGTGCGGCGGCGATCCAGGCGCCGCGACGTCGGGCGGGGTGCCGGCCAGGGGTCTCGCCATCGGGGTGGCGCCAGAAGGCCTCGAGTCGCGCCTTGAGGCCGGCGGGGGCGATCCGTTGGATGGCGCCCTCGTGGGCAACGCTGATGGTGCCATGCTCTTCGCTGACGACGATCACCAGCGCATCGCAGACCTCGCTCAGCCCAAGTGCGGCGGCGTGACGCGTGCCATGCTCGCCCACTTCAGCCAAGTTGGTCGAGAGTGGCAGGTGGGCGGCGAATTCAACAATGCGATTGCCCTCGATCAGCACGGCCCCATCATGGCCGGGGGATTGCGTGCTGAAGATGCTCTCGAGCAGCGGCCCGCTGATACAGCCCTCGAGCCGGATGCCGCCGTGTACACTGCGCGACCAGGGTTCGTGGCCGCGGATGGCGATTAGCGCCCCAAGCCGTTTGTCGGCCATCCGGCTGATGGCATCGGCCAGCATGTCGAACGAGTCGAGTTGCTCGGCCCGGCTGGTGGTGGTCCCCGAACTGGCCCGTCGCATGACGCGGTCGAGCGAGCGACGGATCTCGCTTTGATAGACAATCATTCCCAGCAGCGCCATCAGCCCTAGCAGGCTGAGCACAACGGCGCGCGCCAGGTCCAGGTCCAGCACGCGGGCGACCACATAAAGAGCCACCAGCAGCGCGAGCAGCGCCAGCCCCCGAGGCGAGACATGCAGCAGCATCCAATAAAGGAGCACGAAGAGGACCAGGGCCACCAGCATGATATCGAGCAGGTCGGCGGGTCCCAACTGGCGATAGGAGGCAGTCCAGCTCATGGTCCATTATGACATGAAGCCGGGGCGGAGAGCACAGGAGCGATGTATGAATGGCAGGATTATGGGTGAGACATTACTGTTGTGGAATGAGAAGAGGCTAGGTCCGGGTTGCGGGTGGGGCGGGGGTGCTATAAACTGGAGCCGACCCGCCGGAGGGGGCGGATGCCTTGGGAACCGGAGCAGCCCGTGAGCCAGTATAGGGAGATTCTCAAAAACCAGCCGGTGCTGCCGGCGCCGATGTGCGGCATCAGTGATTATGCCCAGCGCGAGGTCTGCCGCCGGATGGGTGCCGCCTGGACATTCACTCAGATGGTCTCGGCCGAGGGGCTGACGCGCGATGACGACCACACGCTGCGCATCCTGGATCTGGCCGAAGGCGAGAGCCGGGTGGCGATGCAGATCTTTGGCGGCGATCCGGAGCGGCTGGCGGCGGGAGCGCGGCGGCTCGAGGCGCTGGGCGCGGCGGTCGTTGACTTGAACATGGGCTGCCCAGCCCGCAAGGTCAATGTCGTCAACGCGGGCGCGGCGCTGCTGCGCGATCTGCCGCTGGCGGGGCGAATCTTCCGCGCCATGCGCCGGGCAGTGTCGGTGCCGTTGACCGTCAAGATGCGCTGGGACTGGGATGATGGATCGGGGGCGGCGCTGGAGGTGGCGCGCATGGCCGAGGCCGAGGGTTTCGACGGCGTCACCCTGCACGCGCGCACCCGCGAGCAGGGCTACTCGGGCAAGGCCGATTGGAGCCTGATCGAGCGCATGCGCGCGGCGGTCTCGATGGCGGTGGTCGGCAATGGCGACGTGCGCGAACCGGCGGACGCGCTGGCGATGATGCGCCAGACCGGCTGCGACGGGGTCATGATCGGCCGGGCCTTGATCGGCGATCCCTGGCTGCTGGCCGAATGCCTGGCGGCGATCGCACGCGGCGAGGCCGAAATCGGCCGGCGCGGGCCGGACTGGGAAGAGCGCCGCCGACTGATGCTGGCCCATGCCGGCGCGATGGTGGAGCGGCGCGGCCCGCACGGGCTGGTCCAATTCCGCAAGCATGCGGCGGCCTACCTGCGCGGGCTGCCGGGGGCCAAGCGGCTGCGTGAGGGCCTGATGAATGTGCGTTCGCTGGCCGAGCTGGAGGCGGCGTTGGGGCCCGACGCGCTCCAGCGCGCTGAGGCCGCCGCCCTGCCCGAATAGCCATTCGGTCATAATAAGCCAATAAAAGTTGGCATATTCCCCTCTCTTCCATCCAGCTCATTATTCCGATACTTGACATAGTCGTAGCATTTACGGTATGAACGCGGCGACTGAATCAATCAGCACAGACTCCCATGCGCTTGTACCCGGGGCAGCGGGGGCCGTGCAGGCATGGAATCTAAGATGTCAATTCTTGGCCGATATGGCGTGATCTTCCCGGTGCTGATGGTGATGCTGATGGCGTGCGGTTGTGCGCGCGGCGTCATGAACGAGCCGGTTTCCGAATCACTGGAGCTGACGCTGAGCATCGAACGCGCGCAAGTGGCGCCCGGCGAGCCGCTGCTGGTCGAGCTGACGTTGACCAATCGCACGGACGAGCTCATGACTGTGCTCAAGCCCGACCACGAGAGCATTGCATTTGGCGTCACCGCGCGCGAGCCGGCGCCGGGGGCGGGGCAACGCTTTGTGGCGCCCGTGTTTTCAGAGGCCGAGGCCACCCATGTCTGGATCGACCTGGCCCCCGGTGAGAGCCTCAACCGCCAATTTGTGTTTACCGTGCTGACGCTCGAACGCGGGGCCTATGCGCTGATGGCGATCGCCCGCGTGGCCGACGAGACGCGGCCGAGTGGGGAGCGGCGGGTGCATGCCCCGGCGGTGGGCTTCGAGGTCGGCGGCGAGAAGGTTTTTGCCCGGCGCTATCCCGACGGTCTGCTGGCACGCGAGGAAGCCATCGCCATTGCCCGGCGCGCGATGGGCGCGAGCGAGGCGGCCGCCGGTGAGACGCTGCTCGTGCGCGACAGCCGCGGCTTTGCCCGTTGGTGGGTCAATATCGGCGAGGGCGGGGAGCGGCGCGCCGGACTAGTGGACCCTGTTTTTGCCCGCTGGCTGGGCGAGCTGCGGCCGTTCGGCGAGGACGACCGCCAAGGGGTCACGCCGATTGAAGGCGACACCCAGGCGCTGCGCGAGCTCAAGGACCTGCAGCCCTGGCGACGATCTGAGCCCTGATCCGACTTTCGTCTGAAATCAAGAAGGAGACTTTCCCATGCCCGATCCACGACGATGGTTGCTGCCTCTACTGCTGTTGTTCTCCGCCATGCCGGCGACGGCGCAAGCCCCAGTCTTGCCGCCCGAAGCGGCCGACAAGGTCGTGCGCATCCTGCGCACGACAAATTTGGCCCAGACCAACCGTTATGTCTGCGAGGCGCTCGAGTTTCGCAACGTCAACCCCTACAACCTGATCAACTTCTTCTGGGCCGCGGTGATGCGGGAAGAGGGCGGGATCTATTCCTTCGTGCATCCGACCGAGGAACGCGGCTATCTGGTGGTGATCTGCCCCGAATATCAACTGCCGTCGCTGCGCGAGCTGGCGGCACGGCTGGACCGGCCGCGGCTCCACAGCGGGCCGGGCTCGCGCTACATCTATTACCGGATGCGCCACCGCAATGCGGCCAATCCGGCGTTCCTGGCGACAGCCTCCTTCTACCTGGGCGACAGCGGCACGCTGATCCCAGACATCGAGACTAATTCGGTGCAGATTTTCGATGCCCCCGCCGGCGCGGTCGCGATGGAAACCGCCTTCCGCGATATCCTCGACCAGCCGCTGCCGCAGGTCGAAGTCGCCGTGCGCATCTATGAAGTGGACGTAAACAACGACGCGCGGCTGGGGCTGGACTACCAGGCTTGGAAGAACGGCCCGGGCCGGCTGCTGGCCGGGCGGGCGCGCACGGCCGAGGTGCTGAACATGGATAACGCCCGGCCGGTGCGCTCCAACGCCGCCGGTGGCGGGGTCTACCTGAATTATCCCTCCGCGTTCTTCGACTTTCTCGTGGTCAAGGGCAAGGCGCGGGTGCTGAGCGAGGCCAATGTGTCGGCCATCCATCGCGCCCCGGCGCTGGTGACGGCCGGCGAGCAGATCAGCTACCTGGCCGTCGATGAGACCGCAGGCGTCCGCACGGTTGAGGAAAAAACAGGACCGGCGGCGGTTGCGGGGTTGGTCTTCCCCTCGACCGGCGACCTGGTCGCCGGCGGCAATATCCGACTGCCCTGGCGCACGCCGGCGGTGGATGGACAGCATCCGATCCGGCAGTTCCCCCAGCAGAACCGGGCGATTGATTCCCGGATTGCCTCGGTGGAGACGGGCATCTCGCTGGCGGTGGTGCCGACCATCGGGCGGGAGTCGGTCACGCTGGAACTGGACCTGAGCGTGGTCAATCACCTGGGGTACGACGGACGCGGGGTGCCGCTGCTGGGCTCGCGCCAGATGCGCGAGTCGATCTCGGTGGCGGCGGGCCAGGAGGTAATCTTCGGCGGGCTGATGCGCGAGCGCCAGATCCAGCAGACGCGCAAGATGCCGATCCTGGGCTCGCTGCCCGTGATCGGTTACCTGTTCGGGGGCGAGACCTCCACCCAGCAGCGCACGCTGGTGGTGGCGGCGCTGACCCCGAAGCCGGTGGTGGGGGCCAGCAACATGACCGAGGCGGCGCTGGGTACGATGCGTCGCGCAGCCGGTGACGATGCGATCGTCCTGCCGCGCACCGAATTCATGTTTGAACAAAATTTTGGGAGGACCGCCCAATGACGCGCATGCCCACAATCCGAATGTTTCCGCTGCTGCTGGGCGTCGCGCTGGCGACGCTGCCGGCCCTCCCGCCACGCGCGGCACAGAGCGACTATGCCCAGGATGTTTCCATCGTCGGCAATCCCAGCCCGCGCGATGTCGTGACCGGCTCGAGCATCAATCAATTCGGCGCCGGCCAGACCAACAGCCTGATAGATAACTACCTCTTCCAGGACGAGCAGATCAACCTGACCGAGGACAGCGGCATCCTGCGGGTGCTGCGGACCAATCAGAAGGTGCTGGTCAACGATTTCGTCGCCGCTATGATCCCGGTGCGCAACGTCAGCCCGCGCGAGATGCGCGGCTTGGCGCGGACGATCACGCGCAAGGAGGGCGGCGACGCCGACGTGCTTTGGGACAAGGAGTCCGAGAGCAACTACCTTGTGGTCGCCTGCCCGGCGTTCCAGATTCCATACCTGATGGCGACACTGGCGGCGATCGACCAGGAATGGGTGACCGAGGTCAGCGACGGCTCCATGCAATTGTATTACATGGGTCGCCACCGCGACGTGCGCGACATCATGCGGCTGCTGGCGCTCCACCGCACGGCCGATGCGATCTGGGATTTCGACGATCCCAATAATGCCGTGCTGTTCCAGGACCAGCCGGTGATCGGGCCGCTGTTCAAGCTGGGCACCGAGCAGATCGACATCCCCCCCAGCCAACTGGCGCTCGACGTGACGATCTATGAGGTCGACACGCAGAACAATCTGGCGGCGGGACTGGACTTCGAATCCTGGAAGAACGGGCCAGGGCGCGACCTGTTCAACTTCGTCTACTGGCGTTTCGGCGGCGACGGCATGGGGCTGTTCCCCGGCGACGTGCCCGCCGGCGCCGACTGGGGCGGCTATCGCTCGCTCGACTTCCTGCTGACGACCGAGTATCTGGATTTCCTGCAATCCAAGGGCCGGGCGCGCCTGCTGACGCGCACGACGATCAGCGCCAAGAGCGGCACGGTGGCCGACGTTTCGGCGGTAGACCAGATCGCCACGCTGCGGGTGAATACCAGCCCAGCCGCGACCGACCTGAACCGTTCGATCCCTTATCGTTTGGATGCGCTTTACGAGGAGAGCCGGCGGACGGGCGCGCCGCTGGCGCCGCTGGGCGAGGTGTTGACTCTGGCTCCGGCTGCCATCATCCAAGCGATGGACAGCTTCCTGGCCAGCCAGCTTGGCGCGGGTGCGGCGGCGCGCGCGGCGGTGACCAGCCAGCTTCAGGCGCTGGCGGCCGACGGGACGCTGACCGAGGCGGAGCTGGATTCGGTCCATGTGGACCTGGAGGTCGTGCTGCGTAGCTTCCGCGAACGGACGCTGCGCCACCTGCAGTCGGGCCAGGTCGGGGTCCTGCTGTCGATCCTGCCGGTGGTGGGGCTTGAGAGTGCCGAAGTTGCGTTGGCGCTTGACGTCTCGGACATGCGCGGACAAACCCCCGACGGCCTGCCGATTATCGAGCACCGCTACTTCGGCTCGGCGATCGAGCTGGCCAATGGCAAGCCGTTCGTGCTCAGCGGCATTCGCCGGGCGACGACGGTGCGCCGCAGCTCGGGCGTGCCCTTCCTGCGCGAGATCCCGCTGCTGGGCTATCTGTTCAGCCGCGAGGTGACCGATCAGGTCGAGCGCGAGCTGGTGGTGGTGCTCAACCCCCGCTTTGAGCTGACGCTGGCGGCGGCGGTCGAACCGCCGGCCGGTCTGCTGGAATCGGTGGAGCTGCTGGCGGGCAAGAGCGAGCCGCAGGTGCCGCGCGACTGGTTCGGCTTCGACCAGTGGCTGCTGGACCCGACGCGGCGCTGACCACTGCTGAAAAGATCAATGGACAGAGTGACGAGTGGACGAGGCAGGTGGGGAGGAGGGTCCACCCACACCGTTCACTCAGTTCACTCTGTCCATTTTTTTTCCGGCATGACCGGCCGAAATGAACCCGGATGGCGTTGAAGTCGCGGCGGCAGAACGCGCAACCCACCTGCCCTCCGCGGCCTCCCTTGGGCGCTCTTATTCATAGGACGCAGCGGGGATCCAAATGTTGCAAAAAATATTTAAGTGAGGGGAGGGTAGGTCGGCTCTGCGAGCCGACACTGGAGGCCATGTCGGGTCGGTGACCCGCCCTACCGCGGAGTCGGGAGGCGCAACAGGGCGTGAACCAATCCGTTGCGGCTTGGCGGGGCGGGGGCGGGTCTGCTACCATGCATCTGACGTAAACCCGCGGGCCAGCGGCATGTGCGTGCGGGAGAGGCATCCTGCGGAGAGCAATTGAATGACCCAGGGCATCGAATCCGGCGCGACGGCGGCCGCCCCCACGGACGGCAACGGCATCCTGCTGCGCGCCGACCGGCTTAAGAAGCATTTTGAGCTCAAGGGGAAGTCCGCCGACGGCGGCCGGCCGATCCTCAAGGCAGTCGATGACGTCAGCTTTTCGATCGCGCGCGGGGAGACGCTGGGCCTGGTCGGGGAGAGTGGCTGCGGCAAAACGACGACGGGGCGGCTGCTGCTGCGCCTGATCGACCCCACCGCCGGCACGATGAGCCTGGGCGACTCGCCCGACCTGTTCTCGATCCCCCAGCGGCAATTCCTGCCCTACCGCCGCCGGATTCAAATGATATTTCAGGATCCCTACAGCTCGCTCAACCCGCGCATGACGGTGGGGGCGATCGTTGGTGAGGCGCTCAAGATTCACGGGCTGGCGCGCGGGCGCCGGGCCGAGCGGGTCGCGGAACTGCTCCAGGATGTCGGCCTGACCGCCGACAGCGCCGGCCGCTATCCGCACGAGCTGAGCGGCGGCATGCGCCAGCGCGTCGGGATCGCACGTGCGCTGTCGGTCGAGCCCGAGCTGATCATTGCCGACGAGCCGGTCTCGGCACTCGATGTCTCGATCCAGGCGCAGATCATCAACCTGCTGGAGGAGCTGCGCCGCAAGCACCAGCTGGCGTATCTGTTCATCGCCCACGACCTGAGCGTAGTCGGTCACATCAGCCATCGGGTGGCGGTGATGTATCTGGGCAAGATCGTCGAGCTGGGGCCGACGGCCGAGGTCTTCACGAACCCCTTGCACCCCTACACCGAGGCCCTGCTGCAGGCCATCCCCAAGATGGATCCCAAGAGCGGCAAGAAGAAGATTCTGCTGGAGGGCGATGTGCCCAGCCCCGTCGACCCACCCAAGGGCTGCCCATTCCACCCGCGCTGCCCGAAGGCTTTCGACAAGTGCCCGCACATCACCCCGCAATTGCTCGAGCATCGGCCGGGGCACTTTGCCGCCTGCCTGCTGCACGAGAAGTAGGCGGCGGGCCAAGCAGCGGCTCGGATATGCCAGGGCCTGACTGTGCGGAACGAATCCCCGGGCCAAAGCCAGACAGCACTACAATCATTTTCTCAAGTCCATGACCATCTCCGGCCGATCAGTCTGACAAGCGGCGCTGTCGGCGCCTGCTTTGGGAATTGGTTCGTCAAGGGATGAAGCCCGATGAGACTGGCGCGGGTCACCATGCTGCTGGCGGGATGGTTCTGGATCGCAACGGCGGCCGGGGCTGCGGCTTTGCCCGGCGAGTCGTGGCTACTCGAATGCCTGGCCGATGAAGGCCGCATCGAGGGGGATGAACGGCCGCTGGCGGTGCTGCGGCTGACGGCAGAGCAGGCGGGAATGGTTGACGCGCTGGTGCGCTGGCGGACGCCGACCGGCGAAACCAGCATGATTTCACTGCGGCCGGTAGAGCCGGGGGTTTGGGCCAGCCGGGTGGACCTGGGCGAAACCACCGGCGAACACGAGTTGACAGTGCTGCTGGTGGACCAATCGGCGCCGATTGGAACACTGCACGCGAGGTCGCGCCAGTATCGCTTATGGACGCCCTCCCTGGCGCTCTCCGCCGAGAGCGAGATCGCCGAATTGACGACTGCGGCGGAAGCCCCGTTGGCGATGCCGATGCCGACGCTGGCGGACCTGACGCCCATGCGGCCAACGCCTGAACCGCCCGCCCAAGCCAACGGCGGCGGCTGGGGCCTGGCCGTGATTCTGATTATTTTATTCAACCTGGTGCTGGCCTTTACGGCGGGGCTGGCGGTGGCCATACGTCGGAGGTGGGGGGTCTCACACCGGCATGAGCTTGAGCTGGATCGGCTGGCGGGCCTGCGCCAGATCCTGGAGCAGGGCGGGCTGATCGATCATAGCGGCGCGGCCAGCCCGTTCGATCCGGAGCGGGAAGATGGGCCCAACGACACGGGGCTCGAGAAAACGGTGCTCGTGGAACTTGCCACGCCCACGCCCGATCTCGAGCAACTGGCGGAGACGAGCGCCATCAAGGCTCTGGAGCGCCTGGAGGATGACGCGACGCAGGCGGACCCGTTGGCCGACGTCGAGCCCCGCCGCGCGCCGACGGATGATGCACACGAGACGCTGGACCTGAAGGACCTTTCGTTTTAGCGGCGACTCAATTCCGGGATGGAGTTCCAAATGAATGCCCTCGTGATGGCACTGGCGGTGGTGTTTGCGCAATGCCTGGTGATGCTGTTCGTGGGGGTTTATGATGCGCTGCGACAGCGCGAACGGCTGGCGCGTGTCGCGAGCGAGGCCACGGCGCCGGCAGGGTCTGCGGCCTTGCTCGATTTGGCGGGCCGACTGGTCGAGGTCGACCAGCGATTGCGCGCAAACCACGAGCGGCTGAGCGGGGTCGAGGGGCAGGCAAATGCGGCGGGCCTCTGCCGGCGGGCGATCATCGAGGTGCGTGCGCTGGCGGCGCGTCTGGCCGAAACGGGCGCCATCGAGCCGGTCCACGCCCAAGGGTTGGCCGAAGCCTGCGCCGAGCTGGCCTCGCTGGGCGAGCCGGCTCAAGACCCGGCCGCACAAGCCAATGAAGCAGCCAGCGGATAATCCGACGGACGCGCAGCCAAAATGAACGCCAAGATGCCACGGGCGCAAAGGAATGCCTGAGAACGCCCTTTGCGCTTGGGCGACTCAAAATCACTGATCAGCGTCAGCCGTAAAATTCCCGCTCGCCTGGCCGCCAACTATCCGCGCGGCCGGTGGTTGCAGTAGTGCTTGATGAAGGCCTTCAGTTTTTCATCCTCGCAGACGTAGCCGCGCTCCTCGCCCTTGAGCAGGGATTGCTCGCCGCTGAGCACTTCCTCGGCCCCCAGGTGCATGACGACCACCGCTCCGGCGCGCTGGCCGGTATCGTCGTGAATGTAGATTGGCTCCGGGGCGACCTTGATGCGGTGGCGCAGGCGGTCGATCTGAGTGAAGTGGAGCGCCTCCACCGTGATCGGCTCGTGATGGTAGCTCATCCCCAGCTTTTCAACCCTGTGGCCTTCCTCGCGCGGCAGGGGCGCATCCTTGTCCTCGACGCTTTCGCCGTTGGTGCGCAGGTTGATCACCGACTGAAAACCTTCGCGCTGGAGCTGCTCGAATTCCTGCCCGATCGGTTGCGGCCCGACTGTGAAGCGGTTGCTGATCTTGATCGCGTCGCGCATGCTGGAGGCCTCCGTTAAGGGTGATGAGCTGATTGTAGCATCGCGGCGCCCCGGCACCAAACCCGATCGGAGGCCCGGGGGCGGGAATCGGCGACGCATTCATGCCATGGCGCGGGGTGTGGTATCATTGACATATACCCACGCCAGCGCCCCGCCCAAGGAGTTCATCATGACTTCGCAACCGGGAGCCCAGACCGATCGCCATCAGCCGTTGCCCGAGCGGCCGACCTTCCTGATGTGTCCGCCCGACCACTTCGAGATCAGCTATGAGATCAACCCCTGGATGGAGGGCAACATCGGCCAGTCGCGGCGCGAGCCTGTGGTGGCCCAGTGGCGGGCGCTTTATGACGAGATCGCGGCGCGGGCGGCGGTGGAGCTGATCGAGCCGGCCCGTGGGCTGCCCGACATGGTCTTCAGCGCCAACGCGGCGCTCATCCTGGGGCGACGGGCGATCCTGGCGCGCTTTCGCCACGCCGAGCGCCGGCCCGAGGAGCCGCACTGGCGCCAGTGGCTGGCCCGCCGCGGCTTTGAGATCATCGAGCCGCCCGAGGGGCTTTATTTTGAGGGCGCCGGCGATGCGCTGCCCGACCCCTCCGCGCCTCGGCTGTGGATGGGCTACGGCATCCGCTCGCTGCTCGAGGCCTGCGACTGGCTGGCCCGCACGGTCAACATCGAGGTGCTGCCGCTGCGGCTGGTGGATCGACGGTTTTATCACCTCGACACCTGCCTGCGTCCGCTGGCCGACGGCTCACTGGTTTACTATCCCGGCGCCTTCGACGAGCGCTCGCGGCGCCTGATCGAAGAGACGGTGCCCGAGCCGATGCGGGTGCCGGTGGAGGAGGCCGACGCCCTCGGCTTCGCCTGCAACGCCGTCCAGATCGGCCGCACGCTGATTACCTCGCGCTGCTCGCCCGAGCTGGTGGAGCGGCTGCGCGCGCGCGGGCTGGAGCCCGTCTGCAAGGAGCTGGACCAGTTCATGCTCGCGGGCGGGGCGGCGCATTGCCTGGTGCTGCGCCTCGACGTGGCGGCGCCGGTGCGCGCGCGCGGGCCGGCCGCGACCACCTACGTGCGGCGTGTGGTCGCCTTGAGGGGCCACCTGTTCGATGCGGGGTTGCTGGCGCGCGCGATGGATGCGATCACCGACGCCGGCGGCAGCCACGAGACGCTGGAGTTCCACGCCGGCCAGCGCCGCGAGGACGAGTCGACGGTGCGATTGGCCATCGCCGCACCGACCCCCGCCATCATGGAACTGATCCTCGGCCAGTTGCTCCAGCTGGGAGGAGTCATCGAGGAACTGGTCGAGCAACCGGCGCGGTTGACCGAGGTCGAGGCCGACGGCGTCGCGCCCGATGACTTCTACTGCACGACAATCCACCCCACCGAAGTGCATGTCGATGGGACCTGGGTCCTTGCCGAAGGCCAGCGCATGGACGGGGTTTTGGTGGTCGAGCCGGCCGCGGGCGGCGACCCACCGGCTCGCGCGCGGGTCGCCCTGATCCGCGACTTGCGCCGTGGCCAGCGAGTGGTGGTCGGCGTGGATGGCCTGCGCGTGCACACCCGCAGCCGCGGCGGCGCCATCGAGGACCAGGAGGAGTTCACCTTTATGTCCTCGGCGGTCTCGAGCGAGCGCCGCGTCGAACTGGCGGTGGACGCGGTGGCCTGGGAGATGGACCGCATCCATCGGCGCGGCGGCCGGATCGTGCTGGTGGCGGGGCCGGTGGTGGTCCACACCGGCGGCGTGACGCACCTGTCCGAGCTGGTGCGGCGCGGCTACGTCCAGGCCTTGCTGTCGGGCAACGCGCTGGCGGTCCACGACGTCGAGCACGCGCTCTACGGCACCAGCCTGGGGATCGACATGCACAGCGGCCTGACCGTCCATGGCGGCCACCGCCATCACCTGCGCGCGATCAACACCATCCGCCGCTGCGGCGGCATGCGCCAGGCCGTCGAGCAGGGCGTGCTGACCAGCGGCCTCTTCTATGAGCTGGTGCGCCACGACGTGTCATTTTGCCTGGCCGGCTCGATCCGCGACGACGGCCCGCTGCCCGAGACGATGATGGATTTAGTCGCGGCGCAGGCCGAATACGCCCGCCTGCTCCAGGGCGCCGAGATGATCCTGATGCTCTCCTCGATGCTCCACGCCATCGGCACCGGAAACATGACCCCGGCCGGGGTGCGGCTGGTCTGCGTCGACATTAACCCGGCGGTGGCGACCAAGCTCGCCGACCGCGGTTCGATCGAGTCGCGCCCGATCGTCACCGACGTCGGCCTGTTCCTGCACCTGCTGGTGGCGCAGATCGAACGGCTGGCCACGACCGAACCGCAATGACCCCGTCGTAGGTCGAGTCTTCGACCCGACATGGGATGTCGGCTCTGAGAGCCAACCTACCCTCGGAATCCACCCCCATCCAATCCTGTTTGCCGACCGCAGGCGATGGGGGTATAGTCGGCTAGGGTGGTTCAAGGAGCATCAGGTGCAGTTAAGCCGGTCACAGATCGATAAATTGGGCGAAAGGCTGCGCACCGCCCTGCCCTCCGAAGATGAACTGATTGCGCTGGATCAGTACCGGCAATCTTTTGCCGAGGCCTATTCGGATGTGATGGAAACTGTCGGTCAGCACATGCGCGAAATGGGTTTTCCTGAACCCACCGGAAGAAGCTCAAAATCGACCACCTCGATTACAGAGAAACTTCGGCGGGAGAGCATTCGCCTTTCGCAGATGCAGGATATTGCCGGGTGCCGGGTGGTCGTGCCAACGATCCTTGAACAGGAGCAGGTGGTCGAAGTCTTGACATATGCGCTACCTGATGTCACGGTCATTGATCGAAGAGAAAAGTCGAGTCATGGCTATAGGGCAGTTCATTTGATTTCCGTCGTGGATCAAAAGATGGTTGAAGTTCAGGTTAGAACCAAGTTTCAGCATGCTTGGGCTGAGATGTCGGAACGGTTTGCAGATTCACTGGGTCAACCTGAAATTAAATATGGCAAGGGCAATCAGAGTCATAGAGATATTCTCGATGCTATTTCTGCGCTCGGGTGGCAAATCGAGACGCTGCATCTACTATCAGCTCAAAAAGAATTCATGGATCTCTCTCCAGAAGAAAACGCTGATTTTCGGCAGAAGACGATGAATATTAGAATGATGCTTGGTCAGTTGGTCGCTACTTTAGAGGAGAGACTATGATTTTTTTAATTGAATACCATCGGGAACAAGGGCGCATGATCACGCTGCGCCGGTTTGACCAAAGTCAAAGATCGGCCGCCCACGAAGCGCGGCTTGAGCTTGAATTGAATCGGCATCGTGAGGGGGTCATGCACGAAATTGTCCTGCTGGAAGCTGCAAGCGAGGATGCGCTCCACAAAACCCACGCCAGGTATTTCAAAACCACGGCAGAAATCGCGCAAGACTTCATCTCCCCCGAGCGCCCGACCGAGGATCACCCATGATGATCTGCGCGGGGATTGATGCCGGATCGCGTGCCATCAAGATCGTGCTGCTCGCCGCTGAGGGCGGGCAGGTGCTGGCCGGCGGTTCGGTCGATCAGGGGATCGATCAGCAGGCGCGCGCGCTGGCGCTGCTGGACCGGTTGCTGGCCGGCATCGGCGCCTCGCGGGGGCAGCTCGCGAGGGTCATCGCCACCGGCTACGGGCGCAACCTGATCGAGCTGGCCGAGCGCACCGTCACCGAGATCACCTGCCATGCGCGCGGGGTCGCCCATCAGGCCCCCGGCACGCGCACGATCGTCGAGATCGGCGGCCAGGACAGCAAGCTGATCCGGCTCGACGAGCGCGGGGGGGTGCAGGATTTCGCGATGAACGATCGCTGCGCGGCCGGCACGGGGCGCTTCCTCGAGATGGTCGCCCAACGGCTCGACGTCCCGCTTGACCGGCTGGGCCGGCTCGCCCGCGAGGCCGAGCGGCCGGCCACCATCAGCAGCATGTGCGTGGTCTTCGCCGAGAGTGAGATCATCGGCCTGCTGGCCGCCGGTGAGCCCCCGGCCGCCATCGCCGCCGGCATCATGGCCACCGTCGCCGCGCGTGTGGCGGCGATGGCCGGGCGGCGCGTCGAGGAACCGGTCGTGCTGACGGGCGGGGTGGCGCTGGTGCCCGGCATGCGCGAGGCGCTGGCGGAGCGGCTGGGCCGGCCGGTTGGGCTGGTCGCCGAGCCGCAGTTGACCGGCGCGCTCGGGGCCGCGCTGCTGGCCGCCGCCCATCAGGCCAGCCTCGCAGCGCCGTGACCAAACGAAATCCTGAACACCACCTTCGGTATTTTTTGTCGCAAAGGCCGCAGAGCTCCATTAAAAGAACGCAAAGTCATCACCCCAATTCGGGCAGGTGACATCATGACAATTGAGCCATGATTCATTTTAGCCTTTGCGGTCTTTGATATTTTCTCTGCATCTTTGCGAAAAAAGATGGGGATCGAGGACCAGGACCTTGATACTTCATTTATGTCGCAAAGGCCACAGAGCTCCATTAAAAGAACTCAAATTCATCACCCCAATTCGGGCAGGTGACATCATGACAATTGAAACCATGATTCATTTTAACCTTTGCGGTCTTTGATATTTCCTCTGCGTCTTTGCGAAAAAAGATGGGGATCGAGGACCAGAGTGACCCCTTGGTCCGTTGCTTGACAGGGCGCGGGCGGGCGTGGTTCAATAGGCTCAGTATTTGCGGACTGACTGGTCCGTCGCCAAATAGGGAGCCTTGCCCATGGACCCATCCCCCCCGCGCAAGCCCGGCCGCCCGCGCGACCTCCAACTGGTCGAGCGCCGCTGCAGCCAGATCCTCGAGACCGCCGGCCGCGTCTTCGCCGAGTCGGGTTTTCGCCAGGCCGATGTCCAGACCATCGCCGACCGCATCGGGGTCGGCAAGGGCACGATCTATCGCTACTTCGCCACCAAGGAAGAGCTGTTCCTGGCCTCGGTCGATCACGCGATGCGCCAGTTGCTCGAGCGCGTCGAGGATGTCTCCAATCGCACCGATGATCCGCTGGTGCGGGTCGGGGCGACCATCGAGGCCTACCTGGCCTGGTTCGAGGAGCGCCCCGAGGTGGTGGAGCTGCTGATTCAGGAGCGCGCCGAGTTCCGTGAGCGCACCTCCAGCTACTTCGCCCACGGCGACCACGCCCGCGAGAGCTGGCGAGCGGTGCTGGAGGAGTTGATGGCCCAGGGACGCCTGCGCCGGATGCCGGTGGAGACGGTAATGGACACCATCGGCGACATGCTCTACGGCACCATCTTCAGCGACGCATTCAGCGGGCGACCGCGTGCGGGCGCCGCCGCTGCCGGCCGCATCATGGACGTCATCATGCACGGCATCCTGCCGGCTGCGGACGCCGAAGTTTTCTCCAACGACAAGCGAGGCCGTTCATGAGCGGGCATGGCAGCATGAAATTTCTGATCCTGGCTCTGACGCTGGTGCTGGCCGGCTGCGGCGACCGCGCCGACTCACAGGAAAACGGCGCCCCCGAGCGGCCCGCGGTGGCGGTCCAGACGGTCGCGGTCGAGCCGATGACGCTCACCGAGACGGTGCGCGGCATTGGCTCGCTCCGCGCGCAGGCGACCGTCCAGATCAGCCCCGAGATCGCCGGCCGGGTGACGGCGCTGCACTTTACCGAGGGCGGCCCGGTCGAGGCCGGCCAGACGCTGGTGGAACTCGAGGATGACAAGCTCTCGCGGACGCTCGCCGCACGGCGGGCGGCTCTGCGCGCCGCCGAGGCCCAGTCCGCCAGCTCGCGGCGTACCTACCAGCGCCAGGCCGAGCTGCTCGAGGAGGGGATCGTCTCCCGCCAGGAATATGAGACCACCCAGGCCGAGCGCGATTCAACTCAGGCCGAGGTCGAGCGCCTGCGCGCCGAAGTGGCGTTGGTGGAGGCTCAACTGGCCGACACCCGCATCGTCGCCCCCTTCACCGGGGTCATCTCCGAACGGCATGTCGATCTGGGAGCCTACGTCGCGGTCGGCGACGTGCTGGCGACGCTCTACCGGGTCGACCCCATCGAGCTGGAGTTTGCCGTCCCCGAGCGACACCTGGGCCGGATTCGCGAGGGGCAGCCGGTCACGGTGACGGTCTCGGCGTGGCCCGATGAGGAGTTTCTTGGCTCGGTGACCTACGTCAGCCCGGCCGTGCGTGTCGCGACGCGCGACTTCATGGTGCGCGCCTCGATCCCGAATCCGGATAACCGGCTGACGCCGGGGGGCTCGGCGACGGCGACGGTCACGGTGGGGTCGCGCCCCGATCGCCCGGTCGTGCCCGAGGAGGCGCTGGTCGGCACGCGCATCGGCTACATCGTGTTTGTCGTCGAGGATGGAATTGCCCGCTCGCGCGAGGTCGAGCTGGGGATGCGCGAGGGGCCGCTGGCCGAGGTCGTGCGGGGACTCGCGGTCGGCGAGCGGGTGGTGCGCCAGGGGCACCTGCGCCTGAGCGGGGGCGAGCGCGTCGTCGAGGCCGCCGAACCTGCCGAGTCCGCGACGGCCCCGCCCGTCGCCGCCGAAGTCGAGGCGACCCCATGATCTGGAACCTCTGCATCCGCCGGCCGGTCCTCACGCTGGTCATCTTTGCCGTGCTGGCGATCTTCGGCATCAACGGCGCCCTGCGCATGCCGGTGCAGGAGGACCCCGACGTCGAGTTCCCGATCGTCAGCGTCAACGTGGTGCTGCCCGGTGCGGCGCCGGCGGTCATCGAGTCCGAGATCATCGACGAGCTTGAGTCCGAGATCAACACGATCGAGGGCCTGCGCCAGCTGACTTCGACCGCGCGCCAGGAAGTGGCGACGATCATCGCCGAGTTCGAGCTGTGGCGCGATATCGACGTGGCGGCCCAGGAGGTGCGCGACGCCGTCGAGCGGGCGCGCCGGATGCTGCCCACCGACGTCGAGGCCCCCATCGTCCGCAAGCTTGAGCTGGGCGCGCAGGCGATCATGTGGATCGCGCTGACCGGCGACGAGCGCTGGGACGACATCCGCATGACCGAGTATGCCGAGAATACACTCAAGCAACAGATCGAGACCACGCGCGGGGTCGGCCAGATCATGGTCGGCGGCCGGCGCATGTATGCAGTACGCATCCAGCTGGACCCCGAGCAGCTGCGGGCGCACCAGTTGACCGTCCAAGACGTGGTGCAGGTCGTGGCGGCCAACAACGTCGATATCCCCTCGGGCCGCATCGAGGGCGCTCACCGCGAGTTCCTCATCCGCACCCGCGGCCAGTTCGACCGCGCCGAGCCCTTCAACGACTTGATCATTGCCTGGCGCGAGGGCTCGCCGGTGCGCCTGGCCGACGTCGGCCGCGCCATCGACAGCGTCGAGGATGACCGCCAGCAGGCGCGTTTCAAGGGCGAGCTGACCGTCGGCCTTGGCGTGGTCAAGCAGGCCGACGCCAACACGATCCAGCTGGCCTCGGACCTGCGCGAGCGCGTCGAGGAACTGGCCCAGACCTTCCCTCCCGGGCTGACCTATCACATCGCCTTCGACGCCAGCACCTACGTGCGCGAGAACATCAGCGACCTGGTCCTGACGATCTTCATCGCCACCTGCCTTGTGATGTTCGTCGTGCTCGCCTTCCTGCGCAGCGCGCGCGGCACGCTGGTGACGCTGGCCGCGATCCCCACCTCGCTGCTGATGGGCCTGGCCGCGATTCAACTGATGGGCTTCAGCATCAACGTGCTGACGATCCTGGCGCTGATCCTCGTCATCGGCATCGTCATCGATGACGCCATCGTCGTGCTCGAGCGCAGCTATTGGCACATGGAGCAGGGCGCGGACGCCCGGCCGGCGGCGCGCGTCGGCACCACCGAGATGGCCTTCCCCACGATCGCCAATACGCTGGCGCTGGGGGCGGTCTTCATCCCCGTCGCCTTCACGGGCGGCCTGATCGGGCGCTTCTTTTTGGAGTTCGGCCTGACGGTGGCGGTGACGGTGTTCGCCTCGACCTTCGTCGCGCTCTCGCTGACGCCGATGCTGTGTTCGCGGCTGCTCAAGCTGCCCGCCAGCCACGGCCCGATCTTCCGCATGTCCGAGCGCCACTTCAACCATCTGGAGGGCGCCTACGGCTGGCTGCTGGGCCACGCGCTGCGCCGGCGCTGGGTGACGGTGCTGATCGGGCTGGTCGCCTTTGTGGTCGGTATGCTGGCCTTCATGGCGATTCCGCGCGAGTTCGCGCCCGAGGAGGACCGCGCCAGCTTCATGATCATCTTCGAGGCGCCCCAAGGAGCGACGATCAGCGAGACCGATCGGCTGGCGCGCCGCATCGAGGCGGTGCTGGCCGAGACACCCGAGATCAAGCACCAGTTCCTGGCGATCGGGCTCTCCCAGGGCGGCGGCCCGGGCCAGCCCCACCGCGGCATGGCCTTCGTCAGCATGACCCCGCGCCAGGATCGCGAACGCCATCAGAGCGAGGTCATGCAGCGCCTGCGCGAACGCTTCGACCAGCTGCCCGAGGGTCGCGCCTTCGTGCTCAACATGACCCCCGGCGGGGTCGGCGGCAACCCGATCGAGGTCGTGGTCAAGCACCCCGACATCAGCGAGCTGGACCGCCAGCAGGCCGCCGTGATGGCCTGGATGCGCGCCCGCCCCGAATGGTATGTCGGCGTCCGCACCAATCTGGAGCTGAACAACCCACAGGCCGACGTCATCATCGACCGCGACCGGATGTCGGAGATGAACGTCTCGGTGGCCGAGATTTCCAACGCCCTGCGCTACCTGTTCGGGATGCCGACGATCTCGCGCATCGAGCGTGATGCCGAGCGCTACGACGTCATCACCGACGTCATCGGCCGCGGCACGCTCACCCCCGAGGCCCTGCGCGGGATTTACCTGCGCGCCGGGGATGGCTCGCTGGTGGCGCTCGATCACCTGGTCGAGGTCCGCGAGACGATCGGCCCCAGCGAAATCCACCGCTTCAATCGGATGCGCTCTGCGACAATCTCGGCCAGCACGCCCCCCGGTGTGGTGCTGGGCGAGGCGATGGCCCTCCTTGAGGAGCACCTGGCCGAGTCGCTGCCGCCGCCGGCGGACTACGAGCTGGCCGGCATGTCCCAGATCTTCGAGGAATCGTTCTTTTACCTCTCGCTGACAATCGTGCTCTCGCTGGTCTTCATTTATCTGGTGCTGGCGGCCCAGTTCGAGTCCTTCCTGATGCCGTTGGTGGTCATGACCTCGCTGCCGCTGGCGCTGGTCGGCTCGTTCGGGGCGCTCTGGCTGATGGGGCTGGCCTTCAGCGTCTACGCCTTCATCGGGCTGATCATGCTGATGGGGCTGGTGACCAAAAACGCGATCCTGCTGATCGACTTTGCCAACGTGCTGGTGGCGCGCGGGCTGCCGCCGATCCAGGCGGCAGCCGAGGCCTCGCGCTCGCGGCTGCGGCCGGTGCTGATGACCGCCTTCTCGACCGTCCTGGGCATGATGCCGATCGCGCTGGGCTTTGGCGCCGGCGGCGAGACCCGCGTCGCGCTTGGCGTGACCGTCGCCGCCGGCCTGATGGTCTCGACGATGCTGACCCTGCTGGTCGTGCCGGTGGTCTGGACGCTATTCATGCAGATGAGCGCCTGGGCCCGCCGCCGCTGGGGCGCCGACAAATCCGCCGAGGAGGAGGCCACCGCGTGAAGCTGCTTCAGATCAGCGTCCACTTCGAATACAGCGGCGCCATTGAGGCGATCCTGGACCGCCGCGGCGTCACACATTACCTGCGCTTCGGCATGATCGAGGGCAAGGATGGCGAGGGAAAGCATTTCGGCAGCCAGGTCTACCCCGGCAGCATGACGCTCTATCAGGCGCAGGTGCCCGAGGAGCAGTTGGAGGCGGTGCTGGAGGAGCTAAAAACTTTTCGCGAGCGCAAACCGGCCCACGAGCACCTACGGGCGCTGGTCATGCCCATCGAGCGGCAGCTCTGAGCGCCTCGCGCCCTGCCTGCCCGCCCGGCGTCACATCATCCAGCGATAGGCGAGATCGATCATTTCGCGGCCGAAGAAGTAGACCACCAGCGCGGCCAGCGCCAGCGAGGGGCCGAAGGGCAGGTGATGGCGGATGGTGCCGACCGCGCCGGGATGCTCGGCGGCCGCGCGCAGGATCTCCTGCTCGCCGAGGCTGAGCGGCTGGAGCGCCGCCAGCCGGCCGGCCTCCTCGGGGGTGGCCGCTGCCAGCGGCGCGACTGCGGGATGCGCCGGCCGTCGGCGCTGCCAGCGGCTCGCGATCAAACCCGCAAGGCCCACCAGCGAGCCGATCAGGCTGGCGAGCACCAGCACATGCAGCATATAGGCCACCCCGAGAAAGGCGCCGAACATCGCGAACAGCTTGACGTCGCCGAACCCCATCGCCTCCTTGCGGAAGATCAGCGAGCCGAACCAGCCGATCCCGAACAGCAGCAAAAAGCCGAGCACCGCCCCGCCGGCCGAGCTGACCAGCGGCATCAACTTGATCGGAACCCCGCCCCAGCCCGAGGCCGCCAGCGGATTGCCCGCCGCCCAGCCCACCGGCCAGATCGCCGCCAGCGCCAGCCCGACCCCCAGACCCCCCAGCGTGATCCGGTCGGGGATGATCCAATGGTCGATGTCGGTGAAGGTGGCGACGATCAGCAGGCAGATGAAGATCAGCGCCGGCAGCAGCGCCAGCGAGGGGCCCAGCCGCAGCGCCGCCCCCACGAACAGCAGCGCCGTCAGCAGCTCAATCATGAAGTAGCGCATCGAGAATTTCGCCCCGCAGTGGCGGCAGCGGCCCCGCAGCAGCCAGTAGCTCAGCAGCGGGATGTTGTCGAACCAGCGCACCGCCCGGCCGCAGCGATAGCAGTGCGAGCCCGGCCGCGACAGCGACACCCCGTGCGGGATGCGGTAGATGCAAACGTTGAGAAACGAGCCCAGCGCCGCCCCCAGCACGAACAGCGTCACCAGGTGCAGCGGCGCGTAGATCGGATCGGTGAAGATTTCAAGATAAGCGTCAGGCAAGTTCCGCTGTCCGATCCGCTGGGCCGGGCCCTAGCCGCGCGCGACCTTGACCATCGCCGGACGCAACAGCCGGTCCTTGAGCCGGTAGCCGTCGAGCATGACCTCGATCACATGATTTTCCGGATACTCGCTCGATTTCTCGGTGGCGACCGCGTCATGCAGGTTGGGGTCGAACGGCTGGCCGAGCGCCTCCACCCGCGTCAGCCCATGCTGGCCGAGCTGGTCCATCATCTGCTTGCGGACCATCTCAATGCCGCTGCGCAGGGCGTCGGCGGAGTCGCCGGGGCTGGCCAGGGCGCGGCTGAAATTGTCGAGCACCGGCAGCAGGCTCTCCAGCAGGTCGCGGTTGGCCGCCTCCACCTGCTCCTGGGCCTTCTGGCGCGTGCGCTTGCGGAAGTTCTCGAATTCGGCCTGGCTGCGCAGCAACTGGTCCTGCAGCCGGGCGGCCAGCTCCTGATGGCGCCGCATCTCCTTATGCAGGTGGGGATCCAGCGGGGCGCGGTGGTGGTGCTGCGGGTGCTGCGCCGGCTCGGCCTGCGGCGCCTCGTTGGCCATCGCGTGGTGTCGGTATCGGCGCAGGCGATGCGCCAGGCGCCGGTCGGAACGATGATCCATAACTACGGTTACCTCCGCCGCTGCAATGGGCGCGGGCGATGCGATCGGGCCGGGGCCGCGGGTCCGTGCGGACCGGCACGAGGATCTTACCCTCGCCCCCGCCAACTCTCAACATCCAGATTTTATCAGCCCCCGCCGCCGCTGGCAATCGCCGGCCGCCGCCTCCACAGGTTCCCCCAACCGATTTGTTTCTTAAGACGTGAAACATCTTGCGCCCGGCGGCCGGGGGGCGTAGAAAAATAGGCCATCCGAGATTTCGGCGAAAGGAATTAAATTATGTTCCGATCGGCATTTTGTCTGCTGGCGTTGTGCTGGGCGGGGGTGGGATGGTGCGCCGAGCCGCTGCGCGTACCGCTCCAGACCCAGGCCCAGGCTCACTTGTTGGGCTGGAAGCCATACGAGCGCCACCTTGAATTCGAAGAAGAGCCGCCCCCAGGCGAGTGGACGCTGCCAGAATTTAACGGCTCGCGCCCCCTCTTTGCACGGATCGAGCTGGCTGATGGGCCGCGCCTGCTGGCGCTGGACCACTCCAGCGATCAGGCGAAGGTTCATGACCGACTCATTTGCATCGCCGGCGGCGGGCAGCCTGCCGCCCCGGTGGCCGGCGAGATCCAGTCGCAGAGGTTCTTCCTTCACGTAGAGTTTCCGATCCGCTTTCAGGTCGCCCAGGGGCCGCAGAGCGAGGAGTTCCAATGCAACCTCTCGCTGATGAAGTTCGGGGATGACGAGGAGCACTATTACGCCACCATTTCGCCCGCCCAGCATCTGGCTGGTGAGTGGACCCAGGCGGACCGGAGTTGGACGGTCAAGGTCGGCGACGGCGACTTTAACGGCCTGCTGGGGGAACCTTGTGAAGGCTTCGATTGCACAGATGACGATCCGCACGCCCTGCTCGAACCGCATGGCGACCGGCTGCTGCTCGCGCCGGGCGGGCGGGGTGTGCACGACGTGCCGCTGGGCCGCTGGCTGCTGATCGAGGGGCAACTCCACAAGCTGGCCATCGAACGCGACGGCACGTCACGCACCATGGTGCTGACTCCGGTCGAGGAGTCCAGCCTCGTCGCCTTCGAGTTGGGCGAGGGGTTTCAGCAGGTCGCGCTGCTGGGCGAGGAAGGTCAGGGAGTCCTGGCGATGGTGCGGCCGCCGGCACAGCCCAAAATTCCGGCCGGCCGCTGGCGACTGCTCGAATATGCCGTCAGCCGTGTCGACGGGCGCGGGCGGCCGTGGATCCTTGCCGCCGAAGCCTCGCGCGCCGGGGCGCCCTTCAAGGTCGGCGTCGCCGAGCCCGTCCCCCCCATCGCCGAGGCCTTCACGCCCATGGCCGTGATTGAATTCGTCAACAAGGATCAGCAGGGCAAGATTGAAGCGGTCGAGCTGGGCTACCAGCTCGTCGGCAACCAGGGCGAGGTCGTCAGCACCGTCAAGCAGCGCGGCGGCGGGCTGGGGGCGATATTGGGCGGGGGGTGGTCGGACCCACCGACGCCCAGCTACCGGATCGTGACCGCAGATGGCGAACTGGTCAGCCAGGGCCAGTTCGAATATGGCTGAGGGGGCACCTGCTCGGCCACATGGCGTGGCCCCCAATCCGAGATTGATTACATGATCCTGACGCGCTGCGAGCTGGGGCCGTTCAAGGTCCAGCCCGAGCGCCAGCCGGTGCGCTTCTGATCCGCGAGAGCCGCAAAATCGCCCGCGCGCGAGCAAGGCCACGGTTGGCAGCCGCGCGCGGGCGAGCTATAATGGCCGCTTGGAGGCGGCTCATGATCACGATCATCGACTATGGGATGGGCAATCTGCGAAGCGTCGCCAAGGCGCTGGAGCACTTGGGCCTGGCCTGCGAGGTCACGGCCGAGCCAGCACGGCTGGCCCGCGCCGAGCGCGCGATCCTGCCGGGGGTGGGCGCCTTCGGAGACGCCATGGCCGAACTGGAACGCCGCGACCTGATCGCCCCCCTGCGCGACTTCGCCGCCTCCGGCCGTCCGCTGATCGGCATCTGCCTCGGGATGCAGCTGCTTTTCGAGTCCAGCGAGGAGTCGCCGGGCGTGGCCGGGCTGGGGTTAGTCCCCGGCTCGGTGCGCCGCTTCACGCCGGGGCTCAAGGTGCCGCACATGGGCTGGAACCGGGTGCGCCAGGCGCGCCCCTCCCCCCTGTTCGAGGGCATCGGCGAGGGTGAATATTTCTACTTCGTCCATTCCTATTATGTCGACCCGGCACCAGCGGCCGGCGAGGTCATCGCCGGCGTGACCGACTACGGCATCGAGTTTGGCTCGGTGCTGAGCCGCGGCAACCTGTTCGCGACCCAGTATCACCCCGAAAAAAGCCAGGCGATGGGCCTGCGCATGCTGTCTAATTTTGGAACACTCGAACCGGCGCGCATTTCGTGAGCCGCTGCCGCGAGTGCGGGCATTTTCGCCAGCCGAGCTGCACAAAAGCCAATTGCCCGCGGCGCGCTAAACATGCGCCCCGCCCCAAGCCAAGGAGCCCGATAGCCATGCCGCACCCGCTCAAGCTGCACATTCGCGTCCCGGCCTCGACCAGCAACCTTGGCCCCGGCTTCGATTGTGTCGGGCTGGCGCTGGCGCTCTATGACGACTTCACCATCTCCAGCCTGCCCGAAGGCGTCGAGGTCCCCGACCCGGCGGTGGGCGCCTGCACCCGCGCCTTCGACATGTTCGTGCGCGTGGCGGCGCTTGCCGAGCGCCCCGCCCCGCCGATCGTGATCGAGTACCACGGTGCGGTGCCGGCGGGAGTCGGGCTGGGTTCCTCGGCCAGCGGGCGCGTCGCCGGCGCGCTGGCGGCCAACCGGATGCTGGGCGAACCTTTCGGCAGCGAGCAGCTATTGGCGGCGCTGATCGAGCGCGAGGGCCATCCCGACAACGTGACACCGGCGCTGCTGGGCGGCCTGACGCTGACGGCGCAAGGCGGCGCCGGGCCACTGGCGGTCTGCTATGAGCCCCACCCCAAGTGGCGCTACGTGCTGGCCGTGCCCGACTATCGCCTCTCCACGCGCAAGATGCGCGCGCTGCTGCCGGCGAAGGCGCGGCTCGAGGATGCCGTCTTTAACATGGCGCGCGTGCCGCTGCTCATCGATGCGCTGGTGGCCGGCGACGCCGACCTGCTCGGCTGGGCCTGTGAGGATCGCCTGCACCAGGAGCTACGCGCCGGCAGGGTCAAGCGCTTCGGCCGCATGCGGAAGGCAGCGCTCAAAGCCGGCGCGGCGGCCTTCTTCCTCAGCGGATCGGGCCCGGCCGTGGCGGCGGTCTGCGAGGGCGAGGAGTCCGCGCACCGCGTGCTGGCGGCGATCCTTGACGCCGCCGAGGGCGCCCGCTTCAAGCTCGACGGCCACATCCTGGCCACCGAACCCGACGGCGCGCGCGTCGCCGAGGGCTGATTCGCTGGTCCCCGCCTTCGGCAAAAAACATTCAACCGCATGGTTGACGCACGGCGGCGCGCCTGATATATAAATCCTGTCTTTACTTCCGTGGCTATCAAAAATATCAAACCGGCGGCTGTCGCCGGGAGGAGCGAACACTATGCGCACCCTGTTGCTCGGTTGCGGCGCCATCCTGCTGATCGTAGTCATTGGCGTGGGTTGGGTCGGCTGGAAGGGCTACACCATGGTCCGCCAGTTCGGCGAGGGATTTGAGCAGGTCCAGCTGGCCTATGACCACACCGATGACCAGTTCCCCTTCAATGAGCCGACCGATGAGGTGCCGTCCCCCGAGCAGCTCGACCGCTGGCTGCTCGTGCGCCAGCGGATGGTCGAGCCTGTGGCCTCATTCCACTTGCGCCTGGAGCAGCTCGAGCAAAACCAGGTATCTGTTAGCGTCAGCGGCGTGGCCGATATTATCCAGTTGCCGATCACGCTTGGCCAGGAACACGTCGCGGCGCTCGAGGCCGCCGGCATGTCGCGCCGGGAATACACATGGATTTTCAACATGGTGCAGGCCACGCTCGTCAGCGACGAGGCCCGCGCCGATCCGCAACTGGCCGCGCTGGTCAACGGGATGGAGCAGGATTTCAACGAAATCGTCGATATCGCCGAAGCGCACGCCGATGAGCCGGAGGCGGGGGTTGAGCAGGCATCCTACGAAACGCCCATGATTGGATCAGAAGTCGAGGTCACCCCGGCCCAGCGCGCGGCCCTGCTGCCGCTGCTGCGCCAACGCCTGCCCCAGCTTGAGCAGACCAGCCGCGTGATCTTGCTCGACGCGATCATGCTGGGCCTGGATGGGGAAAGCGGAATGGCGCCGCCGGCTGGCGAAGCCGCGCCCGCCCAGGCCGAGCCACTGCCCAATTAAAACTGGCTTAAGGGCCGGAGCTCCCCAAAAAAAAAACGGCGCGCGCGGGAAGGGATGAACTCCCTCCCTGCGCGCGCCATTTCATTTTCAGGCTGCTCAGCGGCGTGTGCGCAGCAGCTCGGGATCCACGTTGTAGAGCCGGTAGACCTCGACGCGGTCGTCATACTGGATGATGAAGGCCTGGCTCTGGTCCATCGGTAGAATCTGCTTGATACGATCTTCCTTGGCCAGCTTCAGGACCGTGATTTTCTCGGTGAACCAGGCCTCTACCGGCGTGGCGGCCGGCAGGTTCTGGGCGGTGGCCGGCTCCAGCAGCCGGCTGCCGGCGATGACGACCAGCAGCGCCACGATCGACACCAGCAGCATTTTGACGGTTCGGTCAGGAACGAACATGGACGATGCCTCCAACTTGATTCCAAGGCCACCGGCGGCGCGACGGCCGCCGGCAGGGCGCCCGCGCTCGCGCGCAGCACTGTCCATCATCGGCCCGCGCCGCCAAAAGTCAACGTCGATGTTACTCGCCCGCGTCCCGCCCCAACCTTCATGAACCTATTGCGTTCACAAAACCCACGATAACAGGGGCTTTTAAATAGCCACAAAATGCATCACGCAGCGTCCTGCAATGGAAAACCATAAACGCCAAGATGCCATTGGCGCGGAGCAGGTGCGGACAGATCAACTCCGTGCTTCCTCTGCGCCCTTGGAAGTTTGGCGTTCAATTGATGCGGATGCGGTCGACAGCGCTGCGCCATTTGCTTGCGCGTAAATGTCCTGCGGGCTATACCTGAAGGGCAGCGCGAAAGCCCATTTTCAAATTTCGGGGGAGCATCATGAGATCAGCAGCATGGATATTCGGACTGGGGCTGGCTTTACTCGCCCCGGCGGCCGGGGCGCAAGGGCCGGCGGCGGGGTATGAGCTGGACCGCACGCCGCCGCCGCCCACCAATGTGCAGCCGCAGCCGGTCGATGGCGCGGAGGCGACGCTCAATCCGCCGTCGCTGACCTGGCCCAGCGACGCCCGCGTCGCCCACTGGCGCGTCGAGTTCTCGCAGTCGCCGGCCTTCGAGGGCGAGCTGATCGCCGCCGACGGCATCGACATGAATTTCTACAACCACTCGGCGACGCTGGCACCCGGGCGCTGGTATTGGCGCACGATCGGCACGACGGCCGCGGGCGCGCGCTCGGCCCCCGGGTCGGTCCAGAGCTTCATCATCACCGAGCGCTCGATTCCCTTTCCGGTTCCCCCAACCAGCCAGATTCTGGCCCAGATGCCCGGCCACCCGCGGCTTTACACCAACCCCAGCGAACTGGCTGCCTTCCGCGCCCGCGCGCAGGGCGAGGCGCGCGACGCCTGGGTGGAGATCAAGGCCGAAGCCGACGCTCTGCTGAGCCGCCAACCGCAGATGCCTGAGCTGACGCCCTGGCCCAAAAACCCCGGCAGCAAGCGGGGTCAGGTGGCGGTGCTCGACAAGGGCGCCTACTGGACGCCCAAGGGCTTCAACGTCGGCCAACTCAACGCCGCCGCCGGCACCGCCAAGGCGCTGGCCTATGCCTATCTGATCTCGGGAGACGCGCGCTATGGCGACGCCGCGGCCCGCTGGATCGACTTTGTCTCGCGCTTCAGGATCGACCCGACCCTGCCCGACCGCGCCGAGCACGACACCGTGGTCTATTGCTTCGAGGCGGGGCTGAAGAACTTCGCGCTGGCCTACGACCACGCCTACGACCGGCTCTCGGAGGAGCTGCGCGCCCGCGTCGTCGAGGCGATCGAGTTCCAGGTCGAGGCGGCGATCGAGTGGGTCCGCAAGGACTGCAAAATTCATGAGCGCTACCTGGCCTCCCACCCCCAGCAGTGCATGCACATGACCTTTACGGCCGTGCTGGCGATCGCCAAGGATTCGCCGCGGGCGGACGACTGGCTGGACTGGCTGGTGCGCCAATACGTCAACCACATCGCCTGGCTGGGCGATGACGGCGGCTACTTCGAGGGACCGAGCTATGGCCACAAGCTGCGCTTCATCATGGAGGCGCTTGTGCCGCTGCGCAGCGCGACCGGGATCGACGTCTATCGCCAGCCGCACGTCGCCAACGCCGGCAACTTCTGGCTCTATGGCATGTCGCTCAACTACTGGTTCGACCACTGGGGCGATATCTACAGCTTGCTGCAGCCCCCGGGCACCGCGGCCGATGCCTACCTGTCGGCGCTGCTGGCGGCGATGAGCAACAACCGTTACGTGCGCTGGTGGAGCGAGACGGTGCGATCGAACAATGTCGAAATCCCGCTGCAGTATATTTCGGAGACCGGCCTCAAGCCGCGCGCCCCGGCCGACATCGCCCAGGCGCGGGTCTTCCCCGACACCGGCGTCGTGACGGCCTATGACCGCTTCTACGATCACGGCTCGGCGCGGATCTTCTTCCGCAGCAGCCCATGGGGGAGCCAGAGCCATTCCCACAGCGACCAGAACAGCTTCGTGATCCACGCCGGGGGGGAAATCCTGGCGGCGGACGTCGGCTATTACACTTATTACGGCGATGAGTATCATGTGAAGTTCAGCCGCGCCACGCCGGCACACAACACGCTGCTGATCGACGGGGCGGGCCAGCCCAAGAGCGGGGAGGCCCCCGGCCGGATCAGCGAGTTCTTCGACTCGGCGCGCTACGTCTATTTCGCCGGCGACGCCGCGGCGGCCTATGACCAGAACCTCAAGCGGTTCGACCGCCGCGTGCTGTTCATCCGGCCCGACATCTTCATCGCGCTCGATGATATTGAAACCTCAAGCCCGGCGCAGTTCCAGTGGCTGCTCAACACCTTCGCGCCCGCCGAGATCGACGCGCAGCGCCGCGTCGTGACCGTGCCCCAGCAGAACATGCGGCTGCGCGTGGAGCACCTGCTGCCGGGGGGGATCGGCTACAGCCAGACCAACGAGCGGCCGGCGCCCTTGCTCACCAAGGCGTGGTGCCGCGTGACCGATGCGTTCCCGCAGTTCTGGCACCTGCGGGCCGAGACGCGCGAGAAGCTGGACCGCAACCAGTTCCTGGCGCTGATGAACGCCTATGACGAGCGGCGGGGGAATCCGGTCAGCGGGTCGGCCACCATCGGCCTGGCCGGCGGCACCGGCCTGAGCTTCGAGCGGGAGGGGGCGCGCCATCTGGTCGCCTTCGCCCAGCCGGGGCGCCGACAGATGAGCGCGGCCGGCCTGAGCGCCCGCGCCCAGATGATCACGATCGAGCACGATGCGGCGGGGGCGCTGAGCGGCTGGATGGCAGTCGAGGCCACCGAGCTGGTCCGGCAGGAGCGCGCGCTGCTAAAGGCCCCGACAGGCGGCAGCTATGCCGCCCTCTATGACTCTGGGGCGGCCGCCGTCGTCATCCGCTGCCACGCCGCGGCGGCGGGGCCGGTCCAGATCCACGTGCCGCGCCGGCCGGTTACGCTGTTCGTGCATCCGGCCGACGCGCGCAGCGACGTGAGCCCGCAACCTGTGGTCTGGGCCGACGGCATGCTGACGCTCAACCCCGAGCCCGGGCGCGAGCTGGTTTACCTGGTCGATCCGCCGGCGGCGCCCAGCGCGCTGCCCGCCAGCGTGGCCGTCGACGTGACCGATGGCGAGGGCCGCTGGCAGGCCGGGCTCGAGACCGGCTTGGCCGAGGACGGGCGCTGGATCGCGTTCGACCGCGCCACGCCCCGGCGCGAGGGCATCTATCGCTTCACCAGCTCGGACCCGGCCGCCGAGTTCCTGATCCAGGACCGCTGGGACGTCAGTCGCACCACGCGCGGGGTGGGCACGGTCGAGGCGCTCTGGCGCGAGGGCGCGGAGCTGTTCGTGCACTTTGCCCCGGCCGCCCAGCCCCCCTCGATCCGGGCCGAATTCGTCCGCGAGGCCAGCCAGCCCGAGCGCAACATCCTGCGCAACGGCGGCTTCGAGGAAGGCATGGCCGAATACCCGCCGCGCGACTGGACCGTCAGCCACCCGCGCACGGGCGACCTGGGCTGGCCGGAGTGGGTTCAGCAGGACCCGGCCGAGGGGCGCTCCTGCGTGCGCTTCAGCCGGCCCAAGGACCCGATCTCGCTGGTGGCGCTGCCGGTCAAGACGATCCACGCGGGCCGTTACTTGCTGCGCTTCAAGTCGCGCGGCGAGGCCACCTGCGGCGAGGCGATCCTGAGCCACCCGCGCGGCACGGCGGGCCGGGTCAAAATCGAGCCCAGCGCCCAGTGGCGGCAATGGGAACTGCCGGTCGAGCTTGAGCGCGGCTACGTCACGCTCTCGTTCCGCATGGCCGACGGCGACCCCGCCGACCAGGTGCTCTGGCTCGATGATGTCGAGCTGATCCCGCTGCACGGGGAGAGTGATAGATCAAATTGAACCGCCAAGGCGCAGAGGACGCCGAGGAATCGCAAAGTGATCAAGCCCCGCAGGGGCGACCGAATCTTCGCAAGCTACTAATAAAACCGCCCCGGTGGCCTCAACCACCGGGGCGCATTTTAACTGAGGTTTGGCTGACGCGGATCGATGCCCGGCCCATATCCGGCAAAACCCCGGTCCCGTAGGGACCACCACTTTCAGCCCGCCACTTCAGTGGCGGGAGGCGGGATCAATTTCCCCCAAAGTCCCGCCAGGGACGACTGCCCCGTCCCTCCGCGCCCATCCAACATTCGGGGTCATTATTAAAACCGAATCTTCGCAAGCTGACAAAAACACGCCCCGGTGGCCAACCACCGGGGCGCTTTTTGCTTGGATCGGGCGTTGAGCCAGATCAGCCGCCGCTGCGGGCTTCCTGGTCCAGGAAGCGACGCACGTGGTCGATCAGCATGTGGTGGGCGGGACCGTTGCTGGCCAACAGGCCCGCGTTGTGATGGACGTCGGGCTGGTTGTAGGTGATCGGCGCGCCGGCCAGGTCGGTCATCATGCCGCCGGCCTCGCTCAGGATCAGGTGCGGGGCGCAGGTATCCCACTCCTTGGCCTTGCCCTGCGAGAGGTTGACGTAAAGCTCGGCCTCGCCGTCGGCGATGGCCGAGAGCTTGACCCCCAGGGAGCCGACGTGCCAGTGGTCCTCAAGCTGCAGGCTGTGGATCAGCCGCATCAGCCGGCTGGTGCGGTTGGCGTTGCTGACCACCGAGCGCATGTTTTGCGGTTCGGCGCGGTTACTGACACGCAGTGGCTGGCGAGGGTTGTCCCAGTCCCCCGGCTTGGGCGGAGCGGGCACATGCTGGCGATGGGCGCCCTCGCCCCGCACCGCCGAATAAAGCCGCCCCAGCACCGGCAGGTAAACCACCGCCGCCACCGGATGCCACTGCAAATCCGCCATGCGCTCCACCAGCGCGATGTGGATCGCAAAATTGCCCGTGCCGTTGATGAAGTCACGCGTGCCGTCGATCGGGTCGATGATCCAGACGCGGTCATGGTTCAGCCGGTCGCGGTCATCGACGGTTTCCTCGCTCAGGTAGCCGTAACGGTCGGGGGGGAAGGTGCGCCGCAGCCGCTCCAGGATCGCCAGATCGGCGGCACGATCGGCCTCGGTGCAGGGGCCATCGGCCTTCTCCTCGATATAAAAGGAGCCGTTGTAGTAGGAGGCGATGACGCCCCAAGTGGCGATGGCGGCGTGCGCGGCTTGGGCCCTTGCCAGTCGCCACAGCTCGACCCCCGTCGGTTCGTTTCCATGTCCCATGACTGAGCGATATCCCTTCGCCGGCCGGCCCATGCCGCCCGAATCTCCCCTTATTTTAAACTTTTAGCCCCCATGCGGCAACCCGCAGCTTGTGCCAGGAAGGGGAGCTCGGCACTTTGAGCCGAGGCTGGAGGCCCGTCCTGCTGCCGCTTCCACCCCTGCGAACGTCCATCTATTGTCAGTTTTGTATCTTTGGGATAAAGTCAAAGCATGATGAAACCTCCCTTTCCATCGACCCAACCACTTTGGCCGCGTCGCTGGCACCGGCGATGCCGCCCGCTCATCTGGGCGCCGATGCTGGCGCTGCTGCTGGTGGCGGCGGCACCCCCACCGGCCGTATCCCCGGTCACGCCCGACTCGGCGACCACTCCGGCGGCGGAGCTGCTGCACGACCCGACCATGCCCCCGCTGCTGGCTGATGAGGTGACCACCCCACCCCTGGCCGCCGAGCGCCCCGAGCGCCCGCCCGAGAGCCTGATCTTTGTCGTGCCGATCGAGGGGGCGTTTGAAAACGCGCTCTACCTGGTGCTGGTGCGTGCGATGCGCGAAGCGCGGGCACAAGGGGCCAGCGCGATTGTCCTGGACATGCACACCCCGGGCGGGCGCGTCGACGCAGCGATGAAAATCCGCGACCTGCTCATTCAGCTCGAGATTCCCTCCTACACCTTCGTCAATTCATGGGCGATCTCGGCGGGGGCCTATATCGCAGTGGCCACCGACACGATCGTGATGGGCCCCAGCGGCATCATCGGCGGGGCGTTGCCGATCCGCATGGGCGGCGGCGAGGAGGGTCCGACAGCAGCCGAGCAGAAGTTCATCTCGGTCTTTGCCGCCGACATCCGCGCGACGGCCAAGAACAAGGGGCACGACCCCGACATCGCCGAGGGCTTCGCCAACCCCAACACCGTCATCCCCGGGCTTAAGGAGGAGGGCCAGATCCTGACGCTGGATTACACCCAGGCGCTGGCAACGGGCTTCTCGCCCTTTCAGGCCGCTACGGTCGAGGAACTGCTCGAACGCGAAGGCTATGAGAGCCCGCGCATCGTGCACTTCGAGATGACCGCGACCGACCGCGTCGCGCGCTGGCTGTCCAGCTCGGCGGTGATGGGCATCCTGATGATGATCGGAATGGTGGGCATCTTTCTCGAGCTGAAGACGCCGGGGGTCGGCCTGCCGGGGCTGATCGGCGGGACGGCGATCGCGCTCGCCTTCTTCGGTTCCTATCTGGCCAACCTGTCGGGTTATGTGGAGTGGATTTTCTTTGCCATCGGGGTCGCCCTGCTTGCCATCGAAATTTACGTCCTGCCGGGGTTTGGCGTGGCGGGCGTGCTGGGAATTCTCTGCATCGGCGGCTCGCTGCTGTTCGCGCTCTTCAACTTCGATCCAGGCGAGGGCTTCAGTTTTCAATTCTCGGCACTGCGGCTGAACTGGCTGGCCGGCTCGCTGATGACGGTCATGGTCGCGCTGCTGGGGACGATTCCCTTGCTGATGCTGGTGGCGCGGCTGCTGCCCTCCACCGGCATGTTCCGCAGCCTGCTGGTCGAGCCGCCCGAGTTTTCCGCCCCGGCCGAGGAGCCGCGCGAGGATGAGCTGACGGTCGGCATGACCGGAGTGGCGGTGACCGACCTTTATCCCGGCGGGGTGGGCCAGTTCGGCGAGCGTCGCGCCGACGTGCTCGCCGAGGCGGGCTACCTGGCCCGCCGGACACCGATCGTGATTGTAAGAGTCGAGGGAACCAATTTGTTTGTCCGCCGCGTCGCCCCCGGCGAGGGGCCCGCTCGCGCGTGAGCGGGGGTGGGTTCTGTCGCCCTTTCGGGGGTCGGATGTTTGGGCGCCACGGTCGTGGGTTCCCTTCGGTCACCCACGGCGACGTGCTGTCGCCCCTTCGGGGCTGAGTTTTTGGAGTCTACGCGGATGCCGGTGGGGAGTGCCCGCTACATCCGGTGGGCGCGCTGGTATTGCTGCAGGAGGACGAAGGCGGCGCGCAACTCGCCGGCGCTCTCGCGCAGGGCGCCACGAGCCAGCTCGTCGCGCGCCAACTGCATGTGAAAGCAGGACTGGCGCGCGTATTCAGGCTCGGGACTGCTGCCCGCGTCGACATACAACCGAGGCATCCGCTTGGCATCATCGGCCGGGCGCAGCGTCACGCGCACCTTGGCCAGCGTCGTCGGCAACGGCAGGAAGCAGATATCAAAGCGCGTCTGCCCGCCGGTGAGCGTCATGCCCTTGTTAAACTCCCACTGCATGCCGTTCTGGTCGACGGCGACGACCGAACTGATCTCGATGTCGCCATGATTGGCACGCAGTCCCAGCGCCGCGATATTGGCCAGCGGCTGTACCAGCTCGAAACTGAATTCGTCATAGGCCATCGTCTCGAGCTTCTGCTCGATCAGCCGGCGCCAGTGGTAGCTTGAAAGGGCGGAATTCTGCTTGTCCACGCGCTCGACGTAAAGACTGATGGCGCGCACCATGCGGTCGAGCTGGTCGACCCGACCCTCGGTCAGCGGCCCGTCGGCATGCTCCAGTTCCTCGATCAGCGAGCGCAGCATCAGGCAGGATTCATAGATCGACAGCGGGGGCACGATCCGCGGGGCCGGGGCCGGCGCGGCAACCTCGGGGCGCAGGACGCGCCCATCGGGCTCCAACTGGATCGATCGGGTGGTGGGGCCATCGCCCAGAGCCGGCACGGTCGCAGGCGCGGCGGGCTCGGCCGCCCAAGCGTCCACTGCCAGCGCGAGCGCGCCAGCCAGGAACAGTGGGGTGAGGAACGACTTCGACGGCATGCTCAACTGGCGGGGCCGGTGCGGCGCCGCCAAAACCCTTTCTGGCGGACCCGGTCTGCGGTCAACATCAACGACCAACGGATCGCCACGTCCCGGATTCACTCCACCATCATATCAGACGACCGCCGCGCAACAATGGTTTGTATTTTTGAGTTTTCTTCAGCGCCGCAACTTGAGCGCCGAGAGGCCGTGGCGCGCCTCACGATTCTTCGGGTTGAGCTTGAGCGCCACTTGATACTCATTGTAGGCGCTGCTCTCGTCACCCTTCATGGCAAAGGTCTTGCCGATCTCATAATGCACCTCGTCGCTCTGGGGCAGGTAGCGCGTCAGCGCCTTGAAATGCACCAGACAGGCGGTGAACAGCCCACGCTCGCGCAGCGAACGCCCCATCGTCATGTGTGCCTTGGTCAGACTTTCGGTGATCGTGTGATTTTTGGGGTCAATCGTGCGGGCCTTGCGCCAGATCGCGAAGGCATCGTCGACCTTGCCCGCATTCAGCATCGCCCAGCCCAGCAGGTTGAGCACCTCGATGTTGCGCGGAAATTTTTTGGTCAGGAAACGCAGGTCTTCGATCGCCTCGTCCCACTTGTGCTCCTGCATATAGAAGCTGGCAATGCGATAGCGGGCCTCGAAGTCCTCGGGATTGAGCTTGAGGATTTCACGATATTCATCGATGCCACGCGCACCGCGCCGCGCCTGCGGCCGAGGACCGTCGCCTGCGGCTTCTTCCCTGCCGACCTCTTCGGGGGCGCTGGGACGATCGCCGTGCTCGCGCAGCAACTCGATGACGAGCTGGCGCAGGTATTCGTTTTCCGGCTCGGCCTCCTGGCGCGCACGCCAACGGGTCAACAGCTCGCTCCAGTAGCGGTGCGACTCGCCGTGGCGACCCGAAAATTCGCAGGCCAACGCCAGATTCTGCACGATCTCGTCGCTGTCGGGATTCATCCCGGCCGCCTCGGACCACACCTCAATCGCCTCGTCGTAGAGTTCGTGGATCGCGTAGGAGTAGCCGAGCTGGATCATGCTGAAGAGCAGGTTGCTCTTGGCGCGCCGGTGGGTCGGGTCCAGATCGAGCACGCGGCGCCAATCCTCGTTGGCCTCCGCCCAGAGCCGCTTCTGGACCTTCTTGAACGAGCGCATCATGTAACCCTGAACCAGACGCGGGTCGGCGTCGGCGGCGCTCACTTCGCCGGCCGCCTTCTTGCGCTCAAGCTCGGCCAGCCCCTGCTCGATCTGCTCGTCGCCGGCCTCGGTCCGCTCGTTTGGGTTGAAATAAAACTCGCCGCGAATATAGTTAAATGTGCGCACGTCCTCCTTGGCCCGCTGGGCGGGGTCCTTGAGGCGCTCGAAGGCCTGCTGGATCGTCATGAAGCGCTCGGTATGGCGCTCCGGATCGAACTGCTTGACCAGCTTGACGTAAGACTGCTTGATGTCGTCGGCGCTGGCGCCCTTATGAAGGCCAAGAATTGCGTAGGCATTTTTTTCGTGAAAGGCCACCGATAGCACCCTGTCCGCGATGAATGAAGATGGTTCGCGCGCCACGGCCTCGGGCGAGGCCTCCCGCGCAATCACATTCTCGCCCCACGCGTGCCGAAATGCAAGCAAGCCGAACGCGGTTCGTTGGGGCACCTTCGGATTAAAACCCGAACCAGCCACACTGGCAAGATAAAATACGTTTTCAGGCTTTAGCTTGCCGCCCACGGGCAAGCTTGAAGCCACCCGCCTGAGGTCTTTCCACCCTCAGGGGCGGCCGCGAAAATCAAAGGTCACGCTGACATCGATCTGGTTCTTTCGGAAGCTGTCATAGAGCGGGGGCAACCGGGGGGTATCGAGCAGGGCCCGGCGCGCCGCCTGATCGAGCATCGGAACCCCCGAACTGCTGACGATGTGGATGCTGTCGGGGCTGATCCGGCCGTCGCGAAGGATTGTGAAGCGGATCACGCAGGTGACTTCGCGCTCGAGCGGGCGGCGGAAGTTGCCCTCGATCAGTTGCAGGACTTGGCGGAAATAGGTCTCGTTCATGCCGGCGAATTCCTCGCCGCCGATCGACATGTTCTCGGAGCGGATGGCTTGGGTCGGCACCCGCGCGGGCTGCTGGGACAGTGGCGGCACCGTCGGCCGCGCCGTCGGCGTGGCACGCGGGGTGGGGGCGGCCGTCGGCGCCGGGGTCGGCCGCGGCGTCGGGGTCTGGCGCGGCGTCGGGGTGGGCGAGGGGGTCGGCGTCGGCGTCGGGGTCTCGACGATCTTCTTCTCCTCGAGCTTCTCCTTGCGCGGCTGGTCGGCCTTGAAAGGCGTGG
>JAWLCE010000038.1:0-50715 GCA_041687335.1 Sumerlaeia bacterium | reverse complement strand
CTGATCAACCCGATCGCGATGGAAGAGGGCCTGCGCTTCGCCATCCGCGAGGGCGGCCGCACCGTCGGCGCCGGCGTCGTCAGCAAGATCATCGAGTAAAGCCGCAACGGACCCCTTAACCGAACGCGCCGCCCGACCCGGCGGCGCGTTTGCTATATTTTCGCGACCGAAGCAGGAAACGTGGATGATTCGCAACAGTATGAGCATGATCGGGCTGATCGCCGCCGCCACGCTTGGCTGCGCCGGTTTCAGCCCACGGGCGGCTGCGCCAGAGGTGCTCCACGTAGCCGTGCTCAAGGATAAGGGCACCTCGGGCAGCGCCGACCATTGCATCGAAATCCTGACCGCCACTCCCGGCATGACCTGCGTGGCCATCTCGGGCGAGCAGATCCGCAACGGCGCGCTCGCGGGTAAGCATGTGTTCATCATGCCCGGCGGCAGCGGCACCGCCCAGTGCGAGTCGCTGGGCGAAGAAGGCGGCCAACGGGTTCATGATTTCGTCGAGCGCGGCGGCGGCGCCATCGGCATCTGCGCCGGCGGCTATGCGATGGCCATGACCGCCGACCCTCAGGACATCAATTCAGTCGTCGACCTGATCAATGTGCAGACCAAGGACTCGCGCCACTGGCGGCGCGGCATCCAGATGGTGGAAATTGCGCCGACCCACCCTGGCGAGGGGATCATCGAGCTTTATTACGCCAACGGTCCGCTCTGGCAGCCCTACGCCAGCCCCGAGCTTCCCAACGCGGCCGTGCTGGCGGTCTTCCGCAGCGATGTGGCGCTCAATGGTGCGCCGGCGGGCCAGATGCCGGGCACGCCGGCTATTGTCGCGGCGCCGCACAAGCAGGGGCGTGTGATCCTGTTCAGCCCGCACCCCGAGCACCCGCCCCAGCGCCCCGACATCCTGGTCGGGGCCGTGCGCTGGGCCGCGCGGGGCCCGCTGGCCGAGGGCGAGTCGATCAACTGGCAGACGGTCTTCGGCCCCCAGGTGCCCTGATCGCCGATTAGCTGGATGAATGAAAACGGCCGGCCCCCATCAGAGAGCCGGCCGTTATTGATGATTCGCATGAATTCTGATCAGACCCGCCGCACCAGCTCGACGTGCGGTTCGTCGTCGGCCTCGGGGGCGGCGTCGATCCAGCCGATGACGCGCGCCCGCTCGCCGAGCTTCTCGGCGCGGGCGACCACCTTTTTGGCGACGTCGGCCGGGACGACCAGGATGAAGCCGATGCCCATGTTGAAGACGCGGAACATCTCTTCCTCGGCGACGGGCCCGCGCTCGGCAATGGCCGCAAAGATCGCCGGCGGCGTCCAGGCGCCCTTGTCGATCCAGGCAACCGTGCCGGCCGGCAACACGCGCGAGAGGTTGCCGGCGATGCCGCCGCCGGTGATATGCGCCGCTGCGTTGACCCAGCCGCGCTTGACCAGGTCCAGCACCGGCTTGACGTAGATGCGGGTGGGCTCGAGCATCGCCTCGGCCAGGGTCGGGCCGCCCTTGAACATCTTCTTGCGCAGCGCGGCGCGCTGGTCGATCGCCGCGGCCGGCAGCAGGGCCTTGCGGGCCAGCGAATAGCCGTTTGAATGCAGCCCGCTCGACTCCAGCCCGACAATCAAGTCGCCGGGTTGCACCGCGCGCCCATCGATCACATCGGACGCCTCGACCACGCCGACGCCGAAGCCGGCCAGGTCATAATGCCCCGGCGCATACATCCCCGGCATCTCGGCCGTCTCGCCGCCGATCAGCGGGCAGCCGGCAATCTCGCAGCCCTTGACGATGCCGCCGACAATCTCACGCGCCTCGCCCTGCTTGAGCTGGCCGGTGGCGAAGTAATCGAGAAAGAATAAGGGCCGCGCCCCGCAGACGATCAGGTCGTTGACGACCATCGCCACCAGGTCGATGCCGATGGTTTCATGGCGGTGGGCCTGCTGGGCGACCAGCAGCTTGGTTCCGACGCCGTCGGTGGAGGCGACCAGCCGCGGGTTCTTCAGCCCGCGCGGCAGCGGGAAGAGCCCCGCAAACCCGCCGATGGTGGGGTTGATCTTGCGCAGGTGTTCCACCAGGCTGTCGCCGGCATCAATGTCGACCCCGGCCCCCGCATAAGTCATCTCGCGCTTGCGTGCCATCCTCATCGCCACCTTTCCAGACTTAGGTCCGCTCACCGCCCAAATCTAGCCGATCACGGTCCAACAGGCAATGGCTTAGACCATGGATTCCGCTGCTCTTCATTTCTTCATGTTTTGGTCGCCACAGAATCGAAGCCGCTGCTGCGACTCGACCGACCCAAGCTCAACGCTTCACTCGGGGTCAAAGATCGATTATGATGTGAACGATTGCGGGACGCATCCACGGCCACGACGGCCGACGGGACGAAATCATGGAAGTCGCTGATTATTTAGGCGAAATCGCGGCGGTGCTGGGATTGGCCATTCTGGTCCTGCTCGGCTGCAATCTGGTGCGCCTGCCGGCGGTTGTGGGCCTGCTCCTCACCGGCCTGCTTGCCGGCCCCGGCGGCTTCGGGCTGTTCGAGGGCACCGAAGAGGACATCCGCTTGCTGGCCGAAATCGGCGTCGTGCTGCTGATGTTCGTGATCGGGATTGATTTCTCTCTGCGAAAGTTGCTCCAGATTCGGCGGATCGTCTTTTTGGGCGGCACGCTGCAGGTTGGGCTGACCACGCTGCTGACCTTTGGCCTTGCCATCGCCTTTGGCATCGGCTGGCCGCTGGCCGTGCTGATGGGCTTCATCGTTTCGATGACCAGCACGACGATCATGCTGGGCACGCTGGAGCGGCGCGCGGAGCTGGATTCGGTCCATGGCCGGATCTCGCTGGGCATCAGCATCTTTCAGGACATCAGCGCCGTTGTGATGGTGCTGGTCACGCCGATGCTGGCGGGCCGCGACGGTGGCAGCCTGTTCTCCATCATCAAGGCCTTGGGCACCAGTCTGCTGATCCTGGTGGCGGTGGCCCTGCTGGCCGGGATCGTCGTGCCACGCCTGCTGCGGTTGGTCGTCGGCACGCGCAGCCGTGAGATGTTCATCCTCACGATTGCCGTCATCTCGCTGGCGGTGCCGTGGGCGACGGCGATGGCGGGGCTGTCGCTTGCCATCGGCGCCTTCCTGGCGGGCGTGATCATCTCGGAGACCGAATACAGCCATCAGGCGCTCGCGGGCATCACGCCGTTCAAGGATATCTTCGCCAGCCTGTTCTTTATCTCAATCGGCATGCTGCTTGACCTTGGTCTGATGGCGCGCGAGCCCATCCTGTTGGTGGGTCTTGCGCTGGCCGTGGTCCTGCTGAAGGTGATCGCGGCCGGGGCGGCGACGATGGCGCTGGGCTATACGGCGCGCATGGGGCTGGGCGCGGGCCTGACCCTGTGCACCATCGGCGAGTTCTCGTTCATCATCGCGGCCGCCGGGCTGGCGGTGGGGCTGATCGACGCAGTCATGTTCCAGCGCTTCATCGCGATCACGATCCTGACGATGGTGGCCTCGCCGTTCCTGATCTCGGCGGCGCCGGGATTGATGGAGCGTGTGCCAACTTGGCGGCCGCGCCTGCGCTGGCTGCCCCACCCCCCCGGCGACCTGCCCATCGAGGTCCGGCCCCATGATCACCTGCTGATCATCGGTTACGGCGTGACCGGCCGCCAGGTGGCGCGCGCGGCCAGCCAGCAGGGGCTGAAGTATCATATCGTGGAGCTGAATCCTCAAACCGTCCGCCGCGAGCAGGCCGAGGGCGAGCCGATCATGTGGGGGGATGCCTCGCAGCCGGCCGTGCTCCAGCAGGCGGGGGTGGATGCGGCGCGCATGGTCGTCGTCGCGGTGCCAGACCCTAATGAGACACGCAAGATTACGCAACTGGCCCGCCGCCTCAACACGAAAGTGACCATCCTGGCGCGTTCCAAGTTCGCCTCCGAAATGGAACCGCTGCTGCGGCTGGGGGCGGACGAGGTTGTGCCTGACGAATTTGAGGCCTCCGTGGCGATCGTCGGGCGGGTGCTGCGCCGCGCGCTGGTGCCGTTGGGTGACATCGAGGAGCTGCTCGCCGACATTCGCGCCGACGGCTACGGCACGATGCGCGGCGACACCACGGGGCTCTCATCGCTGGGCGACCTGCGGCTGGGCCACGCGGGTCATGAGCTGGCCGCCCTGCGCGTGGCCGAGCATTCCGCTCTGATCGGTCAGACTCCGGCTCGCTTGGAACTGCGCCGCCGCCATGGCCTCACCCTACTGGCGATCCGTCGGGACGAATATGTGTTGTCGAACCCGGGAGCAGAGGAAAAACTGCGCGCCGGCGACGAGTTGATCATCTTTGGTTCGAGTGACTCGATCGCCGAATTTGCCCCCCAGGCGGGCGCGTAACCAAAGGGACGGCGGCGGGAACCGGGTCTCCGGTTCGCCCCGCCGCCGCTCACATGCCCGTCAAGCAATGCGTCAGCCGACACGCACCTGAATCTGCCGCGGCTTGGCCGGCTCGGCCTTGGCCAGGTTCAGCGTCAGCACCCCATTCTTCAGCTCCGCCGAAATTTTCTCGGGGTCGATCTGGTCCGAGAGGCGGAATTGCCGGAAATAATCAGCCAGCTCGAACTCCCGCAGGAGCGCGTCGGGGCTTTCCGTGCGGCGTGTGTGGCCTTCGATGGTCAGCACGCCCTCGTCGACCCTTACGTGAAGGCCGTCGTGCTCCACCCCCGGCAGGTCGGCCATCACCACGAGGGCCTGCTCGGTCTCGAAGATATCGACCGGAGGCACCAGGTAGCGGCTCTGGTCGCGGGTTTCAACCGGGGCGGCGCTGTTTTCCTCGGGCACCTGGTTGCCAGTTGTCTGAATGGTATCCTCAGCCATGATCTTATGCTCCTTTCATGATCGTCAGGACGACGCCCGCGTCAGGCGACCTTGACGTTGATCTGGCGCGGGCGCGCATGCGCCGCTTTGGGCAGCCGGATCGTCAGGATGCCGTTTCGGTATTCAGCCTCGATCTGGTCGGGCTCGATCGGCGCGGGCAGCGTCAAGGTGCGGACGAACGAGCCGGCCGAGCGCTCACTGCGGTGCCAGGCCTCGGGCTTGACGTCCTGGGGCCCAACCTTGCGCCCTTCGATCCGTAACTGGTCGTTGATCACGCTGACCTGGAGCGCTTCCAGGTCCAGCCCCGGCGCCAAGGCCTCGACTTTGATCTCGGCGGCCTCGTCCTGGACCCGGAGCAGCGGATAGGCCCGCGCCGACAACCCCGGCAGGAATGAGATGCGCCCCAGCCCACCGCGGCCGGAGACGCCGCTGAACAGGCGGTCAATTTCGCGCCTCAGCGATTCCATCTCGCGAAAAGGATCCCATGAAGCCCGTGTCATGATGCTGACCTCCTTCTGCAATATGCGCATCAGTTGAGTCTGTTTGGTGGCGGGCGGCGGCTCTTGCCGACCCTTCCCCGCTCGCACATGATCATCATTGCAAACCATGTGCCAAGTCCCGCGCGGACGTGGCCGCGGAGCGCAGGCAACTGAATTTTTCATCGATTCAAAGCTATTTTTGCACAAGTTGGTCGGGCGTGGGAAGGTTGGCCGCAGAGGGAGATGCCGGGTGGGTCAGAGTGAGGCATGTTTCGGGGGCAGGGGAGGATCATCTCGACACACAAATCAAACTGGCCGGCAGGGAAACCCCGCCGGCCAGTCACGATATCGATGCGGTAGTAATACAGAACGGCGCCCCGAGGAGGTCACCGCTGCTGTAATTTTACATCTCACCCTGCGCGGGCGGAACGGGCTCGGTCATCGGCGCCGGCGTAGCGGCTTCTTGGGGCGCGTCGGGCACGATCAGGGTTTCTTCTTCGTTGATTTCTTCTTCGATCTCAGTCTGCGGCGGCGTTTGCTGCTGGCAAGCCATCGTCGCACCGGAAGCCACCATCATCCCCACCAGGAAAAGGTACGTGAACCAACGCTTCATCTGTCAACTCCTCGTCCCTCAAATTGTGCCGGCTGGACCGGCTGAACTGGCGCGGACCAGTTTGCGTCTACACATTCAACAATAAAATCAATAAGGAAGCAATGGCAAATTTAAAATAGGCTTCGATGTGAGCAAATTTGAAGCGCACCGCCTCCGTGAGGAGCCGGCTCGCTCGGTGAGTGTCGGCGGGGGCAATATTTATTTTGTGTCGACGCCGAGGGCGCCTCAGCCCACGTCATGAACGATGGCGGAAGGTTGCAGGTTGCGGCATGCTTCCTCGGGCGAAAAAGGGTTGATGTAGAACCCGGTGCCCCACTCGAAGCCGGCCTGGCGGGTCAGCTTGGGGATGATCTCGATGTGCCAGTGAAAGTAGTGGTTCTCGCCCTCGCGCAGCGGCGAGGTGTGCAGCATCCAGTTGTAGGGCGGGTCGTCCAGCGTGAGGCGCAGCCGGTTCATCGTCTCGCGCAGGATCTCGGCGAAGGCGGCGACCTCGTTTTTCTGGATGTCGTGGAAGCTGCTGGTGTGTTTGCGCGGCAGAATCCAGCACTCAAATGGGAAGCGCGAGGCAAAAGGCATGATCGAGATGAAGAGTTCGGTCTCGAGCACGACGCGCTCGCGGTCGTTGCGCTCCTGGGCGATGATGTCGCAGAAGACGCAGCGTTCCTTGTAGTCGAAGTAGCGCAGCGAGCCTTCCAGCTCCTCCTGCACGCGCTTGGGGATGATCGGCATCGCGATCAGCTGGCTGTGGGGGTGTTCGAGCGAGGCTCCCGCCTCACGTTGATGGTTCTTGAAGATCATCACGTATTCGAGGCGGTGGTCCTTGTGCATCTCGATGCAGCGGTCGCGATAGGCCCAGATGATCTCCTCGACCTGCTTGGGGTCCATCTGGCCGATGTGCAGGTTGTGCTCACGCGTCTCGATGAAGACCTCGTGGACGCCCATGCCGTTGATCAGGTCATACATGCCGTTGCCGCTGCGCTTGACCGGCTCGCTCGAGATCAGCGCCGGATACTTATTGGGCACCACGCGCAGCCACCAGTCCGAGAGGTTGGGGGCGCTGCCGGCGGGGCGATAGGCCATCACTTCCTCGGGGGTATGGCGCTCGTTGCCGGGGCAGAAGGGGCAGAACCCCTCCTGGCGCGGGGGTTTGTCGACCATGAACGCGGCCGGCCGCTTGGCCCGCTCGCTGGCGATGATGACCCAACGCCCGGTGACCGGATCTTTGCGAAATTCGGGCAAAATATGCACCTAAATTCTTTATTTGCAGGCTCGCGGCTCAAGCTGCCGGACCATATGAATATTTTACGCTCCGCGGCGCCTGCCCTGTCAACGCTTATCGCCCGGCCGCGGCCGGCACAAAAGGAGAATCTTGTCATGAATGGTCGGAGGGTCATGGGGGAGGGGAGGGTGGCGGGGTGCGCCAGCCCTCCCCCCCCGCGGACTATTCCTGGGGCTTGACGCGGGGATTGACGCCGTGGGCCTGGTTCACCAGCACGCGCAGGCGCGCGTCGGGCGACACCGTCCGGCCCTCCAGCACGTCCTGCTCGCGGAAGACCGCCATCAGGATCAGCTTGTCGCGCCGGCGCTCGTAATCGTAGATCAGGTAGATGCGGCCGTCGGGGGCCTGGACGGCGTCGGGGTAGGAGACCCCCAGCCGCTCGTCGAGCAGCAGGCCGCCGCTCCACGTCTGGCCGTCGTCATCGGAAAGATAGGCGGTCAGGTGGGAGCGGACGCGGGCCGCGTCGGGCGGGGCGTGGCGCACCAGCAGTAGCCGGCCGCTGTCGAGCCGGCGGAGGAAAAAGCGCGCGTTGGTGTGGGGGATCGTGGTGGGTGTCACCGGGCTCCAGCTCCGCCCGCCGTCCTCAGAGGTGCTCTCGCCGATGCCGTAACGGGTGCGCACGAGCATCCAGAGGCTGCCGTCGCGCCGCTCGACGATCATGTGCTCATCGCAATTGCGGTCGTCGGCTTCGGGGATGCCGGCCGCGCCGATGCGCTCATAGCTCTCCCCGCCGTCGGCGGTGGCGAAGACGCGGGAGCTGTCCTCGACGTGCCAGACGGCGGCGGGCAGCAGCCAGCGCCCGTCGGCCAGCGCCGTCGGCTTGTTCATCATGATGCCCTCCAGCAGGTGGCGCGGGGCGGTCCAGCTGGCGTCGGCGCGGCCCGACTCGGTGGTGGTGATCGCGAGGGTGTCGGCCGGGTTTTTGTCGGGCCGCTGGGCCCAGTAGAGCCAGAGGCGGCCGCTGGGGTCGTGCCACAGGCAGGGGTCGAAGGCGCGCTGGGGGCCGTCGCCGTCGGGGTCGAGCACAAGCACCCGCTGCCAGCTCTGTCCGTCGTCGCCGCTGGTGTCCAGGATGATGTAGTTGTGGAGGTCCTCGGTGACGCCGCCGCCGTACCACGCCGCCCAGAGCCGGCCGTTGGGCGCGCGCTCGATGGCCGGGATCCCTTGGAACATGCGACCCTCATCGGCATATTCGGGGCCCGGAGCGGTGTTGATCTCGGGCAGCACGGCCGCCCCGGCGCCCGCGACGAGCAGGCTCAGCAGGAAAATCATGGCGCAGATTCTGAGCATGTTGAAAGGTCCCCCTGGTGCAGATTGACGGAGCAAAGGCAGGCTGGCACAGGCCGCCGGTGAAGTCAAGCCGGGCCGGGGGAATGGGACACGGATTTACGCGGATGGCCGCGGAAGGGGCGCTGCTGCCCAGTTCGTAGTCCCGCCTTCAGGCGGGTTTGTGTTTAGCGTGCAGCATCAAACAATGGCCGAGAGCTGGCCGGGGCCAAACTGCCCCGTAGGGGCAAATAGCTCCGGAGGAGCGGCCTGTTTGTAGCAACCAACGCCCCTTGGTCAGAGCTCCGGAGGAGCGGCCTGTAACGACAGAAGCACCACCCACTCAGCATGACATCGGCATTCCACCCTGAAAGGGTGGACACAGTGCAAAAGCCCAGGGTGGAGCGCAGCGAAACCCTGGGTTTAGGAGGGCGAAAATCCGAGCCCTGAAAGGGCGGCACAGTGGCAGCACTGGGGTGCGCTGACTCGCACTTTCAGGGTGAAATCCTCGGTATCAGGCTCTGGCCACCCTCGCTAAACACATACTCAGGCGGGAGGGTCGGCAGAACATAACAATGTCGCTAAAACGGGTCGAAGACCCGACCGACCACTTCGTCCAATTTTCTTGTTTTACCTTGCGGGATGATGAAAAGTGGCGGGCGAGAGACGGGAGCTGCCTGATGAACCTCAACATTCAGCGCGCGATCGGCTTGCTGGGCTGGCTGGCCCTGGCCATGGGCGCCGGGGCGGAGGCGCCGTGGCATCCGGTCGGCGAGGGGATCGACTACCGGGTCCATCGCTTGGCCGACCCCAACGTGGTGCACGTGGCGCGGCTGGCGCGGGCGCGGCCGGAGGCAATCATCGACAGCAGCCTGCCGCGCGGACGGCTGACCGGCGAGCGCGAGACGGTCGGCGCGCAGGCCCGGCGCCAGCAGGATGCCATCAACAGCTGGGGTGGGGACTGGGGCGAACGCAACGAGGTCGTCGTCGCGATCAACGGCGACTGGAGCCGGCTGGACAGCGGCCTGATGCATGGCGGCCAGATGCACGCCGGCTGGTTGGCCAAGGGGCTCCACTGCGAGTTCGGCGGCGCCCATTTTGCCTGGACCCGCGACCGGGTCCCGTTCATCGGCGGCCGGCTCGAACTGGCGGGCGAGCAGATCATGCTCGACTTTGGCGATGGCGAGCTGGCGGTCGACGGCCTCAACCGTGCCCGTGGGACAGGGGAGATCATTCTCTACACGCCGCCCTACGGCGAGAACACCCGCAGCGAGGGCGACGGGGTCGAGGTGCGGGTCGAGCTGGCGCAGCCGCTGGCCGCCCACCCGCCGCCGGCGGCGATGCGCGGCCGCGTGGTCGGGTTGCCGGAGCGGGGCGTCTCGACGCCGATCCGGTTTGACGAGGTCGTCGTCTCGGCCTCGGGCGCGCGCGCGGCGGAGCTGCTTGCGCTGGCGCGGCCGGGCCGCGAGGTCGGCATCTCGATCCGGCTCAGCGCCGGCGAAGCCGAACCGCTGGACTGGTCGCGTGTCTACTCCGGCATCGGCGGCGGGCGCGTGCTGGTCGCGGGCGGTCTGGCGCTGGATCATCGCGACGACCGGGTTTATGCCGGTCGCCACCCGCGCACGGCGGTGGCTTTCAATGATGATTATGTTTTCTTCGTCGTCTGCGACGGCCGCTCCGACGCGAGCCGCGGGATGAGCGCCATGGAGTTGAGCTGCTTTTTGATCGACGAGCTTGGCGCGACCGAGGCGCTCAACCTCGACGGCGGCGGCTCCTCGACGATGCTCGTGCGCGGCGAGGTGGTCAACCGCCCCTCCGACGGCCGCGAGCGGGCGGTCGGCAATGGCCTGATGATGATCAACCGGCGGCCGCCCAGCTGGAGCGCCCGCTTCAGCGCCGGCCAGACCGGACGGCTGGCGGGGCAGGCGCGCGTGCGGCGGGGGCCGGGCGAAAACTATGGCTCGCTGGCCGAGGCCGCCGGCGGCAGCCCCTTCACGATCCTGCCCCATCGCCTCAACGGCATCGCCGCCCATGGCCGCCATTGGTGGAAAGCCGCCGTCGGCGGGACGGCCGGCTGGATCGCCGAGCCTGAGTTGGAAATGCCGGGCACGGAGTGAATCAGAAAAGCTCTCGCCAGCGTGAACGCGGGACGGCGGAGCGGGCGGCTGTTGGCGCGGAGCCGGCCTCGAATTCCAAGGTGTCAAATCGCGCCCGCGCGGGGTGGGCGTCGAGATAAAAACCCAGGCCCGTGATCGGGCCATCGGCCGGCAGCGTCACGGCGGGGCCGAGCGTCAGGGTCGAGCCGGGGACAAAATTCAGCGTCCGCCATGCCGCGCCTTCCCAGTCCAGCGCCTCCTGATTGTAGGTGGTGCCGGTGGAGGTGAAGGTCTGATTCGACGCGAACCACACCGTGCCCACCCGCACCGCGACGCGGACCGGGATCGCCGCGTCATGGCGCTGGCGCCAAACGATCCGCCGCGGCAGGTGGCGGGTGCGGTCGATCGTGATCTCTCCGGTCCAGAGCATGTAGCTGCGATTGATCGGCTCGGTGAGCGAGCGCAGCAGGCCCACCCCGAGGCTCGTGCCCGAGGGTTGGGTGTTGTTGACGTTGCGCAGGTTGCTCGGCTGGCTGGTCTCGCGGCCGATGGCGAAGATGGTGGTGGCGGCGGCGGTGGTGCCGCTGTTCTCGTGCCAGCCGTGCCCGCTCAGGTCGCGGATGTGATCGGCGGACTTGCCGGCCCACGTCTCGCGATAGATCACGACCGGGTCGAGCCGGCTGATGTCGGTGGTCGGATAGCCGCCCAGCGTGGAGAGGATCGAGCCGTCGAGCTGGGGCGGGGTCGCGACGTTGAGGACGGCGGCCATCCCCAGCCGGTCGGCGAGCTGCTTGAAGTAGAGGCTGCGCGGCTCGACCTGGCGCGTCGGATGCTCGAAGTGCGCATCGCCGATGAAGGGGGTGCCGTCGTAGGTGAAATCCACAGGGTGCATGTTCTTGCTGTTGGTCAGGCTCAGCCGCCCGGCCAGGTTGTCGAGGAATTCGGCCGTGTCGTTGGGGATCAGCCCGTGCACGCCGATGGCGTAGTTCTGGGCGGTGGGCGGCTTCATCAGCACGAACATGGGCGCCCGGCAATTCCAGAAGACGGTCTGCGCGCCGATCCAGCCGTGGCCGGTGCCGTTGTTGCCGCGATTGAGCGCGCAGAGGCCCGCCCCCGGGCCGTCGGTCGAGACGAAGTCGTAGAGCGTGCCGGCGGCCCAGCGGTGATGCGGCTCGGTGGTGGCATAGGCCAGCTCGCTCTTGCAGTCGACGAAGGCATTGGGCCCCGGCACGCGCGAGCCCATCACGAAGCAGTGGCGGCCCGTGCGCGCATAGCAGCGCATCACCAGCGTCTGCTGGCCGGCCAGGTTGAATGGATAGCGATAGCCGCCCATGATCGGCGAAACCGCGTCGAGGAAGGCGCAGTCCTGGATCGTGATGCGGCGGGCGGTCGATCCGACCGTAACCAGGTGCATGCCGAAGTGCCACGCGCTGACGCGGCGCACCCAGCCGTCCTGCACGCTGCTCATGTTGACGGCGGTCCAGCCGTGGTCCAGGTCGTCGGGGTAGGTATAGCTGACATAGGAGCGGTCGTAATAAGACTGTTTGGTCGCGTCATAGCGCGAGACGAAACGGATGTCCTCGACGCCAGCCTGCTCGATCCGGCCGGCGAAGGTGTATTTGTAGACGTGGCCGCCGCCATACTGCTGCTCGAGCGAGTTGACCATCGGCACGTCAAGGGTGAGGGTGTTGCCGCTCTTGGCGATGACGCGCCGCTCGAAGAGCAGGTCATACTCGCCGGGCGCCCACTGCACGGTGCCGGTGATCTCGGGGATCTGGTCCATCTTGATCTCGTGAATCCATTCGGCGGTGCTGGGGCGATGGACGATGACGGGGTCGCCGACGTTGAAGGGCGAGGCATCGTTGACGGTGAGGGTGCGTGCGCCGACGGGCACGTAAGGGGTGGTGATGGAGCGGCGCGAGCCGGCGACCTCGGCGCGGTTACTGGTGCCGGCCACGCGCACGACGGTCTGCTTGCTGGTGGCGGTGGCGATGATGATGGTGCCGTCCTCGTCCATCCCTTCGCCGCGCAGCACCACGCCGCTGCGGTTGATGGTCAGCGAGCCGCTGACGTGGTAGGTGCCCCGGCGCAGCAGCACCGCCCCGCGATGGCCGTTGGCGTCGGGGGCAAGCTGGCCGACCGCATCGAGCTGCGCCTGGATTCGCGCCGTGTCGTCGGTCGTTCCCGGGCTAGGGTCAAGCGTCGCCCGGACGGCCAGCTCCGGCAGCGCCACCCCGCCGCCCATGTAGCCGCAATGCGAAAAGTCGGGGATGATGTTGCCCTGCGCGTCGGGGGCGTAGATCAGCCGCCCATCGCCGCCGGGATAGACGATCGCGCTGCGCTCGGCGCCGGCAGCCAAACCGGCCGCCCCGCACAAGAGCAGCAGGGCCGGCAATAAAATAGCTAGCTTTGACATCTTGAAAACCTCCAGCAGGCAAGGCGACGTGATGCTGATTTTATCATGAGCTCCGAAGTGGCAGCACGGGTTGGGAGTGCGGTGGGGCTATCGTCACATGCCGCTCGCCTGACAAATCAATACTGAGACCCCATTCTCATTCTTTGTTGTGAACCCAATTGGGTTCATGAGAAACTCCCTGAAAATGACTCCCTTGAAATTTACTATAAAAAATGCGTCTTATGACCTGACTCCTGCGGCTCCGGAGGAGCCATTTAGCTCCGTCAGGAGCGACATGTTTGTAGCAAGGCCATCCCCTCTCCCCCTCAAGCTCCGTCAGGAGCGGCATGTGCCGCCGTGGGTCCTTTGAACCTGAAGGAGCTTTGGGGGAGAAATTCCCATCTCTACAAACATGTCACTCCTGCGGAGTTAGCTAACGTCCTGATGGGTTCACGAAGAACTCCGCCGACGCAGTCTGCCTCCTGCGGCTCCGGAGGAGCCATTTAGCTCCGTCAGGAGCGACATGTTTGTAGCAAGCCCGTCCCACTCCCTCAAGCTCCGTCAGGAGCGGCATGTGTCGCCGTGGGTCCTTCAACCCTGACTCATTGGAGCTATTTCGCCCCCTGCGCTAGGGGCGCATGCGCCAGAGCTGCGAGCCCGAGCCGTAGTAGATCGTGCCATCGGCGGTGGCGAGGATGCCCTGGCCATGCGCGACAGACGGATGGCGCCCGACCACGCGCGCCTCGCGACGGGCCGGGTCGATGGCGAAGACCGCATCCTCGCCCAGCCCATAGATCAGGTGATCGGGGCCGGCGGGGGTGTCCGAGAGCGCCAGGTGGCGGACCGACTTGACCGGCAGGTCGCCCTGGTGGACCACCTCGCGGCGTTGCGGGTCGATCACGTAGAACTTCGAGCCGGCCGTGCCGTAGATCAGGCCGTCGGCCCCAAGCGCCGCGGAATCATAGCGGCGCGTGCCGGGGATCGGCTTGGCCTGCCAGGCCACCCGCTCGCCATCGACGTCCCAAAGGCCGACGACCGCCTCCTTCTGGCTCGGGATGGCGCTCGTCCCGCCCCCGACGCTCGAGGTGAAGAAGACCTCGCGCGTGGCCGGCACCGAGAGCACCCCGATGATGCTTTGCTCTGGGATAATGTTGCGCCAGACCTGATGGCTGAAATCCTCGGGGTCCAGCCGTGCCAGCACCCCGCCCAGGATCCCCTTGACCGGCACTGTGCCGGTGTAGACCCGGCCGTCGGGCCCGAGGCAAAGCTGCGTCAGCCGTTCCTGCTGATGGCTGGATGCAAGTCTGACCAGCAGCTTGCGCTCGCCTGACTCGGGGTCAAAATAGTCGAGGTGGCCGCCGGTGTAGCTGGTCTGGAACATCCCGCGCGGGTGGGCGAGGATGTCGTAGACCTGCACCCCGCCGCCGCCCTTGCGCCCCAGGTCCTCCATCTTGCCGGTGGCGATGTCGTAGGTGAAGATGTTGGCCCAGTGCGAGGCGCCGCCGCCGTAAACCTTGCCGTTCAGTTCAGGACCCATGCAATAGATCGGCGAGCGCGGCGGCGTGAAATCGCTGGCGATCGTGCGTTGCCCGCTGCCCTTGAGCGCCCGCACATCCAACAGGCCATCGGCATCGAGTCGGACCACGCGCTCGTCGCCCAAAAGGTTCTGGGCCGCGGCCACGCGCACCGCCGGCCATTTCTCAACGAAGTCGATGCCGTCGGGCCGGCAGCGCCAGAAGCGCCCGCCCCCCGCGCCGTAGACCTGACCGTCCTCGCCCAGGCGCAGCGAGACCGTCCCCTGGCGCTTCATCAGCGCGGCCGGCAGGATTTGCTGCTTCTGGCCACTGGCCGGGTCGACCGCCCACAGCTCGGGATGATGCAGCCCCAGCGCGCAATAGACAATGTTGGCATCGCTCACGGCAATGCCATTCACATACTTGACGCGTGGATCGCTCGTCAGCCGGCCCAGGTTTCCGATCTTGTCGGTCTTGGGGTCGACCCAGGCCAGCTCGGTGGAGGGATAGGAGCCGGACCACATGCGCCCGTCGGGCCCCACTCCATGGGTCAGATGATAAAATCCAACGTTGAGGGTCTTGCCCAGGTCGATCAGTTCCCCCTTCTCGATGTCGAACTTGAAGAACCGGCCTGGACTGCCGCTGTAGATGTAAAGATGGCCGTTGTCGGCGCGGTGCAGCCGCTTATGGGTCTCGCCCCAGCGCGACAAGTTCAGCAGGCGCGACTTTCCGGTGGCCAGATTAACCCCCACGACGTCGAACAGCGTCGCGTGCGGGCCACTGATCGAAGCCCAGGCCATCGATTCGCCCCGACTGTTGGTGGTGACCACCTGGACATCGAGCGGCCGCGAGCGCAGGGGTTCGCCCAGCAGCTCGAAGCGGGGATCCTCGGCGGCGTGGCCCGGCGCCAGCAGCGCCAGAATGATCAGGAGCAATCCAATCACGCGAACGGTGTTTTTCATGATGCTCATTCCGTTTCGATGAAATTTCAATGACCAACCACACTATGACATCTCCCAAAGGGGACGCAAATGAAAGTGGCGCTCGATTTGTGCTTGCGCTCCGGCCCGCCGGCCCATTGAATGATTGCGGCTGGTTTTCCTGCGATCACGCCCATCACGATCTTGAGTCGCCCCATGCCCAAATGCGCCGAACAGCCCACATTTTTCCCCCGGCGCGAGGAGATCGAGCGTGAGTGGGGGCTGGCGTTGGGGGGCGTTGAGCCGCTGCGGGTCGGCCACGGCGCCCAGCTTCTGCTGCGAGCGGACGACGGCGCGGAGTGGATCCTCAAGCGCTGCCGCGTAAAGGGGTTGGGCGTCCGGCGGCTCGAGGCGACGCTGGCGGCGCTCGAACGGCTGCGGCCGGGGTTCGAGCCCGAGCTGCTGCCGCGGATCCATCCATGCCGTGACGGGCGCCATGTCCACGAGCGGGAGGGCCACTGCTTTTATGTCATGGCGCGGGTGGCCGGGCGGCGGCCGTCTTACCGGCGCGAGCTTGACGTGGCGGCGGTGCTCTCGGCGCAGGGGCGGCTGCATGAACGGGGGGCCGAGGCGGGGCTGACGCTGGCGCGAGAGCTGAATGAGCCGGCGGCGATTTCGCTGGATGCGCTCTGGCGCGAACCGATGGCGAAGCTGGCTGCGCTCGAGGACCGGCTGGCCGAGGCCCGCGCGGTGGGCCTGCCGGCGACGTGTCGATTCTTTGCGGCCCGCCAGGGGGCGATGGTCGAGCTGGCCGCGCGCGCCGAGGCATATCTGCGTGCGCGGGTCGGCGACTTGTCCACGGCAACCCTGCCGGTGACCCTGATCCACGGCGACAGCCATGAGAACAACTACCTGCTCGTCGAGCGACCTTCAGCCGGCACATGGATGATCGACTTGGAATCCTCGATGACTTGGCCGGCGGTCACGGACTTGGTTGTCCCTCTGGGGGAGTTCGGGCAGCGCCGGGGCTGGGCGATCGCGCCGCTGCGGCGGCTGCTGGCGGCCTATGAGCAGCATCGGCCGCTGAGCCCCGCCGAGCGCGCGCTGCTGGGGGCGATGCTGATCTTTCCGCGCCAGTGGCTGCGCTCGATGAGCAGCCTGGTGCGCCGCGGCGGCGACCTGGGCGCGGCGCGCGGGCTGGCGCTGTGTCTGTTCACCCTGCCGGCCCAGCGCCGGCTGGCCGATCAACTGGAACGAGAACCATGACCCACAAACCGCCGACAATTCTGATATTGGATGCGCCGCCCGCGCCGGCGGCGATTGAGCTCGATGTCTATCGCGCGCAGGGGATCGAGGTCCGGCTGGTCGAGGCGGCGGCGCTCGATGAGGCCGGCCTTGAGGCCGAGCTGGCGCGGGCGGCGGTGATCCAGACCTGGCGCGCGCCGCTGCCGGCCGGGTTGCTCCAGCGGGCGCGCGGTTGCCTGCTGGTGGTGCGTTACGGGCCGGGAGTCGCGCCGGCGGCGCCGGTCGTCGACCTGGAGGCGGCGCGCGGGCTTGGCATCTACGTGACCAGCATCCCGGACTATGCCAGCGGCGAGTGGGCCGGGCGGGCGCTGGAGTTGATCGTGGCGGCGTTGGGCGAACGGGGGCAGGAGCCGGCGCGGCTGCGGCTGGGGCTGGTGGGGCTCGGTCGGGTCGGGCTCGAGCTGGCGCTCCGCGCCCGCGCACTGGGTATGGACCTGTGGGCGCACGATCCCTTCGCCGCCCGCGATGCCTTTGAGAATCACCAGGTCCGGCCGGCGCCGCTCGATGAGCTGCTTGGCATCGCCCACGTGGTCTCGCTGCACGTGCCGCTGGGGATGACTTCCGCCGGGATGCTTTCGCCGTCACGGCTGGCGCTGATGCGGCGCGATGCGGTGCTGGTCAATGTCTCGGCCCCCGAGTTGATCGACCTGACGGGCCTGGCCGCGGCGCTGGGGCGCGGGCGGCCGGCGCTGGCTACTTTTGACGATGATTTAAGCCAAATTTTGCCGGCGGAGCATCCCCTGCTGGCCCGCCCCGAGCTGCGCCACGGGCCGCGACGCGCGGGCACGGGTCGTGCGGCGGCCGAGTCGCTGCGCCGCCGCGTGGCCGAGGTGGTCGTGCATCTGTTGCGCGGCCAGCGCCCGGCCCACCTGCAGATCGATCCGCCCTGCCCGCGCCACATTTTACAGCTCGCCGGTCAGTCCTGGTCAGGCGGGTTGTAAGTTTCAGCTTCCCGGCGCGGGCGTCGGCTCGGGTGTCGCTTCAGGCGTCGGCTCGGGCGTCGGCTCAGGCGTTGGCGCCGGCGTCGGCTCAGGCGTCGGTTCTGGTGTTGCCTCGGGTGTCGGCTCAGGCGTCGGTTCGGGCGTAGCTTCAGGCGTCGCCTCGGGCGTGGGCTCAGGTGTCGGTTCAAGCGTCGGCTCGGGTGTCGCCTCGGGTGTTGCCTCAGGCGTTGGTTCGGGCGTCGGCTCAGGTGTCACTTCGGGTGTCGGCGCAGGCGTTGGTTCCGGTGTCGGCGCAGCCGTGGGTTCTGGAATGGGGGTTGGGCTTACCTCGGGCGCAGCTTCAGGCGTCGGCGCGGGGGGCGGGATCGGCTCGGCCGGCGCCTCCAGCGGGGGCGGCTCTTCCGCCGGTGGGACGATCAAGGGCTCTGCCGCCGGGGTGGGCGTGTCCACCGGGGGCGGCTCGGCGCCGGGTTCAGCCTGCTGGCCGAGGCGGAACAGGGCGCGCTCGCGAAGCTCCTCGAGCGGCCGTTGCAGGGCGCCACCGACCGCCTCGCCCAGGTCCATGCGCGCCAGCGGCAGCACGCGATGACCGGCGGGGCTGCCCTCGACCGCGATCTGGAAGGGGAACTTGAAGAAATCGCCGTTGGCGCGCAGCATCGCCGGCAGCCGCTGCTGGAGGCGTTCGGCAATCTCCCCCGAGATTGCCGGGCTGACCGAGAACTGATAGTTGCCGTCAAAGTCGATCAGGCCGCCGATGTCGAGCCGGTGCTGGATGCCGTTGATCACGACCTCCTGCAGCCGCACGTTGCGCTCGGCGATGTCGAGCATGCCGCTGAAATCAAAGAACCGGATGTTGCGAAAGGTGTCGATGTTCGTGCTCTGGGCGATGATGTCGAGCAGCCAGATGCCCTGCATCGTGCCCTCGCCGACCTCGAAGTTGGTCTGGCTCTGCAGGCGGCGCAGCAACTCCTCGCCGCTGCCCTGGCTGGCGCCCTGCGAGCGGATCGTGGCGGTGCCGGTCAGGTGTTCGGCCCAGCCGGGCTTGGCCATCGCCAGCAGCCTGCTGGTGTTGGCGCCGGTCAGGGTGGCGTTCCAATCCATGGTGGGCTCGATGCGGGCGGCGTTGTAGTTGGCCTCGCCGGCGAGCACGCCCTCGGCCAGCGCCAGCCGTTCCAGCTTCAGCTCGAGCGCGCCATCCTGGTAAAAGAGTGTCGCCTGGCCATCGCTGACCTCGATGCCGCGCACGGTCAGCACGCCCACGTTCAGTTGCCCGCGCGCGGTCACCGGCGCCGGCTCTGGCGCCCGTTCAGGTGGTGCCTGGCGGGCGGGCGCGGCGGTCAAGCGCTCGATCCAGTTCAGGTAGGGGTCCAGCGCGAGCCGCTCGGCCGCCAGCGTGAAGTTGATCTCCGTGCGCTCGGCCAGCGTGGCCTCGCCATCGATGCGCGCCTGATCGACGACGCGCCCGTCGGGGTCGCGCGCGGTCAGCTCGAGCGTGGCGTCGCGCACCGCGTTGTCCGCACGCAGCAGGCCGTGGCGGACTTCGAGGTCAAGTCTCTGGGCCCCCAGCGTGCCGGGAATGACGCCGAAGATGGCCTCGCCCTCGAGGCGCAGCGTCCCGTCGGGTTCGCCGACGATGCGCTCATTGGCCTGGAAGGGTATCGGCGGCAGGTCGTCGCCCGCGACCGCGTTCATGATGCGCAGCCAGGGCGCCAGGTCGATGCGGCCGGCCACCACGCGCAGCTCGCCGGTGGAATATTGCCCGACCTCCTGCGGCTGCTGCCAGTGGCCAGTCACTTCCACCCGGCCGGGCTGTGCGGCGGCGGGGTCGTCCACGTCGAGCTGAAGCTGTTCGATCTCAACGCGCCCGCGCCCCTGATCAAAGCTGATGTTGTTCCTGCCAGCCACCCCCAGCGGCGCCCACTGCCCGCCGATGCGGATCGCCATGCCCTCGATCGCCAGCGTGCCGAGGCTGGCGATCCGACCTTCGGCCAAGTTCAGCTCGATTTGCTGGTCCAGCAGCAGGCTGCCGTCGCGAACCCCCTCGCGGGGCTGCTGGGCCAGCAACCCGAGCGCCTGCGCGCCGGCCAGCGTCTGGGGGGCGGTCAATACGACCTTCACTTGTCCCTGCCGTGAGGCCAGTCCGAATTGGCCGCTCATTTGTGCCCGGCCGATGGGGCGTCCAGCGCGGGTCACATCCAGCGCCAGCGCCTTGATCTGGAGCCGGTCGATATCCTCGAGTGTCAGGTCGAGCCGCTGGCTCAGGTCGAGCGGGCCCTCCAGGGCTGCCAGTTTCAGGCCGGCCGCTTCAAGCTGGCCGCGCGCCGTCAGCGAGCGGCCCAGCCGGCCGACGATCAGGTCAAGCTCGCCGCTGAAGTTGCCCGCCTCGGGCACCTGCGCGCGATCCACCCCGGCGAGCAGCAGCCAGGGCTGCGCCTGAGCCGCGGTCAGCCGATTGAGCCGCAGTTGAAACGCCGCCTCGACCTCGTCCAGTGCTCCGTCTGGCGAGGTCGTGTCCAGGCGCAGCGTCAGCGGACGGCTCAGTGTCGCCTCCACCACGCGGCGCGCCTCGCTTTCGATCACCAGCGAGGCGCGCTCCCAGCGCGCCTGCATCGGATCGAGCGCCAGCGTGCCCTGCTGATCGATCGAGAGGTCGAGCGGCGGGCTGGGTTCAGGCTGGTCGGCCAGTTGAAAGGCCAGTCCGGCGGCGGTCAACCGGGCATCAAAACCAATGCCTTCACTGGTGCCCTGAAGGTTGGCCGTGCCATCGATTTGGCCCTGCGTCATCTGCATCGGCGCCAGCGCCGCCAGCAGCGGATTGATCAGCTCGCGCCCGAGCGTCTCCATCGCCAGGGTGATGTCATAGACGCGGCCGGGGCGGTCCCATGCCAGGCGCCCGTCGATCGAGCCCGGCTGCCCCTCCGGCGCCCGCGCCTGCAGGTTGAATCGCTGGTTCAGGATGCCTGCGGCATCATAGGTGCCCTCGGAGAGGCCGGTCAGCTCGACCTGGCGGGCCTCGACGCCAAACGCGGTGCCGGTGATCGTGGAGGTCAGCCGGCTCTCCCAGTCGATCAGGCGGCCGCTCTCGTCCTGGCCCAGCATGCCCCTCAGCTCCAGATTTCCCTGCTGCCGAATCCGGGCATCGGCCCGTTGCAGCTCGCCGCTCGCCTGCAGGCCGAATTCGCCGCGTCGGCCGCGCCCCAGGTCGGTCAGGTTGAGCGAGCCCCCGGCGATGCGTGCGACCAGCCCCTCGCCGGTGGTCAGGTCCAGTCCCAACTGCTCGACGACGAGCCGGTCCACGATCACGTCGGGCAGCGGTTCCTCGGCCGGCTCATCAGACTCGGGCAGGAAGTCCCAGTTGCTGTTGCCGACGGAGTCCACGCGCACGATCACCTGCGGCTGCCGCACGATCGCCTCAAGGATGTGCGGCGAGCCCCCCCCCACCAGCGACCAGGGATCGACATGCAGCCAGACCTCATCGGCCGTCAGCGCCGGCTCGCCATCGGAGCCGAGCATGACCAGTTGCTCCAGCCGCAACCGCCCCCCCAGCGAGATGGCGCCCTCCTCGGCACGGATGCTGGTGCCGAGCGACCGGCCCGCGGCGGGCAGATATAAATTGTGCAGTGCATGGGAGGATTGCAGGTAGAGGACCGCCCCCAGCGCGATCACGACCAGCATCACCAGCCCCAGCAGGGCAAACTTCCAGCGCCGGCGCCGGCGGATGCGCGCGAGGGCGGCCTCGCCGGGCTCGGCGGCGGGTTCGGGGGGGCGGTTTGCTGGGTTCATCCTCAACCTCGGATCGATTTATTTCGCAATCACAACTATCGCAACGTTCAAATCTTAGCAAGTCGTGGTCAAAAGGTCCACCGGCCGATCTTGGCCGGACATGCCAACGCCGGGCGGATGGCGGCCGCCCGGCGTGCATCTGTCTGCCAAGGATGATCGCGGAGCCGACTACTTGTCTTCCTCCGAGATGCTCTTGCGCATGCCGGTGTCACTCTTGATGTTCTCCATCCGGTAGTAATCCATGATGCCCAGCCGGCCGTTGCGGAAGGCCTCGGCCATGGCCTTGGGCACCTCAGCCTCGGCCTCGACGACCCTGGCGCGCATTTCCTGCTCGGCGGCCTTCATTTCCTGCTCGCGCGCGATGGCGAGCGCCCGGCGCTCCTCGGCCTTGGCCTGGGCGATCTGCTTGTCGGCCTCGGCTTGGTCGATCTGCAGGCGGGCGCCGACGTTCTGGCCGACGTCGATATCGGCGATGTCGATGGAGAGAATCTCGAAGGCCGTTCCCGAGTCCAGCCCGCGCTCGAGCACGCGCTTGCTGATCGAGTCGGGATTCTCCAGCACCGCCTTGTGCGTCGCCGCCGAGCCGATCGTGGTGACGATGCCCTCGCCGACGCGGGCGATGATCGTCTCCTCGGTGGCGCCGCCGATCAGGCGCTCGAGGTTGGCGCGCACCGTCACGCGCGCCTTGGCCTTCAGCTGGATGCCGTCCTTGGCCACCGCGTCAATCGTGTTGCGGCCGCCGCGCGGGTCGGGGCAGTCGATCACCTTGGGCAGCACCGACATCTGCACGGCCTCGAAGATGTTGCGGCCGGCCAGATCGATGGCGCGGGCGCGGTCGAAGGTCAGCGGGATGCGCGCCTTGTCGGCCGCGATCAGCGCCTTGACGATCAGGTCGACATTGCCGCCGGCCAGGTAGTGGCTCTCGAGCTGCTGGCGCGAGATGACCAGTCCCGCCTGCACCGCGTTGATCAGCGGGTTGACGATCTCGGTGGGCGGGATGCGCCGCAGCCGCATGCCGATCAGGTGCCAGATGCCCACGGGAGCCGAGCTGGCCTGAGCCGCGATCCACAACCGCACCGGCACGAAATAGAAGAACATGAAAATCAGGAAAATGAGGAAGATGATCCCCAGCAGCACCAGGAAGAAGTAAAGTTCCTCGGGCATCGCGGTCGGCTCCTTGCGGCAAGTTGGATGGGCGCGGACGGCGCCCCGATGCATGTTCACCTGAACAATCCTTATCTCATCAAATGCCCCACCGCCACGCAATCTATTTCGTAAATCAGCGGACCGGGGCCGGTGATTTTCGTTGGCTTATGGAGGGGTGGGACGCCATAATTCGCAGCCGACGGAGGGCAGAGCATGAAGATCAACAACCCACAGTTCGACCGGGCGATCGTGCGGGCCGAGCAGGCTCCGCCGCCGCGTCCGTCGGTGGTCTTCGCCGGCCGCTCCAATGTTGGCAAAAGTTCGCTGCTCAATCGGCTGGTCGGCCGGCGCGGGCTGGCGCGCACTTCCTCCACTCCGGGCCGCACGCGCGAGATCCACTTCTACGACATTGACGGGCTCTATTATTTCATCGACCTGCCCGGCTACGGTTACGCGAAGATCTCAAAATCGGTCCACCGCCAGTGGGCGCCGATGATGGGGCGGTTTTTTCGGAAGGCTGAGGGGCTGCGGCTGGCGGTGGTGATCCTGGACGTGCGGCGCGCGCCAACCCCCCAGGACATGGAGCTGCTGGCCATGCTGCAGGAACGAGACCTGCCCTTCATCTTCGCCATCACCAAAATTGATAAACTGGGGCGCGAAGCCGTCGGCAAGCGGCTGGCGGCGCTTAGCGACGAGCTGGGGGTCGAGCCGACGGCGTTGGTGCCGGTCTCGGCGATCACCGGCCAGGGGACCGAGGACCTGCTCGACGTGATCGCCGCCACGCTGGAATGAGATTGTTCACCGGCTCGCTTTGGCCGACAATGGGAGAGGGCGCTTCCCCGTACCGTGCCCCGCCCAATTTGATCGAGGATAACGTCATGCACGAGGATTTTCTGGAAGTCACCTGCCCCGGCTGCAAGACCATCCTGATCGTGAACCGCCGCAGCGGCAAGGTCGTCGAGGTGCGCAAGCCGATTCTGGAGGATTCCAGCGGCGACCGTTTCGAGGACGCCTACCGCAAGGTCAAGGGCTCCAAGGATGAGATCGAGAAGAAGGTCGAGGCCGCCCGCGAGCGCGAGCGCTCCAAGATGGACCGCCTCAACCAGCTCTTCAAGGAGGGCCTGGAACAGGCCGAGAAGGAAGGGCCGATCCAGAAGCCCAAGCGGGACTTCGAGCTGGATTAACGTCCTAAAAGCAGCTTGCCTGCGGGGGGCCGCGGCCGGATAATCGTTTTTTGGATGTCCATCATCAGCGATCGGGGTGGCACGGCATGAAAACTATGGCAATCCATGGGGCGGGGCGAAACCGGCGCGGCTGGTCAATCTTGGTTCTCCTGATCGTCGTCGTGATCATCCTGATTGTGGTCTCGCAGGGGCCGATGCGGCCCAACCCGGTCACCCAGGTCACGCAGATGCAGTCGCAGATTGACCGCAGCGACCAGGTGGCCGTCGCGGCCAATATCCAGGCGATGCAGACCCAGCTCCAGATGATGGAGATGGCCGACCCGGGCCGGCAGTTCACCATCGAGGAGATACGCCAGCGCCTGCAGCCGGCTCCCAGCCGCAGCGGCGGCGAGTATCTCCTTGGGCCCGACGGCCGCATTTACCACACCGGCTACCCCGATCTGGCCCCGCCCCCCGAGCTGCTCGAGCAGATGATCTCGCTGGAGCGCGCCGAACCCTAGGGTCAAATCATGCTTGAAAGGTCTGATAGTTGCCGGAAGCGATCGCCTTTGCCCTGAAAGGGCAACCCAGTTCAAAAGCCCAAGGTGGAGCGCAGCGGAACCTTGGGACTGCCGGCCCGAGATGAACAGAGCCATGAAAGGGCGACCCAGTGGCCACTGCTGGGAACTGACTTGACCCTGGCGCCACCGACAACAAGGATGTTCCACATGCGCAAGGCGATACTCCGATGGCTGGCCGTGACGCTGACGCTGGCCATTGCCGCCTTTTGCCTGGGGCTTGGCTTGGGGCGTGTTCCGCTCATGCGCGACTGGGCACTCGAGCAGGGCGCCACCCCTGGCGGCCAAACCCAAAACTCGATTCAGACCACGCTGCGCCCGATCCTGACGGGGCTGGCCGGCAGCCAGCGCCATACCGGCGTCGTCGCCATCGCCCAGCGCCTCAGCCCGGCCGTCGTCAGCATCGGCGTGACCCGCCTGACCGGAACGCGCGAGTGGGATGCCTCCAGCGGCGACCTGTTGTTTCCCCCCTATCAGCTGACGATGCGCGAGCATAACATCCCCTACCTCGGCTCGGGGTTCATCATTGATGCCGAGGGGCACGTGCTGACCAATTACCACGTCGTCGAGGACGCCAGCACGATCACCGTGACCCTGACCGACCGGCGCAGCTTCGTCGGGCGCCTGCTCGATGCCGACCGTTACCTCGACATCGCGCTGCTCAAGCTGGAGGATGTCGGGGAAGCGATCCTGCCGGTGATCCCGCTGGGCGATTCCGACTCCATCATGATCGGCGAGACCGTGCTGGCGGTGGGGAATCCCTACGGCCCGCTGATCGCCGACCCGCGTCCGTCGGTCTCGGTGGGCGTGGTCAGCGCCGTCAAACGCTCCTTCCGTCGGCCACAGCAGGACCACATCTATCAGGACATGATCCAGACCGACGCGGCGATCAATCCAGGCAACAGCGGCGGGCCGCTGATCAACCTGGACGGCGAGGCCATCGGCATCAATACATTTATTTTCTCGCGCGCCGGCGGGTCCGAGAATGTGGGCTTCTCGATTCCGATCAACCGTGCCCGCGGCGTCGTCGCCGAAATCCTCAGCCATGGCCGCATCCGCTCGATCCGGCTGGATTTCGATTTCCAGGACCTGACACCGTTCGTCGTCCAGTTCCTCGGGCTGCAGACCGAGCAGGGCGTGCTGCTGACCAAGCGCGAGCCGGGCGGCCCCGCCGAGCGCGCCGGGCTGGAGTTGGGAGACGTGATCATGGCCGTCGACGGCCGCGAGGTCATCGACGCCAACGACCTGCTCGACCAGTTCCTGACGCGCACGGTCGGCGACCAGATCGTGCTGCACGTCCGCCGCCAGGATCAGTCGCTTGACCTGACCTATCAGATCGAGGAGGCGGAGCCCGAATGAATGGCGTGAGCACCAGTAAGGAATATGCCCGCCGGCTGGGCCGGCTCCAGCGCGCCCTGGCCCGGCGCCGGCTCGATGCGATGCTGGTCTTCGACCGTGCCAACAGCTATTACCTGACCGGGCTGCGGGCCTCGCTCTCGTATCTGCTGGTGACCCCGCGCGAGGCCGTGCTTTATGCCGATGGCCGCTACATCGAGACGGCGCGCGCCGTGGTCGGCCACTGCGAGGTGCGCCTGATGAAGTCGGCGCCCGAGGCGCTCGCCCAGTGGCGCGGCCAGTTCAAGCCCCGCACGATGGGCTTTGAGGGCTCGTCGCCGTGGGGGGCGGTGCGCCAGTGGCGCGAGTCGATCGAGGCCGACTGGCAGGAGGCTGGCGATCTGATCGCCGAGCTGCGCCTCATCAAGAGCCCGGCCGAGGCGCGGCTGATCGCCGACAGCGCCTGGCTCAACGACCAGGTCTACGGCGAGGCGCTCGCCTCGGTGCGGGCGGGCCAGAGCGAGCGCGAGCTGGCGCGCCGCATCCGTTCGCTGGCCGACGACGCCGGCGCCGAGCGGCTGGCCTTCGAGACGATTGTCGCGGCCGGGCCCAACAGCTCGCGGCCGCACTACGAGCCGGCCGACCAGCCGCTGGCCGCCCGAGAACTGCTGCTGATCGACATGGGCCTGGTGCATGGCGGCTACTGTTCGGACATGACGCGCGTGGTCGGGCTCGGTCGCCGCCCGCCGGCGCGGCTGGAGCGGGTCTACGAGGCGGTGCTCGAGGCCGAAGAGGCGGCGTTGGCGGCGGTCGCCCCCGGCGTCGCCTGCGCTGAACTGGATGCCATCGCGCGCGGGCGGCTCAAGGCGCGCCGGCTGGCCAACTACTTCAGCCACGGCCTCGGCCACGGCGTCGGGCTGGAGATCCATGAGGGGCCGACGCTCAACGCGCGCAGCAAGACCGTGTTGCGGGCCGGCATGGTGGTCACGATCGAGCCGGGGGTCTACCTGCCCGGCCTGGGGGGGGTGCGCATCGAGGACCTGGTGCTGGTCACGCGCCACGGCCACAAGGTCCTCTCGCGCACGCCCAAGGGCTTCCGCACGCTGGATCTGTAACTCCCCCGAGTTTTGGTAGGTCGGGTCTTTGACCCGACATGGCCTCCAGTGTCGCCTCGAAGAGCCGACCTACCCCCCCCGCCACGAGCTGCCGTAGCGATCGTATGATGCGCCCTGAGCTGGGCCTCGGTTTTTTTCCCATTGTGATTTCGTTGCATTCTGCAAAAATCGTATCTATCCGCGTTGGCGCGGGTTGAATCCTGTGGGCGGGGGCATTGATGAAGCACATCATCTTTCTGGGCGACGGCATGGCTGATGAACCGGTGGCGCGGCTGGGGGGACTCACCCCGCTGCAGGCCGCCCGCAAGCCCAACATGGATCGGATCGCGCGCGAGGGGCGCTGCGGCCTGTTCCTGACCGTGCCGCCCGACCTCCCCCCCGGCAGCGAGATCGCCAACCTGGGCGTGCTTGGCTATGACGCCCGTCAGGTCTACCAGGGCCGTGGTGTGCTCGAGGCGGCCGCGATGGGTGTCACTCTCAGCGATGACGACATGGCGATGCGCTGCAACCTGATCTGCCTGGAGGATGGCCGCATCAAGAACCATTCGGCCGGCCACATCAGCTCGGCCGAATCGGATGAGCTGCTCGGCGTGCTGCGCGCCGCGATCGGCAGCCAGGGACTGAGCATCTATACCGGCGTCAGCTACCGGCACCTGTTTGTCGGCCGCGGCCTGAGCTCCCAGCTGGATTGCTCCCCGCCGCACGATCATCCCGGCGAGGCCGTCGAGGGGCTGATGATCAAGCCTCGCACGCCCGCGGCCGAGCCGACCGCCGCCCTGCTCAATGCCCTGACGCGCCGTTCCTGGGAGCTATTCGAAAATCACCCGCTCAACGAGCGCCGCCGGGTCGAGGGCAAGGACCCCGCCAATTCGATCTGGCTGTGGTCGCCGGGCCACCGTCCGACGATGTGGACCTACCCCGAGCGCTTCGGCATCAATGGCGCCGTCATCTCGGCCGTCGACCTGATCCGCGGCCTGGGTGTCTATGCCGGCATGGTGCCCATCGAGGTCCCCGGTGCGACCGGCCTCTGGGATACCAACTATGAGGGCAAGGCCGACGCTTGCCTGGCCGCGCTCGAGCATCACGATCTGGTCTATGTCCATGTCGAGGCCCCCGACGAGGCGGGCCATGAGGGCAACCTGGAGCTCAAGGTGCGCACGATCGAGGATCTGGACCGGCGGCTGATCGGTCGTGTGCTCGACGGGCTGGCGCAGCGCCACCAGCGGGCCGTCATCGGCCTGCTGCCCGACCACCCTACCCCCGTCGAACGCCGCATCCACACCCACGGCGAGGTCCCGTTTGCGATCATGGGGCCGGGTATCGAGGCTGATGCGGTTGAGGCCTACGATGAAAAAAGCTGCGCCCGCGGCGGCTACGGCCACTTCTCGGGCGACCAATTCATCAAGGAAATCCTTGGCCGCTGACAGGGCCCGAGCCGGGGCTGCCGAAACCGTAACATCTGATAATTCAAACATCCCGAGCCGCATTTCTGCTAAAATACCGCAGGCGTGAACCGACCCCCTCAGGGTCCTCGCGTTTTTTGTAAAGTCAGAGAGCGGGGTCATCAATGGTCAATCCGGGCATCCTACCTGCCGGCGGCGGCGAGATGGGGCGGCTGATCCGCGAGCGCGACTGGTCGGGAACCTCGCTGGGTCCCATCGAGTCATGGCCGCAAAGCCTCAAGACCGCCGTGCGCACGATCCTGGGCTCGCGCTACCCGATGTTTGTCTGGTGGGGCGCGGAGCGGATCAATTTTTATAACGATGCCTATGCCCCCATTCTGGGTAAACGCCACCCTGGGGCGCTGGGCCGGCGGGCCCATGAAATCTGGTCCGATATCTGGTCCATCGTCGGCCCCGAGGCCGACTGCGTCATGAACGAGGGCTGCGCCGTCTGGAACGAGCAGGTGCTCCTGGTCATGGAGCGCCATGGCTTCCCCGAGGAAACCTACTTCACCTATTCCTACAGCCCGGCTCCTGATGATGCCGGCGGCATTGGTGGAGTTTTCTGCGCTTGCACCGAGGAGACCCGCCACGTAATCGGCTCGCGCCGGCTTAAGACTCTGCGCGAATTGGGCGCCAGCGCCGGTGCCGATTCCCACACTCCCCAAGGCGCCTGCTCAACGGCGGTCAGGATCCTGGCCGGCCACCCCCACGACCTGCCCTTCGTTATTTTTTACCTGATGGATCAGGATGGCCGTCTGGCGCGTCGGGTCGGTTGGACCGGGCTGGAGGCGGACTCGCCGGCCGCGCCCGAGGTGATCGATCTTGGCGCCGCCGAGGCCGCCTGGCCGCTGCGCCAGGCGCGCGAGACATCCCGGCCGGTCGTACTCGAGGATTTGGAACAGCGCTTTGGGCGACTGGCCAATCCGGTCTGGTCCGAGCCGACGCGCACCGCCGTCATTTTGCCGATCCGGCAGGGGGAACAAGGCCACCCCGCCGGCTTCATCGTCGCCGGTATCAGCCCCCTGCGCCCGCTCGATGAGGAATACATGGGCTTTCTGAGCCTGCTGGGCGATCAGGTGACCGGCTCAATCTTCCGGGGGTTCGAGTTTGAGCAGGAAACGCGCCGCGCCGAGATGGCCGAGGCGCTGCGCCAGAGCGAGGAGCGCCTGTTGGCGGTCTTTCAAGCGGTCGGCGAAGGGATCATGATCTTCGACATGGCGGGCGAGGTGGTGCTGGCCAATGAGGCGGAGGCTCGCATCCTTGGCTACTCCGGAGTGGATGAGCTCGAGCGCAAGCTGCCCTTTTTTGCCCAGCACTACGAGCTGCTGGCGGCCAATGGCGAACCGCTGCCGCTGGCTGATTGGCCGATCGCGCGCGTCTTGCGCGGCGAATCGGTCGTCAACCAGGAGTATCGCTGCCGCCGCCGGGACAACAACCTGCAGTGGCACTTCAGCTTCAGCGGCGAACCGGTGCGCAATGCGGAGGGCGAGCAAATCCTGGCGGTCATCATCACCCGCGACATCACCGAAAGCGCCCGCGCCCAGCTTGCGCTGCATGACAGCGAGCGTCGATTCCGGCAATTGGCTGACGCAATGCCGCAACTGGTCTGGACGGCCGACGCCGATGGCAACCCGGACTACTACAACACGCGCGTGAGCCAGTATTCGGGATTTGAGCGTCGTCCAGACGGCAGTTGGCAATGGCATCCGGTCCTGCACCCCGATGATTTCGAGCGGACGAGCCATGTCTGGAGCGAGGCGGTGCGGCGCCGGGAACAATATGCGATCGAGCACCGTGTTCGGATGGTCGACGGCAGCCATCGCTGGCACCTGAGCCGCGCCGAGCCGGTGACCGGCGAGGATGGCACCATTCGCTGGTTCGGCACCGCCACCGACATTCATGACCTCAAGCTGGCCGAGGAGGCGGTCCGCCATAGCGAGGAACGCTATCGCCTGATCAGCAAGGCCACCAATGACATCATCTGGGATTGGGACCTGACAACGGATCGCCTTTCGTGGAGCTCGGCGGTGCTGAAGCATTTCGGTTGTCTGCCCAGCGAGATGGGCGAATCGATCGATGGCTGGTATTCCCGCATCCATGCCGAGGATCGGGAGCGGGTGGTCACGGGCCTCCATGCGGCCATCGATGGCGGCGACGAAACATGGCACGATGAGTATCGCTTCCTCAAGAGCGATGGCAGCTACGCGACCTTCCTCGACCGGGGGCATATTTCGCGCGACCCGCAGGGCCGCCCGCTGCGCATGATCGGCTCGATGCTAGATTTGACCGAGCGGCGGCGTGCGGAGGAAGCGCTGCGCGAGAGTGAAAGCCGGTTGCGCGAGCTGAGCCAGTCGCTCGAGCAGCGCGTTGCCGAGCGCACCGCCGCGCTCGAGGAGCAGACCGGGCGGCTGCGGCGGCTGGCCGCCGAGCTGGCCTCGGCCGAGCATCGCGAGCGCAAGCGGCTGGCGGCCCTGCTCCACGATGACCTGCAGCAGCTGCTCGTGGCATCGCTCATGCATGTGCGGATGGCGGGCGACCGCGCCGGCGACGGGCCGGCCGTCCCGCTGATGACCAAGGCCGCCCAGCTGCTCGATCAGAGCATCGATGCGGCCCGCAACCTGACGCGCCAGTTGCGCCCGCCGGTGCTCTATGAGGATGGCTTGGTCGCGGCCCTGGGCTGGCTCGGCTCCACGTTCCAGGAGCGCCACTCGGTGCGCGTGATCATTGACGCCGATGAAATCCGGCAGCCGCTCGACGATGATGTCAAGGCGTTGCTCTACGAGTGCGGCCGCGAGCTGCTCTTCAACGCCGTCAAGCACGCGGGCGTGGATGAGGTCCGCGTCGAGGTGCGCGAGGAGGAGCATCGCCTGCGGCTGGCGGTGGTGGATAAGGGCGCGGGCTTTGACGCCGAGGCGGTCGCGGGGGACCTTAAGGGCGGCGGCTTCGGCCTGTTCAGCATCCGCGAGCGCCTGACCGCGTTGGGTGGCCTGATGACCGTCGAATCCAGCGAGGGGCTTGGCAGCCGCATCGAGCTGGAGGTGCCGCTGACGCCGGTCGTCCTCGGCGAGCCGGCCGCGCTGCCGCTCGCGCCTGTGGTCCGGCGCCGCCGGTCACGCGCTGCCGCCCCCGCCGATCATCGCACGCGCCTGCTCGTGGTCGACGACCACGCCATCGTGCGCGAGGGCATCACCAACATCCTCAGCGACGACGAGCGGATCGTCGTCCTCGGCGAGGCCCGCGATGGCATCGAGGCGATCGAGGCGGTCGAGCGTCTGCGCCCCGAGGTCGTATTGATGGACGTCAACATGCCGCGGATGAACGGGGTTGAGGCCACCCGCGAAATCAGCCGTCGCTGGCCCAAGACGGTCATCATCGGGCTCTCGATCCAGGATGACGATGCCACGGCCCAATCGATGCGCCAGGCCGGCGCGGCGGCCTTCATCCCCAAATCGGGCGATTCGGAAAACCTGCTGTCCACCATCATCAGCCTCGGCTCGCGCAGTCAGGTCTCCGGCGGCGTCAGGGATAGCCATTGATTCCGTAGATCATCGGTTTGCCGTTGACCAGCCTGATCGAACAGCCGACGATGGCTGGGCGCGGGCCGCCCGGCCATGATGGCCAACCAAATCCTTCCGCAAACATGAGCACATGGACCCTTCGCCACTGTTGTCGGACTACCACTATGACCTGCCGCCCGATCGGATCGCCACGCATCCGGCGCGGCGGCGCGATCAGTCGCGGCTGATGCGGTTGAGCCGGGCCGACGGCCGGATCGAGCACCACATTTTTTCGGAGTTGCCCACCCTGCTGCGCCCGGGCGACTGCCTCGTCATCAACGACAGCCGTGTGCTGGCGGCGCGGCTGTGGGCCGGTCGTCCCGGCGGCGGGCGTGCCGAGATCCTGCTGGTGGAGCCCCGCGGCGAGGGAGTCTGGGAGGCGCTGGCGCGGCCGGGGCGGCGTTTTCGGCCGGGCCTGGCGCTGACGCTGGAGGGCGGGGGGCGGGCCATTCTGCTCGAGCGCGCCAGTGAGCGTTCCTGGCTGCTGCGCCTGAAAATCGATGAGCCGCTCGAGAGTTACCTCGAACGGGCCGGCGAGATGCCGCTGCCGCCCTACATCCTCCAGCAGCGCAAGGCCAAGGGTGAGGCCGCACGCGCCGGCGCCGAGGATCGCGAGCGCTACCAGACGGTCTATGCCCGCCAGGCCGGCTCGATCGCCGCCCCGACCGCGGGACTGCATTTTACCCCCGAGCTGCTGGCCGAACTCGCCCGCCGCGAAATTCAGCTCTGCCGCGTCACGCTCCACGTCGGGCTGGGGACCTTCGAGCCGATCCTGGCCGAGCGGGTCGAGGAGCACCGGATGCATGCGGAGCGCTGGCGGATCGAGCCGGCCGAGGCCGAGGCGATCGAGGCGGCCCGGCGCGACCCCGAGCGCCGCGTCATCGCCGTCGGCACCACCGCCGCCCGCACGCTTGAGAGCTGCGCCGCGCGCCATGGCGGCATCCGCGCCGCCGAGGAGATGACCGATATCTTCATCCGGCCGGGGCACCGTTTCCTGGCGCTGGATGCGCTGGTGACCAATTTTCACCTGCCCGGCTCGACCCTGCTGATGCTGGTGGCGGCGCTGGCCGGGCGCGAGCCGATCCTGCGGGCCTATCGCGAGGCCGTCAACGCCGGTTATCGCTTTTTCAGCTACGGCGACGCGATGTTGATCGACTGAGGGCGCGTTTTTCCCTTTGTTCTCGCTTTCGATCTGCCGATAGATATGATGAAGTCCACCAGCGCACGCCCGTCGCGCATTGGCTTGGCGTGTCCGCGAAAGGTTGTGAATTGTGGTGAACTTGAGCCCCGGCCTGACCGCCACGCATATTCTGGTCGATCTGGCCGACATGAAGGTGACCAACAATCCCAGCGCGGTCTTGTCGACCAACACTCTGGGAGCCGGCGTCGCCTTGACCGTCTTTGATCCCGAGGCACGCGTGGGCGGCATCATTCACTTCATGCTGCCCAGCTCGGAGCTGAATACCGAAAAGGCCCTCACGAACCCATATATCTTCGCCGATACCGGCATCCCGCTGCTTTTTCGCCGCAGCTATAAGCTGGGCGCGCTCAAGCAGCGGCTGATCTGTCACCTGGCCGGCGGCGCCCAACTGGTCAGCGGCGGCTTCGAGATCGGCCAGGAGAATGTCGAGGCGGCACGCGACGTGCTGGCCCGCAATGCCTTTGCCGCGCGCCGGGAGCTGACCGGGGGCGTCAATTCGATCTCCATCGGCCTGGACCTGCGCGATGGTCGTGTGCGGGTGATCAAATCCAACGGGGTTGAGAAAGAGCTATGATCGATCTGGATAAGTTGATCAGCAGGATCGAGGATATTCCCGCCCTGCCCGACATTGTCGTCAAGCTGCTGCACGCCAGCCGTGACCCCAACGTCTCGACCCGCGAGATGGTGGAACTGATCAAGCATGACCCGGCCCTGACCATCAAGGTGCTGCGCCTCTGCAACTCCTCCTATTATGGGCTGCCGCGCAAGATCAACTCGATCCAGGAGGCGCTGGTCTACATCGGCACCGACACGCTGGTCAACTTCGTCCTGGCCGGCTGCCTCTCCAGCTTCTACCAGCAGGCCCAGGGCGGCTACGGGCTCGAAAAGGGCGAGTTGTGGCGCCACAGCGTCGGCTGCGCCATCGCCAGCCAGCGCATCGCCCAGCACACCAGCGAGGAATCCAGCGGTCAGGCCTTCACCGCCGGGCTGCTCCATGACATCGGCAAGATCATCCTCAACACCTATGTGGACAAGGAGCTTGCGGCGATCCTCAAGCTGGTCGAGGGCGAGCAGCTTTCCTTCTGCGAGGCCGAGAAGCGGATTCTGGGCTTCTCCAACAGCGAGGCCGGCCAGCATCTGGCGCGCCACTGGAACCTGCCCGAACCGCTGATCGAGTCGATCGCCTGGCATCAGGAGCCGATTCGCGCCCGCAGCGCCCCGCGTCTGGTCTCGCAGGTGCACCTGGGCAACATCCTCTGCATCAGCTTCGGCATCGGCGTCGGCACCGACGGGCTGGCCTACACGTTCCACCCGCGCGCGCTCGAGGTCAGCGGCATCGAGATCGGCGACCTGTATCGCCTCTCTCTCGACGTCCACGACGATTATAAGAAGGCCGAGGAGCTGATCCGGCTGGCCGCCTGACGGTGTGGCCACCGGTCCCGTTTCGCCGGGGGCCTGCGGCAACCCAGGGATGCGCCTGCTCCCTTGGACCGCAGGTCCCCGGAAGCTTTTTGTTTCGCACCGTTTTTTACCCCCCGCCCATGCTATGCTGGTCCACGGCATGAAACCATACGTCCACGATCATGATCGGCTCGGGCGGCGGGTGGCGCTGGGGTGGACCCTGCTGGCCGCGCTCCTGATCGTCTTTGTCTCTCTGGCGCCCTTTCGCTTCGATGCCTCCCCCGCCGCCGTCGAGCGCAATATCGGCGTCTTCAAGGCCAGCCTGCTCTGGCCGCGCGACGTCACCTGGCATTGGGTGCGCGACCTGGCGACGAACTTTGTCTTTTATCTGCCGCTGGGATTGCTGCTGCCGTGGGCGCAGCGGCCGCGACATCGCTCCGGCTCGATTTTCGGCCTCTCGCTCGGTGCGCTGCTGAGCCTGGCTCTCGAGGCGCTCCAGGTCTTCGCCGTCGCCCGCTACCCGAGCTTCACCGACTGGCTGATGAACTCCGCCGGCCATGCCTTCGGCTATGGCATCATGGCGATCATCATCGGGCATTACCGCCTTGGGCCGGCGATCCTGCTCGGCCGGCGCGAGGGCACCTCCCGCGAGCGGCTGGCGGCCGGGCTGCGCACGCTCTACCTGTCGCTGCTCGTGCCGCTCAGCCTGCTGCCGCTCGATATCAGCGTGCAGGCGATCCGGCTCTGGGAACGCCTCCAGGGCGGGGGCGATGCGGCCGGCCGCATCCTGCTCGATCCCACCGGCCCCTGGGATGCCGAGCGGCTGGCGGGGATGGTCCGGGCCTTCGCGCTGCTCCTGCCGGCGGGGTTTTTGGATCGGCTGGCGCGGGGGCGGCGGGGCGGACTGCTCCAGGCCATGCTGCTGGGCGCCGTGGTGGCGCTCCTGATCGAGTCAGCCCAGCTCGTCGTGCTCTCACGCACCTCCGACGTGATGCAGCCGCTGGCCGCCGCGCTGGGGGCGGGGTTTGGCGCCTTGGCCGCGATGCTGCTGCTCGCGCCCGCCGACCGTGCCGCTGAGCTGGCCCCGGCGGAGCGCCGGCGCGCGATCCTGCCGCTCGCCATCCTCGGCTACTGCCTGATATTGATGGTCGTCAGCTGGCGGCCGTTCGAGTTCCTCGACTCGCCGATGGCCGTGGCGCGCAAGCTGCGCTTCGAGACCAGCTGGATTCCCTACCTGCATTACCTGCACACACGTTCGCTGGCCAGTTGGCTCGATATCGGCCGCGAGATCGGCTGGTACATCCCGCTCGGTCTGCTCATGGGGCTGTGGCTCGACCACGGACGGGTCCGCTGGCGCGCCCGTGTCCGCGTCGCGCTGGGGCTGGCCCTGGTGCTGGCGGTCGGCATCTTCTTCGAGCTGGGCCAGTCGATGATCGTCGGGCGCTATGTGGACCTGACCGACATGCTCAACCATGGCTTGGGCGGGCTGGCCGGGCTCATTCTGGCCCGGCTGCTGCGCAGCGAGACTCGCGTCGGGCAAAAATGAAGGCCGGGGCTGAGTGCCCCGGCCGTAGTTTCAATCATAGTAAACTGGGCTTATTCGAAGAACCGCTGGCGACGGCGCCGCTGGAGGGCCGGGATGTCATAGGGGTCTTCCTCGGCCGCCTCGCCGGCATGGGTGTCGCGGCCGGTGGGCGCCGAATCGCTGAAGGCCGGGGCCGCGCTCGGGGCGGCCGCCGGGAACGGCGTGTGGTTCGGGTTGACCGGCTGGGCCGGGCTCATCGGCCGTGGGCTCTCGTCGGGGCGTGGTGTGGGCTGGTCCCACTCGCGCAGCGGGTTGTCGTCGCGCTCGAAGTTGAGCTGGGGCGAGGGCACCGGCGCCGCCTCGCGCTCGCGCTTGCGGTGGATCGCCGGCACCGGGTCGGGCTCGTCGCTGTCCAGGCGCGGGCGCAGCGGCTCGTCATCAAGCGTGAGCGGTCCACTTTGGGCAAAGATGCTGGTGCGGCCGCGCACGCGGTCGGCCAACGCCGGCGCGCTTTCGGCGGTTTCGCTGAAGCCGGTGGCGATGATCGTCACCCGCATCTCATCCTTCATGTTCTCGTCAATGACGACGCCGAAGATGATGTCGGCGTCGGGATCGGCCGATTCATAGACCATGCTGGTGGCTTCGTTGATTTCCTGCATCGTGACGTCGGAGCCGCCGGTGATGTTGATCAGCACGCCGCGGGCGCCGTCGATCACGATCTTCTCCTGCAGCGGACTGTGGCAGGCCTTCTTGACGGCCTCGACGGCCCGGTTCTCGCCCTTGCCGACGCCCACGCCCATCACCGCCCCGCCGGTCTGTCCCATGATCGTGCGCACGTCGCGGAAGTCGACATTGATCAAGCCGGGCATCGAAACAAGGTCGCTGATGGCGCGGATGCCCTGCGCCAGCACGCTGTTGGCGATCTTGAAGGCCTCGGTCAGCGGCGTCTTGGGGCCGACCGTCTCCATCAGCTTGTCGTTCATGATGACGATCATCGTGTCGGTATGCTCGCGCAGCCGGCCGATGCCGCCGATGGCGCGCTGCATCCGCTTGGGCCCCTCGAACATGAACGGCTTGGTCACGATCGCGACGCAGAGGATGTCCATCGAGCGGGCGATCTCGGCGATGACCGGCGCGCCGCCGGTGCCGGTGCCCCCGCCCATGCCGGCGGTGATGAAGACCATGTCGGCCCCCTCGAGCAGGGCGCGGATCTCCTGCTCGGCATCGCGGATGGCGCGCTCTCCCAGCTCTGGCTGGGCCCCCGTGCCAAGCCCATGGGTCACGCCCTCACCGACCTGAATCTTGTTGGGCACCGCGCTCTTCTTCAGCGACTGAAAGTCGCTGTTGATGGCATAGAATTCGACCCCGGCGAAGCCCTTGCGCACCATGTCGTCCACGGCGTTGCATCCGCCCCCGCCCACGCCGATCACCTTGATCCGGGTGGCCGGAAAGCTGGTGGGGTCTTCCCACTGAATCCGCGGCTTGGCATCCTCTTGCATGATCGATCCTCTTCCGCAAACTGTCTGCTGGTTATTTCCTTCGCGCGGGCATCGGTGGCCGGGCGATGAGTTCAAGTTTGATTTGCGCCGTCGCGCAAGCTCCCTGATCAGAACGAAGTCTATGTGAATCGCGGGCGCAAAGCAAACCCGATTCGGCTCGCCCGGCGGGCCATCAGGCGCCCGCCAGCGCCTCGCGGATGCGCTCCGATTGCCCCGCATCCAGCTTCACCGTGCCGGCCTTGGCATTCTCTTCGAGTTGGGCGACGCTTGAGGCCGAGGGGATCACCGGCCCCATCCCCGGCAGGGTCAGCATGTAAGCCAGCGTCAACTGGCTGACCGTCAGGCCCGCCTCCTCGGCGATATCGGCCAGCGCGCGCAGCCGGGCCATCTTTTCAGGCGTTGCGACCTTCTCGTAGCTGCCCTCGTCGACCAGCCGGTCCCCCTTGGCCACGCGCGCGGGGTCAAGGTAGCGGTTGGTCAGCAGGCCGCGCCCCAGCGGGCTCCAGGCGATGAAAGAGATCCCGCTGGCGGCGCAGTGATCGAGCACGGCGGGGGCGTCGGGCAACTCGCCATCCAGGATGTTGAAGCCGTTCTGGACGGCCTGCACCCGCACGCGCGCCGACATCGAGGCCGCCGCCTTCTCATAGGCGCGCAGCTCCTCGACCGTGTAGTTGGAGACGGCCAGGTAGCGCACCAGGTCCTGGCGCACCAGGTCCTCGATCGCCTCCAGGCTCTCCTCGACCGGCGTGTGGGCGTCGGAGGAGTGGAAATACATGATGTCGATGGCGTCGACTTGGAGCCGCTCGAGGCAGGCGTAGGTCGACTCGAGGATGTTGACGCGCGAGAGCCGGCAGTGGTTGGGCGAGCGCCCGTCCATGCCGCCGTAGATTTTGGTGGCCAGCGTGACGTCGCGCCGCTGGCGGGGATTGGCCTTGAACCAGCGCCCCAGGATGCGCTCGCTGTTGCCCGAGCCGTTGTTGTAGCGGTTGGCGGTGTCCCAATGCGTCACGCCCAGCTCGATGGAGCGGTCCAGGATCGCCATGGCGTCGGCTTCGTCGATGCGCGAGCCGTCGCCGGTCTCGGGAAAGCCCATCTTCCAGGTGCCCAATCCGACGTTGGAGACGCGCAGCCCGGAGCGCCCCAGCAGCCGCACCGGCATGCCGTTGAAATCCTCCGCGACGTAGGGAACGTTATATAGGGTGGGATCGGGAGTCAGCAAATCCATTGGAAAGAGGTCCTTCCGTTATGTGCATCGAACGGATCCGGTTTGGGCACGGATCCCTCCGATCCTATAGCGAATCAGCCATAAATATCGAGCAGCTTCTTGATTCGGCGCACCAGCCAGGACTCGCGCGTGGCGCCCTCGCCCTCTTCGATCGCCCAGCGCAGCAGGCCGACGGCCGTCGAGTAGATCGGCGTGCTGACCACCCCGCTCATGCCGAGCAGGTTCTGTGGCCGCCCGATGTGGCAGGGGTAGCCGAGCAGGCGTTCGGCCACCGGGCCGATTCCCTCCAGCAGCGCCGTTCCGCCGGTCAGCATGACCCCGGCCCAGATGCGGTCACCCACGCCCGAGCGCTGGATCTGCTTCTGGACCCCCAGCAGGATCTCCTCGATGCGCGCCTCGATGATCTCGGCCAGCTCGCGCCGACTATGGGTCATGCGGCGGCCGCTGGGGGCAGGGCTGCGCAGCTCGATCCGCTCGTCCACGTCGACTTCGAGCGGCACGGCGTGGCCGAATTTCTTCTTGAGGTTCTCGGCGTCGTGGGGCGAGCAGCGCAGCATTTTGGCGATGTCCTGCGTGATGATGTCGCCCCCCATCGCGATCTCGCCGATTGACTGCAACACGCCGTTCTGGAAGATCGCGATGTCGCTGGTGCCCCCGCCGATGTCGACCAGCACCACGCCCAGTTTCTTCTCGCGCTCGCCCAGCACCGAGTGCGCGCTGGCCAGCGACTGCAACGCCACCCCGGTGGTGCGCAGGCCGGCCTTCTTGACGCAGCGAAACAGGTTGTTGCCTGCCGAAACCGAGCCGGTCACCACATGCATGTGCACCTGAAGCCGGTGGCCGAACTGGCCGATGGGGTCGGTAATGCCGCCGCGTTCGTTGACCACCCACTCGCGGGTGAAGGCGTGGATGACCTCGACGTCCTGGGGCAGGACCATCTTGAGCGCCTTTTGGCGGGCGCGGGCGCAGTCGCGGCGGTCGATGCCGGAATTGGGATTGGCCACCTCGGCCATCCCCTGCAGGTTCACCCCGCTGATGTGGTCCCCGGCGATGCCGACGTAAACCTCGCGCGGGTGCACGCGCGCCAGCTCGTAGGCCTGGCCGTAGGCGGCGCAGAGCGATTCCACCGTCTCGTTGATGTTGACGACCATGCCGCGATTGACCCCGCGGGAAGGTGCCGCCCCCAACCCCAGGATCGTGATCTGGCCACCGTCATCCACCGAACCGATGATCGCGCAGATCTTGGTGGTGCCGATGTCGATGCCGGCGATCAGCCGCGGGCGCGAACGGCGCCGGCGCGGGGCGGCCGCCGAGCGCGTGGGGTCGCCGCTGCCGGCGGAGCGACCACGGCCAAGGGCGGGCAGGTTCAGGGTGCGTGTCATGGGAGGCATATCCGTTAACCACGGTTTCTGGATTTGGGCATGATGACCAGTTGGTCGTCCATGCGCAGGTCGATGTAGGTGGCCTGTTCAAATTCGCCGCGCACGCGCTCGCTGTGAAAGCCGCCGCTGAGCTTGTCGAGCAGCTCCAGCGGCGGGCGCGTGCCAAAACGCACCTCGGTGCCGCCGCGCATGATGGCGATCACGCCTTCGGCCGCCGCCACATTCCACTCGACGATCTGGCCGCACAGCTCGCGGTCATGGTCGATAATGAAGTCAACGGCCGCCAGCACCTCGGCGACGTTGTCCTGCTCGATGCGGTGACCCTCGCGCATCAGCAGCCGTCTTTGCACCCCCGTCAGCACCGGCAGGCCCAGGCCCGCCAGCTCGCCCACCCTGACCCGCCCCAGCAGCACGCCCTGCCGGTCCACCAGCCAGGGGTCCTCGAGTTGGACAACCATGAGCGGCCGACGTTCGCTGAAGCGGATGGAAAGGGTGTTGGGATAGATTTTCTGGACGAGGGCCTGGCGCGCGCGCGGCAGGCGACCGAGCAGGTCGCCCAGCACATCGGCATCCTGCTCGACCAGGTTATGGCCGACATAGTCCAGGTGCTCGTCGAGCCGTTGGCGCGCCTGCGTTTCCAGGTCCCCGCTGGCGCCGGTGATGATAATCTCGCGTATGGTGAAGTAATCGGATTCGTAGGTGAAGTGGTGGATGGCGTAATAGGCGAAGGCGCCGCCGGCGATGAGCCCCCCCGCCAGCGCGGTCAGCGCGACACCACGCAGCACCCGGCCGGCGCGGACCATAAATGAATCGCGGCGGCGCGAACGCGGGCGGGCGCCCGGGCGCGATCGGAATTTGGGCCAGTTCATCGTTTCTACTCGAGCGTGCGCTTCAACTGCGGGTTAGTTTTGCCGCGGGAGCCCGGCCCGAGCCTGCCACGGCAACGACTGCAACGGTTGCGATCGGCATCCGATCTTCAATTGAAGAAAGATTATCCGAAATTGGGGACTGAAGCAAGCACTTTGCCTGAAGGGGACCGGCACGAAACTCAGCCCCGCAGGGGGCGACTGCTCGTAACCAAAGCCGCGGCAGCGGCGACATAGGGTAGCCCAGGGCGTGAGCCCTGTAGGTGTTTAGCGTGGAGCATAGAGTATGGCTGGCCGAGGTGAATCAGCTCCGGAGGAGTGGCCTGTGACTACAGAACCCTTTCTCAACGATGACCCCTGTCCCCCCTCGCTATTCACCCGGTCCCGCAGGGACCATCGCCTTCAGCCCGCCACTTCAGTGGCGGGGGGCGGGACCAATTTCCCCCAAAGTCCCGTCAGGGACGACTGCCCCGCCCTTCAAGCCCATCCGACGCATTCGGGATAATATCCAGGGGAGCCGGCATGTGACGACAGAAGCCGGCCACCAAAGCCGCGGCAGCGGCGACATAGGGTAGCCCAAGGCGTGAGCCCTGGGTCAGAATGCCTTCATCAGAAAGCCCCGGCAGGGGCGATACCATTTTGGTCATTCGCCAAGTATTTATCACCCCTGCCGCAGCTTATGCCTTCTGCCGACCTCCGCGCCTGAAGGCGGGACTACCAACTGGGCGGCAGACCATAATTCTTTCTGCTTCGTTTTTTCGTCAGCTCGGCCGGATCAGCCGGATCTCCAACTCCAATTCGCGTCCCGACTGCTGCCGGACCCGCTCGCGGACCTGGCGGGCCAGCTCCTCGATGTCGGCGGCGGTGGCGCTGCCGTCGTTGATCATGAAGTTGGCGTGTTCCTCCGAGACGCGCGCCCCGCCCACGCGCAGGCCCTTGAGCCCGGCCTGGTCGATCAGCCGGCCGGCAAAGTCACCCGCCGGGTTCTTGAACATGCAGCCCGAGGAGCGCTCGCCCAGCGGCTGCTCGCGCCGCTTGGCCAGCGCCGCGTCCACGCGCGCCCGGATCGCCTCGGGGTCGTCGGGCTCAAGCTGCAGTGTCGCCGACAGGATCAACCAGTCCCGCAGCGAACTGCTGCGGTAGCCGTAGCTGAACCCCTCGCGGCCCAGCCGGGCGGGCTCCCCCTCGCGCGAGAGGACCTCGACCGCCACCACGTCGCTGCAGATGTCGCCCCTGCCGGCCCCGGCATTGCCCGCCAGCGCCCCGCCGAGCTGGCCCGGCACGCCGGCGGCCCACTCCAGCCCCGCCAGCCCCTGGCGACGCGCAAAATTACCCACCGCCGAAAGCGTCGCCGCCGCGCCGGCGCTGACCTGGTTAGGCCCTGGTCCGGCCTCAATCCGTCGGAAGCCGCGCCCCAGCTTGACGACCACGCCCGGCCAGCCCTCGTCGCTGAATATGGTGTTGCTGCCGCCGCCGAGCACCATCCAGGGCATTTGCGAGTTTGTGATGAGTTTGATCGCTGCGGCCAGCGCGGCCGGCTCCTCGACCAGCGCCAGCCAGCGGGCCGGCCCTCCCACGCCCATTGTCGTGTGGGCCGCCAGCGGCTCATCGCGCAGCAGGCGCACGTGCTCGAGCTGTTCCAGCTTGTCGATCGGGTCGTGGGCGGCGCGGTGGGTCATCATCGGTTCAGAGTGCGGGCGGGGCGAGGGGTTTGTCAAGCCGCTGGCGGGCGGGGGCGGGCAGCATGTGCTCGCCCTTTTCGGTCACCAGCATGTCCACCGGCCGGTCCCAGTCCTCGCGCGGCAGGCTCTCGGCCAGCTGCATGGAAAATCCGAAACCGACGGCCAGGCCCGGGCGCTCCTCGCGCAGCAGTCGGTCGTAGTAGCCGCCGCCGTAGCCCAGCCGCCAGCCCTCGAGCGTGAACAGCAGTCCCGGCACGAACATCAGGTCGACCTCGTCCCCGGCGACGATCTCGGGGTTCAGCATCGGGTTGGGCTCCAGGATGCCGTAGGTGCCGGGTAGGCAGTCGGAGGGGAAACTCTGGATCGGGCGTAGCTCGATCCGGCGCTGGGCGGTCAGGGTCAGCGGCAACAGCACGCGCAGCCGGCGCGCCAGCAACTCCTCGATCAGGAAACTGGTGTCGATCTCGCTGCCGAAGCCCGAGAAGACCGCCACGGTCCGTGGGGCGCGGTGGTCGACCAGCCGCAGCGCATGGCGCGCGGCCTCGATGGTCGCGCGCGCGCGCCACCATGGGTCCAGCCCCGCCCGCATCCGGCGGGCCTGCCGCCGAAGCTCCTGCTTGTAGCATGGGATCGGACTCTCGGTCATCGTGCCGGGGCGCTTTCGGTCAGGAAGGGCAGCCGGTCCAGCGCCCCCTCCAGGTCGAGCCGCCCGCGCACGCGCAGCCGCGGACAGGCGTCGGCCACCACCGCGTGAAAGGGTTCCAGTTCAAACAAGTGGCTGTAGAGCTCCGACAACCGGGGCGGCCGTTCGCGCCGCAACATCTGGCGCACCTTGTCGAACAGGCTGTCGCCAATCTTGAAGACGCCCAGGCTGATGCCGTGCGCCAGCAGGGCGGGCAACTCCGACGAGTAACGCAGGATGCGGTGATCGGCGTCGACTTGCAGCCTCACCGCGCGCTCGGGCAACGCGCCGCTGAACTCGGCCAGCAGCAGGTTGGGCCGCGCGTCGCGAGCGATCCGCATCAGCGCCGAGGGGTGAAACAGCCGGTTGGCCTCGAAGACCAGCAGCCCGTCGGGGTTGGGGTAGCTGCGGGTCTCGAGCAGGCCGTCGGGTGCGCCGGCCTCGTGCTGGCCGGTCAACACCAGCGGCGGCAACTGCGAGCCCGCAGCCTCGACCAGCGCCGGCAGCTCGACGTCCCCGGGCGGGGTCATGATCTCAATGCGCCGGATGCCCGCGCGGCGCAGGCATTCGACCAGGTGAAACAGCACCGGCCGGCCGGCCAGCTCAAGCTGACAGGCGTGATAGACCACCGGGTCGCCCGCCAGCAGCACCGCCCCGGCGGCCGGCGGCAGCGAGAAAGCCGGCGCGGCCCGCTCCGACGAATAGGCCTCGTCGCCGCCATGGCCCTGGCCGTCGTGCAACGCCGAGATGGGGTCGGGCTGGCTGCCGGACCATGGATCATGTCCAAAATTGTCGGGCGCCATCATTTGTTACCTCGCCTTCGATGATAGCGCAACGGCCGAAAGATGCGAGAAAAAGCGTGCGGCCAAAAATTTGCGCCGACCCACCGATGGAGTAGCATGCATTCATGACTTCCTCGATGCTTTGGCGACGCCTCGATCTGCCGGGCCATGATGCCTGCAATCTCGCGAAGCGCGCAGATGGCTGGAGCCTTGATGGCACGGCCGTCTTCCGCGAGAACGATCTCCCCGTGCAGCTTGTTTATCACGTCACGTGCGATCTTGCCTGGCGCACGCGGCACGGGCATGTCCGCGGCTGGCTTGGACTGCAGCCGGTGGCTTTCAATGTTGCTCGAATCAAGTCCGGCGGGTGGACCCTCAACGGAAAATCGGCGTCAGGCCTGGAGCATTGTGTCGACCTTGATCTCGGGTTTACTCCGGCGACGAACCTGGTGCAACTGCGTCGTCTGGCGCTGGCTGAGGGGCAGGCGGCTGACGTGCCGGTCGTGTGGCTGGATGCATCAACCGGAACCCTTGAGCGATTGGATCAAACCTATCAGCGGCGGACTGAGACCTCATACTGGTATGAGGCGCCCAGGTATCAATACGCAGACCTGCTCGAGGTCACCCCGGAGGGATTCATCCGGCGTTATCCAGGCCTCTGGGAATCGGAATTTTAGATTTTCGCCAATTACGAAGACTTGCCAGGTTTCTTGGTCAGCGGCCACTTGATCTGAAACTCCAGCTCTTCCTCCGTAGACCCGCGTTCGTGCTCGATGTTGATGACGGCATCGGGCGGCAGGGAGATCCGTTCGCCGGCCACCTGGATGCGAAAACGCTTGCCCTGCTCTATGCAGTCGGCGAGCCGGCGCAGCTTGGCCACGAACTGATCTTTGGGGTAATCCCGCTCGACATCACGTTTGGCCTTTTTTTCCCGCATCGCCATGAACGTCTCCTCCGGCAATCATCTTGATCTGGTCAATCGTTGATCCGCGGCAAGGCACCTCGGCTCACTGCTGGCGCACTAACCCGGCGAGCTGCTTGATGTCGAGGGTGCGGGCTTTTTCCTGAATTTCACCCGAGTAGCGCGTCTGCAGGCTCGAGCCTTGTTCGAGCAGCGACGAAAAGATCGGCTTGAGCTGGTTGACATCGATGGTCCGCCCGCTGGCATAGTAATGCCGGGCCACCTGGCCCAGCGCATAGGTGGTGGCAAACGAGAAGGCCGAGCCGGTGGCCGACTTGCCCAATCCACCCAACATGCCGCCGCCAACTTTCTTGAATAACCCGCCGAGGAGCTTGCGGCCGATCTGCTCCACGTACTGCCCCGTCAGGCCCACGCCGAGCGTCGCCGCGAAATCCTTGATGTGACCCTGGTCCAGGTCGTAGCCATATGCCTTGCCAATCGAATAAACCATTTTCATTTGCAGCGGCAGGATGGCCATCGACGCCAGCGATTGCGGCAGCAGCTCCAGCGCCGCATTGAGGATCGAATACTTGAGCACCATCTGGTCCAGCTCTTTGGTATCGACCGCCGTTTGTGCGCCGGTGGCCGCCGTCGCCGCCGATTCGCTGCCCGCGGCTAACGGTGTCCGGGCGAGTTCGTCCGCTTCCTTGGCAAAATCATGTGCCGGTTTGGCCTCGAGCGCGAGCGCCGTGCGCAGACGCTCAAGGAATGCCGTTTCGGCCGGGTTCTGAACCCCATCGGCATCGCAGACGCAGACGGCCATTTCGTAGGCCAGTTGCCGCAGCTCCGGGTTGGTCAGGCCGGCGGCCGCCTCCTCCAGCGTGCGTCGCTTGAGCAGCACATCCTGGTAGAGCCCGGGCAGATCGATCTCAGTGCCCGGCGCAAGACCTTCAGCAATCCGGCGAATCTGCTCGCGCTCCCGCTCGTCCTTGCCGCCATCGGCAAACGCCGCCATCAGGCAGATCATCATCAATGATTGTTGTTCCTGCTCGTCCAAGTGAGTTTCCCCCACGCAAACAATGAAATTAAACGGGTGCCACCAACCATGCGAGGGCACGGATGCACTTCTTCTTCCTGATCAAGTATATGATGATTGAATAAAATGGATAAAGCGGATTCGGCAAAGGGCGCCGGGGGCTTGCCATGCTTGCCCCCGGCGCATTGCGATCGTTCATTGGGGCGGGGTTTAGCGGGCGGCTTCCTTGAAGCGGCGCACGACCTCGTCCCACTTGACCACGTTCCACCAGGCCGAGATGTATTCGGGGCGGCGGTTCTGGTACTTCAGGTAGTAGGCATGCTCCCAGACGTCCAGCCCGAGGATCGGCTGGCAGATGCAGTCGACCACGCCCTTCATCAGCGGGCTGTCCTGGTTGGGCGAGGAGCAGACGGTGAGCTTGCCGCCGGCCTTGACCCCCAGCCATGCCCAGCCGCTGCCGAAGCGATTGGCGGCCGCCGCGTTGAACTGCTCCTTGAACGTCTCAAAGCTGCCGAACTCTCCCTTGATAGCGCTGGCCAGGTCGCCTTCGGGCTCGCCGCCCCCGCTCGGGCCGATGACCTTCCAGAACAGCGAGTGGTTGAAATGGCCGCCCGCGTTGTTGCGCACCACCGTGCGGATGTTCTCGGGCACCTGGCTCAGGTCGGCCAGCAACTCCTCGACCGGCTTGGCCGCCAGCTCGGGGTGATCCTTCAGCGCATCGTTGGCCTTGGTCACATACATGCCATGGTGCTTGTCGTGATGGATCTCCATCGTCTTGGCGTCGATGTGCGGCTCGAGGGCGTCGAATTCATAGGTGAGGGGAGGAACTTGGTATGCCATGTCAGGAGGCTCCTTTGGAGTGGTGTCAAAAATGGGGGACGCTTTTATTTTATCGCTTCGGGCAACGAGGTGCCAAAATCCGCAGCCTTTTGCGCCGCCTCGGCCGGCTCTTCATATTTTGTTTTGCTTCCCCGCCGCGCTGGGATAACTTGAGCACTGAACATATCCAGGGCCCCCGGTGCCCGCGCGAGAGGAAGCCATTCACCCATGAGTCGCCGTGGCAAGTTCTACCTGACAACCGCGATATTTTATCCCAACGCCGAGCCGCACGTGGGCAGCGCGCTCGAGATCGTCGGCGCCGACGTTCAGGCCCGCTACCGCCGCCTGGTCGGCCACGACGTCTTCTTCCTGACCGGCACCGACGAGCACGGCCAGAAAATCCCGCAAAAGGCTGCCAAGCTCGGCATCCACCCGCGCGAGCTGGTCGACCGGCACGTGCCGCAGTTTCAGGACCTCTTCAGCCGGCTGCTGGTCACCAACGACGATTTCATCCGCACCAGCCAGGAGCGCCACCATCAGGGCGTGCGCAAGCTGTGGCAGGATGTCGCCGCCGCCGGTCACATCTACGCCGGCAGCTACGAGGGCTGGTATAACACGCGCGAGGAGGCCTACATCAGCGAGACCGAGATGAAGGAGCGCGGCTTCTCCACCGACGACCCGCTGATCCGCTGGATGAAGGAGGAGTCCTACTTCTTCCGGCTCTCCTCGTTCCAGCAGCAGATCGAGCGGCTGTTCGAGGAGCGGCCCGAGTTCTGCCAGCCCGAGTTCCGCGCCCGCGAGATGCTCGGCTCGTTCGTGCGGCCGGGCCTCGAGGACCTCTGCATCTCGCGCTCGTCGATCGACTGGGGCATCCCGGTGCCCGACGCGCCCGGCCATGTCGTCTACGTCTGGTTCGACGCGCTGACCAATTACCTGACCGGCATCGGCTACGGCGAGGGCGAGGACTGGCGCCGCTGGTGGCCGGCCGACTGCCACGTCATCGGCAAGGACATCCTCAAGTTCCACACGATCATCTGGCCGGCCATGCTGATGGCGGGCGGGGTCGAGCTGCCGCGCCAGGTCTTCGGCCACGGCTTCATCACCGTCAAGAAGGAGAAGATGAGCAAGAGTCTGGGCAACATCGTCGATCCGCTGCCCTGGATCGACTTCTGCGGCCCCGAGACGCTGCGCTACTACCTTGTGCGCGAGAGCAACTTCGCCAACGACGGCGACTTTGATCCCGATAACCTGGTCGCGCGCCACAACGACGACCTCTCCAACGGCATTGGCAACCTCTTGTCGCGCTCGCTGACGCTGATCGAGAAAAATCTGGGCGGGCGCGTGCCGGCCAGCCCCGGCGACGACCATGGCGCCGCCGAGATCCGCAACCTGTTCGCCGCCATCGTCGAGGACTACGAGCGGATGATGCCGTCCTTCGAGTTCGCCAGCGCGCTGGGGCGCATCTGGGAAGGCCAGACCGCGCTGGACCGCTACATCAACGACCGCAAGCCGTGGGCGCTGGCCAAGGATCCGGCCCGCCGCGAGGAGCTGGCGGCGGTGCTCTACGTCGTGGCCGAGGGCCTGCGCCTGCTGGCGACGCTGATCTCGCCGGTGCTGCCGCTCAAGGCCCAGGAGATCTGGCGCCGGCTCGGCATGGAGCGCGAGCTGCTTTCGGTGGATTGGGACGACCACCGCCGCTGGGGCCTGCTCCCCGAGGGCGCGCGGGTCGAAAAAGGCGAGCCGCTCTTCCCGCGGCTGGAGCTCAAGCCGGCGGAATAGATGAGCTACAAAACCTTGTTCCGCTCCCGAAGTATGGGACAATGGATGGGTGGGATGAATCATGAAGTTGAACCTCACCGTACATGCGCGTGAAGCATTGGAAAAGCGGCGAATTTCCATGGACTGGCTGATCAAGGCCGTTGCTGATCCGGAATGGGTGGAACAGGATCGACTGGACGGTTCTTTGGAACATCGATTTGCGCGCATCCCCGAAAATGGGGATCGGGTTTTGCGGGTTGTTCTGAACGCGACAGCCAATCCGCCACGCATTGTGACTGCTTTTTTTGATAGAGGGAGGACGAGGCGATGAAGCTTAAGGTTGATCAACAGGCCGATGCGCTTTACCTGACGCTGAGCGAGAAACCGGCAGCAGATTCCGAGGAAGTTGCTCCCGGCATCATCGTTGATTATGACGACGATGGGCGTGCCGTTGGCATCGAGCTGCTGCACCTATCCAAACGCGCTTCTCAGCCCGATCTGAACCGGCTGCTTTTTGAGTCGGTGCCGCTGGCCGGCTGAAACCACCTGATCTGATGTGCTACGATGGCGGCAGCATCCGCGCCGATCCGCGTCCCATTCCCCTCCCCCTCTTGCTTCAACTCAAAACTAGAATCTTGAAACATGAAGCTGGAAACATGTGAATAATTAATTTCTCACCTATAACACAATGACGCACTGCTTTTTCACATAATTGCCCCACAACTCCACAGCCATGACGACGATCACATCGCTATCTGGAGCAGAGGCCCTTTTTACAGAAAACATGTTGCACTACTCTGCCCACTCGATCGCTTGTTCCCCCGCCCCGCCCCCAAAATTCCCCTTTGTGTCCCCTTCGTGCCTCCGTGCCTTTGTGAGAGATCCTCCCCCCACTGATCCGCGCCCATCCGCCCAATCCGCAAATCCGCGTCCCATTCCTAAACCGCCAATCAGTGTCCATTCCCCTCCCCCTCTTGCTTCAACTCAAAGCTTGAAACATGAAACTAGAAACATGTGAACAATGTATTTCTCACCTATAACATAATGACGCACTGCTTTTTCACATAAATGCCCAACCGCACCTCATTCCAAACCCATAACCCATAACCCATAACTCATAACTCATTTTAGATTTCTCTAATTGCAACCGCCCCTCAGACCCGCGCCCATCCGCCCAATCCGCCAATCCGCGTCCCATTCTTCTCCCTCACTGCCAACCTTTTCGTGTCAATTCGTGTTCCTCATTTCGTGTCCTTTCGTGAACGCATTCTCTCCAATTTATGTTCCCCAAGGCCCATTAAGCTCCCCCAAGGGAATTCATTTTTTCCCGCCCGCCGCCCTATACTTCCCCCACGCGCCGCCAACCGGCGCGCCGCCACTCCCCTCGGGTTTCAGCGCTTGAACCACCGCGACCCCATCGCCTCGCTCGAGCGCTCTGCCGCCTTCCTTGGCCGCCTGGTCGAGTCCTGGGCTCGCGCCGCCGAGGCCCGCTTGCTGGAACAATCCAGCTCATACCCCGGCCGCACCGATTGCCCGATCAACCCCGCCTACCTCCAGCAGGTCGACCTGGCCAGCCAAATCCTCTGGCGCCTCGCCGCCGTCCGCAAAACCCTCGTCCTCATCGAGCAGCACCTCGACGCCCCGCCCTCACCCATGGACCCGGCCCAAGCTGATGACGAGCTAGCTAAACCCGCGCCGCCCGCGTCACCTGACGCGCCCGTTGCGCCGCGACCCGCTACCGATTCCGCGCCACTCCCCGGCCGCCTCTCCGACGGCTCCACCCTCGCGGGCTGTCAGCTATCCGGCATGACCAACCCTCTTGAAAATTTCCAACTCTCCCCCCTCGAAGCCATCCGCAGACCCGCGCCCAATCCGGCCAACTCAGCCGCCGCGCCCGACGCGTGCGACCCAATCAACGCCAGCCCCGCCGCCCCGCTCCCCGGCGGCGTCCGGGCCTGCCCCGCCGTCCCCACCATCCCAACCCTGCTCATCGACCTCAATGACACCGAAAGCGCCATCCGCAACGTCCGCTGGGCTCATCACCGGCTCACCCGCATGGGCGAACTCCCGCCCCTGCCCCCCGGCTCCCTGGGGCCCAGCGCCCCCGTCCTCCCCCCCCGCGCCGCCGACGATTTCAGATTCGACTGCGAGCGGCAATTTCCCGATCTCTACCCCTACCCCTACCCCC
>JAWLCE010000037.1:0-50942 GCA_041687335.1 Sumerlaeia bacterium | reverse complement strand
CCGGGCACCAGCCCCGTAGGCACGGGCGTAGGAGCGGCTTCCAGCCGCGATCCCCCGCCCGGCGCACCATCGCGGCCAGGAGGCCGCTCCCACAAAACATCGGCACCGCCCGCGTAGGAGCGGGCGTGGGGGCGGGGGGGGGGGGGGGGGGGCGCCGGCGGCGACCGCGCCGCCGGTGCGGGCGAGGCTCAGTCCGATGCCTGCGGCGGCGGCCGAGCGGATAAAATCGCGTCGTGTAAAGTCGGTCATGAGCTGGCTCCTCGGATGGTTGCGATGCCGATCAAACTTTATCCTCGTTTCCGCCCGCGAGGATTTCCAGAAAAACTTCATTCGACCGCTCAGCCACGGCTTCGAACTTTTCATTCAGTTGGCGCGGCGCATGGAATTGACCTTGCCAGATCATGATGGTGATTGCACCAAGCAACACCAGCTCGATGAGTAGCAGCGCAACCGCCGCTCCGGGCCGCATGCCAATGATGATGATCATCATGCCGATGCTGACCAGCAGGACGAGCACATGCATCAGACCCCAATCCATCAGGCCGCGCCCCTTGAACAGACGCCGGCGCATCTCGAAAAGCTGCCGCTCGGCCCGCTGGATGGCCAGTTCGAGCCGGATCACAGGCAATTGCACATACCAGCCCACCGTCAGCATGAAGGCCGCGCCCATCACGGACAGCGGCCAGAGCTGAACCTGCTCGAAAATCTGAGGCGGAAGCGACGTAAAAACCCACCCGCTAATCCCCCCCATCAGCGACATCACGAGCAAGGCCCACGCCGAGTGGATCAACCTGCGATGGAGGGCCTGCAAGCGACAATACTCAAGGGCGATTTCGAGGCCGAGCAGATCGCGCCATTTAAGAGGGGTCAGCCGCAACTGCTCAAGCTGGCCCGCGTCACTCGCCAGCAGGATGTCGGACGGCCAGCGCAGGTCCTTCATCTTGCTGACCCGCACGTAGCGCCGGATCAGAGCCGTTCCTAAAATAAGCGGCAAGTAGATCAAGCCCATGAAGCGGGGAGACATTTGGTAAATAGCAAGCACGCCCAGCAGCAGCATCCCGTGATATGGCGCCTGCCGCAGGAGCAGTTCGTTTCGCCCCCGGCGGGACCAAGGCAGCCGGGCGCGCTTCTGGATGAAGAACTCGGTGAGCGGGTGGTCGGCGGCGGCACCGATCGCCGGCCAGCGCCGCGCCAGCTCGGCCATCGTGGCGGCGATGGTCGGGTCTGAGAAGTTCTGGCTGGCGCCGGGGGTGTTCACGGCTTGGGCTTCCTCTTCTCGTGGTCGCGGATCAGTTCCTTGAGCACCCAGCCCATCGAGCGGATTTCGTGGCGGGCGGCGCGCTCGATGGCGAGGCGCAGCGCCTCCTCGGGGAAGCGCCGGGCGGCGATCTCGATCTGCTCGAGGATCGAGGGGTTCATCTTCTGGCTCAGGTGGTTGAGGTAGAGGTCGACGGCATCCTGCACGCGGCGCTCGTCGGCGGCCGGCTCGGCCTCGGCGCGGGCGTAGCGGTAGAAGGCGGGGTCGCGCAGGGTCGGCAGCGGGATGCGGCGCGCGACTTCGGCCGGCTGGAGCGGGGTGGGCAGGGGCGTGCGGATCTCGATCAGTGCCGGCTCGTCGGGGTGTTCGGGCAGGTAGCAGCGCAGGTATTTCTTCTTGCGCAGCGCCTCGATCACGCGCGCGGCGGCGTCGGCCTCCAGTCCGCAGCGTTCGGCCAGTTCGGACAAGGTGACCTCGACCGGCTCGGGGCGGCGATGGGCGGCGCAATCGAGCTCGACCAGCTTGCGGAAGACCAGCCAGCCGTTGGCGCGCACGGCGTTGAGGGCAGCGGGCAGCCCGCTCCACTCCAGCCACAGCGCCTGTTCGAGCCGTTCGAGCACAATCCACGCTTCCCTTCGGTGGGGTCGATGCCGCTGCATGATATCCGCCCGCTCGGCCAAAATCCAGCCGCGCGGCGGGGGAGAAGTGAGCGGATTAAAATGCTTTGCAACAAATTCAAATTGAACCGCAAAGGCGCGGAGGACGCAGAGGAAGCCGCAAAGATCTCTGAATGCCAAAATCCCTGCCCCGCAAGAGGCGGCCCGGCGTCGTCGCGCGCAAGTTCCCTAGTCAGCCGGTCGGGCAGGTCACCTTGAGGCGTTTGATCTTGTTATAGATGCTCTTTTCGCTGATTCCCAGCAGGCGGGCGGTGCGGGCCTTGTTGCCGCCACAGTGGCTCAGCGTGTGCTCGATGGCCATGCGCTCGACCTCGTCAAGGGTCAATCCGGCCAGCGAGATCGCGGGGGGTGGGTCGTCGGGACGGAGCTGCAAGCGCGGGCCGCGCGCGGGCAGGTGGGCGGGCTCGATTATCGATCCCTCGCAGTAGGCCGCCGCCTGCTCGAGCGCGTTTTCGAGCTCGCGCACGTTGCCGGGCCAATCCTGATCGAGCAGGTAGGCGAGGGCCGCCGGCGAGAGGCGCAGCGCGGGGCGGCCCTGGCGGCGGGCGATCCGCTCCAAGTGATACTCGGCGAGGGGGGGGATGTCCTCGCGGCGCTCGCGCAGGGGCGGCACATGCAGCGGCAGCACGTTGAGCCGGAAGAAGAGGTCCTCTCGAAAACGCCGCTCGCGCACCTTGAGCGGCAGGTCCTGATTGGTGGCCGCCAGCACGCGCACGTTGACCTTGATGTCCTGGTTGCCGCCGACGCGCTGGAAGACGCGCTCCTGGAGGAAGGTCAGCAGCTTGGGCTGCAGGTCGAGTGGCATCTCGCCGACCTCATCGAGAAACAAGGTGCCGCCGTCGGCCAGTTCCAGTCGACCCAGCCGACGTTCACCGGCGCCGGTGAAGGCGCCGCGCTCGTGGCCGAACAGTTCGCTCTCGACCAGTTCGCGGGGCAGGGTGGTGCAGTTGACGGTGACGAAGGGGCCGTCGGCGCGGGGACTGGCCGCGTGGATCAGGCGGGCGAGCAGACTCTTTCCGACGCCGCTGTCGCCGGTCAGCAGCAGGTTCCCGTCGAGGCGGGCGAGCTTGCGGGCGTGCTCGAGCAGCCGTCGGGAGGCCGGCGAGCCGCCGATGAAGGCCACCGGCGTGGTGGCGCCCGAGACGGCCTGGCGCAGGTGGCGGTTCTCGCGCGTGAGTCCGACCGTGCGCGCCGCCTGTCGCACCGCGGTCAGCAATTCCTCGGGGTTGAAGGGCTTGGTGATGTAGTCGAAGGCCCCGCGCTTGATTGCCTCGACCGCGTCGCGCACATCGGTGTGGGCGGTGATCATGATCACCTGGCAATCGGCGCGGCGCTCGCGCAGCTGGCGCAGGCACTCCAGGCCATCCATGCGCGGCATGCGCACGTCGAGCAGCACGACCTCGACATCATCGTCGAGGAGCCCGAGCAGTTCGAGGCCGTCGCCGGCGGTGGCAACGGGGAAGCCGGCCCGCTCCATCGTGTATTGCAGCAGGGTGCGGATGTGCGGGTCATCATCGGCGATCAACACGCGAGCGGGCGGGCTTGCCGGCTCTGTCAGTTTCTGCAGAGTCATGAATAGGGCCTGAATTCAAGATGAGCGGCAATGGATTGCGGCGTGTCCTTGCTGCTGCCAAGCGGCAGATGGATCGTAAAGCAGGCGCCCCGGTTGGGCTCGCTGGCGACCTCGATGCTGCCGCCGTGCAATTCAACGAGCTCGCGCGCGATCGCCAGACCGAGGCCGGTGCCGGCGATTTCAGTGCCGGGCCGGGGGGCGCGATAAAAGCGCTCAAAGATGTGCGGCAGGTCCGGTTGGGGGATGCCGATGCCGGTGTCACGCACCTGGATGGCAACGCCGGCGGGCTCACGCGCGGCGTGGAGTTCGATGCGGCCGCCGGCGGGGGTGAACTTGATGGCGTTGTCGAGCAGGTTGATCAGCACGCGCTGAAGCGCCTCGGCATCGCCCAGGGGATGCGGCAGGTCGGGCGCCAGCTTCAGCTCCAGCGTCAGGCCGGCCTGCTCGATGGACGGCGCGAGCGCGGCGCAGGTAAAACGGATCAGTGGCTCAAGCTCAACCGGCAGATGGGCCAGCGGCTGGTGCTCGGCCAGGCGGGCCATCGCCAGCAGGTCCTCGATCAGCGCACCCAAGCGGCTGGCCTCGGCATCCAGGATCTGGAGGAATTGGCGGCTGGTGGAGGCCGGCAACTCCGGATCGTCGAGCAGGGCGCGGGTGAAGCCCTTGATCGAAGTCAGCGGCGTGCGCAGCTCGTGGGAGACCGAGCCGATAAAGGCGGTCTTGAGGCGGTCCACCTCACGCTCCCGGGTGACGTCGCGCAGGATCAGCACGCGGCCGGCGGGGGCGCCTGAAGGATCGTGCCAGGCACTGGCGACCACGCGCAGCACGAGCGGACGCGGCTCGACCAGCTCGATCAGCAGCTCGCGCGGGCGGTCGCGCTCGCACAGCTCGATCTGGTGGCGCAGCTCCTCGGCCGAGGGCACGCAGCGCCCCAGCAGGCTGGCGATCGAGCTGCCGGTGCCATGCCCGGTGGAGACCTTGAACAGGTGGCGCGCCACGTCGTTGATCATCAGCACCCGGTGGTTCATGTCGGTGACGATGGCGCCGTCGCCGATGCCGCGCAGGATCAGTTCCAGGCGCGTGGCTTCCTGTTCGAGCCGCTGATTGGCGGCGATCAGCTCGGCGTTGGCGCGCTCCAGATCATCGGCCTGGCGCCGCACGAGCAGCTCGGCGCGGCGCAGTTCGGTGACGTCCGCGGTGTAGACGTGGACATATTCCTCATTGCTGATGGGCACGCACAGGACCAGCCAATTGCGCCCGCCCGCTTCCAGTTCGCCGCTGTGCGGCTGCCGGGCGCGCAGGGCCGTGCGAACCAGTTCCAGCCAGGGCCGGGGCAGCAGGCCACCCATATCGGTGCCCCAGAGTTCCAGCAGGGGTTCTGCGGCGCGGTTGACGTAGCGGATGGTGCCATTGCGCGCCACGCGCAGCAGCGGGTTGGGATCCTCGGCGGGGAAGCGCGTCAGGCTGCTGAGCAGGTCGCAGGTTCGGCGGTGTAGGGTGATATCTCGCAGGGTGCCGGCAAAGCAGCCCTTTGGGGTCGATGGATCCTGCACGCGGTTGGCCGAGAGCAGCAGCTCGCGGTTGGAACCGTCCCGCAGCGTCAGGGTCAGTTCGGCCTCGCGCACCAGGCCGGCCTCGTCGAGGCAGCGGATCAACTCGCGGCGCTGGGCGGTCTCATCGATCATCTCGAGCAGCGAGCGGCCGAGCAGTTGCTCGGCGGGCTCCCCCAGCAGGGCGGCGGTGGCCGGATTGAGATGGAGCAGCCGACCCGCACCATCGGCGACAAACTGAGCTTCGGCCGATTGCTCGAACAGCATGCGATGGAAGTCGTCGCTTTGGGACAGGTTACTGCGGGTTGCCATCATGGAGGAGGCCTTGTTGCGGTCTGGGCGCCGGGTCACGGACCGGTGCGGCGGATGAAAGCCCGGGGCCTCGCCCGAGACATGGCCGTCCGATGAACCAACGATATGGTATGCAGATGCCACGATGACCGGACTCCGGACCATCTGAACGCTGATCGGCAGCAGGGAGGGAATGGCTGAGCCAGTAATGTGAAATGATACAGGGGGTTGGCCGGCCATGAATGTACTCCCAAGAATCGTGTGCCGGATGGCTGTAAGGCACAGATTCAGTGAATCTATATACAAATTTCGCCATTTATCAATACATTTGAGCGAATTTATTCAAAATATTATGCAAAACCTCAAAAATAGATGGATTTTGAAGACGTGTTTCAATCCAGCCGTGTCTGTGGGATGGGCAAAGAAATTGGCGGGCGCAAGTCGATTCCTCTGGGCCGGACAGATGCTCCCTCTGTAAAATCGAAGCGATAAGTCGAGGCCGCCTTGTTAGGGGCGGCCTGTCGGTTTTGGACGTATGACCCCCGAGGCGGGGAAGGAAGAGGACTACCATGCTGCCCGAGAAAAACCGCCGGCAACTACGGATGATCATCGAGCAGGAGCTTGAGAAGCTGGAGTCCTCGCTGGAGAGCCTGCGCGACCAGACGCAGCCGATTCCGCCCGACGGGACGATGGGGCGGCTCTCGCGCATCGAGTCGATGGCGCAGATGGAGACGGCCGAGAACCTGCTGGCGCGCGCCAGCCGCCGCCGCGAGCAGCTGCGCGCGCAACTGGAGAAAATGAACAGCCCCGACTACGGGATTTGTGCCCGTTGCCACCAGCCGATCCCGCTTGAGCGGCTCAAGGCGGTCCCCGACGCCGTCATGTGCGTCCCCTGCATCGAAGCCGCCACCCGCCGGCGCTGACCAATCAATCCATCAACACGAGGCCCTCGGGTGTCGGCTCGAACTGGAACCCCAGCGACTGGCCGCGGTATTCCAGTTCGAACGTGAGCTGGCCGTCGGCACTTTGCGGGCGGCGGATCGAGGACTGCACGGCGCGGGCCTCGGCCAGGTCGGCCACCGGCACGAACAACGAGCCGATGAGGGTTCGGTCCTGCCGGGCCGTCAGCTTGAGGTCGTAGTAGGGCTGGATGATCGGCTCAGTGCCATCCCGGCGCGAGATTAATTGATGGGTTTGGGCCTCCACGGTGTAAGGTTCGTCGGGCAGCGGGATCAGCGCAACCGTCCCCTTCCTGGATTCAAGCAGGACCAGGTCGTCCATCACCTCGGCCTCGGCCTCGGAATGGAAACGCACGGCAATCTCGGCGCCGGGGGCGCAGCGGACCTCGTCCACGATCAGCGCCACGGTCGGCTTGTCGAGGACGACGTGGCGCCGCCAGCTGCGCAGATGTTCGCCGGCATAGACGCCGGTGGGGTCAAGCAGGACGTAGTCGCGTCCCGCGCCGGGGCGGAACTCGACGATGCGGCCATTGAGCCGGCGCCAGGGCTGATCCTTGTGCTTGGCGGAGAGCTGCTGCTCGCCGTTGACGAAGATCAGGTTGTGGCCGAGGCTGTTGGCGGAGGGATAGGTCCAGCGGTCCTCGAGGAAGTAGCGGTCGTCATAGGGGGTGCGGGCGGTCTCGGAGACAAAGGCGATGCCATTATAGAACAGCAGGAAATGGCCGCAGTCCAGGTGGCCGTGGTGCGGGTCGTCGTTGTCGCCGGCCTTGCTGGCGATCGTGAACTGGTCCGGGTTGCTGAAGTCGCTGCGCAGGACCGCCCACTCAATGTCGGGGAAGAGATGCGAGGCCTGCTCGGGGGCGCGCGGTTCGACTGCGGTGGGCCGAGGCCACAGCAGGTCGTAGATTTCGCTGCCGTCGGGGACAACCTCGCGCCGATACCAGGCGGCGCGGCCGTTGCCGGTGCCGGCGGCCATCAGGTTGATGAACGCGGAGGCGCCGACGGTCATGCTCGAGGAGTCGCCGAAGTTGACCGAGCGGTTGGGCGGAATGAAGTTATAGATGATGCAGTCAACGGCGCGTTCCTTGAGGTGCGGGTGCTCGAACAGGTTGATGCGGTCGTCGCTGAGCCGGCGCAGGATGTCGCTGAACTGGGCGGCATGCAGGAAGCCATAGTGGAAGTAGCTGACCCCTTCCTGCCAGCCGCCGCCCGCATCGAGCTGGTCATACATGCGGCGGATGCCGTTGTGCGAGTCGGCGACGAGGCCGGCGAGCGTGGGATGCTCGGGCAGCAGCGCCAGCGCCGCCATGCCGGTCCCCGACAGGCAGACGCTGACCCAGTTGCAGCGGTAAGCGGTGGCCCACCAGTGCAGGTCAAGGTTGCCGCGCACGGGGGCAATGACCTTCTCGAGCAGGGCGCCGCGAATCTTGTCGCGCTGGGGCTGGTCCAGCGTTTCGTAGAGCCAGTCGTAGACGGCCGCCATGTCGCGGCCGGCGCGTGCGCTCATGATGTCGTAGCCGAAGGCGACCTGGTCGTCGCCGACGTTCCAGGGCCAGATGCGGCCGTAGATGGTGTCGAATTCGTGGAAGCGATAGTTCCATGCCGGCAGATTGCAGACCGCCTCGGCCAGTTCCCAGGCTTTGCTGGCGTAGCGTTCCTCACCGGTGAGCTGATAGACGAAGGCCAGCTCGAAGGCGCCGGCCAGGGTGCTGACGTAGTAGCTCAGGTGCGGGCCGCCGTGCAGGGTGTCGGCCTCGCGCGGCGGGGCGGGTTCGAGGGTTTGAGCCAGCCGTTGGTCGGCGCTCTCACGCACGCGCTTGAAGATGGCGGCCGCCTCGGGATCGTTGGCGATCCGCTCGATCAGTTGCGCCTTCTCGGCCTGATTGAAATACAGGAACGGACGGGTCAAATCCTGGCGGATCGCCCGCGCAACGGTCAGGCCGTCGACCTCGCCGGCCAGGGCCACAGGGGCGACGCCCAGCAGCAGGATCGCAAACAAAACAAGACGACAGCTCATAAGTTCACTCGCTTTTAGTTTCAATGCGGTCGTTGACGATGATGATGGGCGGGTGATTGTAGGCTCGACTCACGCGCGCGATGTAATCCTTGAACAGGGCGGGAGTATTGTAGACCTCTCCCTCGCTCCAAGCCCCGGCAATCAGGTATTCGAACGAGAGGTCCTCGGTCAGCGGCAGGCGGAAGGTGTGGTTGCCCTGGCGCGTCGGCACGAACTGATAGCTCGGGCGATAGGCATCCTTGACCACCAGCGCATTGCCCACGAACTCGACATGGACCTTGTGCGCGCCCTCGTCGTCGGCGTAATCGGGATCGACGATGTCGTCGTCGCCGATGGTGATGACGGTACCGCCATCCTGCAGGAAATCATACTCGCGGGCGTTCTTGCGGATGCCGCAGCCGAGCATGACGCCGCCGGTGCCGGGGTTGAATCGGGTGTAGCGCACGCGGCAGGTCGAAAAGCTCTGGTTGGTGTAGGCGGTGTAGAGCTGTTCGAGCTCATACTGGCCCTGGCCGGTGTTCCAGTTGAGCGTGCGGGCGCGGATCATGCTGCGCATCGGGCCGTTGGCGACCACCTCGAAGGCGTAGCGGGTGTCATCGAGCCAGCCGATGTTCCAGCCGCTGTGGTCGGGATTGGTGGCGGCGGCGGCGGTGAAGCGCGGCCGCGAGATCGACTCCGGATCGGCCGGGTCCTCGAAAAGGCCGATGCCGCCGGCGCCGAAGGAACTGGCGACCGCCTGAATGTCGGAACCGTCATCATGGGTCAGGCCGTAGCCGTCCAGGTTCTGGATGTAGAGGTCGGGCGAGACCAGCCGCGGCCGGCGCTTGGCATACATGTCGACGTCGGTGGGGTACCACAATTTCCAGCCGATGTGGGCCGACTCCCAGAAGGGGATCAGGTGGCGGCAATAGCTGCCCAGCGCCGCATGGGTGCCGTGTGGGTTCCAGCCGCGCTGCGAGAAGCCCAGGTATAGGTGGATCGTCTTGGTCTGGCCGGCGGCAAGGTCGACCTGAAAGAACAACTCATCCCAGATGCCGTCCTTGTCCAGGTCGTCGAGCTGGCGGTCGAGCTGGCGGCCGTTCGTCTCGGCCAGCATCTGGTGGCCGCCCTGGCGCGCCAGCAACTCCTTCGAGGGCTCGGGGCGGCCGGCCAGCGTCGGGTCGACCACCGAGAGCGACATCTCGTGGATGTTCTGGACCGGCAGTTGGCCGCGCTCGATGGTGATCGGCCAGTCGGTCAGGTCAAAGTCATGGGGATTGGTCAGGGTGACGGCGATGCGCTCGCGGGGGGCAAAGTCGCCCTCGCTGTACCATGGGGCCGGTGCAGCGGCAAGCGGCGCGGCCAGCAGGCAGGCGCTCATCAGGCTCAGCACTCGGGTCATTGTCTTGTTCATGTTCAACCGCCTGAAGAGGATTCGGGTATGTTTCATCCAGTCTCACGTTCGAAGTTCTGCAAAGCCTAAACCAAACCCCATGCCCAATGCAATCCCGCACGATGCGCCGGCAAGGACGCCATTGACCTTGGCGTGGCTACCGATTAAGTTTCATCTGGCATCGCAATGACAGGTGAACGGTGAAAAGGATGAAACTGCGCCTGCCCTCGATCCAGCCCCTGCTGCTGCACTCGTATAGCGACAATCTCATATATCGCCACGAGATCCGGATGAATTGGAAGGGCAAGCTGGTGGCGGGCAGCCCGGTGCTGCGCATCCATTTGTTGATGCTGCCGACGCTGGCGGCCTCGGGGGTCAGCTGGCTGGTGGCGAAGTGGGCGGGCGTGGCGGTGGTGGCCATGGCCACCTACGCCGTCATGGCGCTCCTGACCCATTTCTATGCCTTTCTGGTCGGCTACCGCTCGATCGAGCGCGAGCGCATCAGCGGCACGCTCGACCAGCTCTACCTGACGCTGCTGAATGATCAGGATATGTTCGAGGGGAAGTTTTACGCGCATTTGGATGCGATCTCGGAGGCGCGCCGCTACCTGATCGTGCACGGCGTACTGCTGGTGGGCTCGCTCGCTTGGCTCAGCCGCGCGGCCGAGCTGCCGGTGCTGGCCACCGGCTGCCTGATGCTCATCTTCAACCACATCATGTTCAGCGCGCAGATGGGGCTGCTGGGGGGGCTGAGCGCGGCGGCCCATCGCAGGGGGGTGTTGCCGGCGGTTTTTTTCGATTCCGAGCACAACCCGCTGCTGCCGCAAGTGATTGTCATGTTCAGGGGCACGTTCCGGCTGCTGTTTGTGTTGCTGCTCACCGGCGGGGTTGCAGTGTTCATCGATCAGGCGTGGGTCTTTTTTCTGTCGCTGATCTTCCTGCCGCTGGACATGGCGACCGGGCTGCGCGACATCGAGGTGAAGCGTCGCGAGGCGGTGATGCGGCGCTTTCGCCGCAAGCTGGTCAGCGAGTAGCCGGCGGCTGACTGCCGAGCAGGCGCAAGCCCTCCAGCGCGGTCGGGTGGTGGGGGGCCAGTTCCAGCGTGCGCAGCCACGCCGCGCGCGCCAGTTCGTATTGGCCCGAATTGAAGGCGAAGATGCCGAGGTTTGCCTGCGCGCCGACATTTTCGGGCTGGAGCGCGAGCAGAATCTCATAGGCCTCGATCGCCTCGCCGGGATGGCCCAGCTGGTCGAGCGCGATGCCCAGGTGGTAATACGGCAGCGGGCGTTGGGGATCGGCCTGGACGGCGCGCCTCAGCGCCAGCACCGCCCGGCCCAGCCGCTCGCGCGCGACAGCCATTTGGCCCAGCCCGGCGGCCTCCTCGGCCCGGGCCCGCCATTCCAGCCCCAGGTCCAGCCAGCCAATGGCGGTCGTGACCGAGGTTGCCGCGATGACGCCATCGATCCAGTCGGTGGGCAGGCGCTCGGGATGCCGCACGCTCAGGCGGGCAAGGTTCTCCAACGGCGGCAGCGCCGACAGTGTGTTATGCGACCACGGCTGATAGACGCCGATTGCGGCGATCAGAACACCCCACAGCGCCGCCGCCACGCCCAGCCGCGCCAGCGCCCGTCGCACCGGCCACAGCGCCGGGTGCGCCAGCAGCAGGTAGAGCGGCGCAACGGCCGCCAGTGCGTGTCGCAGGACATAACAGCCCCCGCCCAGGTCGCGTGCCATCACCATCGCGCCGGCCGCCAGCGCCAGCGGAAAAAGCATCGCCCCCGCCAGAGCCGGCCAGGGTTCGGCCCGCCGCGCCAGCAGCCAGCCCCCGGCCGCCAGTGCCAGCGCCAGCAGCGGCATCATCCAGAATATCCCGCGATGGCCCAGCGTGGCGTGCCAGACCCGACGCGGCCAGCCGGTTTCATAATATTCCGGCTCGCCGCGCTCGATCCGGTCGCGCTGCTCGGCCCAGAAGGAGCCCTCGTAAAAGAGCATCCGCTCTTCGTGCATGTTGGGGGGCAGCGGCGAGCCGACGATGTGCCAGTTCAGGCCCGCGTAGAGCAGCAGCAGGGGCCCCATTCCCAGGGCCAGCCCCGCCGGCCGCAGCCAGGAACGGCCGGCCAGCGACAGCGCCAGCCAATAGCCGCCCACCCCGGCGGCGAACAGGGCCGCCCCCGGCACGTCGCAGGCCAGGCTGGCCGCCGTCCAGCCGCCCACCCCCGCCCCCCGGCGCAGCGGCGACAGCCCGGCCGGGTGGCCCAGCCGCCGCACGGCCATCATCAGGAAGGCCGCCGCCGGCACGTAATGGTTGAGCGTGACGGCCAGCGGCGTCGCCAGCGACCCGAGTGCGAAGGCGGCCACGAACGCCGCGCGCCAGCGGCGCGGGCGCGCCCTCGCCCAGGGATGGTCCCACAGCATCCAGAGCAACGCCCCCATCGGCAGGATGACCATGATCAGCGTGAGCGCGCGCAGCACCACGCCCAGGTTCTCGCTCAGGGTGAAGCCGGCGGCGTGGAGCGGGGCATAGATCGCCGCCCCGACCAGGTGGAAGACTGGCGATTTCTGCGAGAAATAGCGCCCGTCGCGGCGGAACTGATCAATGGTCTGGAAGCTCGAATCGTTGATAAAGAAAGTGTGTCGCTCAACGAGGCTCTCGATGGCGGCCAGGTCGCTGGCGACGTTGCCGGTGCCGACGCGGGTATCGATGAAGGGGCCATAGAGCACGACCGCCAGCAGCAGCCAGGCCGACAGCGAGAGCATGGGCGAACGCGGCGCGGCCGGGCGTGCGGGCATCGGATCAGCCACCCCCGACCCGCGTGAGATGATCGAGCTGGACCACGACCAGCAGGTTGTTGAACACATGTAGCGCGATCGGCACATAAATCGAGCCGGAACGCGCGCGGCTGTAGCCGATCACCAAACCGATCATGAAGATGTAGACCAGATGCTCGGGCCGGTCGTATTGAAAATGGATCAGCGTCCAGGACAGCGCGCTGATGATGATCGCGCCATCGGCGCCCAGCCGCGAATGTTCAAGGCCCTTGAAGATAAAGCCGCGAAAGAGCAACTCCTCGTAGATCGGCGCGATCACGACGATGCTCAGGACCAGCAGCGGGAGCGCCCAACCCGCCGTCCGCCACCAGTTGAGATTGCTCTCGGGCAGCTCATCGCGGCCCAGCAGGCTCATCACCCAACCCATCAGCAGCATCACCGCCAGCAGCAGCAGGGTCCAGCGGATGAACTGGCCCAATGTGGCGCGCCGCAGGGCCAGGTATTCGCGCAGCGGCAGGCCCCGGCGCAGCCGGATCAACAGCCAGATCGCAAGGATCACAAAAATGGCGCTCAAGGGAATGAGCACCGCGATGAAAACGCCGGATTGTTCGAGGGCGGTGGCCTGCTCAATGGTGGGCCTCAGCACCAATTGGCCGGTGCGGGCCATGTCGATGGACAGGAAAACGATCAGCTGGATGATCTGGACCACAAAGATGCCGACAATGATCAGCACCGTCCAGCCGGCCGTGGCCCAGGGGCCCCAGGGTCCGCGGTAGTCGCGCCAGGCGATGCCTTTGTTTTCGTCCATCGGGCGATGCTCCGTCGGCATTGTAGGTGATGAGGAGGGGAAAACGAAAGCGAATCGGCGAGACCAGGTTCAACCTCGGTCGGCGGTGGCGATCTCGGCCAGCAGGGCCTGAAACTGCGCGAAGGCGGGCTTGCGGCGACCGTCATGGGTCACCAGCCCCATGTGATACTCGTAGGGATCCTGCCAGTCACCCTCAGTCTGCTCGATGGCCGGGCGTTCGGGCGCAAGGTCGATGAGCGAATACCAGTATACTCGTTCCGCGGGCGCGCGCGCGGCGGTCGCCAGCATGCGTTGCTGGAGCCGGTGGCGGCCGATGCGCGCGCGGGCCCGGTTCCAGGTGGCCAGGCCTGTCTCGGTGATCCAGATCGGGCGGGGCGCGGCGATGGCGGCGAGCGGCGCGATCTTATCGGGCCAGCCATGCCAGCGGTCGCGCTGTTCCCAATTGATCTTGCCCTCGCCCCACATCTGGGGGAAGCCGTGAATCGCGACCACGTCGATGTGAGCCAGCACGCCGCGGTCGCGCATTAACTCCAGCCAATCGGGGTCGGCGGGACTCATGCCGCCCAATACCGTCCGGGTTCCGCAGCGACGCGCCCAATGGGCGGCCATCCCGATCATTTCCGCAAACTTGGACCATTGCGGATCGCAGTCGACAAAGTTCCACTTCAACTGATTGTTGGGTTCGTTCCAGAGCTCGAGCGCCTGGAAGGCCCCGCCGTAGCGGGTGATCAGGATATCAATAAAGTCAGCGTAGTCCTGCAGCCGGCGGGGTGGGCCCGAGCAGCGGCCGTTCTCGCTGAGTGAGGGAGGGGTGTGCCAGACCGAGAGCAGGATTTCGAGGCCGGCGGCGGTGAGGCGTTCGATTTGGCGGTCGAACCAGCGGGTGGCGCCCGGCCGGTGCCAGTCGGCCCAGCTGATGCCCGTCCGCAGGTGTCGCAGGCCGAGCTCAGCCATCAGATCGATCGCTCGCTCCAGTCCCTCATGGTCCTCGTAATGAAACCACTGGCAGACGCCGAGCTTATCGGCCAAGCCGCAGTCAGGAGCCATCGGCATGATAGATATCCCCGATTAACAATTGTTCAATTATAAGCGGGGTGAGGGGATGGGTCAAAAATCGGACTGATTAACGGTTGGTTATAAAAAAAACTGGTCGGAGTGGCCGGGCTCGAACCGGCGACCCCCGGTTCCCAAAACCGGTGCGCTACCAGCTGCGCCACACTCCGACTGCATCCATGATAATGAAAAACCGGCCTGCTTCTCAATGCCATTCTCGAAATCAATCAACCGATCGTTCAAGGGCGCCGGGGTTGGAGCGCGCTCAGGTAATGGCGCGCTTGTTCGCGCAGGAGTTCCTGATCCCTCAGGCCTTCGGTGCGCGCCAGGTAATCCTGCCACAACTCCTCTTCATCGCCGCTATTCTGCATCTGTGCCACCAGCGCCAGGTTGAAGCGGGCAAAGTGGTTGTCGGGGTTGAGGCCGAGGGCACGATTAAAGTCGGCACGAGCCTCCGCCAAGCGGTCCAGCCCGAACAGCGCCGCCCCCCGCACCGTCAATGTCTGCCCATCTTTGGGGTCGAGCTCGAGCGCCCGGGTGCCGGCCTCGATGCAGGCTTCGTATTGGCTGCGGCCGTAGAATTCATTGGCCAGCGCGCGCTGGGCCGTCGTCAGGCGCGGGGCTAGCTCGGCCGCCTGTTGGATCAGCGCCAGCCGCTCGGGGGATCCGACCTGTTTTTCGCGGGCCTGCAGCAATAGCGCCTCGGCCTGTGCCTGAGGCTCATTGGCGGCGGCTTTCGGGTGGGCGGCGGCCGAGGCGGCCTTGGGAGTGGCCGCCGGCTTGGGCGTGGCGGCCGGAGTAGCCGTCGGCGTGGCGTTCGGCTTGAGGTCGACCTTGGGCGGCGCGGCCGGCTCTGGTGCGGGCGTCGGCGTCGGCGTTGGGGTCGGCGTGGGCTCGGGCGTTGGCGCATGCGTCGGCGTGGGCTCCGGTTGTGGCTGAATCCGCACGGCGACTGGTTCAGGCATGGGGGCAGGGCTGGGTTCGGGTGTCGGCACGGGCGTGGGCGCCGGTGTGGCCTGGGGGCGCGTGGATGCCAGGCGCGGTTGATCGAGAACCTTGTCCTGGCGCAGCCGCACCTTGGCGGGTGCGACGGGATTGATATGGGGCGCCCCTGCGGCGGGGGGCGGCAGGGCACCGGTGATTTCGCGCTGGCGATCCGCGCTCAGCCCACCCAGCACGAGGGGAGCCAACCGATCCACCGCCATCAGCAGTTGGTCGGGCCGCAACTGCGCCTCGATCATTTGCTCCATGACGGAGCGGCCGTCGGCGCGGGTCAGCAGAAGCGAGATCGCATAGGCGCCGCCGACACGTTCGACCTGGCCGGTCAGCAGATAATCAACCTGTAACGCCCGCGCGACCAGATCCAGAGCCAGCGGCTCGCGGTAGGGCATGAAGGGATATTGTTGGGTGGCGATCAGCCAGCGGCGGGTTGATTCACGTGGCAGCAACCGCACCGCGTCCAGCCGGCGAAGTTGCAGCCAAAGCGCCTGCGACAACCCCGCCGCCTCGTTCTGTGGAAGGGACTCGGTCTCGAAATCAAGCAGCGCCACCGACGGCCGGGGCTCGGTGGGGGCCGTGGGCGAGGCGGCCGGCACCGATAGCGCGGCCACCACGAACAGGATCAGGCATGGGAAAGTCACAAGGCTCAAGGGCAGGCGGGAGAGCATGGCAACCGCTCCTTCATCAAGGATCGCGAACCGCGGGAACATGCGCGTGCAGGCAACCGGGCGGTTTCCAGTCTCTGTTGTAATTCAGCCACGCCGGCGCGGCAATCGAAAACGCCAGCTGATCATGTTATAAAAGGCCCCATGTTCCAGTCTGGATCACGAAAAATCAATGCCGCATCAGGAGATGACAAAACGGCTTGATCTTTCATGCGGGGACCGGTAACGTGTTGTGGATTGGTTTGGGGTTCCCCCCAGGCAGATGGGGCTGCCGGTCCGACGCCGGCACCAAATACCTGTTCCGAAGCGAGGGACGCATGGGTAGCGTCGTCAAAAAGCGCCGCAAGAAGATTCGCAAGCACAAGTACAAGAAGCTGCGCAAGCGCATGCGCCATCGCAACAAGTAGATCTTCCGTTGGCCGGGGGGCGCGCCGTTCAGGCGCCTCCCCCGCGCTGCCGGCGGTTATATCCGGGTCGGGCCCGCGGGCGCGGCCCGGTTGCGTCATTGTACGCCAGCCCGACCACGCCGCCCGAGCGGGCCGGGCTGACCAAGGTCGCCTCACGGATGCGCGATGTCAGACTTTTTGCAACTGATTGACAATCTGAACCCGCCCCAGCGTGAAGCTGTGACGACCGCCGATGGACCGCTGCTGGTCATCGCCGGTGCCGGTTCGGGCAAAACGCGGGTCATCACGCACCGCATCGCCTATCTGGTGCGTGAGCGTGGTGTTGCGCCATGGCAAATCTTCGCCGCGACCTTCACCAACAAGGCTGCCGAGGAGATGCGGCATCGCGTCGGCCAGTTGGTGCCCGGCGCGGATACCGCGCGCCTCTCCATTTCCACCTTCCATTCACTTTGTGTCGGCATCCTGCGGCGCGAGGCCCAGCACCTGGGGCTTTCGCCGCGTTTTACCATTCTGGACGATTCGGATCAGCTGGCCCTGGTCAAGGACTGTCTGCGTAACATGAACCTGCCGGCCAAGTCGGTCCGGCCCGAGTCGATCCAGCACTGGATCACCGCCGCCAAAATCCTGATGCTGGGCCCCGAGGAAGCGCGCCGCGAACTGAGCAGCGAGATCGGACCGATCGCATCGGCCGTCTACGAGCAGTATCAGCAGCGGATGCTGGTCGGCGACGCCGTCGATTTCGACGACCTGATCCTGCATGTGGTGCGCATCTTCACCGAGCACCCCGAGGTTCTCGAGCATTACCAGCAGCGCTGGCGCTACCTGCTGGTTGACGAATATCAGGACACCAACCGCGTCCAGTTCGAGTTGGTGCGGCTGCTGGCCTCGGGCCACGGCAACATCTGCGCGGTCGGCGACGAGGACCAGTCGATCTACTCCTGGCGCGGCGCCGAGATCGAGAACCTGCTCAAGTTCCCCGAATATTTCCCCGGCACGCGCATCATCCGGTTGGAACAGAACTACCGCTCCAGCGAGACGATCCTGCAGGCGGCCTCGGCGGTGATCGCCAACAACCGCCAGCGGATGGGCAAGGAGCTGTGGAGCGACCGCGGCGCCGGCGAGCGCATCACGGCCATCAATGGCTTCAATGAGCGCGACGAGGCGGCCCAGGTCGTCGACACGATCCACTGGCTCAACCGGGCGCTCGGGATGCCGCTTTCCGAGATCGCGATCTTTTACCGGATGAACTCGCTCTCGCGTGTGTTTGAGGACCAGTTGCGCCAGCGCGGCATCCCTTATCGCGTCATCGGCGGCATCAAGTTCTATGACCGTGCCGAAGTGAAGGACCTGCTGGCCTACCTGCGGCTGGTGGTCAACCCGGCCGATGGCGTGGCACTGGCGCGGGTGATCAATCGGCCGGCGCGCGGCATCGGCGATAAGTCGGTGGCGGCGCTGTTCCAGGAGGCCAGCGAGCGCGGCATCTCGCTGTGGGACGCACTGGTGGCCCACAAGGACGACAAGGCCGGCCCGCTCTCGGGCAAGGCGCGCGCCGGCGCCAACGGCTTCATCACTCTCCTGACGCAGTGGCGCGCCTACAGCGAGAACCATGTGCCCCACGAGGTGCTCGACCGCATCCTGCGCGACACGGGCTACGAGGAATCGCTGGGCGCGGAGGGCGAGCTGGAGTCGATCACGCGGCGCGAGAACGTGGCCGAGTTGGTCTCGGCGCTCGAGCAGTTCCATGAAGCCGACGCCGCGGCGACGTTGTCCGATTTCCTCGAGCGCGTGGCGCTTGTCTCGGCGGCCGACGACATGACCGGCGAGCAGGCCGTCTCGCTGATGTCGCTGCACAGCGCCAAGGGCCTGGAGTTTCGAGCGGTGTTTCTGGTCGCGCTGGAGGACCCGATCTTTCCCAGCCAGCGTGCCGTCACCGAGCAGGGCAATTTCGAGGAGGAGCGGCGGCTGTTCTATGTCGGCATCACGCGCGCGCGCGAACTGCTGTTCCTCTCGCGCGCCGATGGCCGGATGCTGCACGGGCGGCCCTGCTACAACACCCCCTCGCTGTTCCTGCACGAGGTGCCCAACGATCTGCTGCGCACGCTGGACGATGCGCGCCAGGAGTGGGCCGAGCGGGCGCGGGCGATCCGGTCGGCGCCGGCGGCCGCGGCCGAGCCCGGACCCGCCCTGCGTGAGCCGCAATCTCCCGCTCCCGCCGCGCCGGCCGAGTCGCCCGCGCCGGGCCGCTTCAGCGTCGGCATGCGGGTTCAGCACGCGCGCCTGGGCGCGGGCGAGGTCGTCGGCGTCAGCGGCGAGGGCGAGCGCCGCAAGATCGCCGTCCGCTTTGACGCCGGCCTGCAGCTTGAAATTCTGGAACAGTTCGGCGGGCTGGAGCCCGCAGCCGGCGGCGATCTGCCATTTTGAGGTGATGATGAACAGCAGGCGCACCATCCTCGGGATTGAAAGTTCGTGCGATGAGACGGCGGTGGCGCTGGTCGCGCGCGACGGGCGGGTGCATGCCAGCCTGGTGGCCTCGCAGGTCGACCTGCATGCCCGCTTCGGTGGCGTCGTGCCCGAGGTTGCCGCGCGGATGCACATTCAGGCCTGCCTGCCGCTGGTCGAGGAGGCGCTCTCTGCGGCCGCCGCCGACTGGGACGAGATCGAATCGGTCGCGGTGACGCATGGCCCGGGCCTCATCGGCTGCCTGCTGGTGGGGCTTGAGACGGCCAAGGCGCTGGCGTGGCTCAAGGGGCGGCCGCTGGTGGCGGTCCATCACCTGGCCGCGCACCTGCATGCGATTCATCTCACGCCGACCGCCGGCGCCCACCGCCTGATGGAACAGGGCTACGACCTGCCGGCATTGCCCTTGGCGCCCGTGGATGCGCCGGCCCCCGAGGACCTCCGCGTCGCGCAGCCGGCTTACCCCTACATCGGGCTGATCGTTTCGGGCGGCCACACTTCACTGGTGCGCGCCGAAGCCCCCGACCGCATCCGCACGTTGTCCCAGACGCGCGACGATGCCGTCGGCGAGGCCTATGACAAGGTCGCGCGCGTGGCGGGTCTGGGTTACCCCGGTGGGCCGATCGTGGACCGGTTGGCGCAGGAGGGCGATCCGGCGGCCTTTCCCTTCACCCCGCCGATGATGCGCCGCGACCGGCCCGATTTTTCGTTCAGCGGCCTGAAAACCCAGGCGGGCCGCGTCGTCGAACGGCTGCGCGCCGAGCATGGCGGCGAGATTCCCGAGCCGATGATGCGTGACCTGTGCGCGGGTTTTCAGCGCGCGGCCGTGGAGGCGCTGCTGGGCAAGGCACTCGATGCGCTGCGAGCGAACGAAGTGAGTGACTTGGTCGTGACGGGCGGGGTGGCCTGCAATCGCGGCCTGCGCGCCCGGGCGCGCGAACTGACCGCCGAGCGGCGCGACCTGCGCGTCTGGTTCCCGCACCCCTCGCTTTGCACCGATAACGCCGCGATGATTGCCGGACTGGCCTGGCGGCTCGCGCCGCTGGCGCCGGCCGATGCGCTTGCTCTCAATGCCGCCGCCTCGCTGCCGCTGCCCGGCGACACCCCCAGAACCTGAAATTTATTTTTCTATTGCTTGGCGACGGCTGATGAGGTCAGCTCGCGCAGCAGGTCGATGAAGGCGGGGCCGACGGTTTCGATGTCGTGGCGGGCGCGCAGGATGGCGAAGGCGTGCGCGGAGAGTTTGCGACGGCGGGTGGGGGCGGTCAGCAGGCCCTCCACCAGTTTGACCAGCTCCTCGAAGTCATCGCCGGCGCAGAGCCCGGCCGCCTCGTGGGTCAACAACCCGCCGGCATCGGCGGCCAGTGAGACAATTGCCAGCCCATGGGCCGCCGCCTCGAAGAAGGTATTGGGCAGGCCCTCCGACCGCGATGTGTTCACCAGCACGCCGGCATTGCGATACATCTCCCCCAGCAGGTCGTGCGGCAGGCCGGGTATGAAATCCAGGTTTGGGATCGCCGCCGCATCACGCGCGATACGTTTGGCGAGTGACGCACCATGTTCGGAGGGCGGGGCGACCATCACGAACCGCCGCGACGGCAGCCGGCGCGCCAGTTCCAGAAACAGCTCTGGACGCTTGACCTCGACACAGCGGCCGATCCAGAGGATGCGCTCGCCATCGGCGCCGATCTCTGCGGGAAAGGGATAGACGTCCGGGAAAACCTGGGCGGGACGGCCGTAGGCGGCCTCATAGGCCTTGCGCTGGTCCTCGTGCTGGACGAGCACGCGGGTGGCGCGGCGCAGCCCGTCGCGAAACAGCAACGCGGATGGAGTGCGTCCGCGCCGCCACTCTTCGCCCGTCTCGGCATCGCTGGAGGCGATGAAGATGAAGGGGCGCTGCAGTGAAACGGCGGCATGGGCGACCAATCCGGTCTCGACGCCGGCGGTGCGCTGGATGTAGACGTCGGCCGCCAGTTCGCGCGCCAGCCGCCAAAGCGCGGTGGCCGAGCCCGCCTGCCGGCGCACGCGGCCGATGATGCTGCGGCGGGGGGCGGGTTGCACCAGTCGGCGCAGCTGGACGCCATGGACAATCTCGAGCTCGGGCTGGCCGCTATCCTCGACGATGACGCTGACGTCCTGGCCGTGTGCGGCCAGCCACTGCGCCAGCAGGCGGACTTGGTTTTCGGCCCCGCCGATCTTGCCGCCGACATCGGGGGAAAACGCCCCGCGGGCTTGAAGACTGGTGAAGCAGATGTGAAGCGGTCGCTCGGTCGTGATTATCATGAAGTCATTATCCGCCAGTTTTATCAATTTGGCAGCAGGAAACTTTGCAGGACGGGACGGCCGTGCATCAACCGGCGAGGCAGCGATACAGTTCGAGGTAGTGCTCGACCGCGGCTCGGCGCTGGATCTCGAGGGCGCGCTCACGGGCCTTGAGGGCATGCGACGCGCGTCTGGCCTCATCCCAATCGGCCAGTTCCTCCAACCGCCGTGCCAGCGCTTCGGCATCGTCGGGGGCGGCGTAGACGCCCAGCTCGCCGGCGATTTCGCGGTGGACCGGGATGTCGGAGAGCGCCAGCGGCCGCCCGAAGGCCAGCGCCTCGGCAGCGGGGTAGGAAAAGCCCTCGTCGAGGCTGAACTGGATCACGGCCAGCGCGCCGCGATAAAGCTGGGCCAGGCGGCGCTCTCCGACCCAGCCCAGCCAGCGCACCGCCCCCGCGGACTGCTCGATGCGGCGCAGCAGATGCACCTGCTTCCAGCCGTAGCCGCCGGCGAGCACCAGCGGGATGCGCAGCCGCGGCCAGGTGCGGGCATGGGCTTCGACCACACGAAGCAGGTTCTTGCGCGGCTCGAGCGTGTCGACGGCGAGGAAGTAAGGCGGTGCGGGCGGCGCGGGCGGCGGGCCGGCGGATGAATCGGGCTCGAGCGTGGCTGAATCCAAATCAGCCATCATCGGATAGATGACGCTCAGCCGTGAGTCGTCGAGCCCGAAGCTGAAGCGCAGCAGGGCGGCGGTGGATTCGCTGGCGGCGACGACATGGCGGGCGCGCCGGATCGCCGAGACCATCGCCGCGCGTCGATATTCGGCCAGCCAGCCGGCACGACCGGCCTCGGGATGATTGAGCGACCAGAGGTCGTGGACGGTCACGATGGCCGGCACGTCCAGCCGGGCAGGAATCAGGCAGCCGGTGGAATGGAAAACCTGGGCGCCGTGGCGGCGCACGAAGCGCGCCAGCGTGACCTGGTCCTGGCCAAGCCGGCGCAGGTTGCGCAGCGCGGGGGTCAGCCGCGGCGGACGGCGCTTGACGTGCGGGGGTTCGACGACCGAGACCTGAGGCGGCCGGCCGAAGACGGCCAGCTCACCGGGGGGCAGCGCGAGCTCCAGCCGGTCCACCAGCGCGCGTGCGTTGCGCTCGATGTCTCCCAGATCGGGGCGGGCGTCGAGGGCGATCCTCACGGCTGCGGCTCCATCCGTTGCAGGATTGCGTGCTCGGCCGACTGCAGGATCCAGTTGTGGTCGCCGCGGGGGATTTCAATGTAGTCGATCCAGTCGAATTCCGCTGCCAGCTCGCGTCCCATCTGCACGGGTATAACCTCGTCGCTGTCGCCGTGGATGATCGTCACGCTCGGGCGAGGGGAGCGGCCGGCCAGTTCGGCCAGCCGGGCCTGATTGTCGAAGCGATCCAGCAGCAGTCCCGCCAGCGGCCAGCCGACGGTGCGGCGGGCCATCGCCATCAGGCTGGTGAAAGGAGAGACGAGGATGAGCTGGCGCGGGGGCGGCTCGATCGCCGTGGCCAGTTCCAGCGCCGCCGCCGCCCCCAGCGAGTGTCCCATCAGCGCGAGTCGGCCGGCGAGGTCCTCGCGGCGCAGCCCCAGCCGCAGCATCGCCGCCTCGAAGGCGGCCAGCGTGCCCTCGCGGATCGAGTCGCGAGTGGGCCGCCCGTCATTGAAGCCATAGCCTGGATAATCGATCAGCAGGAAACCGGCGCGCGGGTCGGGCGCGCGGCCGACCAGGTCGAGCCAGTCCAGCGCCAGTGAGGCATTGCCCCCGGTCAAGACCCAGAGCCGGTCGGGCGGATCACCGGCGCGCTCACGCGGGGGAACGTAGAATGCGAACTGACGGCCCATCCCGATCTCATAGGGGATGCGCTCGGCGCCCAGCCCCACCAGCCGCTCCACGGCCAGCCCGTATGGCTGGGGATAATAAATCAGCCCGCGCTGGCAGGCGCTCAGCAGCAGGACGACGAGCAGGGCAAACCCGAGGATGACAAGCAGCAGCATGCGAAAAAGTCTCCCCGCCAGGAATCTCCATCTCCCGCGGGCGCCGGAGGTCTGCGCCATGGCCGGGCTCCCTGCCGTTGATTCAGTCTCATTCAATGTTCTGGATCTGTTCGCGAATCTTCTCGATGGCCGACTTCATCTCGAGGCCGTGGCCAGTCAGCTCGGTATCGCGCGCCTTGCTCATGATTGTATTGACCTCGCGCTGGAGCTCCTGGACGAGGAAATCGAGCGCCCGCCCGACCGGTTCGTCGCCGCCGGCAAGCAGTTGCTCATAGCGGTCGAAGTGGGCGCCCAGCCGGACCAGTTCCTCGCTGATGTCGGCGCGGTCGGCATACATCGCCAGCTCCAGCTCGAGCCGGCCGGGTTCGACGCGCGCGCGGGTGGCGTCCTCCAGTTCGGCGATGCGCTGGGCGAGGCGCTCGCGCTGGAGTCGCACGACCGAATCCTTGCGCGCCTCGATCAAGGTGGCCAGCTCGCGCAGGCGTGCGCCCAGCTCGGCCAACTGACGGCGCAGGGCCTCGCCTTCGCGCGTGCGCTCGCTGTCGAAGCCCTTGAGCACCGACTCCAGCGCCGACTCGAGGGACTCCCACAGCTGGTTCTCGTCCAGCTCGGGGGGCATCGTCTCGAGCACGCCGGGCAGGCTGGCCAGGGTCGCCAGCGGGATTTCAGCCGATTGGGCGGTCCGGCGCAGCTCGTCGAGCCGGGCGATGTAAACCTGCGCCAGCGGCATGTTGAGCCGCACCTCGGGCTGGGCGCGGTCGGCGGGCAGCCAACGCACTCGGCAGTCGAGCTTGCCGCGCTCGATGTGGCGCCGCAGCAGGGCGCGCGCGCGCATCTCCAAGTGACCCAGCTCGCGCGGCAGCGAGACCGAGGCCTCATGGAAGCGATAGTTGACCGAGCGCAGCTCGACGCTGAACTGTCCCAGTGCCGTTTCGACGCGGGCGCGGCTGAAGCCGGTCATCGAGCGCAACGGGGTGGATTTCATTTGCGGCCCACCTGTCATCTTAACATACCTTCCGCATCATCGTTTTTTGGTTCCCCTGGACCTCAGTCGCCTCAGCAGCGAGTATTCCTCGCGCTGTTCGGGATCGGCCTTGCGATGCTTCCAGAAGCTCTCGACCCAGACCACCTTGACGGCGGCCGCCACCGGCACGGCGATGATCATGCCGCCCAGGCCGGCCTGCGCGCCGATCATCAACGCGGTGATGACGGTCAGCGGATGGAGCTGGGCGGCCGTGCCGACCACAAACGGCTGGAGCACGAAGCTCTCGAAGGACTGGATTGAAATGAAGCCGATCGAGAGGATGATGAAGTAAATGCCGCGCTCGTTCCAGTCGCCATACTGCGAGCTGAAAAGCACGAACAATGCCGCCGGCAAGAAACCCATCACCGGCCCCAGGTAGGGGATCAGGTTGAGCAGCCCGGCGGTAAAACCAATCAGCAGCGCATACTGGCCCATCCCGATGGCAAACAGCAGGATCGAAATCAGCAGGCCGACAATCAGGGCGACCATCAGCTGGCCGCGCAGGAAGCCGCCCACTGAGACATCGATCTTGAGCAGGATGTCCCAGATCTGGTCTCGCCGATCCTCGGGCAGCAGCTTCACGATCACGCTGGGGACTTTGTGAAAGTCGATCAACAGGAAAAAGGCAAGCACCGTCATCAGGCCCAGTGCCGCGCCGATCGTAAACAGCCGGCGCATCCAGTTGGCCACGCCGCCCGCGACGGCCGCCATGGCCCCGGTCGGCACTCCATTATCCTCGATGCGGCCGAAAACTTCCCCCATCAGCATGTTGAGGTTGCCCAGTTCGCCCCGTTCGAGCAGCCCCTGCAGGTTCTGTTGGATGTTGGGGTTCAGGTGGTGGCCGTAGCGCTCCAGCATCAATGCCGCCCACTCGGTCAATTGCACGAGGCCGAATGCCAGCTGGCGATACAGCGTCGGAATGATCCAGAAGAGCAGCCCCACCAGCACGGCCACGACCAGCGCCGCCAGCGTCAGGATGCCCATCACCCGCCCCAGCCGGAGCTTGCGCTGGACGAAGCTGACGATCGGATTGAAGATGTAGGCCAGAATCAGGGCCAGCAGCAGCGGCCCCAGCGCGATGATCAGCGAGGAGAGGATCGGCCCCACCTGGCGCAGGATAAAAACAACCAGCGCGATTGCGGCCAACACGGCCAGCAGCTTGCGCCACTGCAGCGGCAACTGAAAGTCCTCGGTCGTTTCGGCCATATTGCAACACCCCTGAAACGATCATCGCACTACGCTCGGCTGTCGGATATTGAACCCTAAAGCAGCGGCCAAAGTCGAGCGTCATCACCGGCCGAGGATGCGCCCGCGCGTCCTTCCATGGTTGGCGGGGTGGCCCAAAACTGTTATAAGCATGCGGGAAGGGAAGCGGCGCCATGCCACAGATTCGACTGCTGCGGGTGATCACGGACCTCCAGCCGGGCGGGGTGCAGCGGATGCTGCTGCGTTCGCTCGAGGGGCTGGTGCGCCATGGGGCGCGGGCCTCGGTCTGCTGCATCGGCCGCGAGCGGGGCGGGCTGGTGCCAAGCTTCGAGGCGCTTGGGGTCGCTGTCCACCACCTGCCGTTTCGCGGGCGGCTCGACCCGCGCGGGCTGTGGCGGCTGCGAGAGTTGGTCGAGCGCTGCGGCTACAATGTCGTCCACGGCCACATGTATCCGGCCAACATCGCGGTCAACCTGGCGCTGGCGCGGCTGCGGGGGGTGGTCATCATCAACGGCTACCACAGTCAGCGGCCGATCCACACCTCCGGTCAGGCGCGGATGGTGCGTTGGACGCGGCGATTGCCGGCGGCGTGGGTGGCGGTCAGCGAGGCGGTGCGCACGCCGCTGGTGGGTCTGGGGCTGCCGGGGCATTTGGTTCACGTCATCCCCAACGGCATCGATGCCTCGGCACAGCCCGAGCCGATGCCGGAGGTCGCGCCTGATGCGCCGCTGGAGCTGTTCTGGTCCGGCCGTTTCGTAAGGCACAATCGCTGCGATTTCATGATCGCGGTGGTCGATGAGTGTCGCCGCCAGGGGGTGCCTGTGCGGTTGACGCTGGTGGGCGAGGGTCCCTTGCAGGAGAAGACGGCCCAGCGCAGCGCGGCGCTTGGGCTGGGCGAGTGGGTCCGGTTTGTGCGTCCCCAGGCCGACCTGCGCCCCAGGCTCGCCGCCGCCGAATTGTTCATGACCACCAGCGAGCGCGAGGGTTTCCCCAATGCGATTGTCGAGGCCTGCGCGGCCGGGCGCGGCTTCCTCGCCAGCGACATCCCGCCCCATCGCGAGCTGCTGGCCGATGGCAGCGGAGCGGGCCTGCTGCTGGGTGAACATCCGGGCGAATGGGCCGAGGCGATCCACAAGCTGATTCGTGACCGCGCCCGCGTCGCCGCCCTGGGGGGGCAGGCGTATCGCATCGGTCTGCGTTACACGCTTGAGGAAAACGCCCGCAAGACGTTGGGGCTTTATGAGCACCTGCTGGGGACGCCTGGAGCATAGCAAAAGACCCGCCCAGCCGGGCGGGTCTTCAAGGGATGGGTTCGGAATCGCTGCGCGAGCCTTACGTCGGCTGGGCCTCGGGGCCGCCCAGGGGTGGATGCGAGTTGCGGGCCGCTTCATTGTCGGGGTCCTGGCGGTCGGATCGGGGGCGCGGCGGGGTCAGCTTGACGGGGGGCAATTCCTCGCCACGCACCAGGGCCACGAACTCATGTTCATCGAGCGTCTCGCGCTCCACGAGGGTCTCGGCCACCCGGTCGAGGGTGTTCTTGTTATCGCGCAGGATATTGACGGCGTAATCGTGGGCGTCGTCGATCAGTTTCTTGACTTCCTCGTCGATGATCGTCGCCGTCTCCTCGCTGTAGTTGCGCTCGCGGCTGATCTCCTTGCCGAGGAAGACCTGGCTGCCGGCGCCGTCGCCGAATGAGCGCGGCCCGAGCCGTTCGCTCATGCCGAAGTCACACACCATGCGGTGGGCCAGGTCGGTGGAGCGGCTGATGTCGCTGGCGGCGCCGGTGGTGAACTCGTTGAACTGAATGATCTCGGCGGCGCGCCCGCCCATCATGTAATAGAGTTGGTTCTTGAGCTGCTGGCGGCTCATGTTGTGCCGGTCGTCGCTGGGCAATATCCATGTCAGGCCCATCGCCCGCCCGCGCGGCACGATCGTGACCTTGTGGACCGGGTCCGAGCCGGGCGTGAAATGCGCCACCAGCGCGTGGCCTGCCTCGTGGTAGGCCGTCACCAGCTTTTCCTTCTCGGTGATGACCATGCTGCGCCGCTCGGGCCCCATCATGACGCGGTCCTTGGCCTCCTCGAACTCGAGGTAACCGACCACCTCCTTGTTGCGGCGGGCGGCCAGCAGCGCCGCCTCATTGATCAGGTTGGCCAGATCGGCGCCCGAGAAGCCGGGGGTGGACTTGGCGACGCGAGCCAGGTCCACGGCCAAGTCCATCTTGATCTTCTTGGCGTGGACGCGCAGGATCTGCTCGCGGCCGCGGATATCGGGCAGTTCGACCGTCACTTGGCGGTCGAAGCGGCCGGGTCGCAGCAGCGCCGGGTCGAGCACGTCGGGCCGGTTGGTGGCCGCGATCAAAATCACGCCCTCATTTTCAGCAAAGCCGTCCATCTCGACCAGCAACTGGTTGAGCGTCTGCTCGCGCTCGTCATGGCCGCCGCCGATGCCGGCGAAGCGTGACCGGCCGACGGCGTCGATCTCATCGATGAAGATGATGCAGGGCTTGCTCTTCTTGGCCTGGTCGAACAGGTCGCGCACGCGGCTGGCGCCGACGCCGACGAACATCTCGACGAAGTCCGACCCCGAGATCGAGAAGAAGGGCACGCCGGCCTCGCCGGCGATGGCGCGCGCTAAGAGCGTCTTGCCGGTGCCGGGGGGGCCGATCAGCAGCACGCCCTTCGGGATGCGCCCGCCCAACCGGCTAAATTTCTTGGGGTCCTTGAGGTATTCGACGACTTCCTGCAGCTCTTCCTCGGCCTCGTCGATGCCGGCGACGTCCTTGAAGGTGATCTTGATCTCGCCTTCCTTGACCAGCCGGGCCTTGGATTTGCCAAAGCTCATCGCCTTGTTGCCGCCGCCCTGGATCTGGCGCATCAGGAAGAGCCAGAAGATGATGATGATGACCAGCGGCAGCATCACCATGCCGAGCATTTGCGGGAAGAAGGTGTTGACACGCTCGGGGACGTAATCGAGCTTATACTGTTCGGCCCAGCCAAGGATGGATTCGGCCTGCCCGGGCAGATACTCGGTGCGATAATGGCTGGCCTGTTCTTCCTGTCGCGCCTCGGCCGTCGGGTAATAGCGACCGGTGATGCGCCCTTCCTTGTCATTGGCGGTCAGGATCAGACCTTGTTCGGCCTTCTGGCGCCAGGCCATCAGGCTGAGATCCTCGACATTTTCCTGATTCTGGTATTGCAGAAACAGGAGAATGAACACGAGGAAAATAACGATCCAAAGTGTTGCGGAACTAAGACCCTTCATTCGTACGACCAGTTGTGCTAAATGGATGTGCGGGGTGTTCACCACGCACTTGGGCCGTCTGGCGGCGCCGAAATGCACGTCCCGAGCCTGCGACTGCCTCATATTAACAGATGCAGTTCAGACCGGGCCAGCGATTTTGGCCGCCGCTGCCCCGATGCTAACGGATTGTAGCATGAAAAATTTCTACTATCCAGTCGCCATCTGCCCTAAAATCAACGACAGGTAGCTAAGTGATCAAAGGAAGGCCCCCCATGGACCGCACGTTCCTCCTTGCGCTGCTGATGGCGGCGCTGAGCGCCGGCTGCAGTGCCCTGCCCGCCGGCTCGCCCACGCTGACCATCGACTCGCTGGCCGGGGGAGATCCATTCGCCGTCGCGGATTCGGCCGACACGGCGACCACATCGACGGCGATGCTGTTTTACATGGCGGCGGCGACCGGCAATCGGGCGTTGCTCGAGCAGCATCGCGCCCAGCTGGATGCGCCCGATCCGCAGACCGGCATGACTGCGTTGCACATGGCGGTGATGGAGCAGAACCTGGCGGCGGCGCAGCTCTTGCTGGCGGCTGGGGCTCAGGCCAACAGCCGCCTGTTCGGCCAGGGGCCGACCCCGCTCTACGACGCGGTCAACCTCGGGCAGTCCGCGATGGTGGCGCTGCTGCTTGAACATGGCGCCCAGCCCGATGTGCGCGATGCGGGTTCGGGGTTGGGATTGCTCCATGCCACCGCGCTCGAGGGCGATACCACCATCACGCTACAGTTGATTGCTGCGGGGGCTGACGTGAACGCGGCCGATGCGCGGGGAGTGACCCCGCTGCACCTGGCCGTCGTCGGGGGAAATGTTTCGACCATTCAGGCCTTGGGCGAGGCGGGCGCGCGGGCCGACGCCCGCTCGCGCAATGGCCACTCTCCACTGGATGTGGCCCTGCGCCATCCCGACCGGGTTGAGGTTATCGACGCGCTGCGCGCCCTGGAGCAGCGCCAATCGCGGCGGCCGGCTGCCGCCCGGCGCGACTGAAAACCTTCAAATATGAATTTCCTGTTCGGCTGCCGGTTCGCAGTCGGGCGCGACGGCGCCCATCCGCTCGGTGGCCAGTGCGTAAAGCCGTCGCACGTTGGGGTCCTGATGGACATGGGCGGCCACGATGCGACCGACGTGGATCAGGTGGTCGCCGGTCTCCACGGTCGAGGCCAGCTCACATTCAAAATTGGCCACCGCATCGCTCAGCAGCAGGCTGTCGATCCGCAGCGCTGGCTGAACCGCCGAGCCGCACAGGCCTAGCTTGTCAATGTCACGTCCCGAACGGGTGCCGAAGACCAGCGTCTCGTGCGCCATGGTCGCCGATGGCCAGGCCACCACGAATTGTCGGCTGGCGGCAAGGGCCTCGCTCGAGTAACGCTCGCGCCCGATCGCGATGGCCAGCATCGGCGGATTTTTCGAGGTGTTCATCACCCAGGCCAGCGTGATCGGATTATAACGGCCGGCACCGTCGCGGATGATCGCCACCGCCAGTGGGATGGGCAGCCCGCGTGCCATCGCCTCGTCAAGATTTGCTTCCCGTTGCATGTCAATCCCCCTGAACGTCGCCAGCATCATAGGTGCTGTGAGGTGCCGAAACCAGTAAAACCGGCAGCCGGGCGACGGCTGTGCGTGTGTGCGGTTTTTGGCCCGAATTTCGGCATCATCGCCATGGATGCTAAACTTGATAGGTGAGATTCCCTGGGGGAATGGTGTGATGCCGACCTGGTTGCCTTGGAAATTCGTCCTGCGTTACGTGGCGCAAAAGCACAGGTTTGTGGATCCCATCAATTTGCTGGCCTATCTGCACCGCTTTGCCCAGCCCTCCGAGGTGGCCGAGCCGATCGAGCTGCTGCGGGCAGGCGTCATTTTCCACGCGCGCGGGCTGATCAACAGCAAGGCGATCCAGCACAATCTGGACTGGATCTGGCCGCATTGGGTGGTGCGCCAGTTCAATCCTCGCGACAAGGCCTTTATCCCGCGCGCCTTTTCGATCACCCACATCAACCTGACCCATCGCAACTGGACGGCGGTCGGGCTGCCGGACCTGGACCTTTATCCGCTGGTGGACCCGCGCGGAATGACAACGCCGCTCGAGGATGGCTGGTCGCTCGACGGCTGGGTGTTGACCGACGATGGGCGGCGCCTTTTTCCGTCGCGGCTCGATGAGGTCGAGCAGCAGCTCCTTTATGAGGAAAATCTCGTCGTGGAGACGCGCGCCGCGCATGATGGATTGGAGCTGGTTTCACGCGTGCGGCTGGAGCCGATGGACGACACGCCCCACTGCCGGCTGCGGCTGGAGGCGTGCGCCGATGCCCCGGGCTGGCTGGTGTTGGCGCTGCGGCCGCTCAACCCCGAGGGCATCAGCTTCATTCATAAGATCGAGCTTGCTACTGACCGCGCCGGCTGGATCGTCAACGGCAAGGACCGCGTTGGGTTCGGCATGAAGCCCGATCGCCACCGGTTCTCGCAGTATCACGATGGCGATGTAAGCTTTGGGCTGCCTGAGGATGATGGCCAGACCTCGGTCGATTGCCATGTCGGCATGGCGACGGCGGCGGCACTGTTCAGGCTCGAGGCGGGGCGCCCGCGCGAGCTGACGGCCAATGTGACGCTGTTGCGCGACCATCGCCAGCCGGCCCATGTGGCGCCACGTCCGGCGCGCGAGAGTTGGGGCGATGCGATGGCTGAGGCCTGTCGGCTCGAGCTGCCCGACCCTCAGATACAATTTCTCTATGACACGGCCGTGCGCACGCTGGTGCTGCTGTCCCCCGATGACGTCTATCCCGGTCCCTACACCTATAAGCGCTTTTGGTTTCGGGACGCGGTGCTGATGCTCAATGCGATGGGGGCGGCGGGTCTGCTCGGGCGCGTGGAGCGCACGCTGGGCCAATTCCCCACCCGCCAGACCAACGCCGGGTTTTTCCATTCGCAGGAGGGGGAATGGGATTCCAACGGCCAATCGCTCTGGATGTTCAAGCGTTGGAGCGACCTGAGCGGCAAGCCGCTGCCCAAGGAATGGCGCGCATCGATTTACGCCGGGGCGCGATGGATTCAGCGCAAGCGCGTCTCGCCCGAGCTGGACAAGCCTCACGCGGGATTGCTGCCGGCTGGTTTCAGTGCCGAGCATCTTGGCCCCAACGACTTCTATTATTGGGATGATTTTTGGGCGGTCGGCGGACTGCGCGCGGCGGCGGATTTGGTTGAGGCCGGCGGCGACCAGATGGATGCCGCTGAACTGCGACGCGAGGCCGAGTCCATGATGGCGTCGATCGAGCGCAGCCTGACTCATGGCGCGGCTCGACGCGGGCGGCCGGCGCTGCCGGCCTCGCCCTATCGGCGGCTCGATGCCGGGGCAATCGGCTCGCTGGTGGTCGGCTACCCGTTGATGCTGTGGCCGGCTGACGACCCCCGTCTGCTCGACACAGTTGAATATCTGCTGGAGGCCTGTTTCCTCGAGAGCGCCTTCTTCCAGGATATGATCCACTCGGGCTTCAATGCCTACCTGACGCTGCATGTGGCCCAAGTGCTGCTGCGCGCCGGGGACCCGCGATGGTTGGGGTTGATTCGCGCGGTGGCCGATCTGGCCTCCCCGACCGGCCAGTGGCCCGAAGCCATCCACCCGCATACGCGTGGGGGCTGCATGGGGGATGGCCAGCATGGTTGGGCAGCCGCCGAATGGGTGATGATGATCCGCAACTGTTTCGTGCTCGAGGAGGAGGCCGAGGGGGTGCTGGTGCTGGGGGCGGGCGTGGCCCCCGAGTGGCTTGCCGCGGGCCGGCCGATCCGCTTCGGCGCCGCCCCCACGACCTGGGGACCGGTTTCGCTGGAGATCCTGCCCGAGCCGGGGGCTGTCCGGGTTCGCTGGCAGGGCCGCTGGCACGGTCCGGCGCCGCGCATCCGGTTGCGCTTGCCGGGACTGGCGCAACTTGAATTCAGCGACGACACCGGCGAGGCCACGCTGAAGACGACTCCGTAAAACATGAGCAGCACGGTCGCGGGTGGCTTGGCTGAATTCAACAGGGAAAGACGCGCTCCTTTCATGATCTATCGCATCGAACGAAGACTCCGCATCTGGCGCTGGCGATTGAGCCGCAGCGATTGGTCGGCCCGCCTGTTGCGACTGGCGCGCAGCGAGGGTCCGCCCACCCGGCCTGGCCTGGTCATGATCCAGATCGATGGGCTGGCGCGGCCGCAGTTACTGGACGCCATCAAGCGGCGCCGGATGCCCTTTCTGCGCCGCCTGTTGCGCAAGGAGCACTACGAGCTCCACGCGCACTTCAGCGGTGTTCCCTCCAACACGCCGTCGGTGCAGGGCGAATTGTTTTATGGGGCGCGCCAGTCGGTGCCGGCCTTCGCTTTTTATCACAAGGCTGCCGGGCGCATCTTCCGGATGTACGAACAGCAATCGGCAATCCAGACCGAGGGTGAGATGTCCGGCCGGGGCGAGCCGCTGCTCAAGGATGGCACGGCCTACTGCGATGTCTATGCCGGCGGCGCGCAGGAGGCGCTGTGCTGCGTGTCACGCTATGGCATCGGCGATTACTTGAGCAGCGCCCGGCCGCTGGCATTGCCCTTCCTCGTGCTGTTCAATTTCTTCAGCATCATCCGGATGGTGTTCAACATCGGAATCGAGTTCCTGCTGGCGCTATGGGACTTTTTCCGCGGGATGGCGCTTGGCCACAGCATCTACCATGAATTGCGCTTCATCTTCACACGCGTGGTCATCACCAGCCTGATGCGTGACTTGGTGACCATCGGCGCCAAGATCGACGTGGCGCGCGGGATGCCGATCATTCACCTCAACTTTCTCGGCTATGACGAGCAGGCACACCGGCGTGGCCCCAGCTCGGCTTTCGCCCATTGGACGCTCAAGGGCATCGACACCTCAATCCGTCACATCTGGCATGCCGCGCGCAATGCCTCGGCGCGCGACTATGATGTCTGGATCTACTCGGACCACGGGCAGGAGGATACGATCCCGTTTCCATATGAGACCGGCCGCAGCATTGAAGAGGCAGTCGCCGAGGTTTATCAGGAGTGCCGGCTGGTGCTCGATTTTCCCTCGTCAAGCAAGGACGGCCATGGCATCCAGCATCGTCGCGTGGCCATGTTGGGGGGGCGGTTTTCTCGCTCCAGCCCAGGATTGGCTCCCGATGCGCCCTCGTTTGTGGTCGAGGGCCTGCGGATGGCTGCGATGGGTCCGGTGGGCTGGATTTACCCCCCTGAGCCGGCGCGCGACCACGAGGAGCGCCACCGGACGGCGGTGGCGCTCGTGCAGGTGGCGCAGGTTCCGTTGGTGCTGGCGGCCGACGGGCCGGGGCGCGCCATCGCCTGGAACGAGAGGGGGGTCTGGCGGCTACCCGAGCAGGCCGAACATGTCCTGGGGCCGCAGCACCCTTACCTCAAGGAAGCCGCCGCCAGCCTGGTCGACCTACTGGCCCACCCCAATGCAGGCGAGTTCATGATTTCAGGCTGGCGTATGGATGGCCGCAAGCCACTCAGTTTCCCGATCGAAAATGGCGCCCACGCCGGCCCCGGCAGCCGTGAGACCGATGCCTTTGCGCTGCTGCCGGCCGATACCCCGATTCCGCCCGAGGCCACTGATTTCCTGCGTCCGATCCACCTGCGCCAGATGGCACTCGAGCGGCTGGGGCGTGGCCAGCCGAACCTGGCCCACCGGCTGCCGCGCCCCATCCGCGAGCCCGGCACGCTGCGCATCATGACCTACAACATCCATAGCTGCATCGGCATGGATGGCAAGATTTCGCCCGAGCGGATCGCGCGGCTGATCGGCCAGCACGATCCCGACGTGGTGGCGCTACAGGAGGTCGACGTCGCACGCCGGCGCACCGGGTTTGTGGACCAGGCCGAGCTGATCGCCCATCTGTTGCGGATGCACTTCGACTTTCATGCGTCGCTGAGCGTTGAAGAGGAACAATACGGCATTGCCATCCTGAGCCGCCAGCCGATGACGCGGGTCAAGGGCGGTGGGTTGCCCACGCTTCCCGGCCGACGCGACATCGAGCCACGTGGGGCCATCTGGGTCCGCATCGATTGCGACGGCGCCAAGATCGATCTGATCAACACGCACCTCGGCTTGCGACAGCGGGAACGGATGCTGCAGGTGGAGGCCCTGCTTGGCCCCGACTGGTTGGGCGGCCACGCCGGGCACCCGCCGGTGGTCCTCTGCGGCGACTTCAACGCCTTCCCGCGCTCGGATGTTTATCGGCGACTCGGCATGCGGATGCGTGATGCCCAGCGCGTGCTGGAGAGCCACCGCCCCCACGCCACCTGGTTCGGGCGTTACCCGATCGGCCGGATCGACCATGTATTCCTCGATCCGTCCCTGAACGTTGTTAATGTCAAGGTGGGGATCTCGCGGCTGGCGCAGGTGGCTTCGGATCACCTGCCGCTGATGGTGGACATCCGCCCTCCTCAGTCAACGGGTGAATCCTCGGACGAGGCCGCCGAACTGGCGCGCCACACACTCGGCCATTTCCCCTGAATGTCATTCGCTGCAAATGCTGGGCTGAACAGGCCGACACATCCGACGCCAGAGGCGACGGGAGTCAACGCCTGTGGTTCATTCGATCCGCTCGCTCAGCTCGCCGGTCTGGCGGTGTTTGAGGATCAGCTTGGTGCGGCCGTCCGGCATGCGCTCGCGCTTGATCATGATGTGGTCGGCGTCGACCTCGCTCCGGCGCGGGGCGATTGGGGCGACCTCGGCCGCGCCGCGCCACTCGGCCAGCTCGATTGTTTCCCAGCGTTTGCTTTTCGCCGAGCGGTAGCATGCGTCAACCACGGCGTTGACCACATAGCCGTCGTAGAAGGTCTCGCTGGGGGCGCGATTGGTGTCGAGGGCGTCGAACATGTGGGTGAACATGTCATTGACGCCCATCTCATGGTTCTCGTCGCCGACGGGGAACTGCCAGCCGCTTTGGACCTCGGCCTTTTCTGCCAGATAGCCGCCGGTCTCGCCGGTGGTGAACATCTCGAAGCCGGTGCGCAGGAAGTGATTGAGCCAGATCGTGCCCTCGGTGCCCTGAACCTCGTCCCGCAAGTCCATCCCGCCGCGGAAGGTCCAGCTGGTCTCGATCTGGCCGAGTGCGCCGTTGGCGTAGCGGATCAGGGCGATCGCATTGTCCTCGGCCTCGATATCATGGGCGAAGGTGTCGGCCACGCAGAGCGCCTCGACCGGCCGCACGTCCTTGCCGATGAAAGAGCGCCCGATCTCGATGCAGTGGCAGCCCATGTCGAGCATCGCGCCGCCGCCGGCCTTGGCGGCATCCCAGAACCAGGCGCTGTGCGGGCCGGGGTGGGTCTCGCGCGAGCGCGCCCAGTAGACGCGCCCCAGTTGGCCCGCCCGCACCGACTCGAGCGCCTTCAGGGTCTTGGGCGGGTAGACCAGGTCCTCGAGGTAGCCGTGAAAGAGGCCGGCCTGCTCGACGATGCGCAGCATGGCGAGCGCCTCCTCCGCCGTGCGGCCCAGCGGCTTGGTGCAGAGGATCGCCTTGCGGTGGCGCGCGGCCAGCTCGACCGCCTCGAGGTGGCGGTCGTTGGGCAGACCGATGACGACCACGTCGCAGGCGGGGTCGGCGATGGCGGACTCAAGGTCGGTGGTATGGCGGGCGACGCCCCACTTCTCGGCGAAACGGGCGGCGTTGGCGGCGGTGCGCGAGTAGGCGACGGCGACGCGGTCGCGGCTGCGCCCGCCCTGGATCGCCCAGGTATAAAACGTTCCGATCAGTCCGGTGCCGAGCATCGCAATCCTGTGTCCGTCGCCCATCGTGCCAAACCTCCGGGGGGATACCCTCCGCCGCACGCGCGGCGGTCGGTGATGTCCGTTCGTCCACGAACATACCAGAATTCGCCCCCCGCGCGACATCAAAAGGCGGGAGCCACAATCAGGATAAAGCGCATGTGCCGGGGATGGTAGGTCGGCTCTTCGGGCCGACACTGGATGCCATTGGCGGATCGGCTGGTTGCGGTGGGCGCGGAATCGAATCGATCCGCGCCCACCGGGTGAGACTGGCTTACAACCTATTGCGTAAGCATGGCTTCGGCGGCGGGCGCCGGCTGCATCAGTTGGTTGTCGCCCGGGCGCGAGGCGCTGCCCCCCGAGCGGACCTCGTCCATCCCCTTCAGGTAGTGGAACAGGTCGCTGTCGGTGGAGAGGATCATCATCGCATCGGGGCCCATCGTCAGTTGGAAGGTCTCCATCGTCTTCAGGAAACGGTAGAAGTCGATGGCGGCCGGGCTCTGGTTGTAGGCGGCGGCATAGATCGCGGTGGCCTCGGCGTCGGCAGCGCCCTCGATCTCCTGCACCTCGCGATAGGCCTCCGATTCGATGTTGCGCTGTTCGCGTTCCTTCTCGCCGAGGATGCGGGCCGCCTCGCCCTGGCCCTCGCTACGGAAGCGCTCGGCGATCTGAAGCCGCTCGCTGATCATGCGCTCATAGATGCGCTGCTGGACCTCGCGGTTGTAGTTGATGCGCTTGATGCGCACGTCGAGCAACTTGATGCCGTTCTGCTCCAGGCGTGGGCGGGCGTTGGCCAGGATCTCGTCCATCACGCGCGCCCGGCCGGTCCGGATCTCGGGCAGGCTGCCGATGTCGGCGGCCTCGGCCGTTTCGTCCACCTGCGGCTGGCGGTTCTGCGAGCGAATGACTTCGATCAGGTCGTGGCGCGCCAGCGTCTGACGGACGGCGCTGTCGAGGATGTCGTCGATGTAGCGCTGAGCATCCCGCTCGTCGCGCAGCAACTGGAAGAAGACGCGCGGGTTGTCGATCTGCCAGCGCGCATAGGTGTCGACCTCGATATAGAGCTTGTCGCGGGTGGGGACCTCGCCGCGGGTCTCGCCGTCCCACTCGAGCATGCGCTTGTCGAGTCGGTTGATCTGGTGCAGGAATGGCACTCGGAAGTGGATGCCGGCCTCGGTGACCGGCTCGCCGACGATCCGGCCGAACTGGGTCACGATCACCTGTTCCCGCTCCGAGACCGTGTAGATCATCGAGCCGAGGACGGACAGGGCCAGAATGATCAGAATGATGGCAATCAGGCGCGCCAGTGGGATTCTCATCGCTTGGCCTCCTCGGGGGTGATCAGCGGCGCGCCGTCGCCCAGTTGCAGCAGCGGCAACACCTGACGGGCATCGCTGTCGATGACGATCTTGCGGCCCATCCGCGGCAGCACGGTCTGCATCGTCTCGAGGTAGATGCGCTGGCGGGTGGCCTCGGGCGCGTTAAGGTATTCGGTCAGCAGCGCGTTGAAGCGGTTGGCGTCGCCCTGGGCGCGGTTGACGCGTTCGGCCGCATAGCCGCGCGCGGCCTCGATCTTCTGGAGCGCCTGGCCGCCGATGCGCGGGATGTCGCGGTTGTAGTCGGCGCGCGCCTCATTGATCATCCGCTCGCGCTGCTGCTGGGCCTGGTTGACCTCATTGAAGGCCGGTGCGACCGGTGGCGGAGGATTCGATGCCTGCAGCTCGACACCGTCGATCCGGATGCCGATCTTGTAGTCATCCATCAGCGCCTGCAGCTTTTCGCGGCTGACGTTGCGGATTTCCTCGCGGCCGATGGTGATCACTTCGTCCACGTTGCGGTCGCCGATCACCTCGCGCATCACCGACTCGACCGCCGCACGCAAAGTCTCGCGTGGGTTGCGCATATTGAACAGGAAGGCGCGCGGGTCATCGACGCGATACTGCACGCTCCACTCGATCTCGGCGGCATTAAGGTCCCCGGTCACCATCAGCGATTCCTCGCCAAAGGGGTTGTCGCTGTAGCGGGTGCTGGCGCCGTCGGTGCCGACGCTGCGGTAGCCGAACTCCTCGCGCTGCTGGCGGATTGGCACCTTTTCGGCATTGTCGATCCCCAGCGGCAGCTTGAAGTGCAGCCCCGGTCCGACCTCCTTGTAGTAGCGTCCGAAGCGGGTGACCACCGCCATTTCCTGCTCGTTGACGATGTAATAGGCCTTGAACGCGAAAAGATAAAACAATATCCCCGCGACGGCGATGAGGAAAATCACCACCAACTCGCGCGGCACAACAACGTGTCGTCTTAAACTCATGTCAATTTGGCCTTTCAATCGGCTGGGCGCCTGGGCGCGGCCGCATGATGGATCCATTGTCAAGACCGGCTCGGGTCGGCGGCAAGCAAATTCGGGGAGCACGGCGGCTCCCCGAAGGCAAATTTCATGAAACTAAGATGAAAATGGCGGAGAGGGTGGGATTCGAACCCACGGTAGCACAAGGCTACACACGCTCTCCAGGCGTGCACCTTCGACCACTCGGTCACCTCTCCGCCTGGGGGTCGCCCGCGCTGGCGGTAAGCCGCCGGCACGGACGAAAGACCATCTCTTCTAACGGTCCCGCCGCGGCGAATCAAGAAGAATCCCTCCACCGCGCCCGAACCGTTTGCATCATAACATGGACCCATGCCCCCGTCAGGACCAATTTCTGCCTCATTTTCAAGGTTGCGCGCCGGTCCCGTAGGTCGTGCGGGTCATAAAAAAGTTTTCGATCTCGCGCGTGACTTCCGCCTCGCTCATCGCGGCCAGGCGCGGGTTCGGGCGCAATTCGAAGATTATCCGCGGCGGCACGCGCGGGGGCAGCGGCCGGCTCGAACTCACCCCCACCCCCGGACGGGGCGAAAAATATTCGACGAACAGAATATTATGGTAGGTCGTATAGACGCGAAAGCCGGCGCGGAAGGCGGGTAGCAGCGCCTGGTTGATCAGCATGATTTCCTGCTCAAGGGGGCTTGGGTTCTTCTTATCGACAAAATGGAATGGGTTGGGGCGCTCCGGCGGCGGGTCGAACAGATACGGCCGATACCAATCCGTGTAGATCAAGCTGGGGCTCAGGATCGCAACGTCGCGCCGATGGCCATGGACGACCTGCTCATACCAGATCATGTTGACTGAATCGTCGCCGCCGAGCAGCACGCCCCAGGGTGCGATCTGCTCGAGCCGGCGGCGGGCGTCGAGCGCCGCGAACTCATCGCCCGAGATATCGAGCTCGTGGTAGTGGTTCAGGAAGCCAATCAAGGCCAGCATGGCCGGCAGCAACGCCCACTTGGCCGAGTGGACGACGGTGGCGCGCGAGAACCTGGCCGCCAGTTCGATCCAGCCGATCGCCGCCACCGGCAGCGCGAGCATCAAATAGCCGTCAATGTCCGGGATCTTGTAGAGCATGCTGGTGAGCAGGGTGAATCCAAGCGCGCAGAGGAGGCCGGCCCCCAGCGCCGGCCGGCGCCGGGCCAGCGAGCCGAGCCCGACCAGCGTCGGCGCCATCACGACCACACCCGCCAGCACGGCAATCGGGGCGGGTAGTTTCACCGGCAACCATTGTCGGCCCCACCAGTGCAGCCAAATCAAGGCACCCTCAAACACCGATGGCCAGCTGTCGACCAGGAAATGCTGGTACTGGCGGCCGAGCATGTGATACAGCATCCGCTCAAGGTTGTATGGGTTGCCCCAATTCATCACCGGTTCGGCGCGCGCGCGCAGCGGCAGGTAAAGGTAAAGCAGCAGTGGCAGGGCAGCCAGTGCGGCCAGGGTGCCCAGCGCCCGGCCCGGCCGCTCGGCGCGGCGCAGGTACAGCAGCAATGCCAAGGCGGCCAGCGGGTAGAGCCCGACGATCGAATAATGATTGGTTGCCGCCAACCCGGCCAGCAGGGCGATCCCTGCCGCGCGCCGCGGCGTCAGGCGGTCGGCCGGCCAGGCCAGCAGCAGCAGGCCAACCCCCAGCGCCAGCGTCAGCGGATAAACTTCCGGCACGCGCCCGTGATACCAGACGGTGTGGGCGGTCGCGATGGCCAGCGCCAGTCCCGCCGCCGCGATGGTGCGCGTCAGCGGCCGCGTGAGCAACGCATCGCCGAGCGCGCGGGCGAACAGCGGCACCATCATGCCGCAGGCGGCTGCCGTCAGCAGGGCATTGAGCAGCGCCAGCGCCACGTAAGGCTCGCGCCAGGGCGACAGCAGCCGGATCACCAGATGGCCCAGCAGCATGTAGAGCGGATAACCGGGTGGGTGCGGCACGCCCAGGATGTGGGCGGCGGCGGCCAGTTCGGGCCCATCGCCCCACCACAAGCCGCGCGCCGCGGTGGCCAGATAAAGCGCCAGTGCGGCGGTGAACACTAGAATGGCGGATAAACGTTCCCTCAAGGATGGACGCCTCGCTGCTGACTGCATGATCACACGTCGCATTTTGTAGGAGAATCCCGACCCAACCGCAACAACAATCAATTTGTCTGAACAATGGAAAGGATGCTTTCGCCCTCTTTGCAGCAGGCGCGATTTGGAATAAAATAAGAAAGGTGGCCGGATGAGCATGGACCGCCCCCCGCGCGTTAATGATCGAAGCGGCTTGTTGTCCGCCGCCGGGGGAAGGTAAGATCATGTGGCTGTCGATGAGCCTGTTCTCAGCCACGGTAGCGGAAGTTGCGGGGGCGCCGGCGCACCCGCCAAAGGAAAGAATCCCCTGATCGATCGCGAGCATCTCCTGCAGTCCCTCTTCGATCGCGCACGCGCCCGGATGAGCGAGCGGCGTCTGCTCCACGTGCTGGGTGTGAGCCATGTTATGGTGACGCTGGCGGCGGCCCACCGGCTCGACATCGCGGCGGCGGCGCTGGTGGCGCTGCTGCATGACATGTCCAAGGATTTGGCTCCCGATGAAATCGCGGCCGACCTGGATCGGCTGGGCCAAGCCATCCCCGATGAGGATCACGACCATCCGCGCGTCTGGCACGGACTGCACGCGGCGGCTTGGGCGCGTGAGCGCTGGGGACTGGACGGCGAACTTTTCGAGGCGGTCGCGCTACACACCACGGCCGATGCCGGCGTTGGCCCGCTCACCTGTGCGCTCTACATTGCCGACGTCTGCGAGCCGGGTCGACATAACCCCCACGCCGCCGAAATTCTGGAGGGCGCCCGCGCCGACCTGGAAGAGGGTTTCCGGCAAGCGCTCGCCCACAAGCTGCGTCACGTCGCCCACAAGCGCGGCACGCTGCACCCGCGCTCGCTGCGGGCGATGACCCACTGGCTCTCGCCCGAGCAGCGGCGCCTGCTCGAGGTTGAAATGTCCGTTTTATCCCAACATTCAGAAACCATCGGAGGACCGCATTGAGACAGATCACCGAACGAATTCAGACCTTGGAAGGACGGGTCGGCCGCATGGCCGGGCTGATCGATGAAATGCAGGGCGAGCGCATCGTCGTGCTCGACCTGCGCGGGATCAGCGACTTCGCCGATGCCTTCGTGATTGCCTCGGCCCGCTCCAGCACCCACATGCGCGCCATCGTGCAGAACGTGCAGGAGAAGATGCGCGAGGAGGGGCTGCGCCCCCTGAGCCGCCCCGAGCCGGCCGACAACCGCTGGACGCTGGTCGATTACGGCAACGTGATCCTGCACGTCTTCGACCCCGAGGCGCGGCGCTACTATGACCTGGAGAGCCTGTGGGGCGATGCCGGGCAGTTGCCCTGGCAGCAACTGGCGCTGGCCTGAAAAATCCATCGCGGCGGGAGTAGGCCCAGATGATCCGGGTGCGCGGCATCTGCAAAAGCTTCAATGGCAAGGGTGTACTGGCCGGGGTCGACCTCGACATCGAGCCCGGGGAGACGCATGTCATCCTCGGGCGCTCGGGCACCGGCAAGTCGGTGCTGCTCAAGCTGATCTCGGGCCTGATGGACCCCGACGCCGGCACCATCGAGATCGACGGAGAGCCGTTTGACCGGCGCCGGCCCGAATCGCTCGCCCGCGCCCGCGCACTGGTCCAGATGCTGTTCCAGGGCGGCGCTCTCTTCGATTCGATGACGATTGCCGACAATGTGGCCTTCCACGCGATCGAGCACAGCGGCTTGGCGCAGCATCGCGCCGGCGAGTATGCCCAGGAATACCTTGAGATGGTGGGGCTGGAGAACACGGGGCGGCTGCTGCCCTCGGAGCTATCGGGGGGGATGAAAAAACGAGCGGCGCTGGCGCGCGCGCTGGCCTCCAAGCCCCGTATCATGCTCTACGACGAGCCCACCACCGGGCTGGACCCCCTCACCAGCCAGCGGATCAATCAATTAATCCGTGAAACTCAGCGCCGCTTCAATGTAACATCCGTCGTAGTCACGCACGATTTACGATCGGCCCAGGAAGTCGGCGACCGTTGTTCCTTTCTCGAAGAGGGCAGGATTCTGGAAACCACCACCCCGCGCCTGTTGCGCCAGTCGGCCCAACCCCTGTTGCGGGCCTTTGCCGAGGAAGCCACCCCCCGCTTCTGAACCGATCGGCCGGAGTAACTGCCGATGGATGTCAAGCACACGACCGACCCCCGCCCGTTGATCCGGGATTACGAACTGGAAGCCGCGCCGGTCGGCGCGACCACGCGCTTCTTCGAGATCGAGACCGACCCCCTGGGCGGCATCTATTATCAGTTCGGCCGTCGCGTGCAGACGATGCAGCTGCCGCGCGGCTGGGCCCATGCCCGGCTGGGCGTGATCGACATGCTGCGCTGCGCGGCCCTGGTGGAGCCCCCCGGGCAGCGGTTGGTGGCGTTCTCAACGCTGCTGGCGCCCAACTGCCAGCTCTTCCTGATGGGCCGCAGCGACTGGGGTCGCGTCTTCGACGAGAACAACCAGGAATTCTTCTGTGCCGACATCCCGGCCCTGCTCCGGCGCTGGAAGATGCCGATCCTGTGCAGCGACAACCAGGACCGCATCACGTTCGACATCCCGATCAACATCCTGCAGAAGGAAGTCTTCTCGCCGGCGACGCGCGAATGCCTGCGCGACAAGCGCAACGCCCATCACCTGATGATCAGCTACGCGATCCCAAGTGGCGATTACCTGGGCTCGCGGGTGGACCTGCGTGAGCCGGAGACCGGCCGGCCGGTCTACTTTTATGACATCGAGGAATTCCCGCTGACCTGGCCGGCCAGTCCGGCCGCGAGCCCGGCACCGGCCGCCGGCCGGCCACGGCCCGGCAATGGCTACCTGCGCCCGTCCGTGCCGCCGCAGGCCGCGACAGCGCCCCCTGCCGGCCCCGGCGCGCCGGCTCGGACCGGCACCGAGTTGACGATCGACGAGGTGGTGCGGCTGATTGAGAACGAGACCAACCCCGAGCGGCGCTGGGCGCTGATCGAGCAGAACCTGCGGCTGGCCAAGCCCGAGCGCACCTACCAGCTGCTGGTGCGCCACGCCGAGCTGATTGGCGAGCGGATCCGCGACTGGCCGCCGGCGCGGTTGAAGACGGTGCTGGGGTTCCTTCCCGGCTCGTTGCTCTTGCCGCTGATGCAAGACTGGTGCGTCAATCAGGTGCTGGCGCTGGCCGAGGGCAACGGCGAGCTGGATCACATCATGCAGTGGCTGCGAGAGCGCGAAGTCGAGCGCCTGCTCAACCTCAAGACTGATGTCGAGCTGCTGACCTCCGAACAGGCGCGGGCGGTGCTCAGCGTCGACCGCTTTGCCGATACCCGCGCCATCCGCAAGTGCTGGCGCACGCTGGTGGGGTTCCTCAACGCCGACCACGGCCGCAGCCATGAGCGCCCGATCCACCTGCGCAAGGACGAGGTCGTCAAGCATCTCCAATTAGCCCGCGACCTGCTGCTGCGGATGGTCACCGACTGAGGCCCGCGAAGGCGTCAGTTGCGTCGGAAGCGCTTGGACTCGATCCCGTGCTTGGTGACGCGCAGGCCCATGACTCGCTCGGTCAGCCCCAGCATCTGGGCGGCCTTGGCGCGGTTGCCGCGCGCGGACTTGAGCGCGTCCAGCAGCATCTCGCGTTCGATGTTCTCGAGCATCTTCTCGAGCGAGCCCTCGAAGCGGGTGCCGCTTTCCTCGGCGGTCTGCAGCGTGGGCGGCAGGTGGTGGCCGTGGATCACGCCGTCGTTGGAGAGCAGCACGGCGCGCTCGATGCAGTTCTCCAGCTCGCGCACGTTGCCGGGCCAGTGATAGGCCATCATCATGTCGATGGCGGGAGTCGAAATCCGCCGGATGTCCTTGCTGTTGCCCTTGCCGTACTTCTCGACGAAATGGTTGGCCAGCAGCAGGATGTCGGCGCGCCGTTCGCGCAGCGCCGGCAGGTGGATCGGGAAGACGTTGAGCCGGTAATAGAGGTCCTGTCGGAACGAGCCGTCGGCGATCATCGACTCCAAATCGCGGTTGGTGGCGGCGATCACGCGCACGTCGACCTTGATCGTGCGGTTGCCGCCCACCCGCTCGAACTCGCGCTCCTGCAGCACGCGCAGAATCTTGACCTGCATCGCCGGCGAGAAGTCGCCGATCTCGTCCAGGAAGATCGTGCCGCCCTCGGCCAGCTCGAATCGACCCTTGCGCATGCTGACGGCGCCGGTGAAGGCCCCGCGCTCATGGCCGAACAGCTCGCTCTCGAGCAGCCCCTCGGGCAGCGCGGCGCAATTGACCTTGATGAACGGCCGGCGCGCGCGCTGGCTGGTGTAATGGATCGCCTGGGCCACCAATTCCTTGCCGGTGCCGCTCTCGCCGTGGATCAGCACCGTCGTCGAGTCGCCGTGCGCCACCTGCCAGACCAGGTCATAGACCGCCTGCATCGGCTTTGAGTTGCCGATGATGTGGTCGGGGCGGAAGCGGTCCTTCAACTCCTCCTGCAGGCGCTGGTTTTCCTCGAGCAGCCGTTCGCGCTCCTCGAGCAGCAACTGGCGCAGCCGGGCGGCCTGGGCGATCATCGAGGCGATGATCGTCAGCAGCTGCACGTCTTCTTCCAGCGAGACGCTCGCGGAGAGCAGCCGGTCCACGCTGAGCGCGCCAAAGACCTCGCGCCCCTGCTTGATCGGCACGCAGATGAAGGCCACGTCCTCCTTGCGCAGGTCGGCGCGCGCGCCGGTGCGATTGAGGAACATCGGATCGTCGGCGATGCGCGGCACCACCGCCGCCCGCCCGGTCTGCACCACCTTGCCGGTGATGCCCTCGCCGAGCCGGTAGCGCCCCTTCTGCTGTTGGCTGGCGGAGAGGCCATGGGCCGCCTCGATCAGGATCTCGCCGTTGGCGCGGTTGAGCAGCGTCAGCGTGCCGCGTGTCATCCCCGTTTGGCGCGACATCGCCTTGAGCACCGGCCCCATCGCGTCGCGCAGGTCCAGTTCGCTGTCCAGGGTCTGGCTGATCGTGAACAGGAGGCCGAGCTTGTCGACCTCGCGGGCGGATTCGGGGGGGGCAGCGGCGCGTGTCATCGACTTCCCTTTGCATGGTGCCGGACCGGCCGCGGGCCCCATGCTTCAGGGGAGAGAGGGCAGGGGAGGCCGGTTCCTACCAGAGTGTAGGAATCGCGGGCGGTGCTGTCAAGCGGCGCCAAAAATAATCCCGCCTCCGGTTGGCGCCGGAGGCGGGGATTTCATGAACAGGCGGCTCAGCGACGGGGGCTGGCGGCGGGGGTTTTTTTCGGGGGCGCGGCCGGCCCGGCGGGTGCTTCGTCCTCATAGTGCAGCCCGCGTGCGGCCATCCACAGCAGCCCGCCCGAGACCAGCGAGATCACCAGCGTCACCATCGCCGTCCCGACTTGCTGATAGATGAAGTAGCCGATCGTGAACAGCGCCGAGTAAACCGCCACCGTGCCGAGCACCATGCAAAGGATCCCTTGGGGCACGTCCCAGCCGTGCTTGTCGGCGTCGATCTGCACCCCCGCAGCGCGCGCCCGCGCCCGCACCGACGCCCAGCCCGGCCCGCCCGGCCGCACCGTCTGGACGAAGCGGAACAGCGTCTTGTCGTCCACCGGCCGCGTCATGAAGGTCACCGCCAGCCAGACCACCGTCACGATCGCCACCGTGATCGGGAATTGAGCCCAGCCGGGGATGCCGTAGGCGCGCAGGAAGAAGCTGGCCTCGGCCGACTCGGCGGGGCCGTAGACCAAGACACCCAGCCGCCGGTCAATCAGTTCCCAATACAACGCCACGACAAACGATACGATCATGGCGCTGATTTCGCTGAATGAGTTGATGCGCCACCAGAACCAGCGCAGCAGGAAGATCATGCCCGTGCCGGCGCCGATCAGCAGGATGAGCTGGAAAAGCTGGAGCGCGTTCTCGAGCAGCGTGGCCAGGATGCCGGTTAGGACCAGCAGCACGACGGTCGAGAGCCGCCCGACCATCACCGCCTCGCGCTCGGTGGCGCGTGGGTTCCAGAAGCGCCGGTAAAAGTCGTTGACCAGATAGGACGAGCCCAGGTTGAGGTGGGTGGCGATGGTGGACATGTAGGCAGCGATCAGCGAGGCGGTCACCAGCCCCAGCCAGCCCACCGGCAGCACCGTCACCAGCATCGCCGGGTAGCCCAGGTCATCCTTTAAAATTCGGTCGGGGACATTGGGGAAGGCGGCGCGCAACGAATCCAGGTCGGGGAAGACCACCAGCGAGCAGAGCGCGACGACGATCCACGGCCAGGGGCGCAGCGCGTAGTGGGCGACATTGAAGAACATGGTCGCGCCGACGGCGTGCTTCTCGTTCTTTGCCGCCAGCATGCGCTGGGCGACGTAGCTGCCGCCGCCAGGCTCGGCACCGGGATACCATGAGGCCCACCACTGGACGGCCAGCGGGATGATCAGCAGGCTCCACAGCAGCGTCGTGTTGTTGAAGTCGGGGAGCAGGCTCAGCTTGCCGGCGACGTTGGGGTGGACCAGCAGCGCGTCGATTCCCTGGACATCCGCATGGCCGAGGGCGAAATAAGCCGCCGCGACCGCGCCGGTCATCGCCACCATGAATTGGACGAAATCGGTCCAGAGCACGGCGCTCAGGCCGCCGGTGGTGCTGTAGAGCAGCGTGATGCCGCCGGCCACCACAATCGTCCAGAAGGGGCTGAGGCCGAACATCACGTTGCCGATCTTGATCGCCGCCAGCGTCACCCCCGCCATCACGATGACGTTAAAGAACAGGCCCATCCAGATCGCCCGGAAACCGCGCAGGAAGGCGGCCTCCTTGCCGCTGTAGCGAATTTCATAAAACTCCACGTCCGTCATGACGCGCGAGCGCCGCCAGAGCTTGGCATAGATGAAGACCGTCAACATGCCGGTCAGCAGGAAGGCCCACCAGACCCAGTTGCCCGAGACGCCATTGTTGCGGACGATGTCGGTCACCAGGTTGGGGGTGTCGGTGGAGAAGGTGGTGGCCACCATCGCCACGCCCAGCAGCCACCACGGCATGCGCCGACCCGAGAGAAAGAAGTTTTCGGTGCTCTTGCCGGCAAAGCGCGAGACCAGCAGCCCGATCGCCAGGTAGACGGCGAACAAAAGGATAATAATTGAGATATCGACAGATCCAAGTCGTCCCATGGCGAGGGTCACCTTTGGTGGCGGAATGTGAGTCGGGGCCCGTTGGCCGCGTCGGCGAACCGATTTGATCTGACTATGGATAGCCGCGGCGGGGGCTGAAATCAATCATTAATTCCGCAGGGTGGCGCGGGCGAGCCGCAACTGGATCCATTCAGCCACGAATGAACACGGTTTTCACCAATCGTGTAAATCCCAAGCCGCGGATAGCTTTGGTAGGTCGGGTCTTCGACCCGACGCGCCGGCTCGAAGCTTCGACCTGCCCGGCCGCACCCCGGCGTCAGGGGAGTAATGCCCCTTATTCAAACGCTGATCTCCAGCTTGGCCCCCAGGCGCGCCAAGTCGGCGAAGAATTCGGGGTAGGACTTGCTGATGTGCTCGGCGCGGCGGATGGTCAGGCCGCGCCGGCAGCGCAGGCCGACGATCGCCAGCATCTGCGCCACGCGGTGGTCGCCGCGCGAGTCGACCTCGACGCCGCCCTCGTAGCCCTCGGGCCGTCCGTCGATCTCTATCCAGTCGTCGCCGGCGCGCCCCGCGACGCCCAGCTTGGCCAGCTCCTCGAGCGGCTCGCGGATGCGGTCGCACTCCTTGAGGCGCAGGTTGCCGATCCCCTCGAAGCGGCTGGTGCCGTCGGCCAGGCAGGCGGCCGCCACCAGCGCAAGCACCGCGTCGGTGGCAAGGTCGCCGTTGAAGCGGATCGGAGCCAACTCGCCCTTGGCATGGACGATCAACTCGCCCGCGCGCGGACGGATGAACTCGCAGCCCATCGCCGCCAGCGCTTCCTCGGCGCGCCGTTCGCCCTGGGCATCCTGCTCCAGCCCATGGATCGTCGCCATGCCGCCGGCCGTCGCCACCGCGGCCAGCAGCGCCGCCGCCGACGGCCAATCGGCGTTGACGGTCAGTTCGGTGGCCTGCGGCCGCTGATCGCCGCGGACGTCATAGCGCAGCTTATCGGGCGCGGCCGCGATCTCGACCCCGAAGCGGGCCAGCGAGTCGATGGTCTGGTCGATCAGCGGGGCCGATACCAATATGGCCGGCTCGCCCGCGTCGGCCTCACCGATCTCGATGGTCGAGTCGCCCTCCAGCAGCGGGCAGAGGTAGAGCAGCGAGCTTAAAAACTGCGAGCTGCGCCGCCCGCTGACGCGCACGCGTCCGCCGCGCACCCGGCCGCGTCCACCCGCGATCCGGATCGGCAGCCGTCCCTCGGGGCCCGTTCCCTGCGCCTCAACCCCAAGCTGGCGCAGTGCGGCCAGCAGGTCCTCGTTGGGCCGCCGCCCAAGCGAGTCGGCGTGGTCGGTGACGAACTCGACCTCGCCCTCGATCAGGCAGGCCGTGCCCAGCAGCAGGCGCAGCACCGCCCCCGCATTGCCCGGGTTGAGCCGGCCGGGGTTGCGCGGGCGCCCGGCGACGCCGGTCACGCGCAGGTCTCCGGCATTCTCGTCAATCTCCGCGCCCAAGGCACGGCAGCACGCCACCAGCGCGCGCGCATCATCATTGGTTGCCGGCCGCCGGATGAGGCTAGTGCCCTCGGCCAGCGCCGCCGCCAGCACCAGCCGCGTTGTGTAGTTCTTTGAGGGCGGCGCCGCGACGTAACCGCCCAGCGGCCCCGATGGGTGGATTCTGACGGAGAACGGCGACTCATGATTCATGAACAATTCAGCTCCATGGACTGCGAGGCGAGCAGCCGCAGCGGACCCTCGCCGGCTTCGACCTGCCAGAATTCCAGGCCCGCCGGCAGGAACCAGGTCTGGCCCAGCCGCAGCGTCATGCTTTCATGTGCCGGCGTCTTTAGCCGTCCCGCACCCTCGACCACGTTGAGCACCAGCCCGTGCGGGTTGGGATACTCCACGATTGCCCGTTCCCCGCCCTGCCAGCAGATCGTGCGCACTTCGAAGTGAGGGTTGCTGACCAAAAGCTCCCAGCGGTCCTGCTCACACTCCAGCGCGCTACGCACTGTGGGTGGATCGGCGCTGAAATCGGCAGCCCCGCAGGCCTCTTCCAGGTGTAGCGGGCGCGCTGGACGGCGGTCCCAGTCCCAGAGGCGATAGGTGGTGTTGGAGGATTGCTGGATCTCGCACAGCAGCGTGCCGCCCAGGATGGCGTGAACCGTGCCGGCCGGGATTGAGATAAAATCGCCGCGCCGGATCGGCACGCGCCGGATGCAGGGCTCAATCTTTCCCGCCGCCGCCGCCGCGCGCAACCCCGCCGCGTCGATCCCCGGCGCCAGCCCGTGGATGACCTGAGCCCCGGCCGCGCAGTCGATGATGAACCAGCACTCGGTCTTGCCGCGATCGCCCTCGGGAGCGCGGGCGTCGTCGGGGTGCACCTGCAGCGACAGGTCCTCGGCCGCGTCGATATACTTGACTAGCAGCGGAAAACGCTCAGGCGCGCTCGTCACCCCGCACATTCCCTGCGGGTGCCGGCGCACCAGCTCGCCGAAAAACCAGCCGCCGTAGGCCCCCTGCGCGATGCGCGAGCGCCCATCGGGATGGTCCGAGAGCTCCCAGGATTCACCCCACGGTCCGCCCGTCGCCGGCAGCGGCTTGCCCAACACGCGTGCCAGCCCGTCACCGCCCCACGGGCGCGCTGAAAAATGCGGCTCCAGCAGCAGGGGATAGGATTTGAAGGACTCGCTCATGCGCCGCGCAGCTCCGCTCCATTGGCTTGGCTTACAATAGGTGGAGCAGGGCAGGTTTTCAATAAAAGACGCCCGCTGCGACATGTCTGGGAGCCGACCCCACATCTTCCGGCATGAGCTGTTGGTGCCGACGCAAAAATGGGCGCGCGCCTGCGGCGGGGCTTTCAAACGCTTGCATCTTGGGTGAGGATTTGTCAAAATTTGAGCTTCGTCCGCAGCGTGGATCCGACGGGCGGTGGCATGATCCACCGACGGCGCGTGGACACAAGACCAGAAAGGGCTCTTAACATGGCGAAGGAACAATTCAAGCGCACCAAGCCCCACGTCAACGTCGGCACGATCGGTCACATCGACCACGGCAAGACGACCTTGACGGCGGCCATTAC
>JAWLCE010000036.1:0-51558 GCA_041687335.1 Sumerlaeia bacterium | reverse complement strand
TACCCACCCGCCGCCCCCCACCCCGACCCCTGACCCCTGCCCCCCCCCGCCTCTTAACATTCCGAATTCAACATTCCTCATTCCGAATTCCAAAAAGGGTTCCCTGCGGCCGAGATTTCTCTCGGATCCGCGTGGCACCCTTATTTGTATTTGTGCCCGGCGAGCCCTACGGGCGGGAAATAAACGATTGGATCAGGTCGGCCTCGTTGAGGGCGGGGAAGGGCTTGAAGTTGTCGAGGTCGGGGAGGCGGCCGATGAGGACCCTCTGGCCGTCGACCAGCCAGGCGTGGGCGCGGAACTCGCCATCGGCGCGCGAGACGCCGATCTGGAGGCTGGAGGGGAGGCCGTAGCGGTCCAGCAGCGAGCGGGTGGCGAGGGCGCGAAACAGGCAGGTGTGGCGGCCGAGGGCATGGCGGCTGGCGCGCTCGACGGCGCGCACGACGCGGGCGGAAGTGACGCGCGGGTCGGCGGGGCCCGGCGCGCGGCGGCGGGCGAGGCTGGCGCGCAGGAAACGGAAGGGAAGCCAGCAGGCGCGGGCATGATAAAACCAGAGCAGCCACCAGGCCCGGAAAAAGAGGGCGCGGTCGAGGGGGTCCAGGCGGGCGAAGGTGACGAGCTTGTTCATGGGCGCAACCCGGCCGCTCCCCGGCGTTCCTGGCATTCGAGCGAACCGGGGGAGTATAGCAAAGCGGCGGCCGGGGGTCAGGAGAATTTGCCGGCGGGGGCCGGGGCGGTTTCCCTGCTTGACCGGGCGGGGCGGCCTGATATGATAGGCTGAGCCTCACCAAGGGCGCCTGTAGCACAATGGTTAGTGCATCGGCCTTCCAAGCCGATGATACGGGTTCGATCCCCGTCAGGCGCTCCATCTTCCTGATGGTCAACCATCGCATGTTTAACCCGATCCTTCTGGCAGTCATAGGTGCGGCACTGACGTGGCTGGTCATCTGGAAGCGACGCCAGCAGCGACTCGAGGAGCGGGTGACCAAAATTGAACGAAAAAAACGACGGCTTCTGTAGCCGATGATACGGGTTCGATCCCCGTCAGGCGCTCCAAATCCCTTTTTAAAATCAGCATGAAAAATGATGGCGCGGGTGGGCGTGGTGGGTGCATGGTCAGGCGCCGCCGCGTCAGCCGCAAAATTGGCTCCGGCCGGCGGGGCGCGCAAACTTTGCGCAGCCGGCGGGCAATGATTGCGCAACGCCGACGGCGCCGAGGCTGATACTGTATGACTTAGTGTTTGGCATGAGTCTTGAGTAGCAGGGGATCAGGGCGGGGGTTTCATGCCCGCTCCGAAACCAAGCGAAGAGGAAGGTGAACCCATGAGAATTCTGACCACAGCAATGCTTGCGGGCCTGCTGACATTCAGCTCGATGCTGACGGCGCAGGCCCAGGATCAGCCGCCCCAGCGCGGCCAGCGCCAGCGGCCGGCGGTGGAAGGCCAGCAGCGCCAGCGTCCGGGTGCGGACGGCCAGCAGCGCCAGCGGCCGGGCGTGGAGGGCGAGCAGCGCCAGCGTCCCGGAGTGGAGGGCGAGCAGCGCCAGCGTCCCGGAGTGGACGGCGAGCAGCGCCAGCGGCCCGGAGTGGACGGCCAGCAGCGCCAGCGTCCGCAGTTCGACCCGGCGCGCATGGCGGAGATGATGGAGGAGCGGGTCAAGAGTCAGCTGGGCGTCGAAGACCCGGATGAGTGGGCGATCATCCAGCCGCGCCTGCGCGAGGTGCAGCGGCTGCAGCGCGAGTCGCTGTTCGGCATGGCGCGCGGCTTTATGGGACGCGGGCCGGGGGCCGGCGGTCCGGGCGGCGGCGGTCCGGGGGCGGGTCCGGGCGCGGCGGCGCAGCCCGAGGTGCAGGCGCTGGAGCGCACGCTGGCGGATGAGAACGTGAGCGATGAGGACATCGAGCGGCGGCTTGAGGCGTATCGCGAGGCGCGCGATCGTCGCGAGGAGGCGCTGAAGGCGGCGCGCGAGAACCTGCGCGAGGTGTTGACGGCGCGTCAGGAAGCGCGGCTGGTGCTGATGGGCACGCTGGATTGATGAAGTTGGAAGATGAACAGGGGGAGAGTGAGCCCATGAGCGAGCAGCTGGAGCAGATGATCGCGCATGGGCAACTCTCGCCCCTGGATGCGGAGACGTGGCGGCGGCAGTCGGGGCCGGCGGGTGCAAGCGGGGGTGAGACGGAGGTGCTGCGCTGGCTGGCGAGCCAGTATGGGCTGGAGTATACGGATCTTGAGGAGCCCGAGCTGGACCGTCAGCTGCTGACGCTGTTTCCGGCTCGGGTGTTGCTGCGCCAGGAGCTGTTGCCGCTGGCGCGGGTGGATGGGCGGGTGCGGGTGGCGACGGCGCGGCTGTTTGCCACCGAGGGGCTGGACATGCTGCGCTCGCTGACGGGGCTGGAGCTGGAGCCGGTGCTGGCGCCGGCGGAGGCGATCCGGCGGGAGATGAAGCGGCGGCTGGGGCTTGGGGCGGACACGCTGGACAAGCTGGACGAGGAGGCGGGGCTTCAGGTCATCGACGAGGCGCGCCAGGATGACGTGGATTTGGACGAGGCGGCGCAGGATGCCTCGATCATCCGTTTCGTGAACCAGGTGTTGTCGGATGCGATCGCGCTGCGGGCGACCGACGTGCACCTGGAGCCGTTCGAGGACGCGCTGAGGATCCGGTATCGGATCGACGGGGTGCTGCAGGAGATTCCGGTGCCGGCGCAGGTCAAGCGCTATCAGCCGGCGATCGTCTCGCGAGTGAAGATTCTGAGCCGGCTTGACATTGCGGAGAAGCGCCTGCCGCAGGACGGGCGGATCAAGGTGCGGGTGGACGAGCATGAGGTGGACATCCGCGTCTCGCTGATCCCGATGCTGCATGGCGAGGGCGTGGTGATGCGGCTGCTCAAGCAGGACGGGGCGCTGGCGGGGCTGGCGCAGCTGGGGATGGCGGCGCGCGAGGAACGGATCATGCGGGCGATGCTGGCGGTGCCGCATGGGATCGTGCTGGTGACGGGCCCCACCGGCAGCGGCAAGACGACGACGCTATATTGCGCGCTGACCGAGATCAACGACGAGGTCCGCAAGATCATCACGATCGAGGACCCGATCGAATATCACATGCGCGGGATCAACCAGATCCAGGTCAACGAGAAGTCGGGGATGACTTTTGCGCGGGGGCTGCGCTCGATTTTGCGCCATGACCCGGACGTGGTGCTGATCGGTGAGATTCGCGACGCGGAGACGGCGCAGATCGCGGTGCAGGCCGCGCTGACGGGGCATCTGGTCTTTTCGACGCTGCACACCAACGACGCGCCGGGGGCGCTGACTCGGCTGGTGGACATGGGGGTGGAGCCCTACCTGGTGGCCTCGGCGCTGGAGGGGGTGCTGGCCCAGCGGCTGGTGCGCAAGCTGTGCGGGAGCTGCCGGGTGACCGAGCAGCGGCCGGCGGCGCTGGCGGCGGCGCGCCAGATCGGGCTCAATGGCGAGACGGAGCTCCAGACGGCGCTGGGGTGCGAGGATTGCCGCCAGACCGGGTTCCTTGGCCGGCGCGGGGTGTTCGAGATGATGCCCATGAGTGACGGGATCCGGGGGCTGATGATGCAGTCGCGGTCGACGGGCGAGGTGCGGGCGCTGGCGGTTCGGCAGGGGATGCGCTCGCTGGCGGAGGATGGCTGGCGGCTGGTGGCGGAGGGGGTGACCAACGTGGATGAGGTGCTGCGCGTGACGAGGGACGAGCGGGTCAACCATGGCGAGGGCGGGGAATAAAATTTTTTTCAGCCACGAATGGACACGAATTTTCACTAATTTTTAATCAGTTTGAACCGCAAGGACGCAGAGGAAGCGCAAAGTGATCAAGATTGGGGTTGATTGCAGGGAATCCCGGGTCCAAGTATTTTGAAGGTTGTTTGATCGATGCCCAGTTTTAAGTACAAGGCGATGCGCGGGGATGGGTCCTTTGCGGAGGGGACGCTGGAGGCGGGGGGGCGGGGGGAGGCCTGCCTGACGCTGGAGGGGCGCGGGTTGTCGCCGGTGCGGGTGGAAGAGACGGGCAACGGCAACGGCAATGGCGCGGCGGCGGCCAATGGGAATGGGCATGGCGGCGGGGCGGGGCTGAGCAATCCTTTTGCGCGGCGGCGGGTGCCGGTGGTGGCGGTGGAGAATTTCACGCGGCAGCTGGCCAGTTTGCTGGCGGCGGGGGTGCCGCTGAGCCGGGCGCTGCAGGTGCTCGAGCGCGAGGCCAAGGAGCCGCGCGCGCGCCGGCAGTGGAAGGAGATTCGCGAGCGGGTGGTGGATGGGGTTTCGCTGGCCGAGTCGATGGGGCGCTCGCCCGAGACGTTTCCGCGGGTCTATACGGCGATGATCGAGGCGGGCGAGGCGGGGGGCTTTCTGGACGCGGTGCTGGTGCAAATCGCGGACTTCCAGGGGCGCCAGCGCGAGCTGCTGGGGCGGGTCAAGTCGGCGATGATCTACCCGGTGGTGCTGCTGGTGCTGGTGGTGGTCGTGCTGATCTTCCTGATGACATTCTTCATCCCGCGCTTCACCAAGATTTATGAGGGATTCGGGGCGGAGCTGCCCTGGCTGACCGAGCTGATCATCCAGGCGAGCGTATGGACGACCAGCTATGGGCTTTATATGCTGGCGGCGCTGGGGATCGGTTACTGGGTGGGGCGCCGGTGGCTGGCGGGGGAGGAAGGGCAGCGGGCGTGGCAGCGGGCGCTGCTCAGCCTGCCGGTGATCGGACCGCTGGTGGCGCGGTTTGCGATGACGCGTTTTTGCCGGATGCTGGGGACGCTGGTGGGGGCGGGGGTGCCGCTGATCTCGGCGCTCAGGGTGGCGAGCGAATCGATCGGCAATCGGACGCTGACGGATGCGGTGCGCCAATCGATCGACCGGGTCAAGCAGGGCGAGGGGTTGGCGGCGAGCCTGGCGGACTGCCGGGCGCTGTTCCCGGGGTCGGTGCTGGAGATGATCGCGGTGGCCGAGGAGACGGGGCGGCTGGACGCGGAGCTGGTGCGGATTGCGCAGGCGACCGAGGGGGAGCTGGACAGCCGACTGCGCAACGCGGTGGCGCTGACCGAGCCGCTGATCCTGTTCGTGATGGCGGCGCTGATCGGGGTGATCTTCATCGGCATGGTCCTGCCGATCTTCAATATTCAGGACTACATCAAATAAAAAAAGGAAACGGAGCAGACAGATGAAGACGAGGACCCGAGGGAGGGGCGGCGCGCAGGGAGGCTTCACGCTGATCGAGCTGCTGCTGGTGCTGGCGATCCTGGCCACGCTGGCGGCGCTCGTGATCCCGAAGCTGGCGGGGCGCTCCGAGCAGGCCAGCGAGACGGCGGCGCGCACGGAGATCGCGACGATGAGCACGGCGCTGGACGCCTTCGAGATCGACAACGGCTATTACCCTTCGGGTTCGGACGGACTGTTTGCGCTGGTGGACGCGCCGGCCGAGGCGCGCAACTGGCGCGGGCCGTACCTCAACAAGGACATCCCGAGCGACCCCTGGGGGAGCGAATACGTCTATGAGTATCCCGGCCAGCTCAGCCAGTACGGGTATGACCTTTATTCGATCGGCCCCGACAAGCGCGGCGGCACCGAGGATGACATCGGCAACTGGATGGGGCGCGAAACGCGTTAAAGGAGCGAGGTGATGGGCGGCCGGCGGGCGATGACGCTCCTGGAATTGATCCTGGTGCTGGGGCTGCTGACGATGTTCGTCACGATGGCGGCCCCGGCGCTGGGACGGTTCTTTGCCGGCCGCAGCCAACTGGAGGAGGCGCGCCGGCTGGTGGCGCTGGCGCGGTTTGCGCGGGTGGAGGCGATCGAGCGGGCGGCGCGGGCCGAGCTGTGGCTGGAGCCGGAGGAGGGGCTGTTCGGGCTGACGCTGACGGGGCCGCCCCTGGGCGTGGATGAGCCCGAGCGCATTTATGAGCTGAACGAGCGGTTCGATCTGCGGGTGTATGACGATGCGGGCGAGGCGGTCGAGGGACGGACGGCGATCGTGTTCACGCCGGAGGGGGCGATCGAGGCGCAGAGCCCGTTTGATCTCGCGATCCGGGACAAGGATGGGTATGAGCTGCCGATCGAACGCCGGGAGGACGGGTTGGGGTTCGTGCTGGGGGAGGGGCGGCAGGAAGATGAGGTTTAGGCCGCTGAACGTGACACGCGCGGGGCGCCGGCGGGGCTTCAGCCTGGTGGAGGTGCTGGCGGCGATGCTGCTGGTGGCGATCGTGGTGCCGGTGGCGGTGGAGGCGGTCTCGCTGTCGGCGCAGGTGGGCAGCGTGGCCCAGCGCAAACGCGAGGCGGCGCAGTTGGCGGACCGGCTGCTGAGCGAGGCGGTGGTGACGGGGTCCTGGCAGACCGGCGCGACCGACACGAGCGAACTGGAGGCAGCGTGGCCGGAGCTGCGCTTCGAGGTGACGAGCGAGGCCTGGCCCGACAGTGAGGCGCTGATGCTGGTGACGGCCACGGTGGTTTACGAGGTGCGGGGGCTGGAGTATGAGGCGAGGGTCTCGACCCTGGCGCCCGCGACGGAGTCGACGGAGGAGCAGCCATGAGGGCGGGGCGGGGACAGGGCTTCACGCTGCTCGAGCTGCTGATCGGGGCGCTGGCGACGATGACGCTGATGACGGCGCTGTATGGGGTGTTTCACGGAACGCTGCGGTTGCGCGAGCGGACGTACGAGCAGGTCGAGCGCGATCTGCCGGCGGGCGAGGCGCTGCGGGTGCTGCGGGCGGATCTGGCCGCGGCGCGGACGAGCAGCCCGACGCTGGGGGGCGTGTTCCTGGGGGTGGCCGGCAGCAACGGCCAGGATGCGGCCGACCAGTTGCGCTTCACCTGCGCCAGCGGCCGGATCGGCGCGGAGGAGTTCGGGTTTGACCTGCAGGAGGTCGAGTATGCGCTGATCGAACCGCTGGTGGGGGATGCCGAGGAGGAGGGGCTGGATCTGGCGCGGGTGGCACGGCGCAACCTGCTGGGGACGGCGGTTGAGGAGCCGGAGCCGCAACGGATGCTCGGTGGGGTGCGGGCGCTGAGCTTGGAGTATTACGACGGCTCGTCCTGGCGCACGGCGTGGGATTCGGAACTGGAGGAGGGGGCGCTGCCGGCGGCGGTGCGGGTGCGGCTGGAGTGGATGGGGAGCGAGCCGGAGCCGGAGCCGCGGCCGATCGAGTTGGTGGTGGAGCTGGCGACGACGACGACGTCCGCCGACAGCGGGGGTGCGACATGAGCGGGCGTAAAAGGATTGCCAACCCCTCGCGGCGCCGGCGCGGCCTGCTGCTGATCGTGGTGATGTGGGTGACGCTGGGGCTGGTGGCGATGGCGCTGCTGATGGGGGACTCGATGCGGCTGGAGATGCGGGCGGCGGAGAATACGGCGGCGGGGCTTGCGGCGGGGCAGGCGGTCGAGGGAGCGCGCCGCTACCTGATTCAGACGCTGGGCGAGCTGGAGGAGCGCGGCCGGATGCCCGAGGAGGATGAGCTGCTGGTGGAGGCGGTGGCGGTGGGTGAGGCGCACTTCTGGGTGATCGGCCGGGCCAACGACGACCGCGTGACGGGTGAGCCGAGCTATGGGCTGATCGACGAGGCGGGCAAGCTCAACATCAATGTGGCCAGCCGGGAGATGATCGAGCGGCTGGGGCTGCGGCTGCCGGGGCTGACGGCCGAGCATGCGGCGGCGATCGTGGACTGGCGCGATGAGGACGAGGAGATGCTCGAGGGCGGGGCGGAGAGCAGCTATTACCTGCTGCGCCAGTCGGCGCACGTGGCGAAGAACGCGCCGTTCGAGACGGTCAAGGAACTCATGCTGGTGGCGGGGATGGATGCGGCGCTGCTGGTGGGTGGCGACGCCAACATGAACGGGGTGCTCGACGAGAACGAGAACGACGGGGATGCAAGCTGGCCGGACGACGCCGGGGATGGGCAACTGGAGCCGGGGCTGCTGGCCTACGTGACCGTCTGGAGCCGCGAGCCGAACCAGTCGGCGGAGGGCGCGCCGCGGTCGGACCTGCGGCAGGCGCAATCGCTGCGACCGGTGCTGAGCGAGGAGCTGGGCGAGGAACGGGCGGGGGCGCTGATCGCGGCGGTTGGCGAGCAGGCGCTGGCGCAGATCGAGAGCGTGCTGGAGCTGGCCGCGCGGGCGGGGATGACGCCCGAGGAGCTGGACCAGGTGGGCGATATGTTGACGGCGGCGGAGGGGGAGTACCTGACGGGGCTGGTCAATGCGGCGACGGCGCCGTCGGCGGTGCTGGCCTGCATCCCGGGGATCGATGAGAACCTGGCGGAGACGATCGTGGCGACGCGGCAGGGGCGGACGGCGAGCGAGCTGGCGCAGATGGGGTGGCTGCTGGAGGCGCTGGGGCCCGTGGCGGCGCGCGAGGGGGGGCGCTGGCTGACGACGCGGTCGGATGTGTTTTCGGCCGATGTGGCGGCGGTGGGGGCGCATGGGCGGGGATTCCGGCGCGACCTGCTGGTGATCGACACGGCGGGGGGGACGCCGGCGGTGGTGCACCGGCGCGACCGGACGCCGATGGGCTGGCCGCTGGGGGCGACGGCATTGGATGGGTTGACGGCGGGGGTGAGCGGGGGAAGCACCCGAAGCTCTGGCGTCAGCGGGTTGAGAGTCAGCACAGGCACAAGCGGGGTGAGTCGATGATCAAGCGCACGGGGAATCAGTCAATGCTGGGGATCGCGCTGGAGGGGCGGCGGCTGTATGCGTGCGTCGTGCGCCGGCGCGGCGGGGTGCTGGAGGCGCGGCCGGCGCTGCAGGCGAGCCTGACGCTGGACCCGCTGGCGGCGGCGCCGGAGCTGGCGGGGCGCGAGCTGCGGAGCCTGCTGGACCGGGCGGGGATCGGGCGGCGGCCGTGCATGGTGGCGGTGCCGGTGAGTTGGGTTTTCAGCCTGTCGCTGCGGCTGCCGGAGCTGACGGCCGAGGACGAGGCCAGCTACATCGCGCTGCAGGCGGAGCGGGGATTTCCGCACTCGGTGGAGGATCTGAATTTGGCGGTGGCGCGCTGGCGCGAGCCGGAAGGGGGCGCACGGGCGACGGTGCTGGCGATGCCGCGGGCGCGGGTGGAGGCGCTGGAGGCGGTGCTGCGGGCGGCGGGGCTCAAGCCGCTGGGGATTTCGCTGGGACTGACGGCGCTGCTGGCGCCGGGATGGGAACCGATCGCGGTGCTGCGGCTGACGCGCCAGGCGAGCGAACTGCTGGTGGGGTGCGACGGGGCACCGGCGATTGTGCGCTCGTTTGACTGCCGCGAGGGGAGCGACCCGCTCGACCGCGACCTCGACCGTGACCCGGAGGCGTTGGCGCGCGAGCTGCGGATCACGCTGGCGCAACTGTCGCCGGGGGTGCGACTGGGGCTGCGTGAGCTGCTGCTGGTGCCCGAGCCGGCAATGAACGAGGAATTGGTGCTGGACTTGTGCGAGGCTCTGGGGCCGCTGGGGCTGGCGATCCGGGTGGCGCGGCCGGGCGAACAACTCGAGATCCAATGGAACGGCGCACCAACGGCGGGCGCGGCGGCAGCGGCGGCGATCGCGGCGGGGGCGCTGGAGGGGAAGCCGCCGACGCTGCAGTTTCTTCCGCCGCGCGAGAGCCGCTGGCGGCGGCTGGGGCGGCGGGTCTCGGCGCGGCGGGCGCTGTGGGCCGGAGGTCTGGGGCTGGTGCTGGCGGCGGCGGGGTTGGGCGCGTTGGGCTGGCAGCATCAGCGGCTGGCGCGGCTGGAGGCGCGGTGGGCGGCGATCGAGCCGCGGGTGACGCGCGTCGAGCAGACCCAGGAGCAGATTCGGCGCTACCGGTCGTGGTATGACGATACGGCGCCCAACCTGCGGATCGCGCTGGCGCTGACCGAGGCGTTTCCCGAGGAGGGGGCGGTCTGGGCGCAGCAGGTGTCGATCAAGCGGCGCGCGCGGCCCCCGGCCCCGGCGCCGGGCGGCGCGCGCCGCCGCGCGCCGGCGGCCGCGGTCGCGCCGCGCGGGCTGGCGAGCATCGAATGCCGCGGGCGGGCGCGCAGCAGCGCGGACTGGCTGGAGGTGCTGGGGACGTTGCGGGCGGACGCGACGGTGGCAGACCTGCAGATCATGCAGGCGCTGGGCGAGGCGCCGCTGCAGTTTCAGTTCAGCTATGCCTGGAAGGGAGAAGAGGGCCGATGAAAGACCGCCGCCGCATCATGACCATTGCGGTCGCCGTGCTGCTGGGGCTGCTGGCGCTGGACCGGCTGGTGGTGCCGACGCTGGTGGAGGGCTGGCGGGCGCGGGCCGGCCGGATCGAGCGGCTGGAGACCCAGCTGGAGCGAGGGCAGGGGTTGCTGGACCGGGAACGGCAACTGGCGGAGCGCTGGGGGGAGATGGTGGAGCGCTCGCTGCCGGCGCGCGAGGACGAGGCGGAGGGGCTGGTCTACCAGGCTGTGGCGGACTGGGCGCGAGAGGCCGGGGTGGCGGTGGCGTCGCAGAAATCGAGCTGGGTGCGCGGCGAGAGCGGGGCGCGGCGGCTGGAGTTCAGCGTGGTGGGCGCGGGGCCGCTGGAAGGGATCGCGCGCTTCATCCATCGGCTCGAGACGGCGCCGCACGCGCTGCGGGTCGAGGAGCTGAGCCTGGGGGCGGGGGACGAGCGCGGGCGGGTTTTGAACCTGAGCCTGCGCCTGAGCGGAATCGTGCTGCGGGAGAATAGTCATGCGGGTTGAGCAGTTGATGTTGGGCATGGTGATGCTGGCGCTGGCGGCGGGGGGGGCGCGGGCGGACGAGGCTGAGACGCCGGGGCCGGGCGCGCCGTGGGAGGAATTCGCGCTGATTGCGCGGCGTAACATTTTTGACTCCGAGCGGAGGCCGATGCGGGCGGCGCGCGCCGACTCGGCGACCACGCAGGCAACAGAGGTGGCCAGCGAGGCGATCGACCTGCTGGGGGTGTTCATGGAGGGCGAGGCGCAGGTGGCATTCGCCGAGAGCGCTGGCAGCGTGCGGACGCTGCGGCTGGGCGAAAAACTGGGGGGATGGCGGATCGCGCGGATCGACACGGCCCGGCTGCGGCTGTCCAAGGGGGAAGAGTCGCTGGACTGGCCGGTGGGGGCGCGGCTTGAACGGCGCGGCGAGGGGGCGTGGCGCGTGGCCGAGCGGACGCCAGTGGTGGCCGCGACCGCGGTGGAAAGCGCGCCGGCGGGGGGGGGACGCGAGGAAATTCTGCAACGGATGTTGGAACGTCGTCGAAGGGGAGCAAGCCAATGAAGAGACTGATGCTGATTCTGATGATGGGACTGGCGCTGGGGGCGCCGGCGGACAGCCTTGCCCAGGAGGAAGCCGGGGGCGGGGGGGAACAGACCGTGACGCTGCGCGGGGCGGAGACGCCTACGGGCGAGGGGCTGCGCTTCAATTTTCGCGACGTGCCGCTGAACGACGTGCTGGACTACCTGAGCCAGAGCGCGGGGTTCGTGATCGTGCGTGAGGCGGATGTGCAGGGGCGGATTGACGTGGTGAGCCACCAGGCGCTCTCGACTGACGAGGCGGCGGCGCTGGTGGACAAGATGCTGGGGATGCAGGGTTATGCGGCGATCCGGGACGGGCGGACGCTGAGCATCGTGACGCGCGACGAGGCGCGAACGCGCGACCTGCCGGTGCGGACGGGGAGCAACCCGGAGTTGATCCCGCGCAGCGACCAGATGGTGACGCAGGTGATCCCGGTGCGCTATGCGGATGCGGCGCAGATGCTCAATGACATCCAGCCGCTGCTGCCCGAGTATGCGACGGCGACGGCGAACCAGTCGAGCAACGCGATCGTCTTGACCGACACGGAGACCAATATCCGGCGGATCGCGAACATCGTGCAGGCGCTGGACACGTCGATCTCGCAGATCACGACGATTCAGGTGTTCACGCTGCACAATGCCTACGCGACGCAGGTGGCGACGATGATCAACCAGCTGTTCACGCCGCCGAGCAGCCAGCAGGGCCAGCGCGGCGGAGGGGGCGACCCGCGGGCTCAGTTCTTCGCGGCGATGCGCGGGGGCGGACCCCAGGGCGGGGGCGGGCAGGGAGGCGCTGCGCAGAGCGAGGCGCGGCAGGCGGCCATCCGGGTGACGGCGGTGGCCGACGAGCGGACCAATTCGGTGGTGGTGAGCGCCCCCGATGAGCTGCACGACGCGATCGCGGACGTGGTCAACCAGATCGACAGCGTGGACCAGCTCAACACCGAAATCCGGCTCTATCCGTTGCGCAACGCCGACGCGGGCGACCTGGCGGACCAGCTCAACCGGCTCTACCAGAACTCGGCTCCCGGTGCGCGCAGTGCGCAGCGCGGGGCGCAGGGGGGGGTGATGCGGCCGGGGGGGATGGCGGGGCAATCGGCCAGTCAGCGCGAGATGCTCCAGACGCAGGTCTTCGCGGTGGCCGACACGCGCACCAACGCGGTGATCGTGACGGCGATCGGGGAGGTCCATGACCAGATCGAGCAGATCGTGGCGCGGATCGACAATAATCCGGCGCGCCAGCAGCGGGTCTTTGTCTATCAGATCGAAAATGCGGACCCCAGCCAGGTGACGGAGATGCTGCAGGGGATGTTCGGCAGCGGCGGCGGTCGCAACACCCAGCGCAACACGGGCGCCGCCGCCCAGCGCAACACAGGGAACAACACCCAGCGCAATACCGGCACGAATAACAACAACACCAACCGCACGGGCAACACCCGGACCAACACCACGCGCACGGCGCGCTGAGGGGGGCGCGTCTGCGGGGACCGGCGGCCGCGAGGATTTGCGAAAAACGGGTCCGATGGCCGTTTGTAAGAGATTTAAAAGAAAGAAATCACCACCAGAGGCGATGACCATGCTTTGTTTTCGGATGCTGACCCTTATGCTGCTGATGACGCTGACGGCGGCCGTGACGGGGCAGGCCCCGGCGCCGCCGGTGATCCCGGCCCCGGCTCCCGTGCCCGCGCCGGCGCCCGTCGAGGCGCCGCTGCCTGGACCCTTTGCCGACCCGGCGCAGTTCCAGGATTTTCTGGACTCGCTGGGACCGGCCCCGGCCCCGGCGGGTGAGATGCCGGCGGGGGAAGGGATGCCGGACGAGCTGGGCAGCGGCAGCGATGCCGAGCGGATGAATCGCGAGGGGGCGGTGTTCCAGTATGACCCGGAAACGGGCTCGCTGATCGTGATCACCGACGAGGCGACCAACACGTATATTGATCAGATCATCCGCAGCGTGGACCGGCCGGTGCCGCAGGTGCTGATCAAGGTGCTGTTTCTGGAGGTGACGTATACGAACAAGCGCGATTTGGGGGTGGAGGGGATTTATCGGCGCGACATCCGGGGCGGGGCGCACAGCATCCTGACCAGCTTCGGGCTGGCGGCCGAGACGCGCGGGGGCTTTTACGAGCTGGTGGATGACGACCTGGAGCTGGTGATCCGGACGCTGGCCGAGGACAATAAGCTGGAGGTGCTGTCGCGGCCGTCGGTGCTGGCGCGAAATAATTTTCCGGCGGTGATCCACGTCGGCCAGGAGGTGCCCTTCGTCACCAACAGCCGCGTGACCGAGCTGGGCGGGGTGTTCAACACGATCCAGTATCGGCCGCTGGGGATCATCCTGCGGGTGACGCCGCGCGTGCTGCCCGAGCGGATGGTGGAGATGGACGTGGCGCCCGAGATTTCGAAGCTGACGGCGGAGTCGGTGCCGATGACCGACACGGTCAATGCGTTCGTGATCGCGACGCGCTCGGCCGAGACGCGGGTGGTCGTGGGGGACGGGCGGACGGTGGTGATCGGCGGGATGATGGAGGACGCGAAGACCGAGATCGTCCGCAAGATTCCGCTGCTGGGTGATATTCCATTCTTCGGGGCGCTGTTTCGGCGCAAGATCAGCGAGAACGTGAAGACCGAGCTGATGATCTTCCTGACCCCATATATCGTCGAGCGGCCCGAGGATCTGCGCCAGCTGACCCACAACGAGCAGCAACGCTCCTCGCTGACGCAGGGTTTGATCGACCAGCAGCGGCTGGACCGCTTCATCGACAGCTCCGGCATCGAATGAAAGGGACAATCCCGTGATGAAGGCCCATGACAGGTTCCTCTACGTGCCGCTGGCGCTGGCGTGGCTGCTGCTGGCGGGATGGCAGGCGCTGGAGCACCAGCGGGTGCGCGACTCGGCGTTCGTGGCGCTGCGCAACCAGGCCTACGACATCAGCCACTCGATCAGTGCGGTGGTGCGGGTGGGGCGGCCGGGGATGATCCGGCTGGACCGGCTGCAGGACGCGCTCAATGAGCTGGCGCGCAGCGAGGAGCTGGAGGCTTTGGCGCTGCTCAATGCGGGGGGCGAGATTGTGGCGGCGGCCGGTCGCGGCGCGCCCATCAGCCTGGAGAACCTGCCCGAGGAGGGTTTTCGATTCAATAACGACGGCTCGGCGACGTTCGTGAACCTGGTGGACTTCGGTGATGGGGGCACAACGCGGCCGACGACGATCGTGTTGCCCGATTTCGAGCCGCCGCCGGGTGGGGAGGATCGCTGGCGCGAGCGGCGGCCGTCGCGGGGATCGGTTGAGCGCTCCGAGCCGGGCCAGCCGGCGACGACGGGGATGCACGGGGACCAGCAGACCAGCCCGGGACTGACGCCGGGGATGCGGCGTGAGCGGCGGCCGGGGTTTTCGCCGGGCGGGGGCTCGGGACCGGGGGCGGGGCTGGGGCTGGGCCGCGGAGAGGGGCCGATGATCTTCCGGCGACCGAGCTGGATGTCACCCCAGCAGTATGAGGAGCTGCTGCGCAAGCAGGGGCTGCACGGGTTCGTGATCAACCTTTCGAGCGCGGGCTATGACCGGGCGGTGGCGGGGGACCTGTGGCTGCGGGGGATCATCATCTTCATCGGGCTGCTGGCGGGTGCGGGGGCGGCGCTGGCCTGGCAGCAGGTGCGGCGCTCAGCACGGCTGGAGCTGCGGCTGGTGCGGGCGAGCGAGCTGAACATGCACCTGCAGGAGATGAATCTGGCGGCGGCGGGGCTGGCGCACGAGACACGCAATCCGCTCAACATCATCCGCGTGCTGGCGCAGTTGATCGCGGGGCACGAGACGGCCGATGAGGAAGTTCGTCGCCGATCGGGAGAGATCATCGAGGAGGTGGACCGGGTCACCTTCCGGCTCAACGAGTTCATCACCTATTCGCGTCCGCCCGAGCCGCACCCGGCCCCACTCAACCTTGTGGGGGTCGTGCGTGACGTCGAGCGCACGCTGGAGGTGGACCTGCGGGAAAAGGAGATCGCGCTGGCGCTGGAGGGGCCCGAGCCGGTGGTGATGGCGGACGAGGGGCTGCTGCGCCAGGTGCTTTTCAACCTGCTGCTCAATGCGATCCAGTCGGTGCCGACGGGCGGGCGGATCGAGGTGCGAATGGCCGCGACGGCGGAGGGCGAGACGGCGATCGAGGTTCGCGATGATGGGCCGGGGGTGCCGGCGGACCAGCATCAGGATATCTTCAGGCCCTACTTTACGACGCGGGCCGGGGGCACGGGGCTGGGACTGGCGGTCGTGCGCCAGATCGCGCTGGCGCATCACTGGGAGATCGAATATCTGGCTGATGCGGCCGTCGGGGCGACCTTCCGGCTGACGGGAATCCGGCCGGCGGCGCGGGCGACGCAGGTGGCGCAGGTGGCACAGGCGGCGGTCATGGTCCACGGCGGAGAATGAAGGGCGGGGAGAGATTGAACCGCGGGTAGTGTCGCTCGAAGAGCCGACCTACCCTCCCCGGCCCAGATTGGGCTAGGCGGTCCTTGAGGGCGTTGGTAAAGTAGGCGGCGATGACGGACAGAACAGATGATTTTATGACACCAGTCAGCAGTTCCAAATCCCCGCGCGTGCTGATCGTCGATGATGACGATGGCCAGCGTTCGTTGTTGGCGAGCTTCCTTGGTCGGCGCGGCTTTGCCACGCAGACGGCGGCCTCAGCCGAGCAGGCGCTGGCGCGGCTGGAAGCCGAGCCGTATGACATGATCGTCTCGGATGTGCGGATGCCGGGGATGTCGGGGCTGGAGATGCTGGCGGAGGTGCGGCGACGCCAGCCGGCGCTGCCGGTGCTGATGGTGACGGCGTTTGCCGACATCCGCGATGCGGTCGGGGCGATGCGCGACGGGGCGCTCAATTACCTGGCCAAGCCGATCGACCTGGACGAGCTGTATGACCTGGCGCGGCGGGCGACGGGGGCGGGCGGCGGGGCCGCATCGGTCGATGAGGTCGAGCTGCCGGCGGACACGATCGCGGAGAGCGCGCCGATGCGGGCGGTGATCCGCGAGGCGGCGCTGGCAGCCCCCAGCGAGGTGCGCATTTTGATCACGGGGGAAAGCGGGGCGGGCAAGGAAATCGTGGCGGATTTGGTTCACCGGCTGAGCCCGCGCGCGGGTGGGGCGCTGGTCAAGGTGAACTGCGCGGCGATACCCGAGAACCTGCTCGAGAGCGAGCTGTTCGGCCATGAGCGGGGCGCGTTCACGGGGGCGTCGAGCCAGCGGATCGGAAGGTTCGAGGAAGCGGACGGGGGAACGATCCTGCTCGACGAGATCGGTGAGATGAGCCCGGGGCTGCAGGCCAAGCTGCTGAGGGTGATCCAGGATGGCGGATTCCAGCGGGTGGGGTCCAACCGCGAGCGGCGGACCGATGCGCGGATATTGGCCTCGACCAACCGGGACCTTGAGGCGGAGGTGGCGGCGGGGCGCTTTCGCGAAGATTTGTTTTTCAGGCTCAACGTGCTCGAGATTCATGTGCCGCCGCTGCGCGAGCGGGTCGCGGACATCATCCCGCTGGCCAATCAGTTTGCGCGGCAGTTCGCGGGGGGGCGGCCGCGGTTGGCGCCGGCGACGATCGCGCGGCTGGAGGCGCACAACTGGCCGGGCAACGTGCGCGAGCTGCGCAACGCCATTGAACGGGCGGTGCTCATGGCGCGGGGGGAGCTGATCCTGCCCGAACACCTGCCGCGGCGGGTTCAGGGATCGGCGGCCGAGGGGCCGGCGGGGGCCGTGGCCGGCGGCGGGCGGATCGAGGAGGTTGAGCGCGGGCTGATCCTGCAGACGCTGCGCGAGCACGGCTTCAACCGCACCGAGACGGCGCGCGCGTTGGGCATCAGCCGGCGTACGCTGCTCTATAAGATCCAGCAGTATCGCCAGCAGGGGTTCCCGGTGGAGCCGTAAGCGGCGGGTCGGAGTTTGGATGCGGGGGGAGCGGTGGGGGATGTCAGCACATGCCGCTCGAATGGCGTTACGTTAAACATATACTGCGACCGACATGGCCTCCAGTGTCGGCTCGAAGAGCCGACCTACACCTTCCCGGTGCGCGGAATTTTATCCCAACTGAGGTGGTGGTTGTAAAAGAGGGCGGCAGTTTGTAAAACAGAGGCGCAAACAGCCGACGCCTGCGGCGTCCACCGAACGGGGTATACGCGCCTGAACAAAGCTGAAAACAGATCGAAGGCCGAGCCCGGCGTGGATGTGGAACTGCTGCGCGGGCGGCTGCTGACTTGGTATGACGAGGAGCATCGGCCGCTGCCGTGGCGTGTGGAGGCCTCGGAGTATCGGACGGTGGTCTCGGAGTTCATGCTCCAGCAGACGCAGATGGCGACGGTGCTGCAATTTTTTGAGCCGTTCATCGAGCGATTCCCGACCTTCGAGGCGCTGGCGGCGGCCTCGGATGAGGAGGTGCTGGGAGCCTGGGCGGGGATGGGCTACTATCGGCGGGCGCGGATGCTCAAGCGCGCCGCGGAGGTGATTGCGCGCCGTCATGGGGGTCGGCTGCCGACGACGGCGGAGGAGCTGGCCGAGCTGCCGGGGTTCGGGCCCTATACGGTGGGGGCGGTGGGATCGATCGCGCTGGGGCTGGCGCTGCCGCTGGTGGATGGCAACGTGCGGCGCGTGGTGGGGCGGCTGCTGGCGCTGCGTCAGGACTTGACGCGGGGCGCGGGGCGGCAACGGCTGTGGGCGGCCTGCGAGGAGCTGCTGGACCGGGGGCGGCCGGGGGATTTTAACCAGGGGCTGATGGAGCTGGGGGCGACGGTTTGCGTGCCGCGCTCGCCGCTGTGCCTGGCCTGCCCGTTGTATGAAATTTGCCGGGCGCGCGAAAGCGGGATGCCCGAGGATTTCCCGCTGCCGGCGGCGCGACGGGCATCCATTCGCGTGCGCGAGGTGGCGGTGGCGCTGATGCGCGCGGGGCGGGTGCTGGTGCTGCGCCGGGGTGAAGGCGGCGCATTCGCCGGGATGTGGGAGCTGCCGCGCATGGACAGCCGCGAGGTGACCGAGGCCGACGAGCTGAAGCCGGTGCGGGTGCTGATGGAGGTCGTGCGGGTGCGTGCGGGAGGGGGCGAGCTGCTGGGGCAGGCGGACTCGATCTTCACCCACCACCGGATTCGAAGTGAGCTGTATCGGGTGGAGGCCCCAGAGGGGGCCATGGTGCGCCGGCAGCGGCACGTCTCGCACCGCTGGGTGGCGCCGCGCACGCTGGGGAGCCTGCCGGCGAGCCGGGCGCAGCAGCGGCTGTTCGCACTGCTCAACGATCCGGCGGGGGCGGGTGTGTCATGATCGGGCATCCGGGGGCGACCAATCGGGTGCTGGTCAGGGTATCGTTTTTGTGATAGAAAAAAGGTAGGATGGGCTGGAATCCAAGGGAGGCCACCAAAGCAGATGAACAACCAACCAACCACGACAGGGCGCCGCATCAAGGTCACCGAGCTGGTATTGCGCGACGCGCACCAGTCGCTGCTGGCCACGCGGATGCGGACCGAGGACATGCTGCCGATCTGCGACCAGCTCGACAAGGTCGGCTATTGGTCGCTGGAATGCTGGGGCGGTGCGACCTATGACGCCTGCCTGCGCTTCCTTGACGAAGACCCGTGGGAGCGGCTGCGCCAACTGAAGGCGGCGTTGCCGAAGACGCCGCTGCAGATGCTGCTGCGCGGCCAGAATCTGCTTGGCTACCGGCACTATGGCGATGACGTCGTGCGGCGGTTCGTAGACAAGTCGATCCAGTATGGGATGAATGTGTTCCGGATTTTCGACGCGCTTAACGACCCGCGCAACCTGGAGACCGCGGTGGACCAGGTGCTCAAGGGGGGCGCGCACGCGCAGGGGACGATCTGTTACACGGTCTCGCCGGTGCACACGGTGGAGAAGTTCGTGGAGCTGGGGCGGCAGATCGAGGCGATGGGCTGCCACTCGCTGTGCCTGAAGGACATGGCGGCGCTGATGACGCCGGAGCCGGCGGCCGAGCTGGTGCGGGCGCTCAAGCAGGCGGTCAAGATACCGATCCACGTCCATACGCACTCGACCACGGGCGTGGCGCCGATGGTGCTGGTGCGTGTGATCGAGGCGGGGGCCGATGCGGTGGACACGGCGATCAGCTCGCTGTCGGGCGGTTCGGGGCACGTGGCCACCGAGGCGCTGGTGGAGACGTTCGCGGGCACGCAGTATGACACGGGGCTCAAGCAGGAGGACCTGCTGCCGATCGCGGATTACACGCGCAAGATTCGGTCGAATTATAAGGAATTTGAGACGAGCTTCAGCGGCTCGGACCCGCGGATTTTCATCAGCCAGATTCCGGGCGGGATGATCTCCAACATGGAGAGCCAGCTCAAGCAGATGGGCTGCCTGGACCGGATCGACGAAGTGATGCACGAGGTGCCGAAGGTGCGCGAGGAGATGGGGTTCATCCCGCTGGTGACCCCCACCAGCCAGATCGTCGGCACGCAGGCGGTGATGAACGTCTTGATGGGCGAGCGCTACAAGACGGTGCCCGAGGAGAGCCGCAACATCTTCAAGGGGATGTATGGGCGGACGCCGGCGCCGGTCGATCCAGTGATCCAGAAGAAGGTGCTGGGCGATGAGGAGGCGGTGACGGTGCGGCCGGCCGACCTGATCCCCAACGAGTGGGACAAGATCAAGGGCGAGATCGCCGACAAGACCAGCAACGATGACGACGTGCTTTCGTATGCGCTGTTCCCTAAGGTCTGGCTGACGTTCCATGAGAAGCGCACCAAGCCGGCGGCGGCCCCGGCGCCCGCACCCGAGGCGGCACCCGTTGCGGCGGCGCCCGCGGCTCCGGCAGCCGCGCCGGTGGCGGTGACCCAGCCGGTGGGGGCGGGAGCCGGCCGCGGCTCAAACCTCTCGCTGGCGCTCAACATCAACGGCCAGCGCTACGAGGCGACCGTGGCGATCGTGGAGAACTGAGCGACTCGAAGATCGGGTAAAAAAACCGCCCCCGCCGCGGCCGAGACCGTGACGGGGGCGGTTGTCAATTCAGGATTCAGTCGGCGCGACGTTTGTTGCGCGGGGTGGGCTTTTCCAGCGAGCGGCGGTTCTGTTCCTTCATGAACTCGGCGATGAATTGGGCGTCGTCGCGGCGGCGGAAGGCCTCGAGCGCCGGGTCCTCGGTCTGGATCATCCACTGCTCGAGCCGGTGGCGGAAGTCGTTGATCTGCTGCTGGTAGCGGGGGTCATCGATCAGGTTGTTGAGGCAATCGGGGTCGTTGGCGATGTCGTAGAACTCCTCGCGCGCGCGCTCGGTCAGCATGCGGATGCGGGCGGCGACCGCCTCATTGCCGGCATCGGCGGCTTCCTTCATCGCGGGGTAGGTGCGCCCGTGCATCGGCTCGCCGTTATAGAGGCGCGTGCCGTGCCAGATGTTCCAGATGTATCCATACTGCGCGTTCATGACCGTGCGCGCGGGGATGCGGCCGCCCAGCGAGGTTTCGTGGTATTGGGTATAGACGAAGTCGCGTCCGTTTTGGGGTTGCCCAGCGAGCAGCGGCAGGAAAGTGTTTCCGTCCAGTCCTGCCGGGGGTTCGATGCCCAGCACGTCGAGCACGGTGGGCATGAAGTCGATGGCGCTGATGAAATGGGTGGCATCGATGCCGCCGGGGGCGAGGCGGCCGGGCCAGCGAACGATCCAAGGGGTGCGCGTGCCGTTGAGGTAGCAGGTGGTCTTGGCGAAGGGGGCGGAGATGCCGTTGTCGGAGAGGAACATGATGAGAGTATTGTCGGCGACTCCGGCATCCTCGATGGCGCGAAGGACGGCGCCGAGGCTGTCATCGGCGCGACGGGCGCTGCTGGTGTATTCGGCGAGTTCGCGCCGGACGTCGGGCAGGTCGGGCAGGAAGCCGGGGACGGTGATCTCGTCGGCGGTATAGACGCGCGAGGGGCGGGCGGCATTGACGGTATGGCCATCGCCGACACCTTTATAGAAGGGGCGGTGCGGGTCGTGCGAGTTGGCCATCATGAAGAAGGGGCGGCCGGCGGCCTTGGTTTCCTCGATGAAGGAGCGGGCATGCTGGTAGTAGCGTTCGGGGTTGCGGCCGTGGCCCAGGTCGGCGGGGTCGCTTTTGGGGGTGCCGCGCTCGTGGATGCGGTCCCAGCAGAAGCGCTCGATCGGCGTCAGGTGGTCGTGCTTGCCGAGGATGGCGTTCATGTAGCCGGCCTCGCGCAGGATGGCGGTCAGCGGGGTGACCTCGGGCAGGATGTGGTGGAAGCCCTCGGCGCCGTTGCGGTGGGAGTAAAGGCCGGTCATCATCACCGAGCGGGAGGCCTGGCAGACGGCGACGTTGACGTAGGCGCGGTCGAAGCGCATGCCCTCGGCGGCGAGCCGGTCCAGGTTGGGCGTGATTGAGTCGGCGGGGTCGGTGACGCCGACGAAGGCGCCAACGGAGAACCAGGCCATGTCGTCGGCGGTGAGCAGGACGATATTGGGACGCGCCACGGGATCGGCGGCGGTGGCGGGGCGCGGGGCCGAGGCCACCCATGCCAGGGTCAGCAGGATGCAGCCGAGCCAGTGGCGCGGGGCGAGGGTGGTCGTGAAACGCATGGGTGGGTCACCTTCTGAATGAACTATGCTGTGGGCCGTCGTGCCAGCGATAAAGACATTTGGCGGCAGCCGGGCGGGCGGTGTCAAGGACTCCGGGCGGGGCCGGAGGGGGCGGCCTCGAAGCTGTAGCCGATGGCGTGGACGGTGCGGATCCAGTCGTGGTCGTCGCCGGCGAGCAGCTTGGCGCGCAGGGTGGCGACGCAGCGGTCGACGCTGCGGGCGGTGACGATGATGGCGCGCCCCCAGACCTGGGCGATGATCTGGTCGCGCGTGAGGACCCGGCCGGGGCGGGCCGCCAGCAGCGCGAGCACGCCGAGTTCCTTGGGGGTGAGCTGGATCGGCTCGCCGTTGCAGGTCAGGCGGCGGGCCGCGAGGTCGAGCGTGAAGGGGCCGAACTGGAGACAGGGGGTGGCCTGCTCGCGCGAGCGCCGCAGCAGTGCCCGCGAGCGGGCCAGCAGCTCGCGGATGCCGAAGGGCTTGGTGAGGTAATCGTCGGCGCCCAGGTTGAGGCCGAGGACGATGTCGGCCTCCTCGCCCTTGGCCGTCAGCATGATGATCGGGCAGGCGAGGCCCTCGGCGCGCAGCAGTCGGCAGACTTCGAATCCGTGGATGCGGGGCAGCATGATGTCGAGCACGATCAGGTCGGGGGAGGTGGCGAGCGCGGCCTCGTAGCCGGCCTCGCCATCGGCGGCCTCATGCACCGCGTAGCCGTGGCGGGCGTAGTTGTCGCGCAGCCCGCGGCGCATCGCGGGGTCATCCTCGATGATCAGGACGCTGAAGCCGTCACCATCGGTCATGGTTCTGCCTTTTCATGGTCATGTAGATTTGCCATTGCCAAATCCACCGACTGATCATGGTTGGCCATTGCCCTGGCAGCGGGCAGGGCGACGCGGAACGTGCTGCCCCGGCCGGGCGCGGATTCGACGGCGACGGTTCCGCCGTGGGACTGGGCGATGAACTTGACGATGGCGAGGCCGAGGCCGCAGCCGCCGACCTCGCGGGCGAGCGAGCGGTCGGCCTGATAGAAGCGCTCGAAGATGCGGCGCTGATCGCGGCGGGCGATGCCGATGCCATGGTCCTCGACTTCAAAGACGACCCGACCGCCGGCGGCGTGGGCGCGCAGGGCGATCCATTTGCGCGTGCCGGCGAACTTGATGGCGTTGTCGAGCAGGTTGAGCAGCAACGTGACGAGGGCGTCGGGGTCGGCCTGGAGCGGGGGCAGATTCGGTTGCAGCTCAAGCGAGCACTCGATGCCGGCGGCGGCCATGCGTTCGTGAATGGCGTCGGCCGCCGCGCGCGCGATCGCGGCGGGGTCGCAGCGGCGGAGCTCGAAGGACTGGCGCCCGCGCTCCATGCGGGAGAAGGTCAGAAAGTTGTCGATCAGCCGGCAGAGGCGGGCGTTTTCTCGCGCGATCAACTCGAGGTATTCGCGCTGATCGGCGGGGGTGGGGGCGCCGCCATCGAGCAGGGTCTCGACCAGCACGCGCGTGGAGGCGAGCGGGGTCTTGAGTTCGTGGGTGACCATCGCGATGAAGTCGTTCTTGAGGCGGGTCAGGCGCGACTCGTTCAGGAGGCGGCGGCCGAGCAGCGTCGCGAGCACGACCAGGGCGGCGACCAACAAGCCCGCGCTCCAGAAGTAGAGCGCGATGCGATGGTCGGAGACGGCGGCAAAGGGATCATCCTGGCGCGTGGCCAGCACGGCCATCCGCCAGCCGGCGGCGCGCGCCAGCGGGAGTTTCAGCAAGCCGTCGGGCGCGCCGGGGGGCAGGGGGCTGATTTTGAAATGCGCGGTGGCGGCCGGAGTGAGCGCGGCGAGCCGGGCTGCGAGCGTCTCGGCGCGCCAGAGCGCCACAAGCCGGCCGTCGGGGTGATCGGCGGCCAGCGCCCAGAGGTCGGGCAGCGGAGTGGCCGCGAGCGCGCCGGGCTCGAGCCGGGTGGGATCGAAGGGGGTTTCACGCAGCGCCAGCGCCAGCGCCTCGGCCTGCAGCAGCCGGAGCTGATCGGGCTCCCAGCCCTCGGGGGGGAGCTGGCCGGCGATGAAGAGGCGCTGGGCCGAGGGGATGTTCGCGGAAAATAACCGGTGGCGCAATGCGGCCTCGAGGTCGGCATCGGCGGGCGAGAGCTGCCAGGCGCGCAGGCCGGCATCGAGCGCGGTCAGGCGGCCCTCGCGGTCACGCGCGGCGGCGAGGGTGTCGCTGGTGAAGATGTCGATCAGCAGCGCCCGGGCGGCAGCAGGCTGGCCAAGCCGCTCCAGGCAGCGCGCCCGGGCGAGGCGCGCGCGGGCGGATGTGTCGGAATCCGGCGGGGCGGATTGCGCGAGCGCGGCGTAGGCCTCGGCGGCGGCGGCGAGATCCCGTGTCACGAATTCGAGCCGCTCGGCCTCGTGCCATGGCTCGATCAGCTCGTGAGCCGGCACCGGGCCCGCAACCCGCAGCGGCGCGGGAAAAAGCACGTCATTGCCGGAGCCGTAGACGAGCAGACTGTCGGCGGGGCCGGCCAGCACGGACGAAATGAGCTCATCGGGGGACGCATCATGGGCCATCCGCGCCAGCGCGTCCGCATGGGCACCAAGAAAGGCATCGGCCTCGCGGGCCGTCTCATCGAGCAGCGGGCGCCAGGCCTCAATCACCTTCTCGCGGGCGGCGATGCGTTCGTTGCGCACCGCCTCGGCCATGAACCAGAGAATGGCCGCCGCCGGCAGGACGACGGCGGCCAGCAGGAGACCCAGCAGGACCCATGGGGCGCTCGGGAGTAGGCTGGGCCGGTGGTTCATGGAAAGGGTTGTCCTATTCGATGAGGGGTGAATCTGAGCCGGCTGAATCTTGGTATGTGTTCAGCGAGGCAAGTGGCGCTGGCAATCTCGCTGAACACGGTCCCCCCTATGGTTGCCACTGTGTCGCCCTTTCAGGGCTCGGGGACTTTGGCCGGCAGACCCAGGGTTAAGCTTCGCTCACCCTGGGCTTTTTGAACTGTGCCCACCCTTTCAGGGTGGAATGTCGGTGCCATAGCCAGGCGCCACGCTAAACACATATGAAGCCGGCCGGGGAGCCCCGGTCTGGCGCTCATTCAATTGCCGCGGGCCTTGGCGAGGCCCTGGCGGGCTTCCTGGCTGGCGGGCTCGTGCTGGAGCCATGCCTCGAAGGCGGCGATGGCCTCGGGGCGGCGGTCGAGTTCGAGGTAGGTGGTGGCGAGGCCGTTCCAGGCGGCGGTGGCGTTGGGGGCGGCCTCGACGGCGCGGCGCCAGTAGTCGAGGGCGGGTTCAATCTCGCCGCGGCCCTTGGCGAGCCAGCCCAGGCCGTTGAGCGCGGCCGAGTGCTTTGGATCAAGCTCGACCACGCGCTGGAAGGCAACCTGCGCGTCGTTCTGCTTGCCCTGATTGAGGCGCGCCCAGCCGAGGCCGTTCCAGGCCATCGTCAGGCTGCCGTCGCGGGCCACGGCGGCCTCGAACGCCCGCTCGGCCTCGGGCAGCTTGCGCTCGCGCCAGAGCCGCCAGCCCTCGGCCGCCAGTTTCTCGGCCGAGGGGCCGCCGGCGGGCACTTGCGCGGCGCCCACGGAGCCGCCGGTGACCTCGAAACTCGCCATCAGCCGATCCAGTTCGGACCGCGCCTCGCCGAAGGCATCGCGCCCGACGCGGAAGACGAACCAGTAGATCCCACCGGGGGCGAGGATGTAGGTGCGGTATTCGGTCATCGGCTTGCCGTCAAGCTCGTAGGTCGCAACGAAGCGGCAGGCGGGCAGCCCGCCCAGGCGCAGGGTGTCGTCGCGCTCGGTCACCTCGTAATTCTGAAAGAAGCTCTTGAGCTCGACGATGTCGCCATCGGCGGCGGCTACGGCGGATTCAACCCCGGCCGCCGGGGCCGCGAACAGACCCGCCCAGATTCGTGTTTGCGGCGAAATCAGGTGAAGTTGGTACTCGGAGCTGCCCTGCTTCAGGCTCGACTCGTAATAGTGCCAGTCCGGCGGCAGCGTCAGGCGGAAGCCCTGGTCGGACTCGAAAATCGTTTCGCCCTCGGGCGGGCCGATCCGCTCGAGCACCATCTCCATGCCCCCGGCGGCCATCCTGACGAAGGCCCGCCGGCTGTCGGTGCTGATCCAGTAGTTCTGCTGCAAGACGGGCGGAATGCTCAGGTCGATCTTAAAGCAATCGAACTCGCCGGCGGGGACGGTGACCGTCTCGCGCCCGACCACCTTGATCTCGACGTTGACCGTTTGTCCACCCTGAACCGTAAAGATCGGCAGGGTGGCGCTGTAGCCCTCGGCGAGCGGCAGCCGGCGGATGAGCTGGAGGGCCTGCTCGTTGTCGTAGCGCGCGCCGACCATCTTCATTCCCTGCACGCGGGTGCCATCGCCATCGGGCACGCGGTGCTGGATGTTGCCCTGCGGCTCGCCATTGCGGAAGGGGGGGTATTGCGCCTCGAATTCGCCCAGCATGCTGCTGTTGGTGCGGCCGTAGCGCGGCATGAAGCGGGGGCCGCCGGCGATGACGTCGGTGTATTGGCGGTAATCCTGCATCGGGACGATCATCCACGAACGCAGCCGCCAGAGCTCGGGCTCGGCGGGGTGCTCATAGTAGGGCGTGTAGAAGGTCCACCCGGGTTGGAAGCGCTCGACGCTGTAGATCATGACGCCCAGTTCCTTGCCGCCGGGCATGCGCAGCTTCATGCGCATCTGATCGCCCTCGCCCCAGGGGGCGGGGCCGATCTCGAGCCCGGGGGTGAGCAGCGCCTGGGCGCGCTCGGCTACTTGCTTCTGATCGGGGTATTTGTCGATGAGCTGGCGCGCCGACTCGCGCGCCTCGTCGGTGCGCCCCAGCTTGCGCTGGGCCTCGGCCAGGCCCAGCCAGGCGCGGGCGGCGATTTCGCGCTGGGCCTCGGCCTGGGCGATGGTTTCGCGGTAGAGCACAATGGCGCGCTCGAGGTTGCCCTCGGCCTGCTCGGCGTGGATGGCGCGCTCAAGGGTGACGGCGGCGGTCTCGGCGGCGACCGCCGAGGCGGCCATCAGCATCAGGATGGCGGACATGAAAAGGAATCTCATGGCATCGGCTCCTTCTGGATTTGATACATCTCGATGGCCATGATGCGGATCAAGTGTTACCAGATTGATACCGATTCATCCGATTTTGAAGAAAAAAGAAAAGCGCGCGGATGACGTGATGAAACCTCATCATCCGCGCGCTGTCGCGATCAATCAGTAGCGGTCGGCGGCGGTGGCGATCTCGTCGAGCGCGGCCTGGACGCGGCTGGCGAGCAGGGCGGCGGCGCCCTCGACGTCGATCAGCTCGGTCTCGCCGCCGGCGCGGGACTTCAGCTCGAGCTTGCCCTGCTTGAGGCTGCGGCCACCGATGATCACGCGCAGCGGCACGCCGAGCAGGTCGGCCTCGGCGAACTGCACGCCGGGCTGGGCGCCGCGGTCGTCCCAGATCACCTCGAGGCCGAGGGCGGTGAGCTGGTCGTAGAGGGAGCGGGCGGCCTCGCCGACGCCGTCCTGGTCGGGGCGCAGGGCGCAGATGTGGATTTGCCAGGGGGCGATCGACATCGGCCAGATGGGGCCGAACTTGTCGCGGCGAACTTCCATGACGGAGCTGACGAGGCGGCCGACGCCGATGCCGTAGCAGCCCATGATGGGGACCTGGGCCTGGCCCTTCTCATCGAGGTAGGTCATGCCCATGGCCTTGCTGTACTTGGTGCCGAGCTGGAAGATGTTGCCGACCTCGATGCCGCGCTGGAGGCGCAGCGGGCTGTCGTGGTCGGGGGCGAGGTCGCCCTCGGCGACCTTGGCGATGTCGACGGTGGTCAGGGCGGGCAGCTCGCGCGCGAGGTTGAAGTTCTTGTAGTGGTAGTCGGTCTCGTTGGCGCCGGTGACGAGGTTGGCGGCGTCGGCGACGGTTTGATCGACAAGCAGGCGGATGTTGGCCAGGTCCAGGCCGATGGGCGAGGCATAACCGGGGACGGCGCCGGCGGCGCGGATGCGGTCGTCGGCGGCGGGGGTGGGCATGCGGCCAATGAGCTTGGCGAGCTTGTTCTCGTTGACCTCGCGGTCGCCGCGGATGAGCACGAAGACGAGTTTGCCATCGGCGTCGGCGTCAAAGAAGACGGCTTTGGCGGTCTGGCTGGTGGGGACGCCGAGGAACCCGGCGACGGCCTCGATGGTGGTCTGGCCGGGGGTGTGGACCTTTTCGAGCGGGGCGGGGTCGGCGGGAAGGCCGGCGACGCGGCCGCGGGCGACTTCCATGTTGGCGGCGTAACGGCCGTCCTCGCTGACGACGATGGTATCCTCGCCGGCGTCGCAGAGCAGGATGAACTCGTGGGCCAGGCCGCCGCCCATCATGCCGGTGTCGCTCTGGACGGCGATGACCTCGGGCAGGCCGGCGCGGGCGAAGATGCGGCCATAGGCGCGGTAGCAGGCCTCGTAGTAGCTTTCGAGGTCGGCCTGGCTGGCGTGGAAGGAGTAGCCGTCCTTCATGGTGAACTCGCGCACGCGGATCAGGCCGCCGCGCGAGCGGGGCTCGTCGCGGAACTTGGTCTGGATCTGGTAGACCATGAAGGGGAGCTGGGCGTAGGAGCTGACTTCGTTGCGGCAGAGGTGAACGACGCCCTCCTCGTGGGTCATCGCCAGCACCATGTCGTGGCCGGTGCGGTCCTTCCAGCGGGCGAGCTCGGAGCCGACGCTGTGATAGCGGCCCGATTCCAGCCAGAGCTCGGCGGGCTGGGCGACGGGCATCATGACTTCCTGGCCGCCGACGCGGTCCATCTCCTCGCGCAGGATGCGCTCGATCTTGCGGGCGACGCGCAGCCCCGGCGGCAGGAGGGAATAGATGCCATTGGCGACTTGGCGGGCATAACCGCCGCGCAGCAGGAATGCGTGGCTTTCGAGTGTGGCCTCGGCGGGCCGTTCCTTGTAGCGCGTGCCGACCAGTTGACTGAGGCGCATGTGGCTGTCATTCCTTCATGGGGTAGTTGTTTTTTCTTCTTGTGGGAACCAATTTCGCAACGTGGCCAGCAATTTTTGGAATGCCGGATCAATGCAATCGTTGAAGCGCACTTTAGACGCCAATTGGGCATAGAGGGCGGAAGAGCGTTGTATGCCCGGTTTCGGAACTCTAAGAGCTTTTTCAAAGGACTCTTTCGGGTGGATAGGCTTGGCTGCATTTTCGGCAGTATAGCCTTGCGCGTAAAGCCAGTCCCAAATTGAGCCATGGTCCTGAGGCCACTTGATGACTTCCTCCAAGCGCGGGGAGCGTGTCCATGCCCACGATTCAATCTCGGGATCGATAACGACCACTGCTGCTGTTTCGGTTGGCCATCCTGACAGCCACAGTCGTTCTTCGATTATTTGTTCAATCCTCTCGCGGGGCATGTGGAGTCCGCTCCCCTCCCTGTCAAACACCACTAGAGCATAACGATACTTTCCAATCGCGATTCTACAGAAATGCTCAGCATCACGGTTGAAGGCTGAATCATGAAGAGTGTGTACTCGAATATCAAAATTGATGGGCCGGATTTGAAGACTCTGGTGCCGACGAAACAAACCAATTAAAGTCTGCTCGATGTCTTTGTCTGGAACAAGGCAGAACAAGTCTTGTAATCCATCGATCACCCGAGCACCCCTCCGGCGAACAGCGCGCTGAGACTGATCTCGCCGCGCCAGTTTTTGAGCGCAGGATGGCGATCGCCAGAGACGATCGAAGTGGCCCCGTCCTCTGATTTGGCGAAGCAAAGTATTTTGGCTGGATCGACTTCTCCAAGGATTATAGGCGAGTGTGATGCCAGTAACACCTGTGATTCATACATTGATGACAGCGATTGTATTACAGTTTCTATGGCTTTAGGATGTATGCCATTTTCAGGCTCTTCAATAAGGTAAATTCCTGAAATTTCAGTATAATAAGCCGGAATGGTCAAAGCCAGTAGCCTGAGTGTGCCATCAGACACCATCCACGAGGGGATATCAAAACCGCCTTCATATTTTATCACCAAATAGCGATGCTTGTCATCCTGTCGCTCAATGGTGAAAACATCCTGCACCTCTGGCAACGCAGTACGGACGTGATCAATCCACATATCAAAGCGTGCTTTGTTTTTGCGAAGATCATCAATAACCCATGGCAGGTTTGATCCGTCGGCTTTAAAACCTTTTTTTTGTGCTGGCGGGCTGGCTCTGCGAATCAGTTGACTGTTCAACACGAACTGTTGTACACCTTCAACTATTAAATTTCTGAACCAGATCGAAACAGGAAACCTTGTTTCGTCTTCGGGCAGGTTGGCAAGTGCTGATTTGCGTGGACCAAGCCTGAATGATGGAGCCCACCCTTTTCCTGATTCAGCATAGAAATTGTCATTCCCGCCTGGCACCTTGTTGACAACCGTTTTAGTGCCTTTGCGTCCCGTCGCAATCGTATTCGGGCGAGGCAGAGTGTAAGGAAACAGATCTGGCTGAAGCTCTTTGTTTATTTCGTGAGCTTGAATCAAAATAACTCTCTCTGCGATAATCATTGTTTCCTTGGTTTCAGGATGTAGGCCAATTTTTACCTCGTAGCGCACATGGTTGTTTGTCTGGTCTTCAATTTCCGCCAGCTTATGAAGAGGGATTTGGGCTTCGATTGCCAACTCGAATGCGTCTCCCTCTCGCCCCCAAAGCAGATCAAAAAAATTCGAAGAGCGCTCTGCAATAGCAACGTCGAGACCGTCCGATACCAACCTCCCCAGGAACGACACCACATCCAGAAACGTTGATTTGCCGCTGGCGTTGGGGCCGACGAGGACCTGGAACGGGCGCAGGGGTTGGTTGATGTATTTCAGGCAGCGGTAGCCGTTGGCTTCGATTCGGGTGATCATGCGTCGTATTCCGTTCCCAGTCCTCATCTTGCTGCTGCGGTTGCCGGTCCACCACGACATGCTAACTGACCACATGCAGCCTGAATTTTCAATTATATCATGCAACCTGTATCGCCCGCAGCGCCGATTTGGGGACAGGTTTGGATTGAGATCGAGGGGTGGCGCCGCCATAATTCTCTTGTAGTAGATGTTCATATCCGATTTTCAGGGGTGGCGTGATGGGCAGCAGGTCAATGGCGGGCGTGTGCGTGATGAATTTGATCCTGACGCTGGGGGCGGTCTTGCTGCCGGCCCAGACTGGCGCGGCGCCGGCCTTGCCGGCCCGGGTGGTCAATCACGAATATCTGCCGCCGGTGGGCAACCAGTCGTATCGGCCCAACCCGGGGCCGTGGGGGCAAGGGCCCTTCAATTGCGGGCGCTTCAACGTGAGTTACTACTGCATGACCTGGACCATGGCCAAGGCGCACGGTTGGGTCAAGCCCAATCCCGCGACGCATCCCGAGCGCGTGATCAGCCCGGAGTGGGGCGAGTTCCTTTCCTACGAATATTGGGCCAGGCACGGCTGCGCAACGATCGCCGACATGGCCGACGGGATGAACGCCGCCGGCTGGCCGAAGCGCGCTCAGTGGGAGGCGGCGCTGCGTAACCGCATCACCGGCTACGACGCGATCGCGGTGACATCGGCTGATCAACTGACGGCGCTCAAGGCGCGGCTGGCGCAGGGCGACATCGGCCTGAGCGGCTTGATGGCGACGCCCAGCTTTCAAGACTATGGCAGGACCAGCGAAGCCCTGCCCGGGGTCAGCGGCGATGTTTTGTATTCGTATGTCGGCCAGAACGGGGTCGGCCATTCGGTGACGCTGATCGGCTATGACGATGCGAAGGCCTATGTTGACGGCAACGGACAGGCGCGCCAGGGGGCGTTTCTGGCGGTCAACTCGTGGGGGACCAACTGGGGGGTGGCGGTGCCCGAGGTCGGGACGCGTGGCTTCATCTGGCTGGCCTATGAATTTTTCCAGGCCACCGGTGAAGGGGCGACCTTTTTGAACTACCGGCCCGAGAGCACGCCCAGCGCGCTGGCGGTGATCAGCTGGAACCATCCGCTGTCGCATCAGGTCGTGATGCAGCTGATGACGGGGCGGCCGGGGGCGCCGGACTGGAGCCAGCAGATCTCCTTCGGCAAGCTGAACCGACCGATCGACGTCGAGCTGGTGATTGACATTTCGGAGCCTTGGGCCGCAGGGGCGCGCCATTTCTGGCTGCGGACCCAGACGGCGGACCTGATCAACCATGGTGAGCCGGTGATGGGATCGGTGACGCGCCTGGCGCTGGAGCTGCCGGTGGGTTCGGAGCCGTGGGAGTGCGCGGGGACGCCGGCGACGACGATCCCGTTCGGTTCACTGAGTGACCCGCAATTCATGTGGCTCTCGGTCGGGCTGCTTGATGACGAGGGTCCGCTCGAGGGGCTGCCGGCGCTTGGCGAGGCGCAGCAGACGTGGGGTGATTTCCGGGGCGATGGCCGTGCCATGGGGATTGTCCACGGCTCGCGATACCATGCCGACCAGTTCACCTATCATACCCATCTGCTGATCCCGGCGGCCGACGGCGGGCTGACGGTGCGGCCCTCGGGGCTGCCCGAGGAGGAATTCACGATTGCCGCGGGTGACCTGAACCAGGACGGCCGACTCGAACTGCTGACGTATTCGCATGGCGACGGGAAGCTGAGGGCGTGGACGCTGTCGCTGTTCAACGAGCGCTTTGTGGAGCTGCCGCTGGATCTGCCGGCGGTCAACCTGGGCTATGGCCAAATGGAGCTGACCGACTTTAACAACGATGGCCGACTCGACCTGGCGACCTATGCCTGGGCGGGGAACGAGGGGGATCCGATCGCGCTGCGGGTCTGGCTGCGCCAGCCCAACGGCAGCTTCATGGACTCTGGCATCCGGCCGTCGCTGGGGCAGATCAGCGCCTGGCCCTGCATGGCCTGGGGGGATGTGGACGGGGATGGCTGGGTCGACGTGGCGCTGACGGCGAGGGTGGGCGATGAGGATCGTGTGGCGATCTTGCGCAACGGCGCGGGGAGCGGGCTGAGCACGCTGGCGCTGCTCGAGAGCTACTGGGCGGGGGCCTTCCTGACACATGACGTGCCGCGCGGGCGGATGGCATTTGGCCACGCCAACGGGGACGGCCGGCCCGACCTGGCGCTGAGCTCGTGCAATGCCCTGTATATCAACCGCGGCGGCGGGACCTTTGAGCGGGTGGGGCTGGGGGAGGCCTATGGCTCCGGCCGCAGCTTCATCGGCTGGGGGGATCTGGACAACGACGGGCGCGAGGACCTGTTTGCCTTTGGCGATCATGGGGTGGTGCGTGATTTCCGCTTCGACGTGTGGTTCAACCAGGGGGACGAAAGTTTTATCTCCGTCGGCGCGCCGCTTGCGGGTCTGGCGCGCGGTCACATTGCACCCGTAGACCTGGATGGCGACGGCGACCTGGACCTGGTGGTGGCGGGCACCACCGAGGAGATCGGTGGGCTGAGCGAATATGAGCGCACGCTGCGGGTCGTGCGCAACCGGGCGGCCCAGGCGGCGGGCCTGGCGCGGGCGAACCAGCCGCCGGCGGCGCCAACGACGCTGAAGGCCTCGGTGGACGGCTCGGGCCGGCTGACGCTGAACTGGACCGCCCCCGCCGACGATCGCACCCCGGCCGGAGCCCTGCGCTACGCGTTGCGGCTGGGGAGCTTCCCGGGCTGGGATGATAGGGTCAGCGCGGCGCTGACGCTGGACCAGCCGGCCAACCGCGGGCAGGGACGGCTGGGCGTCGCCACCGGGGCGCTGGTGAGCGGCCTGCCGACGACGGCGCTCTACGCGAGCGTGCAGGCGATCGACAGCGCCGGGGGGCGCTCGGCGTGGTCGGAGCCGATGCTGATCGCGGGCGCCGGCACGTACGACCCCTGCGACATCAACCGCGACGGCCGTGTGGACGCGGTGGACCTGGTGATCGGCCAGTTGCTGCACCAGGGGGCGCCGGCGCCGGCGGGGGCGGTCGGTGACGTCAACCATGACGGGCTGATCAGCGCGCTGGACGTGCGGTTTGTGGCGCACCGGCTGCTGGGAGTGCCGGCTCCCGACCGCGACCTGCTGGCGATTCAGACGATCGGCCCGGAGGGCGGGATGATCTACGTCGAGGGGATGGTGCTGCAGATCGGGGCGGGGCAGTTCGCGACGCCCTCGCGGGTGACGGTGCGGCGCTATGACCATGAGCGCCCGGAGGGAGATCAGTCGATCAGCCCGCTGTTCAAGTTGGAGGGGCTGCCCGAGGATGGCCTGAGCTCCTTCACACTGCAGTTGCGGGCGGACCGGCCGTTTGAGGATCCCCCGATGCTGGCCTTTGGGATGAATGGGCTGGGGACCAGCGGAGGCGGGGAGCAGCGCGGGTCGGTGCACTTCCGGCCGGTGCGGGTCTCGGGGCATTGGCTGACCTACGAGGTTTCGACGACCCCCGTTGCGCCGCCACCGGCACCCGCGCCGGCATCGGCCGCGGAGGTGGCCGGCCTGGCCGGCGGGGCGGAGCTGCAAGCCGACCCGAGCAACCCCACCCGCTATACGTGGAGCAACGTGGAGGGCTGGTTCGGGCTGGCCAGCGGCAAGGCGATGGTGGAGAGCGAGCACTTCCAGCTGGTCTGCCCGGTGGAGTTTGATTATGTGGCGATCACGCAACTGCTCGACCAGCTCGAGGCGGCCTACCTGCGGTTCAGCGAGGAACTGCTGTTCGCCTATGTCGCGATGCCCAAAACAAAGATCCAGGTGGAGGTGCTCGACCGCGGACCCGACGAGTTTGGCAGTTTCCTGAACCTGCCCGGGACGGCCTTCGACAAGCTGGAGTTCAACACCAAGGACATCGTGCGCGACTCGCCCTCGGTTGCCCTGACGGCCTGGCATGAGTTCGCCCACTGCGTGCATTCGCAGTATTTCAACAGCCTCTCAAGCGCCTCTTATTGGCTCGATGAGGCGACGGCGGTCTGGGCGGAGACGGTCGTCGCGCCGGGGACGCTGCCGGCGGTTTATGATGAGAATGCGGCGGCGCCGCTGAAGGGGCTGGTGGCGGGTGGCCTGCGCAATGCCGAGGCCCACGGCTATGGCATGACGGGGCTGATCAAGTATCTGCAGCTGCGGCCGGGGGAGCATCCGCCGCTGGCCGCCAGCTCGCGGCTCTGGCACCGCATCCAGAGCGGGCGCCCGGCGGTGGGCGCGATCCAGGACGTGCTCGGCGAGGAAGACTTCAAGTGGTACACGGACTTCCTGGAGCGGCACATTAAGGGCGAGCTGTTTCCCTACAATTACGTGGACATGGATCGCGATGCGGGTGAGTCGCGCACGATCGACCTGTCGAAGATTGACCTGGACCAGCCGGTGAGCCATCAGCTCACGCTGCCCGACCTGGGTGGGCACCTCTACCAGACGCTGTTCAGCAAGAGCGGGCTGCCGGCGGACGCGGTGCTGAGCCACCGGCTGGCCGCGCCCGAGCATTTCGACATCTCGGGGTTCCATTATGCGGTGGCGGGGGCGACGACCCTGAAGGGGCGCGGGGAGGCGGCCAACGGGACGATCAAGTATGACCTGCCGCTGGCGGGGCTCGTGCCCGACGGCAACCGGCGCCAGCGCGTGCTGACGCTGCTGACCAACCGCGAGGGCAACGGGGCGCGCGGCTACCGGGGGTTGAGTCCCTACGAGCTGCAATTGGCGGTGACCTGGGACCGCAGCTACCCGCTGCCGACCGCGCCGGCGGTTTACACCGGCATCTACCGGGGGATCCCGGCGTTCAGCGTGAACGGTGCGCTGGCGGGGCGCGGGCTGACCGGCTTCAGCACGATGAGCCTGGACAACCTGGACGGGCAAGGGAACTCGGCGGGGGTGTTCGCGACGGCGATGCTGATCGGCCAGACGCCGCTGGAGCTGGCGTTGGAGTTCAACGTGACCATGACGCGCAGCGCGGCCACCGAATTGGTCAGCCAGGACGACAACGAGACAATCGAGCGGGTCTACAGCGTTGGCGGGATCAATTATTACCGGCTGGACTATTTTGAGGATCCGGTGTTCGGCGTGAAGAAGTCGATGAGCTCGCCCGACGGCCGCTTCAAGATCGCGGTGGGGCCGGAGATGCAGTTCTTCTCGGGGACGGCGGTGGTGGGCTACGACGTCACGATCACGCCCCTGGTTAATGGTGTCGCCGGCACGCCGAGCATCGAGAGCAACTGCGAGACCACGATCGGCGGGCTCTACCTGCGCTTCTGAGGGGGCGGCGGGGAGGAGAAAGCAGCCGCCACCAAAATATTTGTTGCAATATAAACAATATTATGCTAAACATATATTGCGCGGCTGCCGATGGGGGCTTGCGCGAGGGGGCGCGGGCGGGCAAAATGAAAGCCCAACCGGCAGGCGCGCCAATCATGCTTCGAGGAGTTTGCGATGATGGCCGAGGATTCGACCCCGCGATCCGAGCGCGGCTTCTGGCACCTGGCGGCGCTCCAGTTTCAGGGCGCTGCCAGCGATAACATCTTCCGTATCGCGCTGATGTTGATCGCGGGCCAGATCCTGGTCGAGGGCTCCGACGCCTTCGGCCGTTTCAACGCTCTGCTTACGATCCTCTTTCCCGCCTCCTACTTGCTGTTCTCGGTGTGGGCCGGTTTCCTGGCCGACCGCTTCAGCAAGCGGGCGGTGACGCTGGCCACCAAGCTGGCCGAGGTCGGGCTGATGGCGCTGGGGGTTTGGGCCTTCCGCCGCATCGGCAATATGGGCCAGGCGACGGCGGCCGACCTCGTGCCGGCGACCGTGGTGCTTTTCCTGATGTTCACCCAGAGCGCCTTTTTCAGCCCGAGCAAGTATGGGATCATCCCTGAACTGGTCGAGTCGCGCCGGCTGGCCTGGGCCAACGGCATCATCGGCGCGATGACCTACCTGGCGATCATCCTGGGGGCGACGGCGGCCACGGGGCTGGTCCAGTGGCTGATGCCGGCATCACTGCACTGGATCCCGGCGCTGCTCGTTGGGCTGGCGCTGGCGGGCTGGGCGATTGGCCTGGGCATCGACCGGGTCGCTCCGGCCAACCCGACCCAGGCGATCGTGCGCAACCCGCTGCCGGAGCTCGCCGGCTACTTCCGCTTCATTTTCGAGAACCGGCCGCTGCGGCTGACGGTGCTGGGGCTGGCCTACTTCTGGGGACTGGGGGCAGTGCTGCTGGCGCACATGCTGGTCTGGGCGCGCGACAGCCTGGGCTATGTTGCCCCTTGGCAGCAGGGCTCGTTCTTCCTGCTGCTGGCGTTGGGGATCGGTACCGGCTCGGCGCTGGCGGGGCGGGTGAGCCGGGGGCGGATCGAGGTGGGGCTGGTGCCATTGGGGGCGCTGGGGATGGGAATTTTCTCGCTGCCGCTGGCGCTGGCGCGGCCGGGGCTGGGGCTGGTGATGGCGCTGCTGGTCTTTCTGCTGGGGGTTTCGGCGGGCCTGTTCTCGGTGCCGCTCAATGCGCTGCTGCAGCACCTGACGCCGCTGCGGAAGCGTGGCGGCCTGATCGCGGCCAACAATTACGTGACCAACACGGCGATTTTAGCGGCTGGGCTGATCTACCTGTGGCTTAACTCCCCGGCGGTGCAGTTCCCGCCCAACGGCATCTTCCTGCTGACGGGGGTGATCACGCTGACGGGGATGGTGATCATCATCTCGATCGTGCCCGAGGCGCTGGTGCGGCTGATCGGCTTCCTGCTGGCGCGGCTGGTCTATCGCATCCGCGTGCTGGGGGCGGAGAACCTGCCGCGCGAGGGGGCGGCGCTGCTGGTCAGCAACCACGTTTCGTATGTGGATGCGCTGCTGATCAATGCGATCAGCCCGCGGCCGGTGCGGTTCATCGCGTTCGAGGGGCAGTTCCGCAAGCCGCTGCTGGGGTGGCTGCTGAGGATGACGCGCTCGATCCCGATCGGCAGCCAGCAGTCGCCGCGCGAGCTGATCCGCTCGCTGCGGGCGGCGCGCGAGGAGCTGGACCGCGGCGAGATCGTCTGCATCTTCGCGGAGGGGCAGGTGACGCGCACGGGGATGATGCTGCCCTTCCGGCGCGGTTTCGAGCAGATCGTGCGCGGCAGCGAGGCGCCGATCATCCCGATCAACCTGCACGGGGTCTGGGGCTCGATCTTCAGCTTTGCCGAGGGCAAGTTCATCTTCAAGTGGCCGCGGCGGATTCCCTATCCGGTGACCGTGGCGCTGGGCCGGCCGCTGCCGGCGACGGCCAGCACGTTTGCACTGCGCCAGGCGATCGAGGAGCTGGCGGCGGATTGCGCGATCGCGGACAAGGCCGACGCGGCCCCGCTGCATCACGGCTGGGTGCGCAACGCGCGGCGTCGGCGCAAGCTGTTCGCGATGGGCGACACGCTCTCGCCCGACATTCCGCTGGGCCACACGCTGCTGCGGGCGGTGGTGCTGGCGCGGCGGCTGCGGGACGGCTGGGCGGGGCAGGAGAACGTGGGGGTGCTGCTGCCGCCCTCGGTGGGCGGGGCGCTGGTCAATTACGCCGCCGCGCTGGGTGGCCGGACGGTCGTCAACCTGAACTACACGACCGGGCAGGAGGTCTTCGAGCACTGCATCGCGGCGGCCGGCCTGCGCTCAATTGTCACCTCGCGCGGGTTCATGGAGAAGCTGGGCGAGAAGCTGCGGATTCCGGAGGGGATCGAGACGATCTGGCTGGAGGACCTGCGCGGGCTGCGCGGGGGGTTCGGCGAGATCGTGGTGGCGGCCGTGGCGGCGCGGCTGATGCCTGTGCGGATGCTGGAGCGCTTCTGCGGGGCGATCCGGCGGCCGACGCCCGACACGCCGGCGACGATCATCTTCTCGTCGGGCTCGACCGGGACGCCCAAGGGGGTGGTGCTGACGCATTACAATGTGCTGGCCAACGTCGAGAGCTTCGGTCGGGCGCTGCACATCTGGCCGCACGACCGGATGCTGGGGGTGCTGCCGTTCTTCCACTCGTTCGGCTACACGGTGTCGCTGTGGGGCGGGGCGCTGCTGCCGTTCGGGTCGGTGTTCCACTACAACCCGCTGGACCTCAAGACGATCGGCGAGCTGGTCGAGGGCCGGCGGGTGACGCTGCTGATCTCGACGCCGACCTTCATGATGCAGTATGTGCGGCGCATCCCGCCGGGGCAGTTCGGCGGGCTGAGCGCGGTGGTGAGCGGGGCGGAGCGGTTGCCGGACTCGGTGCGCGAGGCGTTCCTGGAGCGCTTCGGGCAGGAACCGCTGCAGGGCTACGGCACGACCGAGTGCAGCCCGGTGGTGGCGGTCAACGTGCCGGATCATCGCTCGCCGGGGCTGTACCAGGTCGGGCACAAGCGGGGCTCGGTGGGGCATCCGCTGCCGGGGATCGCGGTGCGCACGGTGGACCCGGTGACGGGCGAGTCGACGGCCGAGGGCGAGGCGGGGCTGCTGCAGGTCAAGGGGCCCAATGTGATGGCGGGCTATCTGGGGCTGCCCGAGAAGACGGCCGAGGTGCTGCGCGAGGGGTGGTATGACACGGGCGACATGGCGCGGATCGACGAGGACGGCTTCATCTTCATCACGGGGCGGCTGTCGCGCTTCAGCAAGATCGGCGGCGAGATGGTGCCCCACGTCGGGGTCGAGGACAAGCTGCGCGAGGCGCTGGCGCCGGCCGAGGGCGAGGAGCTGGTGGTGACGGCGGTGGCCGACGAGAAAAAGGGCGAGCAACTGGTGGTGCTGCACACGCTGGCGGAGTCGAAGCTGGAGGGGCTGGCCGAGAAGCTGGGGCGGGCGGGGCTGCCCAACCTGTGGGTGCCGCGCAAGGACAGCTTTTTCCGGGTGGAGGCGATCCCGGTGCTGGGCACGGGCAAGCTGGACCTGCAGGGAGTCGGCCGGCTGGCGCGCGAGCTGGCGCAGTCGCGGCGCGCTGAGGGCGCGGGCGAGCCGGAGGCGGAGGCTTGAGCGGATGCCGGGTCAGCTTCTCCAGAGCATGATGAAGGAGAAGGCGGTGTAGAGGATGAGCTTGCCGGGCAGCAGCAGGAGGCCGAGAAACAGGAGAAAGCGATTGTAGCCGTCCGAGAAGCTGAATGGATTGTCCATCAGGCCGCCGAACCAGCCGAGGTCGTCCATGTCGGGGTTGGGGGTGATCGCCCAACTGAGGAAGAGGTAGACGGGGACGATGCCGAGGTAATAGAGCCGCCAGTCGGGGGGCAGGGTGGCGCCGAGGTAGCGCTCGAGCGCCCAGTAGGGTCCCACCAGCAGCGCCGCCGAGACCAGAATGAGCATCGAGAGCTTGAGGCCGCGGACGGGGGGGACATCGCCAAAGGTGGGGCCGGGCTTGACCGGCGCGGTGCGGTTTTTGCCCCAGCCGCAGTGGTTGCAGGAGGTCGAGGAGGCGCCCGCCCCGAGGGACGGGCGCTCAATGGCCGAACCGCAGCGCGGGCATTCCATAATCCTCACTCCGCCTGCCGGTTGGGCTTGAGGTGATGCTCAAGCCAGCGCATGGCGAGGTCGCGGACGTCGTCGGGGACATCGTGGCCCTTGTCGTGGACGAGCAGGCCGAGGGCGGCGGGGGCGCCGAGGGCGCGGTAGACCGGCAGGGCTTCGGCAATGGCGGGCCAGCTCTGGTAGCCGTCGACGCTGCGGGGGTCGTCGTCGCCCGAGTCGCCGCCGATGAGCAGGAAGGGGCGCGGGGCGATCAGCCAGAGCAGCTCGCCCAGGCGCAGGTTGAAGCCGGGCTGCTGGATGGCGGCGCCGAGGTACCAGGGGTCCTGATAGTTGGAGAAGGGCAGCTCGATGCCGCCCTCGCTGGAGACGCCGCAGGCGACGCGCGGGTCGAGCGCCATGAAGAAGGTGACTTCCTTGCCGCCGAGGGAGTGGCCGATGGTGCCGATGCGGGCGGGGTCGACCTCGGGCAGCGTGAGCAGGAAGTCGAAGGCGCGCGAGGCGTCGTGGACCATCTTCATCATGCCGAGGGTGCCGGGGCGGCGCTCGAGGAATTCGGTGGCCATGGTGCGCGAGAAGGCTTCCTCGTCGGCGCGCCAGAGGTAGTTGCGCGGGGCGATCGTAACGAAGCCGCGGCGGGCCAGCTGGATGCCGAAGGCGCGCGAGAGGCGGTCGGGGACGAGGCCGACGTCGACGCGGATCGAGCCGACCGAGGTGGGGTGCAGGCTGACGACGGCGGGGAAGGGTCCCTTGCCGGGGGGCACGAGCAGGTAGGCGGTGGTCCAGATGCCGGGCTCGACCTCAAGCTCAATGTGGCGGCGGGTGATGCCGTCCTCGAGCACGACCTCCTCGAGCAGGCGCATCGCCGGCGGGCCGGGGGGAACGTCGATGCGGCCGAGGAACTCGCGCCACTGGGACTCGATGCGCGCCTGCTGGGTTTGGATCTCGGCCGGCGTGGGGGTCTCGGCGGGGACTTCGGCCAGGCCGGGGGCGGGCGGGCGCTGCAACTGGGCGATCCAGTCGGGGGTTTCGGCCACGGCGGGCGCGGCGAGCAACAGGGCGAGCGCAAGGGTGGAGAGCCAATGGGCGGGGTGCATTTGTTGAGGTCCTTTGTGGCCGCAGACGGCGAAGATGGTTCCGATCGTTCAGGAGTTATTTTTTCCAGAGCGGCAGGGCATACGCAATCTTTAACTCAAGACCTCGCTTTTATCGCAAAGAGGCCAGGTTTGGAAAAGGACGCAAAGGTGTCGGTTCGAAGAGCCGACCTGCCTTCCTTGAGCGCAAGAGGCTGGGATCGGGCGTGACATTTTGGATTTTCATGGCAGACTGGGGACTGGCTCATTTGCAGCGAAAGAATTTTATGGCCGAGTCGCATCATCAGACGGCGCCATGATCAGCGAAAGGTTCTCATCATGATTGCAAAGCTCCTGCATGCGTGGCTGCTGGCCGCGGCATTGATCCTGGGCGGGGTGGGCGTGGCCGCGGCGGCGCCGATGCCCAAGGTGGCCCCGCCGGATTTCAGCAAGATCAAGCCGGCGGATTTCAGCGATGCCGAGCTGGACATGCCCTATCTGCTGGCCCACCTGCACACGGTGGCCAACGCGATCGTGGAGCAGGGCGAGCGGCGGGGCCTGTTCACGCTGCCGGTGTGGCGCAACGAGAAGGACGTTCGCTTCTACAATGCGCGGATCATGGAGAACCACCTGGCGCTGGCCTGGTTCTACTGCACGCGGCGGCCGTGGAATGTTTATTACGCGGACCCGGCGCTGCGCGCGCGGCTGGAGGCGGTGCTGGAGTATTGGTGTGGGATGCAGCACCAGGACGGGCGCTTCAGTGAATACTCCGACGGGGGCTGGAATTTGCCGGCGACGGCGTTCGCCACCAAGTTCATGGGCGAGACGCTGCACCTGCTCAAGGACGGCCCGCCGATCGACGCGGCGCTGCATGCGCGGGTGATCGAAGCGGACCGGCGGGCGATCATGGCGGTGCTGACGCGCGAGGACATGCTGGCGCACGGGCGAAACTTCGCCAACCAATACAGCAATGTCTGGTCGGGGGCGCTGGCCTACCTGGCGCTGTATCCGGACGCGGAGATGGAGCGGCTGCTGCGGGCGCGGGTGGCGGAACACGACCAGCATTTCCAGAGCCCGGTGGGCTACTTCTACGAGATGCAGGGGTGTGACTGGAGCTACAATCTGGGAACCGAGCACACCAACCACGAGTCGGCGCTGCATTTTTCGGCCGACCCGGCGCTGGACGAGGTCTTTGCCGGCCAGATGCGGCTGTTCTATGAGTGGCTGTCCTACAATGCGGTCTTTGACGGGACCGGCTTCGTGCTCAACCGCGCGATCGAGACGCGCCAGCGGCGGCCCTACCTGCACCGAAATCCAACGGGGCTGTACTCGATGACGGCGGTGCCGGTGGCCGAGGTGGAGCTGGCGCGGGCGTTCGCCACCAGCCGCGAGGAAATGGAACAGCGCCGGCGCGAGGCGCGGGCGAGCTACGAGAAGGAGTGGCCGGGTGTGGGGCCGCTGCGGGATTTCACGCCCTATCATTTCCTGGCGCGATCCTATGAGCGACCACTGCCGACGGGTCAGGAGCGTCAGGCGGCGATGGCGAAGCTGCCGTGGCTCGCGCGTGACCGCTTCGTGCACCAGCGGGTGGACTCGCGCCACCCGATCCAATATCACTTTGTGCGCCGGCCGACGTATTACGCGGCGTTCAACTCGGGCAAGGTGCTGCGGTCCCAGCAGCGCTACGGGCTGGGGCTGCTGTGGCACCCCGCGATGGGGGCGGTGCTGCAGTCGCAGACGGGCTCAAAGGATGAGGCCTGGGGCACGCTGGCCGAGGGTGCCGAGCAGGTATTCGAGGCCAAGGACGTCAAAGCGGCCTTGACCGTCGCCGGCCAGCCGGTCGTGCCGGAGGCGGGCAACCGCGACCTGGCCGAGGGCGAGCTGGCGATCGAGTATCCGCTGGGCGAGGGCGGGCGCAAGCGGGTGGTGTTCGAGGATGATGGGATTGTTGTGGAAATCAGCTGCCCCGGTGCGTTCACCGAGAACCTGCCGCTGCTGGCGCGCGGGACGGGCGAGTTGAAGCTGGAGGGCCAGGAGGCGACGCTGGGGTCGTTGCGGGTGAGCTTCAGCGAGGGGGCGGAGGCGCGGATCGCACCGACGCGGACGCGCGTGGGGGCCAAGACGCTCCAGGTGCTTCAGCTGAGCGGCCGCGACACGCTCCGCTACCGGTTGGGGTTCAACTGACGGACGCGGGCGCAACATAGTTGAGGTGTTCAGTGTCGGCTCGAAGAGCCGACCTACCCTTCCCGGTTCCCGCTGTGATAGCGAACGCAAGCTGCGCCCACCGGACGCGGGTCTTGCTTTGCCTCGGGGCGGGTGGTTGTGGCAGGCTGATGAGCATGCAGCACCCGCCCGCCCCATCCCACCTTGAGTCGCCATCACCGCCCCCCGCCCCATGGCTGCGGCGCGGGCTCTGGCTGGCGCTGGCGCTGTTCTTCGCCCACCAGGTGCTTTATTGGGGACTGGTCCAGCCGATGCTGATCCACGGGGTGGATTACGGCAAGCACTGGCAGGCGGCGCGCGCGGTGCTGGCGGGCGCGAGCCCCTACATCGGCGAGGACCTGTGGGTGGGCTTCAACTACCCCCAGGCGACGGCGTTCATGTTCCTGTGGCTGGGGTTTGTCAGCTTCGAGGTCGGGGAGAAGCTTTGGAAGCTGATGCTGCTGGGGACGCTGATCGGCTGCTGGCTGCTGGCATGGCGGTGTTTTCGGCCGCGGATGGCGGCGATGACGGGCGCCGGGCTGGAGTTGCGGCGGGCGGCGGCGGCGCGCTGGTGGCTGGTGACGGCTTTTGCGGTGGCCGCCTACATGCCGGCGCTGTCGGCGATCTATATTGGGAATATCGATCCGGTCAATGCGCTGCTGGCGGTGGCGATGGTGGCGGCGCTGCTGGCGGCACGGCCGCGGCTGGCGGGTGCGGCCTGGGCGCTGCTGATGCTGGTCAAGATGCTGCCGCTGGCGCTGCTGGCGCCGCTGGTGATGTGGCGGTGTTGGCGGGTGCTTGCGGGCGCGCTGGCGGTGCTGGGGGGGTATTTCGTGCTGCTGTTGGCCACTGGGCGGCTCGGGCATGAGTGGTATCTGGTCAGCGAGATGATCGGCGACGTGCCGCGCTGGTGGCGCCATATCTCGATCACGCCGGCGCGGGCGCTGCTGGAGCTGAGCGGGCACGGGGAAATCTGGCGCGATCCCTATGGTTTTACGCTGGCGGCGCGGGTGCAACTGGCGCTGCTGGGGACGGGTTACCTGGGGCTGATCCTGTGGCTGCGCCTGCGGGGGGTGGACAGGCTGCGGGCTCTGGAGCTGGCGATGATCGCCTACCCGATCCTGACGCCGCTGCTGGAGTATCACCACTTCGTCTGGATGCTGCCGGCGCTGCTGTTGCAGCTGCGGCGTTGGGTGGAGGGGGAGATGAACGGCGCGGTGGCGGGGGTGCTGCTGGCGGGATGGCTGCTGCTCCAGGCGAGCTGGACGATTGCGCACCAGTTGGGCGGGGCGAACCAGCTGATCCAATATCTCTCGCTGGTGGCCTATCTGATCGTGCTGGCGGGAAGCGTGGCGGAGGTGGCGTGGATGAAGCGCGCACCCACGGGCGCCGCCGGGAGCGCCGCATGAGGCGGAGGTCGCCGGTTTCGCCGGGGATGGCCAGGCTGCTGCGCGCGGCGATGTGGGCTTTCATCGGCTATACGCTGATCCACCATGGGTTCGTGCGGCCGGCGGGCTTCCTGGGCGATGACTACGTCAAGCACTGGTGGGCGGCGCGCGCGCTGCTGGAGGGGCGCTCGCCCTATGTGGGCGAGCATCTGGAGTTTTATTTCAATTATCCGCAGGCGCTGGCCTGGCTTTACGTCTGGCTGGGGTGGTTTCCGATCGCCACCGCCGAGAAGCTGTGGGAGTGGTCGCACCTGGCACTGCTGGCGGGGGCCTGGTGGATCGGCTGGCGCGGCTTGCGACCGCGCGAGGCGGGGCCGGGGCCGGCGCGCGCGGCGCTGGCGGCGCACTGGGGGTTGGCGGTTGGTTTTTCGCTGGCGCTTTTCGGGCCGGCGGTGGAGAACATCCGCATCGGCAACGTCGACCCGCTCAACGCGATCCTGGCGGTGGCGCTGGCGGCGGCGCTGCTGGGGGGGCGGGAGCGGCTGGCGGGGGGCTGCTGGGCCGGGCTGGTGCTGGTCAAGCTGCTGCCGGCGGTGCTGCTGGCGCCGCTGGTCATGTGGCGGCGCTGGCGGGCGCTGGCGGTGGGGGCGACGCTGCTGGGGGGATATGCACTGGTGCTGGCGGCGACGGGCCGGCTGGGCTGGGAGTGGGAGTTCATCGCGCGGCGAGCGCCGGAGCTGCCCTATTACTGGCGCGGGATTTCGATCTCGCCGGGGCGGGGTCTCATCCTGCTGGCGGGGCTGGAGGAGTGGCACGAGGACCCGCTGCGGTATCGTCAGGTGACGTCGGCGGTGGGGCTGGTCGTGGGAGTGGTTTACGTGGCGGGGCTGGGCTGGATGCGCCGGCGGGGGTGGCCGCTGCGGCGCGCGCTGGAGCCGGCGCTGATCGGGGTGGCGCTGTTTTCGCCGCTGCTCCAGGCGCATCATTTTGTTTATGCCCTGCCGGCGCTGTGGCTGCAGATGGCGCGCTGGGCCGAGGGACGGATGAGCGGGGGCTTTGCGGTGGCGCTGACGCTGCCGTGGCTGGCGATGGGTGTGAATTCGACAATGCTGGATTTGGCGGTGCCGTCAGGCATGTGGCTGCGGTTCGTGCCGCCGCTGGCGGCGCTGGTCCTGCTGGGGGTCATCGGGGCGGAGCTGGTGGTGGAAGGCCGGCGGGCGCAGCCGGCGGCGGAGGGGTGATGAAGGAAACGCATGAGTTTTGACTCGGTTATGGCAATTCGGGGGCCGGTTGCCTACATTCGAGGTCGAACCCGGAGGCAAGGCGGCGAGTGAGATGAGTCAAGCTGGAGCAATCAGATGGACCGAGCCGCAGCAGGCGGCGATCAGGCACCGCCACGGCCACCTGGTGGTGTCGGCCTCGGCGGGGGCGGGCAAGACGGCGGTGCTGGCCGAGCGCGTGTTTCGGCTGGTGACCGAGGAGGGCCCGTCGGGGACGCCACCGCCGCGGCTGGACCAGTTGCTGGTGATCACCTTCACCGACAAGGCGGCCCGGCAGATGCGCGAGCGGATCGAGCGGCGGCTGCGCGAGGGGCTGGTGGCGATGCCGGAGTCTCGGCTGGTGCGCCAGGCGCTTGACGACGTCGGCCCGGCCTGGATCATGACGATTCACGCCTTCTGTCGGCGGGTGCTGGTGGAGCATTTTCACCGGGCGGGGCTGCCGCCCTCGCCGCGCGTGCCTGATGGAGCGGAGCTGATCGAGCTGGAGCTGGACGCGATCGAGGCGACGCTGGAGGGTTGGGCGGGGGGCGGGGGTGAGCGGCGGGCGAAGCTGGCGGAGCTGCTGGGCGGGGGGCGCGGCGAGCGCGACCTGACCGAGACCGTGCGCAGTTTGATCCGGTTTCTGGATTCGCTGGACCGGCCTGACCGCTGGCGGGCCGGGGTGCTGGCGCGGATCGAGGCGACGCTGGCGGCGAAGCATTATGGCGAGCTGCCCGAGGCGGGTGAGGCGCGCCAGGCGGCGGCGCGGGGGGCGTGCGAGCTGGCGGCGGCCTGGCGCGAGCTGCTGCCGGGGGCGCGCGCGGCGGGGGCGGATCCCGCATGCCTCGAGTTGTGGGACCGGCTGGCGGGGCGGCTCGAGCAGCTTTGCGGCGATACGGGGCCGCTACGCTGCGATGCCATCGAGCGGGAACTGGCCGAGGTAATCGATCCGGTGCTGCTCAAGCTGGTCAACAAGGGTGTCTGCGGGGGGGCGCTCTACAAAAGCGAGTTCAGCCGGCGGCGGCTGGAGCCGCTGTGCAAGGCCGCCGCGCAGTGGCGCGAGCGCTGGTTTGAGCTGGACGAGGGGGGGCTGCTGCACGGGGCGCGGCTGGCGGCGCGGCGGGGGCAGGCGTTGCTGGAGCTGGCGGGTGAGGCGGCGGCGGCGATCGAGCGCCACAAGCGCCGGCGCGGGCTGATCACGTTCAACGATTTTGAGCGCCAGGCGCTGGCGGTACTGTCGGCGGATGACGGCCCCTCCGAGATCGCGGAGCTTTACCGGGACCGGTTCGCCGCCGTGCTGGTGGACGAGTATCAGGATACCTCGCCGCTGCAGGACGCGATCGTGCGGCTGGTGGCGCGCGATGGTACGGACGGGCGGCCGGGCAACCTGTTCCTGGTCGGGGACTACAAGCAATCGATCTACCGCTTTCGGCATGCGGACCCGCTGCTGTTCCGGAGCAAGCTGGAGCAGGCCGACCCGCGGCAGGCGGCGCGGCTGGAGGCCCCGGGCTTCCGGCGGATTGACCTGCAGGAGAACTTCCGCTCGCGGCCCGAGCTGATCGAGTTCGTCAACTCCTGCTTTGAGCGGCTGATCGATCGCGAGATCGGTGAGGTCACCTATGGCGAGCGCGAGCGGCTGAGGGCGGGGCTGGCGCCGGATGCGGCGGCGGACCCGGTGTGCGTCGAGGCGGCGTGGCTGCCGCGCGGGGCCGAGGCCGAGGAGCGGGCGGCCGAGGGCGCGGACGAAGATGAGGAAGGGGAGGCTGCGGCGGCCGAGGAGTCGCTGAGCGGGCTGGAGGCGCAGGCGGCGTGGGTGGCGCGGCGAATCCGTGCGCTGATCGACGGCGGCGGCGAGGGCGGGTTGCGGCCGGGCGACTTCGCGATCCTGCTGCGCTCGGTGCGTCGCGAGCTGGATATGTGGGTGCGGGCGCTGGCGGCGGAGGGGCTGCCGGCGCGGGCTCCGGGGATCGACCCGCTCTTCAGCACCCAAGAGATGCTTGACCTGATGGCGGCGCTGCGGGTGGCGGACAACCCGCTGCAGGACGTGCCGCTGGCCACGCTGATGCGCTCGCCGATGGGGGGTTTCAGCGACGATGAGCTGCTGGAGGCGCGGCTGGCGGCGCCGCGCGGGCCATTCCACGAGGCGGTCTGGAAGGCGGCGGGTCGCGCACCGGCCGATCCGGCCGGTCAGGCGCCCGGTGCGGCGCTGGCGGAGAATCTGAGGGCTTTTCTGGAGATGGTGGATGGCTGGCGCACCTGCGCGCGGCAGGGCGAGGCGGGTGATGTGCTGGCGCGTATTTTGGCCGAGACGGCCTATGACGGCTGGCTGGCGGGGCGCCCGGGGGCGATGGCACGGCTGGAGAATCTGGAGCACCTGCGCCGGCTGGCGGCGCGCTGCGGGGGGGGCGAGGCGGGAGCCAATTCGCTGGGGCGGCTGCTCGAGCTGATCGACCGGGCCGCCGCCACCGACCAGAGCGACGAGTTGCCCGAGACGGTCGGCGACGCGGCGGCGGCGGTCCACCTGATGTCGATCCACCGCAGCAAGGGTTTGGAGTTTCCGGTGGTGGTGCTGCCGAGGCTGGAACGGCGGCTGCGCCACCCGGGCGACGGCGGGCCGGTGCAGGTCGATCGCGAGGCGGGGCTGGCGCTGATCGGGCATGACCCGGCCGATCGGCGCATTTACCACACGCTGGCCTGGCACCGCCTGCGCGAGACGCTGGAGCGCAAGGACCGCTCCGAGGAACTGCGCCTGCTCTACGTGGCGATGACGCGCGCGCGCTCGCGGCTGATTTTAGTGGGGCAGGTGGACCGGCGCGCGGCGCTGGCGGAGCGTTGGGCCGGGGGCGGCGCGGCGCCGGGGGTGCTGGCGCGGCTGGGGGCGGGCTGCTATGCCGACCTGATCGGGCCGATCCTGCAGTGGCACGCGAGCGGGGGGTCGACGGGGACGCCGCCGAGCTGGTTGCTGATGCACGAGGGCGACCCGCCGCTGGCGGCCGCCGCCCCCGCCGAGCGCCCGACGCTGGCGAAGGCGCTGGCGCGCACGGGCGAGGACCCGGCGGCGGACTGGCGACTGGCGATCGAGGAGCTGAGCGGGGGTGAGGAGCCGCCGGCGGCCCGGCCGATCCGGCTGCTGCCGCCGCTGGACCCGCTGGCCGAGCTGACGACGATCCCGGCCAAGACGACCGTGACGCAACTGCGCCGGGCGCGGGTGGAGGAGGAGCGGCTCGAGTCGCTGCGCGAGGAGGAGCGCTTCATCGAGGCCGAGATGCTGCGCTCGACCTTTGAGCGGGCGGCGACGCTGCGCCGGCCGGAATGGCTGGCGGCCGGGCCGCGCCAGGTGGATGCGGCGCTGCGGGGGAGTTGGACGCATGCGCTGCTGGCGCGGGTGCCGCTGACGCCGACGCCGGATGCGGAGCGGCTGCGGGCGGCGGCGCTCGAGCTGGCCGAGCAGGGGCTGATCGAGCTGGGGCCGCACGAGCCGGCGGCGCTGCTGGCGGCGCTGGATTTCGAGTCGCTGGCGTGGTTCTTCACCACCGAGCCGGGGCGGCGCATGTGCGCGCGGCCGGGGGCGGTCAGCCGCGAGCTGCCCTTCAGCGCCCGCCGGCCGGTCTTTGAGCTGGCCCCGCGCGCGGGGACCCGCTTTCCGGAGGAGTCCTTCCTGCTGCAGGGGACGGTGGACGTCATCATCGATGAGGGTGACTCGGCGCTGGTGCTGGACTACAAGACCGACCGCCCGCGCGACGAGGCCGAACTGAGGGCGCGGGCGGAGGCCCACCGGCTGCAGGTGACGCTGTATGCGCGCTGCCTGCAATCGATCTGGAAGCTGGGTTCGGTGCGGGCGGGGCTGGTGTTCCTCCACCCGCGCCGGATCGGCTGGGTGCGCGAGGGGGCGAACGAGGGAATCGATCTGGAGTAACCGGAGGCCGCCGATGGAACGATGGATGAGACATGGGTGCTGCGTGTGTCTCTGGCTGCTGGCGGCGCTGTCGGCGCCGGCGGGTGAGCCGTTGCGGGCGGTGGTGGGGCATGATCCCTCGCCGTGGCCGATCGAGCCGGTCTGGCTGGAGGGGCAACGGCTGACGCTGGATCAGCTCGAGCGCGAGCTGATGCGCCTGCTGGCGGAAGAGCCGGGGCGCGAGGCGGTGATCCTCGCCGACCCGGCCGCCGACCATGGGACGATCGACAAGGTGATGGAGAGCCTGCAACTGGCGGGGGCGGGGGGCGTGACGCTGCGGCGCGAGGCAACCGCTCTTGAGCTGCAGGCGGCGCCCGAGCCGGCCGCGCCGCCGCCGGGCGACGAGGCGGAGGCGGCCTACTTGATCACCTTCACGCCGCAACCGACCTTCCGCGTTCAGAATCTGGAACAGGTCGAGCGGGCGTTCGGCAAGGAGCTGCCCGAGGGGGTGCGGCCCGAGCTGCTGCGCCTGAGGACGACCGAGGAAGGCGTGGTGGGTTATGCGGTCGCCCGCGGCCGCGCCGCCGCCGACAAGCTGATGATCATGCTGCGCGACCATGACCAGCTGGCCCCGCTGCGGCTGGACCGGTTGGGGGCGCTCGAGCTGGAGGTGGTCAAGGGCCTCAGCGAATCGACCCTGCCCGAGGCCGGTGGGCCGGCCGAGGCCGCGCCGCCGCGTGTGCGCTCGATGGCGCCGCGCGCGGGCGAGCGCGAGGTCGACCCCGCGCTCGAGGCGATCGAGATCGTCTTTGACCGGCCGATGGACACGAGCGGGGCACCCATGCCGGGCGAGGGGCGCGACCTGCCGGCCGCGCGCGAGGGGGCCGGGGGCAGCTGGGTCGATGAGAAGACCTGGCGCTGGCCGGTGCGGCTGGAGGCGGGCCGGTTTTACCGGATCGGCATTAATGAGGATGGGCGGGAGGATTTCAAGAGCGCGGAGGGGCTGCCGGCGCCGGCTGCGTCGACCTGGTTCGCCACCGCCGGGGCGGACGCGGCCACGCTGCGCCGGCTGCTCAAGCCGCAGATTCGGCGGATGACCCCGCCCTCGGGGGCCGGCGGGGTGGAGGCGGGGCTGACGGCCTTGAGCGTCAGCTTTAGCCAGCCGATGGACGCGGGGCACGCCTTCATCGGCGAGGACGAGCACTTTCCGACCATCAGCGGCGAGCCGCGCTGGAGCGAGGATCGGATGACTTGCGAGTTGCCGGTGCGGCTGGAGCCGGACTGGGACTACCGGCTGAGCCTGAACAGCCAGGGGGATCGCGGCTTCAAGAGCGAGCACGGCGTGCCGCTGGACCCGGTCTTCTGGACCTTCCAGACCACCGGCACCGTGACGCGGCTGGACGCCAGCGGCGAGACGGAGCGGCGGCTGCGGATCGAGGTCGACCCGCGGGTGGAGCTGATCTCGATCATCTTCCGGCTGGCGGGCAACCACGAGTATAACCAGGGGGTGCTGGAGGACTATCAGACCGCGATCGAGCGCTGGTTCGGGGGGCGGCGCCAGCATGATGCGGTGCGGCTGGCGCGACGGCTGCGCCAGCACTACGGGGTGAGCTATGACGCGCCGGCGGGCCTGGCGATCCGGCTGCCCGAGACGATGGCCGAGCTGGTGGGGGAAG
>JAWLCE010000035.1:0-56822 GCA_041687335.1 Sumerlaeia bacterium | reverse complement strand
CTCCGAGCCGACAATAAGACCATGTCGGGTCGAAGACCCGACCTACCGGCGAGTCCACCAGTTTTTCTTTGACGCCGTCAGCCTATCATGCTTTAATCCGGATATAAGGATTTAAGGCCGCCGCTGCCTCACCTGGCCCGGCGCGCCGGCTGCTCCCGCGGGCAGCGGAAAGGATGGCGCCGGTGCTGATTGGCGAATTTTATCTGGGTTCTCGACCCGCGATCTCGTTTGAGGTCTATCCCCCGCGCGACGCCGCGGCCCGCGAGCAGCTCGGGCGGGTCCTGCCCCGCCTCGCCGAACTGGAACCCGACTTCTTCACCGTCACCTACGGCGCCTTTGGCTCCGAGCGCAATCAGACCCACGAGACGGTCCGGCTGGCGCGCGAGCTGACCGGCCGCCCCGTCGCCTGCCACCTGACCTGCCTGGGCCTGCCTGTCGCCGAGATCGACGCGCTAGTCGAGCGGCTCGATGCGGAGGGGGTGCACAACCTGATCGCGCTGCGCGGGGACCTGCCGCGAGAGTTCGACCCGGCGGCGCCCCCGGCCGGCGAGCTGCGCTATGCCAACGAGCTGGTCGCCCACCTGCGCCGCCTTGAGCGCGAGCGCGGCCTGGGGCCCTTCGGCATCGCCGTCGGCGGCTACCCCGAAAAGCACCTCGAGGCCCCCAGCTTCGAAGTCGACCTCGCCAACCTGAGCCGCAAGGTCCAGGCGGGCGCCGACGTCATCCTCACCCAGTTGTTCTACGATAACGCCGACTACTTCCGCTTCGTCGCCGCCGCGCGCGCGGCCGGCATCACCGTCCCGATCGTGCCCGGCCTGATGCCGATCACCTCGGCGCGCCAGATCCGGGTCATCACCGAGCGCTGCGGGGCGCGCCTGCCCGAGGCCCTCGGCCGCCGCCTCGACGCGGCCGGCGACGATCCCGCCCGCGTCCAGGAGATCGGCATCGAGCATTGCCTTGCCCAGGCCGCCGAACTGCTCGAGGCCGGCGCCCCGGGCCTCCATTTCTACGTCATGAACCGCGCCGCTCACATGGAGCGCATCATGCGCGCGCTCGCCGTGCGCGGCTGAGCCGATTCCGGTTCCCTTTGCGCCCCCCACGCCGGGGGCGCTATGCTGCAAGACCGGGCCCGGCCAATCCAATGGCCGCCGGGCCGGGTCTTGTTGTATGGGAGGATCGCCTTGTGAAGATCGCTCAGTCTCTTACGCGCCAGCGGTTGAATGCCCTGCGCGCCCGCATCGTCCTGCCGCTGGTGGGCCTGCTGGCGGCCGGGGCGCTCGGCTCGCTCGCCTATACCGGCTTCTTCGTCACCCGCAGCATCAACGAGCTGCTCCACAATAACCGCCAGCTGCGCCAGGCAATCGAAAACCTGACCGAAAGCGTGCAGGTGGGTTACGCCAAGGTGACGGCGCAGGAGCGTCGCGAGGGCCGCCTCTTCACGCGCGTGCTCTTCGTCGTGACCGACGAGAACGACCCCACCCGCCGCCAGCTCGAGCGCGAGTTTGAGATCGAGGGCGACGTCATCCATTTCGACGCCCTGATCGTCAAGTTCGGCCCCGAGGTCGTGATGGAGGGGCGCGAGAAGGCGCTGTTCCTCTGGCGGCGCGTCTATGGCGAATCGATGTCGCCCGCCGAGGGGTTCAGCATCGAGGCCGAGGGCGAGGCGCCGATACGCTACAACGACCTGACGCGCCGCCTCTCGATGCGCGACCGCGAGCTGTTCTGGACCGAAATCTGGGCCCTCGCCAACGACCCGGACCGCCTGCGCGGGGCCGGCGTCCAGGCGATCTACGGCAACGTGGTCTATTCCCAACTGCGCCCCGGCCTGATCTATGTCTTCAAGCTCGACAAGACCGGCGCCTTCTACCCCGAGACCGTCCCCGCCCTCTGAGCCCGATCGGGGGTCAGACAATATTTCGGATCATGTAGGCCACCGCCACCAGCGTCAGCCAGTAAAGCACCAGGATCGTCAGCCCGCCCTCGTGACGCTCGAACAACCCCTCGACGACCGCCTTGGAGCCCAGATACCAGAACGCCAGCCCCCCGAGCATCACCAGGAAGCCGGGCAGGAAGAACCCCGCCACCACGATCAGGCCAAAGGTCATGATCGTCACCAACGACAGCAGCAGCACCACCAGAATGCAGCGGTGAAACGGCTCGCGCCGCGCCCCCTCCACCGGCATCATCATATTGACCACGAACCAGAGCACCGACGAATTGATGAAAAGCTGCAGGACGCCCACCAGCGCCGCGTGGGTGACGCCGAATCCTTGAATCACGCCTTCCATTTTTCCCCGCCTTTTGATGTTGGATGCAAATCGTCAACCATGGAATCATCAGGACGGGCGGCAGGGCAATGTTTTTTTTCGAACTGTGTTTATTTTTTCCGCCTCTTCACGCGCGTGCTCTTCGTCGTGTCCGACGAGAATGACCCCACGCGCCGCCAGCTCGGGCGGCGTGGGTCAAACCCTGGCGCGCCTCCTCACTGGTTTGTCAATGTGCCTTTGTATGAAGAAAATTTGATTTTAACCTTCATCTTCGCCGCAAGAAATTGGTATATTTCGGACATTGGATATATGCAGCAGGCGTCGGGCACATGCACACATCTTTTGTCATTAAGATATAATATTATAAAACGTGACTCGACCTCTCCCATCTCAATCATTACAATTTCCTCTAATTTCACCTTGTGCGCTTCATTATTTAGGTTGTAAGTTCCCCAAGCAACTTCCCTGTCATCAATACAGATGAAATACCTCTGATCGCGATACATGGCATAAAGGATATATGTGACGAAATACAGTATAATCCCACACAGAAGAAGGAGTATAGCAATCATCTTGGGCGTCGTTAATATACCAACAATGCAGACTGTCAGCATCATACTGCATGTCACAAGACCTACTAGCCCTTGCGTTCCTCGCATCCTTTCTTCACGATAAAACCTGTCCTCAGCGCTCATCAGTGAACTCTTTCTCGCCAACATTGCCTTTTAAAGGCCTGATGTCGGACGCAGATCGTCAACCATCGAATCATCAGGACGGGGAGCGGAGCAATTAATATTTTAAACCGGTTTATTTTTTTCGCAGGACGCGGCCGACGTCGATCAGCAGGCACTCCACGAAATGGGCGCGAGCCTGCGGGGCATAAAAGTAGGGAGCCTCGGCGACCGCCTCGTGCAGTCGCTCGGCCGCCGCCAGCAGCCCCTCGGCCGAGCGCCCCTCGGCCAGCGCCGCCAGTTCCTCGGCCAAGTCCGCGTTCAGGATCGCCCCGCTGCCGCTGCGCAGCACCAGCGCGTCGCGCAGCAGCGCCACCGCCAGCAGCAGGTCCGCGCCCAAATCCCCGCTCAACAGGGCATCGGCCGCGCGAAAGACCGCCGCGAACCCCTGGTCGAGCAGCAGGCGCAGCCCCGCCAGGATCCGCGCGCGCCGCCGCAGGGTCTCCCCCTCCACCAGCGCCAGCGCCACGCCCGGCCGCCCCTCGGCCAGCCCCGCGATCAGACCCGCCTCGGGCTCGCCCAGCCCGCGCCGCGTCACCAGCCACCCCGTCAGTTCCGCCACCGGCACCGGCTCCAGCCGGACCTCGCTCACGCGCGACCGGATCGTCGGCAGCATCCGGTTGGGCTCGGGGCTGATCAGGATGAACTGCAGGTGCGGGGGCGGCTCCTCCAGGAGCTTGAGCAGGCAGTTGGCCGCCGCCACGTTCATCCGCTCGGCCGGCTCCAGCAGGACGATCTTGAGGGGGGACTCCAGCGGCCCGGTGGCCACCCGGTCCTCCAGCGCGCGGATGTCGTCCACCAGGATCATCCCCGAGGCCGACTTGCCCTCCACCAGAATGATGTCGGGGTGGACCCCGCGCGCGACCTTGACCGCCCGCGGGTGATCCACCGGGTCGCCGCCGTCGGCCACGATCTCGCGCGCCAGCGCATACGCCATCGTGGTCTTGCCGATCCCGCCCGGGCCGCTCAGCAGCAGCGCCTGCGGCAGCCGCCGGTCGCGCCAGGCCCGCCGCAAAAAGGTGCGCGCCGGCTCATTGCCCAGGACCTGGTCAAGGGTCAGCGAACGCAGCGGCGCGGCGGCGAGGATGGGATCTTTTTCAGCCAATGGGATAACCCGACGTCAGACTCGGTCTCGTATCAAACACCAATCCGTCCCCATTGACAAGCCTGCGCCTCAGACCGGGAAGATCGGCGTCCCCGCGTCCTCGCGCGCCACCCGTATCAGCTGTTCCGTCTCCGCCTCGCTCAACGGCGCGATCGGCGACTGCGCCAGCTCGAGCGCCAGCTTGAACAGTCCCCAGTCGCCTGGCGGAATGGCCGAGGTCACCGGCAGGTTGAGCGTGAAGCGCAGCGCCGGGCCGGCCAGCCCCGCCTCATCGATCGGCAGATACCACGCCTTCGGCCATGCGCTGGCCAGCCGCTCCTCGCGGTTCGCGAAGCGCCGCCGCGCCAGCGCCTTGAGCGCCAGCAGGCCGACGTTGCGCTCACGCGCGCGCTCCAGCACCTCGGGCCCGAATTCCCCCTTGTGCCAGGCCGCGAAGTTGAACGGGAACATGATCGAGTCGAACTCATAACGCTCGAGCATGGCCAGCGCGGCCTCGCTGGAGTGCGCCGAAAATCCGATCAGCCGGACCTGGCCCGCCGCGCGCGCCCGCTCGACCGCCTCCATCGCCCCGCCCGGAGCGAAGATCGCCTCGACATCCTCCAGCTTGCTGAGCGAGTGAAACTGATAGAGGTCGAAGCGGTCGGTCTCGAGCAGCCGCAGCGAGTTCTCGAGCTCACGCTGGGCTCCCTCCGCCGATCGCTCCAGCGTCTTGCACGACAGAAAACAGCGCTCGCGATGGGGCTTGAGCGCCGGGCCCAGCCGCTCCTCGGCATCCCCATAGCTGGGAGCGACATCAAAATAATTCACACCGCGATCGACCGCCTCGGCCACATAGTCCGCCGCCTCCGCCGCGGTGTGGCCCCTGACGATGATGCCGCCAAAACCGATGATCGAGAGCCGCTCGCCGCTGCGGCCCAGCTCGCGCCGCTCAAGCGGCTGGCGCGGCCGGTCGCCCTCCGACGGCTCCGCCCCGAAGGCCGCCCCAAAGGCCGAACCCATCCCCGCCGCCGCGATGCCCCTGATGAATTTCCGCCGGTCCATGATGCCCCCCTCGCCCTTCTGGTCTGGACGATATCATAGGCCCTTCCCCGCCCGATGTCCATTCGGCGCATCTTGGCTCTGCAACCGTGGAGGGAACTATCGGTCGCCCCTTCGGGGCTCTATCTGGTTGCCATCGAACCGTGGGTTCCCTGCGGTCACCCACGGCTACTCGCGGTCGCCCCTGCGGGGCTGGGCTCGCGGTCCATCCGTGGGGGTGGACGTCTGATGTAGCGGAATCAAGATGCGCCCGATGTCCATTCGGCGCGCGGCTGGCCCTTGACAGCGCCCGCGCCGGGCACGATGATCGACTCCTTCGCGATTGCATCATCACGCACAAGGGGTTCATGCCATGCGACATCTCTTCGCCTCGCTCCTGCTGCTCCTGTGGTGCGCCGCCGCCGGCGCCCAGTCCGAGCACATCCGGCCCGACTTGGAGCCGATGCCCACCGACATCGGCCCGACCTTCGTCACGATCGAGAGCCAGGTCTACGGCGCCCAGCCCAGCGACATCGGCCCGATTGGCGGCGGCGTGGGCTACACGCGCATCATCACCAGCGGCGACCACAACGTTTCGACCCTCAACGAGCTGCGGGCGGCGCTGGCCAAGGCCAAGTCCGGCGAGGTCGTCTTCCTTGACCCCAAAGGCAACTTCGACATGACGGCGCTGACCTTCACCGAGGGGCTGGCGCTCGAGGTGCCCGCCGGGGTCACGCTGGCCGGCAATCGCGGCCACGAGGGCTCGCGCGGCCCCGTGATCTACAGCGACGCCCACCAGACCGCGCCGCTGATCCGCGCCATGGGGCCGGGGGTGCGCATCACCGGGCTCTGGCTGCTGGGCCCCAACCCGCGCTGGCACATCGAGCATTGGCACCGCGCATTCGACGAGGGCGAAGAGAAAGGCACGTTCCGCCACCACGACGGCACAGGCCTGCGCGGCGGGCATCCTTATTATTACAAGTTCCCCAACTCGACCGCCGTCGCGACCGAGTTCGACAAGCTGGAGGTCGACAACTGCGAAATTTCGGGCTGGACGCGCGGCGTGGCCTTGTCCAGCAGCCACGACCACCACATCCACCACAATTACATCCACCACTGCCAGTATCACGGCCTCGGCTACGGCGTCGCCCACGGTCGGGCCAGTTCGCTGGTCGAATACAACCTGTTCAACGCCAACCGCCACTCGATCGCCGGCTCGGGCCACCCCAGCGAGGGCTACGAGGCGCGCCACAATGTCGAACTGGAGGTCGCGCGCAGCTTCCCCTTCGACATGCACGGCGGCCGCGACCGCCGCGACGAAACCAACATCGCCGGCAGCTGGCTCAAGATCCACAACAACCAGTTCCGCGCCACCGACCAGCTCGCCATCGGCATCCGCGGCCGCCCCGAGCAGATGTCATTCATCAACAACAACTGGTTCTTCCACACTGATCCCGAAAAGGTCCTGCTGGAGCTGCGTCCGAACGTCGATACGAACGTGACGATCGAGAACAACGCCTTCGGCAGCGTCGGGCCGCGCGTGCAGTAAGGCGCCAGGCCCCGCGCACAAGAAGGCCCCGAAGGGATGAGCCGGTTGCGGCCGCCCCTCGGGGCCTTTCGCATGACAGTCGCCACCTCAGATCGTGGCCGGCGCCAGGTGGTCCTTCTCGATATCCTTGAAATAATGCACCGTGCCGACGCGCAGTTCCATCGTGGCATCATCATCCACCACCAGCACCGAGTGCGGGTGCAGCTGCAGCGCCGAGACCGTCCACATGTGATTGACCCCCTCCTCGACGACCTTGCGCAGCGCCCGCGCCTTCTGGTAGCCGTTGATCATGATCACCACTTCCTCCGCGTCCATCACCGTGCCCACCCCCACCGTCAACGCCTGCCGCGGAACCTTATTGACGTCGTTGTCGAAGAAGCGCGAGTTGGCCAGCATCGTGTCGTAGGTCAGCGTCTTGATCCGCGTGCGCGAGGCCAGACTCGAGCCCGGCTCGTTGAACGCGATGTGGCCGTCAGGGCCGATCCCGCCCAGGAACAGCTTGATGCCGCCGACCGCCTCGATGCGGTCCTCAAACTCTTCGCACTCCTTCTCCAAATCTCGCGCATTGCCGTTCAGGATGTTGACGTTCTGCGGCGGGATGTCGATGTGGTCGAACAGGTGCGTCCGCATGAAGCTATGGTAGCTCTGCGGGTGTTCCTCCGGCAGGTTGACGTATTCATCCATGTTGAAGGTAACCACATTCTGGAAACTGACCTTGCCCGCCTTGTGCAGCGCGATCAGCTCCTTATAGGTCCCGATCGGCGTGGACCCCGTCGGCAGCCCCAGCACGAACGGCTTGTCCTCGCTCGGCGCGAACTCCAGAATCCTGCGGGCGATGTAGTGCGCCGTCCACTTGCTCATCGCCGGGTAATCGGGCTGGATGATCAAACGCATATGCCTGCTCTCCTGTCATGGATGCGGCGGGCTGACCCGCGGCGAATTCAGCATCAAGCTCTCAAGTAATCCCTGCGCCAGTCGCGCCTTGCGCTAACTCCACTTCACCCCGGCCAGTCGCTCCGCCAGCCGGCCCATCAGCGCATCTTCGCCCGCCTCGCCGCCCTCGGCGACGAAGGTGGCCGAAAAACGCAGCATTCGGCCTTCCTCATAGGGCACCGTGCAGATCATCTTCTCACGGATCAGCCATTGGCTGGCATCTTCGGCCGTTGCGAACTCCGGCCCGCCCCGCACCCCGCGTGGCGCCGGCACCATCAGGAAGTAAGTCCCCCCCGGCATCGTCGCCTCCAGCCCCAGCGCGCGCAGCGCCGCCACCAGCTTGCGCAGCCGCCGCTCATATTTCGTCCGAATCCCCGCCGTGATCGAGGCATCGTCCAGCGCCACCACCGCCGCCCGCTGGATCGCCTTGAACTGCCCGGAGTCCGTATTGTCCTTCATGTCCGCGAAGGCCTGCACCAGCCGCGCGTGACCGGCGACGAACCCCAGCCGCCAGCCGATCATGTCGAAGCCCTTGCTCATCGTGTGGGTCTCGAGCCCGACTTCCTTCGCCCCATCGACGGCCAGAAAACTCAGCGGCCGCCGCCCATAGGTCAGCACCAGGTGCGCCGCATCATTGACCACCACGATCTGGTGCTTGTGCGCGAATTCGATGACCCGTTTGTAGAATTCCTCATCCGCCAGCGCCCCCGTGGGGCTGTTGGGGTAATTCAGCACCATCAGCCGCGCCCGGCGCAGGATGTCGGCCGGGATCGCCGCCAAATCGGGCAGATACCCGTTGGCCGCCTCCAGCGCCAGGTTGTGCACCTCACCGCCGAAATATTTCGTCCAGGTGCCCGCCACCGGATAGCCCGGCACCGTCATCAGGCAGACATCGCCCGGGTTGATGAACAACCCCGGCAGCAGCGCCAGCGCCGGCTTCGAGCCGATCGCATGATTGATCTCGCTGGCCGGGTCCAGCTCCACGCCATACTCGCGCGCCATGAAACGGGCCGCCGCCTCACGGTATTCCATGATGCCGTTGTCGGCATAGCCGCGGTTCTCCGGGTCGTTGACCTCGCGCGCCATCGCCGCGCGCACGTTGGCCGGCGCCATCTCGTCATTCTCGCCGATGCCGAAGTCGAGCAGCTCGACCCCCGGGTGCGCGGCCAGCGCCGCCCGCTTGGCCCGCTTGATCTTCTCGAACTTATAGATGGCGGTGGTCTTGCCGTATTGTGCGCCGCCGATGCGCTCGGCGAACCGTTGCTGGAACCAGGGATCCTGCGTCATGCCCCTCGGCCGCTCCCCTCATTGAACTTTAACGCCACATGCGCGCGGCCCACACTATATCGCCCGCCGCCCGGGTCGTCAACCGGCCGCCAACGCCCCCTGCCGCATGGGTGCATCTTGCGTCCGCAGAAAGGGTAGGTCGGCTCTCCGAGCCGACACTAAGACCCATGTCGGGTCGAAGACCCGACCTACCTCTTTCCGTAGCCGAATCAAGATCACATCCTCCCCCTGCCGCTTGTGCGCCCGCGGCCCAGCGGTTTATGATGGGGGCCAGTGTGACCCGGGAGAACCCCTGTGACCTCCACTCGCCCCGACAGCACGCGAACCGGCCAGCGCGCCACCATCCGCCTGGACCGTGCCGTGCGACGCGTCCTCTGGCTCACGCTCGCGCTCAACCTGGTCAGCGCCGGCATCAAGCTGGCCGTTGGCCTGTTCACCCGCAACCTGACGGTCCTGTCGGACTCCATCCATTCGATGCTCGATGCCGCCAACAATGTGCTCGGCATCCTGGCGCTCAAGGCCGCGTGGCGCCCACCCGACGCCAACCACCCCTACGGCCACCGAAAATACGAAGCCGTCGCCGCGCTTGCCATCGGCGGCCTGATGAGCCTGACCTCGTGGGAGATCATCAAGGCCGTCGGCGGACGCTACCTGCGCGGCCAGGTCGAGCCGCCGACCCTCGGCCCGGTCTTCATCGCGCTCATGCTCGTCAGCGGCATTATCAGCCTGTTCATCGCCATCTATGAGCACCGGCGCGGACGCGCCCTCGGCAGCCCATTCCTCGTCGCCGACGCCGCCCACACCCGCGCCGACGTGGCCGTCACCGGCCTCTCGCTCGTATCATTGACCCTCGCCCCGCGCTGGCCGTGGCTCGATGGCGTGCTGGCGATGGCCATCGTGCTCTATGTGCTGGTCACCGCCTTCAAGATCGTCCGCGAGAACACGCTTGTGCTGACCGACGCCGTCGTGCTCGACCCCGAGCCCGTGCGCGCGGTCGTCGAGTCCGTCGAGGGCGTCCGCAACTGCCATGCCATCCGCAGCCACGGCATGCCCGACGATATTCACCTCGACCTGCACATCGTCGTGCCGCCCGACCTCACCGCCAGCCAGGCGCACCAGGTCGAGATGGCCGTCCACCGCCGCCTGCTGCAGGAATTTCCGCAGATCGCCGAGGTCGCCATCCACCATCAGACCCACCTGCCCGCGCCCGAGCAGGGGGAATCACTGCGCCACAGTCTGGGCTCCTGAAACATTTAAACCTGGAAAGGAAACATCGTCGTGAGGCATTTTGTCGTCGAAATCACCTACACCGCCCCGCTGGAGCGGATCGAGGCCGTGCTGGCCGAGCATCGCGCCTACCTGCAGGAGGGCTACGATCGCGGCATGCTGCTCTGCTCGGGGCCGCAGGAGCCGCGAGTGGGGGGGATGGTGCTCGCCCGCGCTGCCGAACGTGCCGAGATCGAAAACTTCTTCGCCGCCGACCCCTATCGCCGCGCCGGGCTCGCCGACTATCGAATCATTGAATTCGCCCCCGTCAAGCGCCAGCCGTTTCTTGAGGATTGGGCCGGCGGCCGCTAGACATCCATGAAAGTTAATGCCCGCTCAACCGTCGGCGGCAAGGTCCAAGATGGCCGCGCCGATCCGGTCCAGCGGGCAAATCTTCTCGGCGGCGCCCACTTCGATCGCCACCCGTGGCATGCCGAAGACGACGCTGCTGGCCTCATCCTGGGCCACGGTGCGCGCCCCCGCCTGCCTCATCTCGAGCAGCCCGCGCGCGCCGTCGTCACCCATTCCGGTCATGATCACGCCGACCGCATTGCGGCCGGCATAGGTCGCCACCGACTTGAAGAGCACCTCGACCGACGGACGCTGCCGGCAGACTTGCGGGCCCTGGCGCAGCTCCACAAAATACCGCGCGCCCGATCGCCGCAGCAGCATGTGCCAGTTGCCCGGCGCGATCAGAGCCCGCCCCGGCGTCACCGAATCCCCCTGCTCGGCCTCCTTGACCTCGATCGCGCACAAGCCATTGAGCCGGTCCGCGAACGCCCGCGTGAAGTGCTCGGGCATGTGCTGGACGATCACCATCCCCGGCGCGTTGGGCGGCATCTCGGTCAGCACGCGCTGGAGCGCCTGCGTCCCGCCCGTCGAGGTCCCGATGGCGACAATCTTTTGCGTCGTGCGCGTCATCGCCAGCACGGGCCGGAGCGGCCGCGCGCCCGGCCGCTGCGCCGACACATGGGCTCCCGCCGCCGCCTTGATCTTTTCGGCCAGGATCGAGCCCGCGCCATTGGCGTTCCAGGCATTGCCCTGCTTGCAGACCACCTCCAGCGCCCCCGCCTCGAGCGCCTCCAGCGCCAGCTCGCTGCCGCGCGGGGTCAGCGAGCTGACCACGATCACCGGCAGCGGGTAGTGCTCCATCAGCTTGCGCAGGAAAGTCAGCCCGTCCATGCGCGGCATCTCGATATCCAGCGTCAGCACATCGGGCTTGAGCCGCACGATCATCTCGCGCGCGACATAGGGATCGGGCGCCGTCCCCACGACCTCGATCCCTGGGTCGCGTGACAATTCGCTCTGAAAGATCCGCCGCACCAGCGCCGAATCATCGACGATCAGCACCCGGGCCGCCATCGCCGTTTACCCCCCGTCCAGTTCAAGCGCCAGCAGCACCGGCTGTTCATCGACAAGCAGGCGCGCCGTCGCCGACCCGCCCGCCAGCTCGCCCCAGCGTCCCGGCTCGATCGCCTGCGCCGCCGGCACGGTCATCCGCACGACCGCCTCGGTGCCGAAAATCTCCGTCGCCAGATGTCCGCAGATGACATTGAGCAGCTCCATCAGCGCGTCCACCGCCTGCTCGCGGGCCGGCTCCTCCTCGGGCTCCAGCCCCAGCATGTTCGCCGCCGCCAGCAGCGCCAGCGCATGCGGGGCGGCCATCATCAGCCGGCCGCGACGCGGGCCCGCAAAGCTCATCGTCGTTTCGAGCAGTCCCGCCGGCGCCTCGCCCGGCTGCACCAGCTCATCGCTGAACATGAAGGCCTGCTCCTCAAAAACCGTCGAGGCGATCCGAACCAGTTGGGCGCGATGATCGGTCATCATGACTTCTCTCCCATCATCTGGCCAAGCACCTGGCCGAGGTGTTCCGGCGAGAACGGCTTGCGCAGGTAGGCCCGCACCCCCAGTTCGCGCAGCCGCTCGATCCGGGTGGCGCTGCCCTCCGTCGAGACGATCGCCACCGCGATGCGCTCCAGCAGCCCCCGCGCCGCCATCGTCTCGATCAACTCCACCCCGTCCATCTCCGGCATGTTGATGTCGGTGAAGAGCAGGTTGATCGGCTCGCGTTCGATCAGCTCGAGCGCCTCGCGTCCGTTGGCCGCCTGCAGCACGCGCTCAAAGGGCGCCTGCACCATCTGGAATGTCTTGACCAGCACCGCCCGTACCGTCGCCGAGTCGTCCGCCACCAGCACGTTCCACGCCATCATCATTCCTCCAGGCCCGTCGCGGGGCCGCGCATCAAAGAATCGTTTCCTGGCCATTGACCTTGATCGTGGTGACGCCGCCGTTCATGTAGAGCGACATCGTGCGTGGCTTGGCCCCGCCCACATCCTCCCCGCTGATCAAGATGTTGTTCTTCCAGAGCATCTTGCGCAGGACGGTATAATTCCGCCGCCCGATCTCGAACAGGTTCTTGTCGTCATACATCGAAGCGCCCCCGGCCACCCGCGCCACCAGCCGGGCCCGCCGCGCGCCAAGCCCGAACAACTCCTCCAGCATCGCCGTCAGTCCGCTGTCGGTGAACATCGCCGGCTGCTCGGCAGCCTTGGCCGCGTTGGCCGACGACAACGGCAGCATGAAATGCCCCAGCGCGCCGACTCCGGCCTCCGGATCAAAAAACGAGACTCCCAGGCATGAGCCCAGCGAATACGTCACCAGCACATCCTGCGGCGACCGGCTCGTCTTGAACTCGGCTATGTTGACAATCTGCTGCACGGCCTGTGCTCCGTTCGCTGTTACAACACGCACGTTCAGGACCTGATGTAGATCGATGGTGCAATTGATTTGAACTGGCTCAAGCTGCCGGCCAGGCTTTCTGCATGGCCGACGATCAGGTATCCCCCCGGGCGCACCAGCCGCCAGATCTCCGCCAGCAGCGCCCGCCGCACCTCATTGTCGAAATAGATCATCACGTTGCGGCACATGACGATATCGAAGGGGCCCTGCATCGGGAACGGCGGCGTCGACAGGTTCAGCCGCGCCACCGCGATCATCCGCCGCAGCTCCTCGCGCGCCTGCCACTGCTCGCCGCCGAGCCGCGTGAAATGTCGCTCACGCAACGCCCCCGCGATCCCATCCATCCGCGACTGCGTGAACACCCCCCGCCGGCACTGCTCGAGCACCCGCGTCGAGATGTCGGTGGCAAGGATCCGCATGTCAACATCCCGCCCGCGCGCCGCGTCCAGCAGCGTCATCGCCAGCGTATAGGGCTCCTCGCCGGTGGAACAGGCCGCCGACCAGAATCGCAGCCGGCGCTGGCCCTGCCCCAGCCATTCGCCGACCTTCTCCTCGATGAAACGGAAGTGCTGGGGCTCACGAAAGAAGCTGGTCACGTTGGTCGCGATCGCGTCGATCAGCTGCACCACTTCCTGGCCCGCCGCATCGCCCAGCACCAGGTCCAGGTAATGATCGTAGCCATCGACGCCCAACGTGCGCATCCGCTTGTTGATCCGCGAGGCCAGCAGCGACTCCTTGCCCTCCTTGAGCGAAATCCCCGTCAGCCGGTAGATCAGCTCACTGAAGCGCTGGAAGGTTTTGACATCCATCTGGGACCGACCATCCGTGGTGCATTTCAAGCTGTCGCGCCCTGGATCGATTTGATCTTCTCGATCACCGTTTCCTTCTTGAAGGGCTTGACGATATAGTTGTTGGCCCCCGCCTTGATCGCTTCGATGATCCGCGTCTTTTCCGACTCCGTCGTCACCATGAAGATCGGCACCTTGTTGCCCTTGGCCCGAATGTCCACCACCGCCTCAAGCCCATTCATCTTCGGCATATTCCAGTCCATCAGCACCAGGTCATAGGCCTTGGCCGAGGTCGCCTCGACCGCCGCCTGCCCGTCCGAGACCTCCTCGATGTCCGTGATCTCAAGCGTGTTCAAAACATTGATAATGATCCGGCGCATCGTGACCGAATCGTCGGCAATCAATACTTTCATGTCTCCACTCCTTTACTTGTCTGAACCATTGCCGCCGGGCACAAAGATCAGTCGCATCTGGAAATCTCCCAGCTCGCTGCTGAAGGGAATCTGCAGCCACACTGCCCCGGCCGGATAATTGATCGTGTAGTCGCTCCCGCTGATGATCGTCGGCAGGCTCAGGCTCATCGGCTCCTCGTTCTGGCTCGCCTGCCACAGCCGCGACTTGGCCCCCCCAGCGACGATATTCGCCACCTCCGCCATCGCATCCGACACCGTCTCGTCGCACTCGGTGATCTCCATCCCGATGAAACGGCTCGCCACGGCACAGGCCGTCGCGCTGGGAAACGATAGCGCCACCGTGCCGCGCCGGCTGCCGGTCAGGCCCACCAGCGCCACGATGTCCCCGCCGATCTTCATCGAACGCGTCACCTGCACGTCCCCCTGGCGCGCCTCGCAACTCAGCATCGTCGAGAACAGCTCATCCACGCTCTCGATGAACGGATTGATATACTTGACTTCCATGTCGGCCTCGGACTCCTCTACATTTTTTACGCGGCCGCTTGGGCGACGGCGCCGGCAGTGGGCAACCCGGCGGGCCTGCATTCGCCCGCCGGGTGCCAGCTGCCATGGGCTAGAATTGGCTCAGTTCATCATCGCTGAAGGGAATCACCTGCTCGGGCCGTGCCCCCGCCGCCACCGGTTCCGGCCGCGGCCGAGCCTCGGCCCGCCGCGTCGGCGCCGGCTGTCCCTTCATTGCGTGGACCCGCCCGCTCAGTTGCTGGCCAGCGCCCGCCAGCGGGTGCGAGGCCGCCGCCGGCCGCCGCGCCGGCTTCGAGCGCGCCGACTGGTTGTCGTCGTTGCCGTTGACGATCCGCACCAGCACGCTGACCATATCGCCCAGCTCGCGCGCCTGGGCGCTCAGCTCCTCGCTGGCCGAGGCCGATTCCTCGGCGTTGGCCGCGTTGGACTGCGTCACCTGGTCCATCTGCGCAACCGCCGTGTTGATCTGGTCGATCCCCTTGGCCTGCTCGTCGCTCGCCGCGCTGACCTCGCCGATGAGCTGCGTGACCTGCTTGACCCCGCTGACGATCTGCTTGAGGATCTCCTCGACCTCGGCCGAGACCTTGACCCCGCCGACCGCGTTGGTCTGGCTCCCCTCGATCAGCGCTGCCGTGTTCTTGGCCGCCTCGGCACTGCGCTGCGCGAGGTTGCGCACTTCCTCGGCCACGACCGCGAAGCCCTTGCCCGCCTCGCCGGCCCGAGCCGCCTCCACCGCCGCGTTGAGCGCCAGCAGATTGGTCTGGAACGCAATCTCATCGATCGTCTTGATAATCTTGGCCGTCTCGTCGCTCGAGGCCTTGATCTTGTTGATCGCATCGCTCATCCGCGCCATCGCCTCGCGGCTGCGGTCGGCCGCCTCGCTCGCCTGGCTGGCCATCGAGTTGGCCTGCCGGCTGTTGTCGGCATTCTGGCGCGTCATCGACGCCATCTCCTCCAGCGAGCTTGAAACTTCCTCCAGGCTCGAGGCCTGCTCGCTCGCCCCCTGCGCCATCTGCTGGCTCGACTCCGCCACCTGCCCCGACGCCGCGCTCACCTGCTCGGAGCCCTGGTTGAGGCTATCGATCACCTGCTTGAGCGCCCGAGTGATCGAGATCGCGAGCACCATGCCGATGATCGCCGCCAGCGACACGCCAAGGATAATCCCGATGATGTTGGCCCAGGTGACCTGCACCGAATCGCTGTGAGCTGTCTCAGTGGCCGTCTGCACCTGCTCTTCATTGTTGGCGACCAGTTCGGCCATGGTCCCCAGCGCATCACGCTGGCGCTCAAATGCCTCGCCCATCATCAACCCGCCGTACTGCTGCAGCAGGTTCGCGGCCTTGTTGGCCTCCGCCTCAGCTGTATCAAGCAAGGCCAGGCTTGTTTGAACGTTCTGGTGTAATTCGCCGTTAAAAATTTTGCGCGCCTCTTCAATATTGCCCGCGCGTGCCTGGGCATTGACCCGGGCAATGGCCTGATGGAATGCACGATGAGGCGCGGTCGCATCCTGGATCACTTGGCGGATGACCGGATTTTCACTGGTTTGCGTGGTCAGCCAGCGCCCAAATCCGCAACTGGTATGATCCTCTCCCCCTTCGATCGCCCCGCCTTCATTCAGCGCAGCCGCGAGCCGGACCATCGTTGCCATGTGGTCATACCGGAATTGCTTGAGTTGGCTAATCAAGCTTTCCGGGTCCATGATCTGGCTTTTCTCAAATTGGGCATAAACCTCGAAGGCCTGCGTATTGACCGTCCGCCAGGTCGCGATTTGCCCCTGCAATTCGTTCCAGAGCCTGACATCCTCATCGTTTTTCTCCAACTTGTCATAGGCCTCAAACGCCGCCGTATAGACGCCGCGTGATTCACCGATAAGGTCAAATTGCTCTTTACGATGATCAGCCGTCAACTTGGGGTTGAGCAGCGTCCGAGAGGCCCCCTTGATCGCCTCGAGTTCCACGTTGGCCTGCAGCAGATTGGTGATGCTGGGCAACTGGTTGCCACTGATTTCATTGATGTGACCCTCCAGGGTGTTGGACCCCTGCCAGCCGATGACGCCCACGATCAGCGTGATCATGGCAATGATCCCGAAGCCACCCAGCAACTTGACCTTCAGACTCAGATTCTTCATGTTTTTTCTCCCTTGTTTTGTTTCAATCACGCTGCGGTAGTTTCAAGCAGGTTCAGTTCCCCCGACGCCAGCACCTTGTCGATGTCCAGCATCGTCAGCACCTTCTGGCCCAGCTTGCCCATCCCGAGGATGAACTCGGTGTTGACCCCCACGCCAAAGCTGGGGGCCGCCTCGATCTGCTCGCCCTTCAGATCGATCACCTCGCAGACCTCGTCGACAATCACGCCGATGGTCAGCGAGCCCTGCTCGTGGCGCACCTGCACCACGATGATGCAGGTCTTCTCGGTGTCGTCCTTGCCGATCAGCCCGAACTTGAGCCGCAGGTCGATCACCGGGATCACCTTGCCGCGCAGGTTGATCACGCCGCGGATGAAATCCGGCGTGCGCGGCACGTGGGTCACGGGCATCAGGCCCATGATTTCCTGCACCTTCAGAATCTCGAGGCCATAGACCTCGCCACTGAGTTGAAACGTCAAGTACTTGCCCGCGTACTCGCTGACGCTTTTCATGGTCTCTGGCATGTCGCAATCCCCTTTGCTTTTTTTTTCAAGCCAACCACTTGCATCCGCCTGCGGCCCTGGACCTTCGTCTGGATCAGACGACGGCCTCTTCCCTCTCCCCGTCCGCCTGGGCCAGGCGCACGATCGAGCTGACGTCCAGGATCAGACCCACCCGTCCGTCGGCCATGATCGCCCCGCCCGATATCCCAGGCGTGCCCTTCAGGTAATCACCCAGCGACTTGATCACGATCTGCTGCTGACCCAGCAGCTCATCGACCAGCAGCCCCGCCTGTCCACTGCCATCCTCAACGATCACCACGATCGAATCCGCCGCCGCCCGCTGATGGCCGGCCCGGCCAAAAACATCGTCCAGCCGCACCAGCGGCACCAGTTTGCCCTGCACCGAAATCATCTCCCCCCGCCCAAAGACGCTGGAGAGCTCCTCTGGACGCGGCCGGATCGAGCGCACGATCGACAACGTCGGCACGATCAGCCGCTCGCCGCCCAGCCGCACCACCATCCCGTCGATGATCGCCAGCGTCAGCGGCAACCGGATCGAGATCGTGGAGCCCCGCCCGCGTTCACTGGTCACCTCGACCTGGCCGCGCAGCTCCTCGATATTGCGCTTGACCACGTCCATCCCCACCCCGCGACCCGAAACGTCGGTCACCTTCTTCGCCGTCGAAAGGCCCGGCTCAAAAATCAGCCCATAAATCTCCCGCTCGCTGAGCTGTTCCCCCTCGCGCACCAGCCCCCGCTCACGCGCCTTGGCCAGGATCGCCTCCGGGTCCAGCCCGCGCCCGTCGTCGCTGATCTCGATGTGGATGTTGCCGCCCTTGTGGAAGGCCCGCAGCTCCACCCGTCCCGTCTCGGGTTTACCGGCGGCGCGGCGCGCCTGCGCGTCGGGCTCGATGCCATGGTCCACCGCATTGCGGATCATGTGGATCAGCGGGTCACCGATCCGATCGACCACCGTCTTGTCCAGCTCGGTGTCCTCGCCCACCAGCGCCAGCTCCACCGCCTTGCCGGATTTACGCGCCAGGTCGCGCACCAGCCGCGCCATCTTCTGGAAGGTCGAGCGCAGCGGCACCATCCGCAGCGCCATGCCCATCTCCTGCAGCTCGCGCGTGATCTTGTCCAGCTGCGCCAGCGAGCGCGCCAGCGCCGGGGACAGGTTCTCGCGCAGCTCGCGCGACTGGCTCACCATCGACTCGACAATGACCAGCTCGCCCACCATCTCGATCAGGCGGTCCAGCCGATCCGTGTCGACCTTGATCGTCTCGCGCACCTCGACGGGTGCCGAAGCCTCGCCGGCTCCGCCGCGCTGGCTGCGGAGGGCCTGCACCACGTCGCGCGGTCGCGCCTCGCCTTCGCGCACCAGCAGCGTCCCCAGCCGCTCGGGCTCGGGCTGCGTCGCCTGCGCCGCCAGCGCCCGCGCCACCCCCTCCGAGCTTGCGGCCCCCGTCTCAACAAGAATTTCCCCCAGCCGCCGCACCGGACCCTCTGTGCCAACCATCATCTCCGCCGCCGCCTTGAGCGTGCCCGCGGCCGCCTGTCCGATTCGCTCCAGCAACAGGTCCAGCCCCGGCTCCGGAACCAGTCCCCCCTGGCCTCGCAGCGCCTGCTCCACCGTCCCCACCATGCGCTTCATCGCGTCAGTGGCGTCAAAAACCACATCGATCACCGGCCCCGCCAGCGTGACCTCGCCCCGCCGAGCCCGGTCAAGCAGGTTTTCGGACTGGTGCGCCAGCCGTCCGATCTCCTCGAGCGCCAGGAACCCCGCCACACCCTTGATCGTATGGAAGGCGCGAAACACCGCCGCCAGCGCCTCGCCATCCGAGGGTTCCGTCTCGATTGTCATCAAATGAACGTCGGTCGCCTCCAGGTGCTCGCGCGCCTCCGCCACAAACTCCCCCACCAGGTCCGGATCGGCGGTCAGCGGCACGCTCTCGGCCGCCGGCGCCGCCAGCCGCTCCAGCAGGCGCTCCAGCCCCGCCGGGGGCTCACCCCCGCCTTCGCGCGCCGCCCAGACCTTGGCCAGCCAGTCGCGCGCCTCGAGCAGCGTGTCGGTCACCGCCGTCCCCTCGCGCTCCAGAGCGCTCTCGATCGCATGGCACAGCGTCTCCACCTCGGTCAACCCCAGCAGGCCCGCCTCACCCTTCAGGGTGTGAATGACCCGGCGCAGCTCACGCGCCGGCTCGGGCCCCGGCACCCGCTCCAGCGCAAGCGCCTGCTGCTCGATCTCCTCGAGCACCGCCGGTTGGCGCGCCAGAAATTCTCCGAGAATCGCCTCGTCCACGTTGCCCGGCAGGGGCGCAAACGCGGGCGGCGCATCGGCCGCCGCCACGGGCGCCGCCACCAGCCCCGCCTGCACCGGGTCCGCCCCCTCGCAGACCACCGCCTGCGCCGCTGCCAGCAGCCGGCCCACCTGGCCCCAGCCCTCCGCCGGCACGACCTCGGCCATGATGATCCGCTCGAGCCACTGGCCCGCCTCGCGCAAGGCCCCGGCCGCCGGCCCATGGCTGGTTTCCAGCCCTGCGGCGAGCTCACCCGTCGCGGTATGCATGGCCGCCAGCGCCTGCAGGTCCGACAGATCGACCAGCACCAGCTGTTCACAGATTTGGTTGAGTGATTTTCGCAGGGATGGAAGGCGGGGTTTGCGCGCTGCCTTGGCCATGATGAAACTCCTTGGGCGAACAACTCAGACTGGCCCGTCCGCATTCAATGCCAACCAATCGTCATAAAATCGATCACACTTGAGTCGATCTGATGTCATAACTTCTGGAACGCCCCCAAATGCACAGAAGTACGCGAATTTTCCGACAAATTTTTCCTACATATGCTCAAATTTTTGCTGATTATATGCTGTTAATGTAAATATTACCGGGGATATGCTTTGCGTGGCCGGGTCTACTTATCTGCGTTTCCGCTGCGCCCTATGCCCATCTGCGATTATTTCGATTTTTTGGTGGTCCCTTTCCCACCGCCGATTCTTCCCCCCGCCAGCCGCGTTTGCTAAAATGGCTCTATTCGCGCTCCACATGTGTTATGGCGAGGTTTCAAAACATGCGGATGGAAACGATCCGGCCGATCCTGATTGGCAGCGCCAATGCCTTGCCCCACCTGGATGCGGCCATGGACCTGCTGCAGGCCAACAACGACGCACTCGATGCCGTCATTTCGGTGGTCTCCGGCGTCGAGGCCGACCCCAACGACATGACCGTCGGCCTCGGCGGGCTGCCAAACGAGGAGGGCCGCGTCCAGTGCGACGCCTGCGTCATGCACGGCCCCTCCCGCGGCGCCGGCGCCGTCGCCGGGCTCAGTGACATCGTCCAGGCCGCACAGGCGGCCCGCCTGGTGATGGAACATACCGACCATGTCCTGCTGGCGGGTGAGGATGCCGGACGTTTTGCGAAAAAGATGGGTCTGAAACAGTCTTCGCTGCTCACCGAGGAGGCGCGCGCCCGCTGGGAAGCCTGGCGCGCCGATCCGCAGCGCGAGACCGACTGGATCGATCCGCTGCAGCGCATCCCCGGCGGCCACCATGCCGGCCGTGGCCCCCAACCCGCCCACGAGGCCTTCGGCGGCACCGTCGGCTGCGTCGGCCTCGACCTGCGCGGGGACCTTTCGGGGGCGGTCACCACCAGCGGCCTGCCCTGGAAAATCCCCGGCCGCGTCGCCGATTCAGCCGTGCCGGGGGCGGGTCTTTACGTCAACAACAAGATCGGCGCCTGCACCAGCACCGGCCGCGGCGAGGCCAACATCAAGACCTGCGGCTGTTTTCTGGCCGTCACGCTGATGGGGCAGGGGCTTTCGCCCGAGGAGGCGGGGCTGGAGGTCTGCCGGCGGGTGGTCGAAAACACGACCGAGCCCTACCTGCTCGATGAGTTGGGGCGCCCCGCGTTCAACATCAATTATTATCTGGTCAACAAGCGCGGCCAGTATGGCGCCGTCTCCATGTGGAGCGGTCGCCAGTATGCCGTCCACGACGGCCAGCGCTCCCGCCTGCGCGAGACCACCTGGCTCTACGAACGAAAAGATTAAACCCGCGCCCGCGCCGCCTTAGATCGACAGCGCCCCGGCCCCCGCCACCGGGCTGCAGACGTGGATCAGCGGCTCCAGCTTGGACGGCCCATAATACTCATCCAGCAGCAACCGGGTCGTCGTCTCGACCGCCTCCGGCCGCGCCAGGATCATGATGCATCCCCCCAGCCCCGCCCCGCCCAGCTGCGCCCCGTAAACCCCCGGCACGTCGGCCACCAGGTCGATCATCCGGTCGATCTGCTGGATCGAGCAGGCGTAGGCCCCCGGCTGCATGTAAAGCTGCGCCGCCAGCACGCGATCCGGATCCTCGCTGGCCAAGTCCGCCCGCCGCCCCGCCAGCATGTCATCGTCGCACTTCCAGTCAAACCGGCTGGAGCGCCAACGTCCGTTGCTCAGCCGGCGATGGCGGCTGACACGGTCCCCGTCGTGGCTGACCGCCATCAGTTGCCCGAACCGCTCCAGCCGCCCCTCGGCCAGCAGCGCCGGCGCCAGCAGCGCCCGCGCGCATTCGGCTACCCCATAAATGACCACCCCACGCAGGTCATAGCGCTCCGGCGGCGTGTGCGACCCCAGCACCACCTCCATCCGCTGGCGGTGGCGCTCCGAGAGCGCCTCCCGCAGCTCCGGCACGCTCATCGAGTCCGGGATGCACGCCAGCAGCCGATAGATGTCCCCCATCGAGCAGTTCAGCCGCGCCGGGTTGATGTCGCGCAAGTGCTCCAGCAGCCCCTCGAACTGCGGCTGGCGATCCTTGAACAGCATGAAGCCGAACTCGTAGCTCGCCACCTTCTGGTTAAACTTGTCGCGCGCCCCACCGCTCTTGCGAGCGTCATACCCGCTGTAGGCGATGATCACCTTGCAGTCGGGGGGAAACTGCCGCGTCTCCACCAGCCGGAATGGGTGGAACCGCACATGCGAGACCTGGCCCCGCCGCGCCATCCGGATTGCCGAGTGATCCGCCGCCCCGCCGCGCGAGCCCACGAACCACTCCCCTTCCCCGCACAGGTCCACCAGCTCCATCGGCGTCACGCCAAGGTTGTTCAGCATCACGGCGATCTCCGCCGAGCCCACCACCAGCGCCGAACTGCTCGACAGCCCCGCCGCCATCGGAATGTCGCCCGCCACCGCCGCATCGAACCCGCGCACCCGCACGTTGCGGAAGGACTGCTGCAATCGCAGCATCGATGCCTTCACATAGTTGCTCCAGTCACCCCGCGAGCTGGTCAAGAGGTTCCGCACATGCTCGCTGTTGACGTAACTGAGCCAGTCCTCCCACTCGATGTCCCCCAGCAGGTCGCGCACCGCGAACTCGCGCTCCGGAAAGCGCTTGGGGTCCGTGTTGACCAAGTGCACCGAGTCGTCCTCGCGCGGGGCCGCCACAAAGACCACGTCCCGGTCGATCGCCATCACGTTGACCGATCCGCCCCGGTGGTCCACATGGCGCCCCAGCAAATTGATCCGCCCCGGCGCCCGCACGATGATCGCCCGCCGCTCCCCGCCAAAGCGCTCGATGAATAGCTCCAGCGCCTCGATGAACAATTTCCGCCGCGCCGCCATCTCGCCCGGCCCGTAGATCTCCTCGAACCGCCGCGCCAGCGCCGCCGGCCACTCCTTGAACATTTCGAGCCAGCGCGCCGCCGGCCGATAGCTCGCCCCCGGCAGGTTGACCGCCTCCGGCGCCGCCGCGCTGGCCGCGCTGGCCGCCAGAGTCTTGCGCCGGTAGATATCCTCGATCCGCAGCAGCTCGTCGGGCGAATTATAGGCCATCACCGATGTCGGATCGCTGATCACATGCTGCGCCAGCCGCCAGCGCTTCCCCTCGGCCACCGCCAGGTTGATCACGTCGGTCAGGTAGAACTCCCGCTGCGCATTGGCGTCGGTCAGCCGCGGCAGCATCGTATCCCAGAAGGCCCGGCTCCCCAGGTAGACCGATGAGTTGACCGTCGTCGCCTGGCGCTCGACCTGGTCCGGCGTCAGGCGCACCCCGCCGATCGCGATCGTTCCCGGCTCCGGCCCCAGCCGCTCCAGCAGCGCCGCCCCGCTGATCGTGCGCCCGTTCTTGCGCAGCTCCGCAAGCAGCGGCCACAATGCTTGCTCCAGCTTTTTGGGGTCTGGGATCTGCTTGAGCCCCAGCTCGACCACCTTGTCCACCGCGATCCCCGCCTTCGGCCGCGCCTCCGCCAGCTTCGCCAGCGATTCCACGATCCGCGCCCGCTGGATGTCGCGCAGCTCCACGTTGCCCAGAATCCGGCCACCGCGATCCTTGACCACCCGCCCCGCCGAGCTGATCAAATTCTTGATCTTCTTGGGCGAGGTCACGAACGCCAAATCCGCCCGCGCGCGCAGATACTGCTCGGCCAACTCGCGGATCACCCCCGGCTCGATCACCTTGTCGCCCATCGTCACCAGCATCGGCCCCAGGCAATCCAGCTTCGCCAGCGCCGTCGCCGCCACCCGCGCCGCATGCCCCGTCCCCAGCTGCTCGTGCTGATAGATGAACGCCACCTGCGGAAACTGGCGCCCCACCGTCTCGATCACATTCTGCGCCAGCGCCCCCACCACCAGGAACACCCGCCGCGCCCCCAGCCCATAGAAAAGCTGGATCGTCCGGTTGATCGTCGGCACCCCATCGATCGGAAAGCACACCTTGTGCATGTCGCGCGTGCGCATCCGCGCGCCCTGCCCCCCGCACAAAATCACAACTGAAACATCATGCAGCAGCTTCTCAGTAGTTTCCATCGGCGCCGGTTCCTTTGTTTCCATTTTAATCATCGATTATTAGATACCGATCCCTCGCCGGGTTGACAATTGTTTTCTCGCCACGCACCGCTCTTCCGCTTCCTCCGCCTTCCGTGCGCGGATGATGCGCTGGGGCAGCATGAAATGATGGATGATCCTACCTTTGCGTCCTTGATCCAAGCTTGGCCTCTTTGCGACCAAAATCCCCCATGACCACGGCAGCCGGACCCCATGGCAGTTTTCAGGTCCTACGATTCGACAGTAAGATTTCTTCGATTTGCCCGACCACATGGATGTAAAATAGGTTAAGGGACGGGCGGATGCCTCAACCTCCCCACGGTCTGCAGATGATATCAAGGCTGAAGAGCCGCTCACGAATCCACACCACGCACCGGCCCCGGCCCTCCCTTGGCTTTCACTTTTTCGCCTCAACTTTGCCCCCCGATTTCGTCGGCGGAGGCTTTAGAAACCTGAACCACGGCCGATACTGTGTAATGGCTAAGGTGAACCAACGATGGCTGCTGCAGAACACCACCACCTGATCATCTTCGGCGGCTATGCCCGCCTGCCGGCCAATGTTTCCCCGGCTCCCGACATGAATGTCATCTCCATCGAGTTGGAGGTTGACGTTCAGAATAAAATAATTATTGCCGCCACGCTTAATTTTAACGCCCAGTTGGCCGAAAAGATGCTCCAAGGATTGCTGATCGGCCATCGGCTCGATCACGGCATCGATGGGGTCATCCAAGCCATTCGCGCCCGCTACCACAGCTCGATCCAACGCGCTCTGGTTGCTTGCGTCGAGGATGCCTATCGCCAGTACCAGCAATACGATCAGGAGTCGGGGCGCCAGACCGCTCGCTCCTCGAACTGATCGCACCAGATCACACTTTGAATTGGGTCACGTCCTGGAAAGCCTGAGTCGCACGGTGCGGTGGGGCAGCCCCCCTTCGCCCAACCCGTGCGCCGGCCAGCTTTCAGAGAAGGTCGTCGCTTGCCTGCATCCATCATTTATCTGTCTGCCCCGGGTGGTCGCCAGCCGCGGGAGGCCCGCCGATGAAGGCGCCCTTCCCCCCGCGCGAAGCCCGCGTCGTGCTCGGCATGGCGCCACTGCCGGCATCCCTCTATCTATCCAACAACCACAACCTGCTCGTGCTCGAGCTGGCACTCGATGAGCGCGATCATGTCCTCGCCATTCACTGCAACATCGCGGCCACCCACTTGATCCGGCTGCTGCGCGGCTGCCTGCTGCATCAGCCCATTTCCGAAGGCATCGCCTCCGCCATCGTGACCCTGCCCGAGCGCTATCGCAGTTCACTCACCGATGGCCTGCTCCTGTCACTCCGCAACGCCCTTGATCAGCATCGCCTCCACTGCTCCCAAAGGAGGCGACTGACTCACTGACCGCATCGGCACGGCCCACGGCCGTCCCGCAAAACACCATGTGCGGCCCCGGAAAGTGCGAGCCCCGGCGGAGCGGCGGCAGATGTGGCCCCCGCCGACCCGCTGGGAGCGAGCCCGCTTTCAGCTACGGCCACCGGCTCACGTGTCCGCCTTTCCGGCTCCCGCCGGAGCTGTTCATCATGGATCACACGGAATCTGTCATCCTCCCGTCCGGTCTCCGCGCCACCTTGCGCGATGCATGCCTCGAGATCTCCCTGCCGCCGGCGCAGGCGCACGAGCAGATCCAGTGGCTGCTTGTCGACCTGCACGAGCTGCGTGAGCAACTTCCCCTCGCCCGCCACTGGATCGTCAGTCTTGCGGACCTCCCGCGCCTGCCGGTCATGCTGCTGGGCGCCCTCCTCAGCCACCGCCAGGACCTGCTAGCTACCGACGGCGACATGGAGCTGCGCGACCTGCACACCGGCCTGCTCTCCCCCTCCTCGCTGGCACGGCTCCAGCACATCTTCTCCTGAGGTCCTGATGATGTCCGACTTGCTGGATCTTGAGATCATCCGCGGCTTCGTCGAGGAGGCGCTCGAGTCGCTCGCCGCCGCCGAACAGTGCGTGCTGCAACTGGAGGGCCGCCAAGGCGACACCGAGCTGATCAACGCCATCTTCCGCCCCGTCCACTCGATCAAGGGCAACAGCGGCTGCCTCGGCTTGGATGACATCCAACGCTTCTCGCATCAACTTGAAAACCTGCTCGACGAGCTGCGCAAGGGCCGCCGCGCGGTCACCCCTCCGCTGGTGCAGGTCCTGCTCGAGGGTCTCGATATCCTCGCCCGCCTGATGCACCGTGCCGGCGGCGCCGCCGGCGATGATCAGCTCGAGAACGCGCAAGCTGCCTTCGCCCACCGCCTGGCTGCCGCGCTCACCGCCGACCCCGCGCCACCCGACCCCGCGCCGCCCGCTTCAGCCCCGGCCGCCGAACCCAGCCCCTCGCGCCCTGCTGATGCCGGCACCGGCCAAATCCGCATCGACGCCGCCCGCCTGGACGACATCGTCGCCATCGCCGGCGACCTGTTCTCGCTCAGCGACCGCATCCATCACCTGGGTCAGGAACTGCGCCAGGCCTCCATCGATCGGCGCCTGCTGGTGGAATACCGCGACATCGGCCGCGGCTTCGCCGACTCCGTCGAAACCTTTTACAATCGCCTGCGTGAAATCCAGCGCGTCTCGGTGCGCCAAGTCACCCGCACCCTCACGCGCGTGGTCCATGATGTCTCGCTCAAGCTCGGCAAGGAGGTCGCCCTTGAACTCGAGGGCGAGCACCTGGCGATTGACCGCGAGCTGGTGGCGGCGCTCGGCGATCCGCTCGTCCACCTCGTGCGCAACGCCCTTGACCACGGCCTCGAATCCCCCGCCATCCGCCGCGCCGCCGGCAAGCCCGCCTGCGGCCGCCTCTGTGTCACCATCGCCGAGGCCGACGAGCACGTCCTCGTCACCATCAGCGACGACGGCGCGGGCATTGACGAGGCCGCCGTGCGCCGCAAGGCCGTCGAAAAGGGCCTGCTGCGCGAGACCGAGGCCGCCCTGCTGACCCCAGCCGAGGTCCACCAGCTCATCTTCCACCCCGGCCTCTCCACCGCCGCCCAGGTCAGCGACGTCTCCGGCCGCGGGGTCGGCATGGATGTCGTCCTCGACACCATCCGCCGCGCCGGCGGTCAGGTCCAGGTCCGCTCCCAGCGCGGCCTCGGCACCACCATCACCCTCACCCTGCCCAAGCATGGCGTGCCCGTCCAGGAGGGCCTGCTGGCGCGCATCGGACCCACGGTCTGCATGATCCCGCTGCGCTCGATCCGCCGCCTCTATGGCGCCGACGCCGCCTTGCGCAGCGACCTGCCCGGCGGTCTCGCCCTCATCCACCGCGCCGACAGTTCCTTGCCGCTGATCCGCATGAATCAACTCTCAACGCCTCCCGTCCAGCCAATGCTGGTCGAGATCGAGACCGATGATGGCCGCGCCGGCTGTCTTGCCGTCGATGATGTGCTGGGCATGAGCAAGTCGCTCATCAAGCCCCTGACGGCCAGCAACCTGTTGCCCTCCGTCTATGCCGGCTGCTTCATCATGGGCGACGGCGGCCTCGGTTTCCTCCTCGACATCGGCACGCTGCTGGACGAGCAACTCGGCGCCGCCTGATCGCGCGCCCATAGCCCCTTAAAAGAAAACCCGGGGCAATCCGCCCCGGTTGTCCGCTCCCGCTCGTCACCTCGCCTATTTGCCGCCAGCTCAGGGCGCGCCGCCCTTGCCGCCATCCGCTCCCCCGGGCACCCCCGGCGCGGCCCCCGCCCGATTGCTCGCCAGCAGGATCTCTCCTTCGCCGTCGATCCACTTGTAGCGGTCCACCAGCGGCGCCAGGTAGGCCACATAATCCTTCGGGTCCGCGTGATAATTGCCTGCAATCAGGCGAAGCACCCGCCGTCGATAGGCGTCGTCGATCCGCGCCCCGCGCTGCTCTTCAAGGAACCGGCGCAGGGTTCCATAATGTCGCTCGTTGGATGAACTCTGTAGCAGGACATAGACGTAATACAGGATGCCATCGCCGATCGAGTCAAACCCATAGGCCCTCGTCTGGTCGTAGGTGCGCACCCGGATCGAGCGCCGTTCCCCGCCCAGCACCAGCTCGACCTCAAACTCGCTCACTTCCTGCGCCACCCCCAGCCCCAGCACGTTGTTCTTCAGGATCGTCACGTTCGACCCGCCCCAGCCCGACTCCACCACGATCTGGGTCAGCAGCACCGAGGCCGGAATCCCGGTGTGGCGCTGGATATGCAGCGCGATCGGCTTGAGGTCCTCGATCAGGTCATCGGTGTAGGTTCTCTCCCCGTCGCCGTTCCGCCCCGCCAGCAGCCGCTCCAACTCCTCCACCGCCGGCAGCACAGCCCGCAGCCGCCGATCCGTCTCCTGCCCGATCAGCCCCCGCAGGCTCTCAAGGCTCTGGTCCTGCGGCGCCCGCGCCTTGATCGGCTTGCGCAGTCCGCGCTCGATCTGGAGCCGCGCCAGCTCGCTCCCCTTGAGCCCGAAGGCCGCATGCCGCGACAACTCCCCCTCCGCCGCCGGCGACCCCGCCAGCAGCGCCCATAGCACCGCCACCACCGCCGCCACCCTGGGATAGCGTATCCCCCTGCCGCCATTCGACTTCATGACCACGCTCCGTCGATGGATTCGGTTTTTGCCGTTCGCACATCCCTGTGGTTGAAGGCAGCAATCCTAATCCAGTCGGCCTGAGCGCGATATCGGGCGATCTCTGAATCTGGCCTCGGGTTTCGTCCTTTGACTGGCCGGCGCCCCGGGGAAATTCTGCTTGTCTTTGCCCGCCCGTCTTGGCAATCTCCACGGTAGCGCCTCACATGGGGCCGGCAAAGTGTACCTGTAGGGATGGGGCAGTCGTGGAGAAGGTAAACGTCGGATTTTTGGGCCTCGGAACCTATGTTCCGCAGCGCGTGTTGACCAACCAGCAACTCGAGTCGATGGTCGATACCAACGAGGAGTGGATCGTCAGCCGCACCGGCATCCGCGAGCGTCACATCTGCGCCCCCGGCGAGGCCACCGTTGCCATGTCCACCGAGGCCGCCCGCCGCGCCTTGGCCGATGCCGCCCTCGAGCCCAATCAGATCGACCTGATTATCTGCGCCACCTTTACCTCCGATACCCTCTGCCCCTCGGCCGCCTGTCAAGTTCAGGCCAACCTGGGAATCACCCGCCCGGTCCCCGCCTTTGACCTCTCCGCCGCCTGCTCCGGCTTTATCTATGGCTGCTCGGTGGCCGCCGGCCTCATCTCCGCGGGGATGTACCGCCGAGTGCTGGTCATTGGCGCCGATGCCCTCAGCAAGTTCATCGACTGGACCGATCGCAACACCTGCGTCATCTTTGCCGACGGCGCCGGCGCCGCCATCCTCGGCCCCGTCGAAGACGGCCGCGGCCTGCTCGGCCAGACCATGGGAGCCGATGGCACCGGCGGCGATCTGATCAAGCTCAACAGCTCGGGCGCCTATGACCCCCTGACTTCGCCCGCCACCCGCAATGGCCGCGAATACCTCAACATGAACGGCAACGAGGTCTTCAAGTTCGCCACCCGCATCCTCGGCACCGCCGTCGAGGAGGCGCTGGTCAACTCCGGCAACGGCCTCACCCCGGCCGACCTCGAGCTGATCATCCCCCACCAGGCCAACGTGCGCATCATCGAGTCCGCCGCCCGCAAGCTGCGCGTGCCCCTCGACCGCTTTATTGTCAACATCGACCGCTTCGGCAACACCTCGGCCGGCACCATCCCCCTGGCGATGCATGATGCCCGCGAGGCCGGCCGGCTCCAGCCGGGCACCCTCTTTGCCCTGGTCGCCTTCGGCGGCGGCCTGACCTACGCCTCCAGCATCTGGCGCTGGTGAGGGAACCCATCATGAACCTGCACCGGTCGGCTCAAATCTTCCTGACGCTGCTGGCCTTGGCGGCCCTCCCCGGCTGCGCCGGTTTCCTCGACCTCTACCGCAACGACCGCTGCTTCGTCCCCGATGATCGCTACGCCTACGCCCGTGAGCAATTCATCCAGACCGGCTCGCTTGACCTGGTTCAGCTCCGCATGGAGGAACTTCAATGGCAACGCTGCGAGCGCAATGAGGTCCTCTATCGCCTGCAAAAGGAATTCGAGGTCCTGCCCGAAGCGCTCCCCGGTGCTCCCCAGCCCCCCGCGCCCCCCGCGGACTTTCTGCGCTGATAAGCGTTTCTCCGCTTTAATCACACACCCCTACTGGAGGCCATCGTTCCTGCCGATACGCATAACGGGGCTCTTGCCCGCGTGTCAACTGCTCGCGGAGGGGGAAATACCGATCAGCCGGCAGGGAAAGACCCCGCCACCGAATCAGCGACCCTTCCGCCGATCCCGCATTCCGTCTGGCTTGACAGGAATGTACAATATTTCAAGAATTAATGTGGATTCATTCGCTTGGGTTATGGCATCACTGACATGTGAGCAGAATCTGTCGCAGCCGCTCCAGTTGATTTTGCCGTCCCCAACGAATGCCCCCCCCAGTGCAGGTGTGGTAGCATGAACAGGATTGAACTCAAGGCTTACCTGGAAGCCCAGCTCCAGGAGATCGAAAAGTATAAGTGGACCGAGTCCGAACGCCTTCGCTGCGATATCGGCTTCAACCGCGCCGCCCTCGAGTGGATCGAACGATTCGGGGCCAGCTTCAGCAGTCAGTGGCAGGACCGCAACGGTCGCAACGGCTCCAATAACAATGGTGCCGATAACGGCAGCATGCCCCCCGCCGCCTAGCGCCCTCGCTCAGGCCGCGCCCAGCGCCGCCGTCGGTCGCTCCACCTGCGCTCCCCTCGTCTCCTCGTTCATCCCGTATCGAATCAGTCGCCGCCGCACCATCACGGCCCAGCCCAGCGCAAATGCCATCGCCAGGGCCGCCGCAAGAAAAGGCAGGCTCGGCCCCAGATCAAACAATGGCCCGCCCAGCAGCGGCCCCACGATCCGCGCCAGCGACCCCGCCGACTGACTCACGCCCAGCACCCGCCCCTGCCGATCCCCCGTCGCCGAACGCGAGATCAGCGACATCACCGACGGCATGGCGATTCCCTGCCCGAACGACAGCAGCGCGATCGACAGCAGCATCCACGGAACGCTGGCCACCAGTGGAAACATCAGCAGCGCCGCCGTCAGGCAGCCAATCCCGCCCACCGCGAGCACCGGCTCGGGCACGAACCGCACCGCCCGCCGCACAAACCAGCCCTGCCAGAACGCCATGCTCAAACCAAGAAACACAAACAATCCATAGATCGCCCGCACCGGCAGCCCCAGCACCTCTCCCGCATAGAGGGAAAATGTGATCTCCAGCTTGGCAAAGGCAAAGGTCACCAGGAAGAACAGCACCATCAGCGGCCCGATCGACCGGTGGGTCAAGGTCGCCCCGATGTCGGCCAGCGTCGCAAACCGGCGCCTGCTCGCCTGCCCCCGCCGCTCCGGCGCCAGTGACTCGGGCAGCAAAAAAATCGCCCCCACCAGGTTCGCACCACAGATCAGCGCCGCCACCACCCCCGCTCCCTGGTGCGCCATCGCGGCCGGAAACAACCACTCCCACAGGTGCGTCGCCCCGCCGCCGATCACCGGCCCCAGCGCAAACCCCAGCCCAAACGCCATCCCGATCATCCCCATCGCCGCCGTCCGGTCGCGGCTGTCGGTGATGTCGGCCATGTAAGCCTGCGCCGCCGTGATGTTCGCCCCGCCGATTCCCGCGATTAACCGCGACACCAGCAGCAGCCAATACTGCTGCGACAGCGCAAACAACACATAGGACGTCGTCGAGCATGCCAGGCTCATCAGCAGGATCGGCCGACGCCCATAGCGGTCCGACAGCCGCCCCCAGATCGGGCTGAAGATCATCTGCAGCAGCGAGAACGCCACCATCAGCAGCGCCCCCGCGCTCCCTTGGAACCGCGCATCTTCCACCAGCAGCCCGCCGATCAGCGGCAGGATCGGGATGATGATGCCGAAACCCAAAAGGTCGATGAAAACAGTCAGGAAGATCAGCAGCCGCGGCGGTAGCTGATGGGGGCGTGGGGTCATCCGAACGGCGGTCTTTCTCAAGGGATTGCAGCGGCGGCCGGCGCGGCCCGCGCGCAGGTCTCATTTTGCCCGATCCCCACCCTCATCGCCATTTTTAACTGCCCCCCCGCCGGCCAGCAGGTCCCCCATCGCCACGCACCACACCCCCAGCACCGCTCCGCCCTTGGCCATCAGCGGCCCCATCGCAAGCACCGCCGACAGCACCGCCAGCAACCACCAGCGCCGCCGCCGCCCCTCCCGCCCCAGCAGCATCCAGACCAGCCCCGGCCACAGGTAAGCCAGGTGATGCTCCCACGACAGCGGTGCCAGCAGATAGGTCAGCGGCAGCCCCGCCGCCAGCGTCAGGTCCAGCCCCGCCGTCCTCCGCCGCGCCCGCCAGGCCCCCCACGCCGTCGCCAGCATCAGCACCGTCGCCACCCCATACGTCAGCGCCCGCCCCACCCCACGCGGAGCCTCCTCGCCGGCCTCCATGAACCAGCGCGAGAATATCCCGTTCAAACTCTGGTTCCATTCCGCCGCCGGCGAAAATAAACCCAGCGGAACCCGGCCATAGCCTCCCGTCGGAACCACCTCGGCCAGCCAGTGACCCCAAGCCTCCCCCGGCACCACCAGCGCCGCCACCCCGCTCAGGCACGCCAGCGCCGCCACCGTCCACCCCGCCACCCGCGCGCGGCCCACCAGCACCAGCAGCGGCAACAACAGGACCGGATACGTCTTCAGCGCGATCGCCACCGCCAGCAGCGCCCCGGCCATCACGCTACGCCCCGCCCGTTCCGTCAGCCAGAACAGCAGCAGCGCCAGCGCCAGCACCAGATTGATCTGACCATGCTCCAGCGTCACCGCAATCGGGTGAAACATGAGCCCCAGCACCAGCACCAGCCCCATCGCCGCTGGTCGTCGCTCCGGCTCCAGCCCCGCCAGACGCGTCGCCGTCAGCCATATCATCGCCAGCAGGCACACATGGCTCAATCCAAGCAAACCCACCCGCGCCAGCGGAAACGGCAGCCACGCCAGCGGCGCCAGCAGCACCAGCGTCGGCGGCGGATAAAGATAAGGCAGCGCCTGGGAGGCCATCGGCTCGGGCAGGTCATCCGCCGGATAAGGAGACCGCCCCAGCTCGAACGCCGTCTGGGCCGCATAATAAAAAGATGGAAAATCCACGCTGTAATGGCGCACGTAACCCCAGCCATGGTGGTAGACGAAAGGCAGATACAGCAGCACGAACAGCGCCACCAGCAGCACCCGCGCCCGTCCGGCGCCCGGCCCCGCCGCCGCACCACGCCCGACACTCGTGGCCTCGGCCGCCCGCATCTCAGCCATCCCCGCCCGGGGTCATCGCCCAATCCCGCAGCAGGTCCGCCAGCCAGTTCAGGCAAAAAACCAGCGCCATCAGCGTCAGCCCCGGGAACAGCCAGATCCACCACGCCCCGCTCGCAAACATCTCGAAGCCAAACCGGATCAGCATCCCCAACGACGGCCGCGTCGGCGGCACCCCCATCCCCAAAAAGCTCAGCGTCGCCTCCAGCATCACCACCGACGCGAACTCCACCGCCGAGATGACCAGCACAGGCGTCATCACGTTGGGCAACAGGTGCAGCGTCAAAATCCGCCCCGGCCCCGCCCCCAGCCCCCGGATCGCCGAAATGTAATCCTTCTCCCGCTCCGCCAGCACCGCCCCCCGCACGATTCGCGCATAGATCACCCAGTGCGCCACCGCCACCGCGATGATGATTTTGCCGACCCCCGCCCCCAACATGGCCATCAAAAACAGCGCAATCAGGATCGACGGGAACGCCAGCTGGATATCCGCCAGCCGCATCAGCGCCGCCTCGGTCCACCCCCGCCACCAGCCCGCCACCAGCCCCAGCAGGATCCCCGTCAGCGCCGCCGCCAGCGTCCCCGCCACCCCCACCAGCAGCGACACCCGCAGCCCATACATGATCGCCGACAGCACATCGCGCCCCTGCAGGTCCGTCCCCAGCAGGTAGCGCCCCCCGCCCTCTTGCCCCGACCAGCTCGGCGCCAGCGCGCTGTCCTCCAGCCGCACCGACTCCAGCTCATAGACCGCATAGGGCGCCAGCCATGGCGCCAGCACCGCCGCCGCCACCAACGCGCCCAGCACCGCCACCGGCACGGCGATCACCCAGCGCCGGCGCGGCAGGCCCGCCTTTTGTGCCTTGGCATCACGATCCCGCAATTTTACCTGTTTCTCCGACCTGTGATATGTGGCAGCGCGTAAGGCCCGACCTGTCCTGTCGCCCTGCGGTGTCATGCAATCAGCCCGAGCAATGCTACCCCAGCAGGTTGAATCGGCGCCCAGCCATGATCACTTTGCGATTCCTCTGCGTCCTCCGCGACTTTGCGGTTCAATTGAATCAATTCATTGAGACCATTTCGCGCGAGACTCGCGGCCCCGGCCATGTCAAAATAAGACGACCGCCCCTCGGCCGGCCCGCGTGCAGTATAAAAGCCCGCCCCGGCGGGGGCAATCGCGAATGCCGAGGCTTCGATGCTCCTCTATCAACTGCTCATCACCCTGGTCTGCCTGGCCATGCTGGTCAACACCTTCATCAATCTGCGCTTCCTCCGGCGCGACCGCCGCCGCGCCCGCCACCAGCCCCTCCCCTCGCCCCTGCCGCTGATCTCAGTCTGCATCCCCGCCCGCAACGAGGCCGCTAATATTGCCGCCTGCGTCGAGTCATTCGCCCGTCAGCGCTATCCCAACTTTGAAATCCTCGTCCTCGACGACTGCTCCGAGGATGCCACCGGCGAGCTGGCCCGCTCCGTCGCCGCCCGCCACCCCGCCCTCGCCATCCGCGTGCTCGCCGGCCGCCCCCTGCCCCCCGGCTGGATCGGCAAGCCCTGGGCCGGCCACCAGCTCGCCCAGGCAGCCCGCGGCCCATACCTGCTCTTCACCGATGCCGACACCGTCTGGTCGCCCCACGCCCTCCAGGTCGCCCTGCGGCTGGCCCTATTCCACCGCACCGACCTGCTCAGCGGCCTGCCCCGCCTCGAGGCCCGCGGCTTCTGGGAGCAGCTCTCCGTGCCCATGCTGACCCTTGCCGGCTCCACCATGGTCTCGCTGCCACTGATCGCCCACCCCGCCATGAAGGATTACGCCGCCGCCAGCGGGGCCTTCCTCTTTTTCAGCCGTGCCGCCTACGACCGCCTCGGCGGCCACGCCGGCGTGCGCGCCGAGATTGTCGAGGACCTCGCCTTCGCCCGCCGCGCCAAGCGTTGCCAAGCCCGCCTGCGCATGGTCGGCGCCGCCGATCTGGTCCGCTGCCGCATGTATACATCCCTCCCCGCGATCTGGGAGGGCTTTACCAAGAACTTCAGCAAGGCCTTCCCCGGCCCGCTCGCCCCCCTGGCCACCCTGATCAACCTCGCCCTCTTTGCCGGCCCCTGGCTGAGCCTGCTGGCCGGCGCCGCCCTCGGCGGCGGTCTCTGGGCCGCCACCCTGCTGCCGCTCATGCAAGTCACGATCCTCTGGTCCCTGCGCGCGCTGGTGGATCACCGTTTTGGCAGCTTTTCCTGGCTCGGCTACCTGCTCCTGCCCGTCGCCAGCATCTTCACCGCGCTCATCGGCCTGCGCTCCTGGAGCCGAGCCCTCCTGCGCCAGCCCACCCCCTGGCGCAACCGTCGCTACGAACTCTGGCACCACGACCCCGACAACCTGCGCCACCAAGAGGGCCCCCAATGACCCCAACCGACGTTTCGTCCGCCCTGACGCCTCATTTTTAGCTTGCGCCCAAGGGTCATAGTCATTATAAAAGTAGTTTTGTGCCCCGCCGGGGCGACTTTTGCCTTGAGCTCAGGAGTCCACCGAACATGAGTTACGCCATCATCCGCACCGGCGGCAAACAGTACCGGGTCCAGCAGGGCGACCGCCTCAAGCTCGAGAAGATCGAGGCCGAGGTCGGCCAGGAGATCCAGCTCGGCGACGTCCTGGCCAGCGGCGAGGGCAGCCAACTGCGCCTCACCCCCGCCGAACCCGTCGTGGCCCGCGTCCTGCGCCACGGCCGCGGCCCCAAGATCCGCATCTGGAAGTTCAAGCGACGCAAGGGTTACGAAAAGCGGATGGGCCACCGCCAGGACTTCACCGAAGTGCTGGTCCTGGGGCTGCCGACGGCTCAGGCCTAGTCCCGAACCGATTAAATATCATAGCTGTGGCCGGCTGAACAACCGGCCGGGGGAGTCAGAGTCATGGCACATAAAAAAGGTGGCGGTTCAACCCGTAACGGGCGCGACAGCAATCCGCAATACCGCGGCTGCAAGGTCTTCGCCGGCCAGGTTGTCACCGGCGGCTCGATCATCGTCCGCCAGTGCGGCAACAAGTTCTGGCCCGGCCGCAATGTCGGCCAAGGCCGCGACTTCACGCTCTATGCCCGCGTGCCCGGTCGCGTCGAATATCTCGAAAGCAACAACCGGCGCTACATTCACGTCTTGACCGACTGACGTGAAAACGCTAAAAATTGGGGCAACTTCAGCGCAGGAGTGCATGATGCCGCGCTTGTTCGTTGCCCTTTTTCTTTTTATTCTCCCCCTGGCCGCCTCGGCCCAGCAACACGCCCTCGTCAAGGCCCAGACCTACCTCAGCCTGCGCGAAAAGGCCGCCAGTAACGCCAAGCAAATCGAGCAGTTGCTCCGCTTCCAGCCCGTCAAGGTGCTCGAGCGCAACAAGGACTGGGCCCGCGTCCAGACCGTCCGCGCCGACCCTGCCCAGAGCAAGACCGGCTGGGTCCTCGCCAATTTCCTCTCCGAGACCGGCTTCGTCACCGTCGACCACGAAAAGCAGAACGTGCGCACCGGGCCCGGCACCGAATACCCCATCATCATGAACTATTCCAAGCCCTACCCGATCTTCGTCCTCGACGTCGCCAACAACGGCTGGGTCAAGGTCATGGACGTCGACGGCGACCGCGGCTGGGTCCACCCCAAATACCTCACCTTCTCCCCGCGCTACGTCATCACGCGCCTCGACCCATGCAACGTGCGCGCCGGCGGCGGCACCGATTACGATACCCAGCCCATCGTCTTCACCTGCTCACGCGGCGTCTTCCTCGAGGTGCTCGAACACAAGGATGGTTGGCTGCGCGTGCGCCACGCTCAGGGCGACGAGGGTTGGATCTCCGCCAAGATCGTCTTCGGCTGGAACGACGAAAAAATCCCCACCACCTCCCGCTGATCGGCTCCGGCCTTTTCACGCAGCGAAACCTTGGGTTGATCGCCTTGTCAAACCCCCTGTCACCCTGTGCGGTTTTTCACTCCAGCTCTCCCCTGACCCCCTCGCGCATGGCCCGCCATCGCCCCTCATTCGCGAAGCACTCCCTCCGGAACAACGGACACGCCTCGCACCTTGGCTTCGGCCGGCAAAACTGATTCCCGATCCACACCAGCAGCGCGTGATACTCGTTGTAGGTCTCAAGGTCCGCCGCGACGCGCCCCATGAACCAATCCCGCGCCTCCTCGTATCGCGTCGTGCCGTTGAACAGCCCGTGGCGCCGGCCGATCCGCAGCGTATAGGCGTCGATGACAAAGCTCGTCCGGCCAAGCGCGTAGAGCAGGATCGAGTCCGCCGTCTCCGGCCCGACCCCATAGATCCCCAGCAGTTCCTCGCGCAACGCCCCATCCGATCGGCTCGCCAGCTCCTCGAGCCGGCTGCGCCCGCCGGGGGCAAAATACTCCGCCACCGCCCGCAACCGCCGAGCCTTCAAATTGAAATATCCGGCCGACCGAATCTGCGGTGCCAACTCGGCCGGCTCCAGCACCGCCAGCTTCTCGAGGTCAACCAGTCCCGCCTCGCTTAGTTGCGCCAGCGCCCGCTCGACGTTCTTCCACGCCGTATTCTGCGTCAGCACCGCCCCGATCACGATCTCGTCGAAACCCCCGCGCGCCCCCTCGCGGTCGCAGGGCCACCACCCCCGCGCCCCACCCGCCGCCAGCATCGTCTCGTAAATCCGGCCCGTCAGCCGCGCCCCGTTCAGTGTTTTCCCCATCTCGTCCCGATCCGCCCGAAAGCCTTAGGGCGCCCGCCCGCAGGGGCGGTAAAATGGATCTCAAGGATAGGTCCCCCCGCTCCGCCGGGGCCATCCTTCCTTTCAACATTAACTCATCCCAACCGGGCGAAAAAGCGGAGTCAGCAAAGGAGTATATCATGCAATATCAAGAGTTTATTCAACGGGCGCGCGAACTCGACTTTATCGAAGACGACACCACCGCCGACGCCGCCGTCAAGGCCGTCCTGGGTATCATGGCCACCACCCTCGATCAGACCCATGCCCAGCGGGTCGCCCAAGCCCTGCCCGAGCCGTTGTCACTCTGGCGGCTGCGCGGCCACCAGCAGCGCGAACACACCATCCCTCTCAACGAGGCCATCGACGTCGTCGCCGGCCAGTTCCGCTTCTCCCATGAGGAATCCGACCAGCTCTTTCACGAGATCATCGCCTGCACGCGCGAGGCGCTGCCCGAGGAAATTGTCCTCGAAGCCCAACAGAATCTGCCCGAGGATTGGCGCGAACTACTTCATTAAACCGCCATCTGAAACCCAACCGCCGCGAAGACGCCCCGCCGTCTTCGCGGCGTTCTCTCGCGCGATTGCTGGCGCCTGATCCCCGCCACCTGTTACGATAAACCTTTGGAATCCGACCTTGGAGGAACGCCATGATTCGCGGCTGTCACCGGCTGGCCTGTCTGCTGATCGCGCCGATCCTCCTGTTGGCCGCCTGCCGTCCGGCCGCCCAGCAGGAACCGATTACGCCCGAGCGTCGCGATCTGGTGGTCAACGAACAATTGGCCGCCATGCAGGAACGCATGAGCCTGCTCGACCGGCGCCTGAACGAAGTGCGCGCCGAGCAGGACCGCATGATGGCTGAAACCGTGGCCTTGAGCCGCCAGCTCAACGAGGAGCTGCTGGCGCTGCGCCGCCAATTGGCCGCCGCGCCCGCCGATGCCGCCAACCAGCCCGTGCTGGTCGCCCCTGCTCCCCCGGCCGAGCCGCTCCCCGCCGATGACGTCGCCAGTCTGCGCCGCAACCTGCCTTTCGTCATCCTCGCCCTGGTCATCCTCGCCATCGCCATCGTCGTCATCGTCAAGCTGCTGATGGGCAATCGCGTCGAAGAGGAAACCCTCGACTCCGGCGAGACGATCTATCACACCAACGAGGGCTCGATTCACATCGCCCCCAATGCGGCGGCACCCCAACCCGCACCCGAGGACCTTCCCCCTGCGGAGGAGGACCAACCCATTGACATGAACCCGCCTCCGCCCACTTCCGAGGACAACCAGCGCGGCCCCGGCTCCGGCATCTGAAGCGCCCTTACTCCATCGCCGTCACCCCCGGCCGCGCCGCCGTCCGCGGCCGCATCCACAACGGCCCCACTTCGCTCGCCGTCAGCGGCCGGTTCACGATCCCCGCCTCCGAGCGCTCGTCGCAGCCGATATCCTTGGGGTCCAGCCGCGGCTGTCCATCGATGTCCAGCGTCACCTGCGGATAACTTTCCGCCGCCGCGTCCACCACCGGACTACCCGCGCCCGGCCGCCACAAGCCATCTCCCCCTCGCTGCAGCCCGGCCTCTTGCCACTGCACCCCCGCCGGCAGCTCGATCCCCGCCGCGTCGCCCCAGAACAGATTCCCCTCCCAGTTCGCACTCACCGGCGCCGCCTCCTGCGTGACCACCGTCTGCCCCGGCGCTTGGATCACATTATTCGCGATCGTCACCCCCGTCGGCGGGTCGGGATACCGCGGATCGCTCCCGCGCGCCCCCAGGTTGAGCGGTTGCCGGCAGTTGACCACGGTGTTGAACGCCACCAACCCGCCGATCACCTGCTGATATCCCCCGGCCACATAATCCGCCGGCTTGCTCCCGTTCATCAGCGTGATCGCCGACTGCAATCCGCGCCCGCTCAGCCCCTCCATGTAGTTGTTGATCACCACATGCTCCTCGCCAACGATCCGCACCCCGCCCGAGTTGGTCTGCACCCCCGCCGACTCGATGAAGAAATTGCCCTCCACCAGGCAGCGGTGCCCGTGGCGCAGCGTCAGCGCCCCATCGCTGTCGCGGAACGTATTGTGGCGATAAATATTCTCGCAGCTCTTGTTGGAGATGATCTCCCCCTCCCCGCTCGCCCGCTCGAACAAATTATGTTCCACGACGCAGCGCGCGTTCGCGTCGGCCACGCCGCTCGTCCCGATCCGGATCGTCTCGTAGCCGTTGGTCTCCTTGACGTGCGCCGGCGGTCGCGGTCGCGGCCCGAAATAATTGTGGTCGATCTGGTGGCCAGCCACCTGCCCCACCACCGGCGCCACCACCAGCGTCACCCCCCAGCCGTCGTGGTTCTCAAACCAGCAGTGGTCCACCCGGTTGTTCTCCCCGTGCAGCGTCACCCAGAAGGAGCGGACGTAGGTCGGATCCGCCACCTCGGGCCCCGGCCACGGCCAGGTGTAGCCGATGATCGCGCTCCCAGTCAGCCGGCAATGTTTCGCCGGCACGTTGCCCCGCCCGCGAAAATCAACCACGCTGCCGCTTTCGATCCCGCCATCGCGAAACACCAGCCCGCTCACCACCGCATGCTCGCCTCCGATGCGCAGCGTCGACTTCCCCGTCAGCGCCACCTGCCCCGCCGTCTTGGCCCGCAGCGTGATCGGCGCCGCCGCCGTCCCCCGCACGTCAAACACCAGCTGGACGTCCTTCCACGCCCCGTTGGCCAGCACGATCGTATCCCCCGGCCGCGCCGCCCCCACCGCCGCCTCGAACTGGCTCACGTCACCGACGCCGATCTCGGCCGCCCCCGCGCCCGCCCAGCCCAGCAGCGCCAGCGCCATCCACCCCATCGCTCTTTTCATCGCGGCCCTCCTGAGGTCGGCATGCCCGGCAGCGCCGCGCTCAGCAGCCGCGCCCCCGATGAAAAATAAATCCGCCCCCCTTGGATCGCCACCCCGGCGTTGATCGGCACCCCCGGCCGCGCCACCGCCCGGTGGTTCCCCGTCCCCGGGTCGATCTGCACCACCGCCTCGCGAAACAGCGCATAGATCTTCCCATCCGGCCCCAGCGCCATCGACCGGGGTGCCTGTCCGCCGCTGACCCGCCCATAGCCCGTCAACTCCGCGTCATGCACGAACTCATTGTGCTTGGGGTCGAACACGAACAACCGGTTGCCCTCCGCCAGCCCATAGACCAGCCCATCCGGCCCCAGGATCAGGTCCCGCACCGCCCGCGTCGCCGGCTCCAGCGTCCAGCGCCCCGTGATCTTGCGCGTCTTCAGGTCCAACCGATACACCATCGCCGCCGTTGCGCTCGCGATCCCCCCCGTCGAGGCCTCCGTCGTCGTCCCCACCAGCACGTCGCCCCCCGGCAGCCCCACCAGCGCGTTGATCCCCTGGTCGCGAACCAAATCCGGCCGGTCCAGCACGACTTCCTCCCCCGTCTGGGTGTCGTAGATCAACAGCCCGCTGCCGACCATCGCACGCTGCGCGTTGCCTCCCATCAGCACGTGGCGCCCGTCCGGATGCGCCAGCACCGCGTGGGGCCGCCCATACAGGTCCCGCGCCGCATCCGGCGCATGCACCAGCCGCGGGTTCTTGCTGTTCGAAATGTTGCTGCCATCTTCATATGGCTGGCGCGGGTCAAACTCAATCAGGCCACCCAGGCTGTAGATCGCACCATACAGCTTATCCCCCAGCCGCGCGAACTGGTTGACGTGCCCCGTGTAGTCCCCCAGCCCCCGCTCCCACATCTGTCCGTTCTCCGGGTCAAACCCCCAGATTCTGAGCGGCACCCCCGTCGCCCCATAAATTTTTCCATCCGGCCCGTCCACGATCGTATAGATATTGACCCCCGCGCTCTGGTAGTCGAACTTGACCTCGCGCGGCGTCTTCGCCCCCGCGTCCAGAATCATCAGCTGCCGGTCGGGCACATCCGAGCGGACGATCCGCGAGCCATCCGCGAATTGATTCGTCGGCCGGCTCTCCGGGCGCCCCGCCTGCGTCACCGGCCGCGCCTCGCCCCCCGTCAACTCGTGCAGCCCCCAGCCCTCAGCGTTCGCGTAGACCTTCCCGTCGGCGCTGCGAAACACGTTCACGTTGCCCCGCCGCCGCTGCGCCTCCGGGATGAACGCCCGCTTCTCGCCGGTGGCCGGATTGAACCCCAGCACCTGCATCCGCAGGATGCTGACCCCGCCATAAATCCAGCCCGCCTGGTCGATCGCCAAAGGACGCAGATACTGTGGAAACTTCTCCTCATTGAGCGCCCCATGGTTCTTGAACACCCCGCTGCGCGGGTCATACGAGACCAGCGTCGCGCTCGGGTAGATCCCCGCATAAACTACCCCCGCCTCGTCACTCACGAACGACAGCGCCATCCCCGACGGGATCTCCCCCAGCCGGCGCACCTGGCGCGTCGCCGGGTTGATCGCCACCATGTGCCGCCCCATCGTGTCGTAGATCGTCCCATCGGCCCCCACGTGGACCAGATACGCCCCCCAGCCCCGCCCCCCCGGGTTGACCTGTTGGCTCTGGCCGGTCTCCGCATCGATGAACAGATAAGAAGCATCCCCACCGCCCCACAGTTTGATGAAGACCTGGCGCCGTCCCTGCGCGTCCTGGGTGGCCACGACGCTGTTGCCCCACGTCGTCATCGCCACCGGCGCCGCCACCCCATGATCGATGACCCCATCGCCCAGCGCCACCGGCGCCGCCGCCATCCCCCGCGCCCCCAGCATGAGCACGAGCGAAATCAAAATCCGTCCCAGGACCTGCATGGTGCTTGCTCCCCGCATTGGTGTGTCTCCCCTGATGCCTGTTGTGATGTCCTCTGCTTGCGAATGCCCCTCAAGGCTACCCGCCCGCCCCCACCGCGTCAATCCCCCGTGCATCCTGCCGTCTGGCGCTCTGCTCAGCTCTTCAGCGACTTCAGTGTGTTGACCGAGATATCCAGCCGCTGGGCCAGCTCCTTTTGCGTCATCTCGCCGCGTGAGGCCAAAACGTGGTCGAGGTATTGACGGCGGATGGTGTCCAGAGACTCGATGTCGGCGGGCGTATTGATTGGCTTGAAGCGCGGATAGCCGCGCCCGGCACGGGCCGAGGCCGCGCGGCGGCCAAGCTCGGGCAGGATATCCTCGCCCAGGAAGAGCCGACGGCGCACGAGCGTGGCCAGCTCGCGCACGTTCCCCGGCCAGGCATAGGTGCTAAGTTCATCGGCGGCCGCGTCAAAATAGTTGGCCGCCTGGCGGAGCTGCTCGTCGCTCAACCGGCTGCGGTCCTGGCGATAGATGATGTTGCGGGCGATGCGCGGGATGTCTTCGGGGATGTCGGCCAGGCGCGGGGTGGCAAGCGTGACCTCGGCCAGCCGGTAGTAAAAATCCTCGCGGAATTCTCCCGCTTGCATCTTCTCGAGCAGGTCGGGCTGGGCCGCGGCCACCAGTCGGATGTCGGCGGTCAGTTCCTCGTCGCTGCCCATCCGGCGAAAACGCTTCGACTGCAGAAACCTCAGCAGATCGGCCTGGACCGACAGGGGCATGTCAGCCAGCTCATCGAGAAAGAACGTGCCGCCGCGGGCGCGCTCGACCAGCCCCCGGCGCTCGGCAATGGCGCCGGTAAAGGCCCCCCGCTTGTGGCCAAACAGCTCTGATCGCAGCGTGTTCTCGTCCAGCCCGGCGCAGTTGATGCAGACAAACGGCCGCCCGCGTCGCTCGCTGAACTCGTGCAGGTAGAACGCAACCGCCTCCTTTCCGGTTCCGGTCTCGCCCAGCACCAGCACGCTGAGGTCGGTCGGCGCGATCTGGATCAGCCGCTCCTTGAGGTTCAGCACCGCGGGCGTCTTGCCCTCGAAATAGGGAAAATCCGTCTCCTGAAACCGTTTGATGGACTCAGCATCGCGCCGGGGGATCGCCTTGGGACTGAGGGTGCCGTCCCGCTGGCCGGCCAGCAGCCGCATCGCCTCGCCAATCGGTTCGGCATCCATCTGGCGCATGAAACTCAGGTTGATCTTGTAGCGCAGGTAGTCAGCCAGCACTGCATCTGTGGGATCAAGTTCATGTTGTCGCGGCGGGAACACCGAGGCAAAAGCATCTTCGATCCGACCCGCCTGGATCAGCTTGACCCCCTCGAGCCCGGCGCAGGCTTTCTCGACGCCCGCCGAGCCGGCCGCGGCCACCCAAAGCACGTGCCCGCCGGTGGCGAGGTAGCGCTCGAGCGCCTGGCGAATCGGCTTGGGCTCGACCACGTTGGGCACCAGGACCAGCACCTCACAACCCGGATGCTGCCCGCTCCACTGCTCCAAAACTTGGGCCAGCAGCCGCCGTCCGCCAGCCAGCCGAAAATCCTTCCATTGGGCGTGAATGCGTGCAGCCAGACAGATGCAGACCGGCATCGGCGAGAGGGCCAGGAGGAAGCGATCGTTCATGGGGAGTGGGTCCCTTCAAGTAAATCTTGATCCCGCAGTGTCAATCCTTGATGCCGTGAGCGCCCCAGCTTGCAGGCGGCCGGCCACCAAGTCAAGCAGAACCAACAGGTTTCTTATTGGCACGGCTTTCGCACATGTTTGATCTCAGCCAATCGGCGATTGAAAGGATGACGATCATGACGAAGCCGAAGAATCCGATGCCGCCCGAGGGCGACCCCGAGACGCAGGCAATGCTGGCCCTGCTGGAAAAAACTTTGGTCGGGAAACCAATCCAGGTCGAGGCGCTGACGCTGTTTCCGCTCAGCGGTAGCAACGGGCGCGCCGAGCCCTACGTGCTGCTCGAGGACGCGCTGGCGGCCGAGGAGGTGTTCATCACCGAGGTCAGCGAGGGGGGCAGCGTGCCGGAACTGGCCATCGACAACCGCGGCAAGCGGCCGGTGCTCATCCTCGAGGGCGACGTGCTGGTGGGGGCCAAGCAGAACCGCGTCAGCAACCTCACCGTGCTGGTCGCGGCGGCCTCCAAGCTGACCCTGCCCGTCAGTTGCGTCGAGCGCGGGCGCTGGAATTGGCAGAGCCGCAACTTCAAGATCAGCCGCACCGCACCGCTCAACCTGCGCCGGAACAAGATCGCAGCCATGCTTGAACAGAAGAAGCAGTCAGGCCGCCGCACCAGCAACCAAATGGGCGTCTGGAACGACGTGGCCGGCAGCCTGAACTGCGTCATGGCCGACTCACCCACCGACTCCCTCGAGGATGCCTACGTTTCGGCGCGCGCCCAACTCGAACGCAATCGCGATCAACTGAAGCTGCCACCGAAGGCCACCGGGTTCATGGTGGCGCTGGGCGGCCGCGTGGTGGGGCTGGACCTGTTCGACAGCTCGCGCACGGCCCGGCGCTGCTGGGCGCGCCTGGGCGAGTCCTACTTCCTCAGCGCGCTCGAATCGCCGGCGACGGGCGAGGCGGTGACGCAGGCGCAGGCGCGCAAGTTCCTCGCCGAGACTCGCGAGTCGCTCCACCGGAGCTCCGACACGTTGGGCCTGGGCAGCGAGCTGGAGGTCGAAAGCCCGGCCCTCACCGGCACTGGCCTCTGGTATGAGCAGCGTATCATCCACCTGGCGGCATTCACCCGGGGTTGAAATAAAACAAGCAGAATGAGGGAAGCCATGACCGAACAGCAGCAGGAACCGCAACGGCCACCGGTCTACTCTCTGGAAGACCCCGAGGGGACCGTTCACCTCGTCGAGGACAAGGATCAGCCTCCGCTCCGCGTCGATTGCGCCATTGATCTACTATCACCGCACAAAGCCGGCAAACCTGCGGACGATGCGGATCGGAGGCCGGGCCCGCGGTCGGCTGGCCAGCCAACGCCCCCCCCTGCGGGGCGGCACCAGGGGGATTGCCAGGTGTCGCTGCTAAACATTGAGGCCGTTCGCCGACGGGCCCGGAAGGAGGCCCGCAGGCTGGGGGCCGGCATCACCGATCCTGCTTATTGCTCAGCATCTTTACTCGCCCGCATCGAGCGCCGCCTGCGGGTCGTCATCCGCGAGGAGGTCGCCCATGCACTTGCTGAAGAATCATGCCGGTAGCATCTGGCTCGTCAGCCCCAAAAGGTGCCGTAGATCACGCCGCTCAGGGTGGCCATGACAATCACCAGCCCGACGAAGACCAGCGTCTTCTTTGTGCCCATCACGCTGCGGATGACCAGCATGTTGGGCAGGCTGAGCGCCGGGCCCGCCAGCAACAGCGCCAGCGCCGGGCCCTTGCCCATCCCGTTGCCGATCAGGCCCTGCAGGATCGGCACCTCCGTTAAAGTGGCGAAATACATGAAGGCGCCGGCGAACGCGGCAAAGAAATTGGCGCGCAGCGAGTTGCCACCGACGGCGCCCGCCACCCACTCGCTCGGGATCAGCCCCTCGTGGCCCGGCCGCCCCAAGAGCAATCCCGCCAGCAGCACCCCGAAGAACAGCAGCGGCAGGATCTGGCGGGCGAATCCCCAAGTCTGCGCCAGCCATTCGCCGACCTCATCCTCGCGCGGGGCGATAACCGCCGTCAGGCCCAGCACGCCCAGCACGAAAGCCACCAGCGGCTGCCCCGGAACCAGCACCGCCGCTGCCAGCGCAGGCAACCCCGCCAGCGCCACCTGCCACCAGCGGATCTCGAACCATGCGGTGAGGGTCAGCCCGAAGGCGATCGCGAAGACGCCGGTCAGCGTCCACTTGGCGTCGGCGATGGCGGCCCAGACCCCGCCCACGCCCTCGCCGGCGGCGCTCCAGTTGGCAAAGACCAGGATCGCAACCATCGAGCCGAAATAGATCGCATTCTGCCAGAGCGGGCGGGCGACCTCGGGCTCGGGCAGGGCGGCGGCGGCGCTTGCCTTGGCCTGCTCCTCGCGCCTGAAAATCAGGTGCATCAGCAGGCCGATCACCACGCTGAAGCCGATCGCGCCCACCGCGCGCGCCACGCCCAGCTCGGGCCCCAGCACCGTCGCCGTCAGCACGATCGCCAACACATTGATCGCCGGCCCCGAGTAAAGGAACGCGCACGCCGGCCCCAGCCCCGCGCCCATCCGGTGGATGCCGGCGAACAGCGGCAGCACCGTGCACGAGCAGACCGCCAGGATCGTGCCCGAGACCGAGGCAACTCCATAGGCCAGCGGCTTGGGCGCCCCCGCCCCCAGATATTTCATCACCGAGCCCTGGCTGACGAAGACCGCGATCGCGCCGGCGATAAAGAACGCCGGGATCAGGCAGAGCAGCACGTGCTCGCGGGCATACCAGTGCGCCAGGTACAGCGACTCCAGCACCGCCCCCTGCACGCGCACCGAATCCACCGGCAGGTAGAACAGGCCGAGGAAGACGGCGATGAAGATCAAGAGGGGCTTTTTTGTATCGTTCCAGTTCATGAGTCTCCGCTTACCCGCCCCCTTTTGCTACTTGGCAATTTAGCCAACCAATGGCTGGGTGGCAAGAAGTAATTCCGGCAGGCATCTCAGGCGGGATCCGAAAACCAACCGGCCAGCAGGACGCTCATGCTAGGGTTGTGCATGATCAGGAACAGAAAGGGACGGTCCGCCACGAATCGGGCGGGCTGGGGGGGATGCCGGCTTACTGCATCCAACAGAATAGTTGACAGTCGAGGTGGCGGCGGCGGCCTCGGTTCCTCACTGATGTAGACGCGGAAGGCTTCGAAATTTGGATGAATCATTCGATCAAAATCTGCTTTCTGCCTGTCAAATGCATCCTTCATCCCCATGCCGGCGAGCGTCTCTCTTACGCGGGTCTGGCTGTCCACCTCAAACTTCGGCAGATACAGATCAACCTTGTGGCCGCGTGCGCGATATTTCAAATCGAGGATCATCTCCATGGTCAGGCTGTCGAGAATCTGCGCTGGGGACAAGACCTCCATCGGCAGCAGGATGTACATTGAATAGTGGTCATTGTAATATGGAATCTCGACGAACTGCGCAAACTCATTCTTGGAGTAGTTCAAAAGCGAGTGCTGGTGCATCATATCGACTTCTTGCGCCGCGGAACGGGGCGTGTGGAACGCTTTTCGTGATGTTGCGCCCCTGTCAAAGCGGCTCCCCCAGTCAGCCTTGAAATGCAAGGCGCTGATCGTGACCAGTGCCGGTTCATTGATGAGCCCCGGTTCGCTTCTGGATACAAAATCATCTGGTCGCACAACTTGGCGGATCCTGCCGCCGGTCTGCTCCCCGACCCAGCGGTTGATCTCGGTGCTGACCCGATCGGCCTTTTTGAAGCGAACGCGATATAGACTTGCCTCCCAGACTGATTCGATCTGTTGCATATATTCGTGGCGAAAGTCGGCATAGGTATCATCCAGCCAGGCCGATTGTGCAAGTTTGAGGTCGATCCGTTTGTCTCTGGCTGCCGACACATGCTGGCGGCGAAGCTCGCCCAGGTCCCGGATCAATTGCTGGTTATCATCGGGAAAATGGAGCACCTCAGCCATTTCGCGGCGTGTCGTCCCACCGCTGGCGATATAACTCATCGCCAGGTTCATATAGATCGATTGTGGCGACAACACCACGTTGGGTTGCGCATCCCTACCCTTGACCTTGTGCTTGAGCAAGTCGAGACTGAACTGATTGATCGATCGGCTGACCTCCGGGATCCGAGCTGGCAACGTCCGTGGATCGATGCTGCCGAGCGTGAGCAGGGCGATCAGCGCAAGACTGATTCCAAGGAGGCCTATCCGCCGCATCGTGAGCTCCTGATCGGGTTGCATATCGTGGAATTTTCGCCCGACTGAGTTCATATCGTGGAATTACCGGATAGGCAAGTGATATCAAACCGCGCGGATCGACTCCGGCCAGGATATGAGGAACGGTTTATTTTCGCCGCCTTCGGGTGAGAGGAAGCCTTGACAGGCGACCTGATCTCGCTCTACAATTCGTTAGATGGCGAATTATCGGAGAGCCCGATGCGCGAGTTCCTCAACATCACCAAATCCCTCGGCGACGAAAACCGCGTCCGCGTGCTGATGGCGCTGCGCCACGGCGAGCTTTGCCTCTGCCACCTGATCGAGCTGCTCGGGCTGGCCCCCTCGACCGTCTCCAAGCACATGTCGCTGTTACTGGCGGCGGGGCTGGTCTCGCTGCGCAAGGACGGGCGCTGGCATTACTACGCCTGGGCTCCGGAGTCGGCGGCGACGCGGGCGGCGCTCGAGTGGATGCGCACGGCGCTCGCCCATGATCCACGCGTCAAGGTCGACGACAAGCGACTGCGCATGATGAGCTGCAAGCCGCGCGAGGATTTCAGCGTGCATTACCGCACGCCGGCCAGAAGCGACTGACCGCCCCTGCGGCTGGCTGCGGCCACGATTTTCGATTTATCAAACTGCCGCCAAGGAGACCCCGACAATGCCACAGAACACGCAAGCGATCGAGAACGCCGCCCGAGAGCTGGCCGGCGCGCTGCAGGCCGACCCGCGTTGGTCCGCCTGGCGCGAGGCCCGCATCGCCGCCGAGCAGGATGCGAAGCTCGGCGCGCTGATGGAGCGCTACAGCCAGCTCTCGCACAAGGCGCATGAGGGTCAGGCCGCGGCGCGGCTGAGCGACGAGGAGATGCTGGAGCTGGGGGCGCTGCAGGACACCATCCAGCAAAACGAAGCCTTTATCCGCCGCGACGAGGCCTCCGATGCTTTGATCGCCCTGCTGCGCGAGGCCGACGGCGCGCTCAGCGAGGCGCTGGGGGTGGATTTCGCCGCCAACGCCGCCCCGCGCAGCAGCTGCTGCGGCGGCTGATTTCCGCCGGCCGCGCATTCCTCTCTGGGAGCCCATCATGAGCGAGAGTTTGAGCAAGAAGCTTTCTTTCCTCGACCGCTACCTGACGGTCTGGATTTTCACGGCGATGGCGCTGGGGGTGGCGATCGGCCATTTCCTGCCCGCCGCGCGCGACTTCATCAGCCGCTTTGAGGTCGGCACCACCAACATCCCGATCGCCATTGGCCTGATCCTGATGATGTATCCGCCGCTGGCCAAGGTCAAATATGAGCAGATGGGGCGGGTCTTTCGCGACTGGCGCGTGCTGGGGCTCTCGCTGACGCAGAACTGGGTCATCGGCCCGCTGCTGATGTTCGCGCTCGCCGCCGCCTTCCTGCACAATCACCCGGCGCTGATGGTCGGCCTGATTCTGGTCGGCATCGCCCGCTGCATTGCGATGGTGCTCGTCTGGAACCAGCTCGCGCGCGGCAACAGTGAATACGCCGCCGGCCTCGTCGCGCTCAATAGCGTCTTTCAGGTGCTGACCTATGGCGTGCTGGCGTGGTTCTTCGTCACCGTGGCGCCGGCCTGGCTGGGGATCGATCTCTCGGGCGTTATCGGCGCGGGCGGCAAGACGCTGGCCGACATCACCGCCTGGGAGATCTTTCAGAGCGTGATGATCTACCTCGGCATCCCGTTCGGCGCGGGCATCGCCAGCCGCGCGATCCTTCTACCGCTCAAGGGCCGCGAGTGGTATGAGGGCCGCTTCATCCCGCGCATCTCGCCGGTGACGCTCATCGCCCTGCTCTTCACGATCGTCGTCATGTTCAGCTTCAAGGGCGATACGATCGTGCAGTTCCCGATGAAGGTCCTGTTGGTAGCCGTGCCGCTGACGATCTATTTCGTCATCATGTTCTTTGTCAGCTTCCTGATGGCGTACCGCATCGGAGCCGACTACACGCGCTCGACAACCCTGGCCTTCACCGCCTCGGGCAACAACTTCGAATTGGCGATCGCCGTCGCCATCGCCGTCTTCGGCATCACCTCCGATGTGGCCTTCGCAACGGTCATCGGACCGCTGGTCGAGGTGCCGGTCCTCATCGGCCTCGTGCACGTCTGCCTCTGGCTGGGCCGTAAGTATTATGGCGGCAACTACGAGGAGACCGACTACGCGACACGCAAGGCCCTCGCCGCTCTGGGTGAAGCAGACGGCTGCGCGACCACCAAGCGCGTGCGTGATTCGCTGAAGTGATAAAGTTCAATGAAAAAGCGATGATCAGGAGCTGATCCCACATGTCCAAGCTGAACGTTCTCTTTCTCTGCACCGGCAACTCCTGCCGCAGCCAGATGGCCGAGGGCTGGGCACGCGCGCTCAAGGCCGACGCGATCGAGGCCTACTCGGCCGGCGTCAAGACCCACGGGCTCAACCCCAAGGCGGTCGCCGTAATGTCCGAGGGTGGGGTCGATATCTCGGGCCACCAGTCCAAGCTGCTCGATGACCTCAAGCACGTGACGTTCGACTACGTCGTCACTGTCTGCGACAACGCCCACGAAAGCTGCCCGATCTTCCCCGGCCGCACGAAGGTCATTCACGTCGGCTTTGACGACCCGCCGCGGCTCGAGCGGGGCGCGAAGGACGAGGAGGAAGCGCTGGGTCACTACCGCCGCGTGCGCGACGAAATCCGCGCCTTTATCGAGCAGCTGCCCGCCCGACTGGAGGGAGCCGACCGATGAGCGATTCAGCCGAGAAGATCCGCCAGCAGGTGCGCGAAGGCTATGGCGCGATCGCGCGCACCGGTTCATCCTGTTGCGGCCCGGCCTCCAGTTGCTGCGGTGGCGGCGCGGGCCCCGCGCGTCTGGCCGAGAGGGTCGGCTACGGCGCCGATGAGCTGGCGGCGCTGCCCGAGGGCGCCAACCTGGGGCTTTCCTGCGGCAACCCGACCGCGCTGGCCGAGCTGCGCGAGGGCGAGGTCGTCGTGGATCTCGGCAGCGGCGGCGGCTTTGATGTCTTCATCGCCGGGCGCAAGGTCGGCCCCACCGGCCGCGCCATCGGCGTCGACATGACCGCCGACATGCTCACCCGCGCGCGCGGAAATATCGCCGCCTACCGCGCCGCCGGCGGACCCGACAATGTCGAGTTCCGCCTCGGCGAGATCGAGCATCTGCCGCTGGCCGACGCCTCGGCCGATGTCGTCATCTCCAACTGCGTAATCAACCTCTCGCCCGACAAGCCACAGGTCTGGCGAGAGATCGCGCGCGTGCTCAAGCCCGGCGGCCGCGTCGCCGTCAGCGATCTTGCGCTCAAGCAGCCGCTGCCCCCGGCGGTCGCCGGCATGGTTGAGGCACTGATCGGTTGCATCGCCGGCGCGGCGCTCGTCGAGGACACCCGCCAGATGGTCCTTGCCGCCGGCCTGGCCGATCTTCAACTGGAAACCAAGGACTCGGCCATCGAGGCAATGGTCGACATCAACGACCCGCTTTATCATCAGGTCCTGGCCGCCCTGCCCGCCGGCGCCCGCCCCGCCGACTACGTCACCAGCCTCTCGATCCACGCCCGCAAGCCCTTGCCGCCCGCAGGCCTCTCCCCCCGCCCCCCCGCCTGATCCGCCCCCAACCGCCGCGTCCATCCGCGTCCCATAAGCGGCGGGTCGACGGCGGTGCGAATCTGGAGCAGGCCCGAGGTATCCTTTTGTCCGCAGCGAATTATCTTGAATTGCCCACCGCGATCTGAAGAAATCGAGGGGTGCCGCTTCAATCACCCCTGCCCGATGAGGTCATCTCATGCCGCTGCGAGCGATCCTGATCATCTGTCTGCCCCTGCTCATCCTGGGCTGTGAGGCGGCCGTCGGTGATGCGCCACCCCAGGTCCGGATCGGGAGCGAGGCGCGCGTGCCCGACAATCCCCGCAGTCACTACAGCCGGATGGTCAACTGGCGGCCGGCCGACGGCGAAACGGTGACTCTCAACCCACCGCGCATCAGCTGGCCCTACTGGCCCGAGTGGCCCGCGCCGGTCCAGGAGGTCAACCACCGCTTCCGCTTCCAGCTCTCCTCCCGGGCCGACCTGAGCGAGCCCCTGGTGGACGTCGCGTGCGACCATAATTTCTACAACACGATCCCCCTCCTGACCGGCGCACGCCAATGGTTTTGGCGCGTCGGTTATGACGTCGGCACCGCCGACGAGCAGTGGGGCCCGGTGCGCTCGTTCACGCTGGCCGAGGATGCGAAGCCGTGGGACCGCTCGCCCCTGGCTGCGCCGCCGCTGGCCGAAATGGGCCACCCGCGCGTGCTGTTCAACGCCGGGAACCTGGCGGCGATCCGCGAGCTGGCCAAGACCCACCCCGCCTCGGCCGAGGCGCTCGCCCTCATGCAGCGCCAGGCCAACGCCATCCTGCGCAAGCCGTGGTGGAACGACTTCCCCCGCACCGACACCCAGCCCGAACCCAAGCAGGAGTTCTACACGATCGCCGAGGACCTGGCGACGGTCTGCTTCGTCTGGAAGATGACCGGCGAGCCGCGCTACGCGGGCGTCAAGGAGCGGGCGCTGATCCTGGCCTCCTATCCGCCGCGGGGGCGTTCCTCACCCCAGGGGCTGGGCGGCGACGGCGCCGAGGATGCCACCCAGACCAATGAATTCCTCGCGCTGCTCTTCGACTGGCTCTATCAGGACCTGACCGAGGCCGAGCGGCAGCTGATGATCACTTCTCTGGAGTGGCGCGTCGACCAGATCATGAACAACTTTGCCTGGCGGCGGCGCCAGGGCGGCAAGCCGCTGATCCGCGCCAACGGCGGGCTTTCGATCCACACCGGCAGCCACCCCTACGAGGCCTCGATGGCGCAGGCCGTCTGCGGGCTGGTCCTCTATGAACACAGCGAGATCGGCCGGCAGTGGTATGACCTGATCATCAACTATATGATCGGCATCAGCAGCGGCCACGGCTTCGACGAGGCCTGGAACGAGGGCCCCGGCTACGGCCCCTCCAAGTTCAAGTGGTTCGCCAACGCCTCGCTCTACTACGACACCACGATCCCCGACGCCAACCTCGGCCGCAATCCCTTCTACGACCGCATCGGCGAGTTCTTCAGCCGCATCATCCCCGTCGGAATGCCGCATAATTCCTGGGGCAACCAGGCCAACGCCTCGCGCGGCAATCACTTGGCGACCTTCCGCAAGATGGCCCACCTGACCGGCAACGGCCGCTTCCTCTACAACTGGCAGCAATACGGCGGCGAGCAGTTCTCCGGCTTCCGGCCGTGGATCGAATACGTGCTGCCCCACTACTATGAATCGCCGGCGGCCGAGCCCGAGGACGATTTCGTCGGCCTCTTCCCGATCGACGGCTGGGCGATGGCCGCGACCGGGCCGCCGAGCGACGCCCGCACCTTTGCCGAGGGGCTGGGCGTGGCGCTCCAAAGCCGCCCGCGCGGCGGCTACGGCCACTCCTTCCACTCCGATAACTCCTTCATCCTGCACGCCTATGGGCGGATGCTCAACCACGGCGGCGGCAGCTCGGCCAACCACGACGCCTTCGCCTATCACACGATGAGCCACAACACGATCCTGGTGGACGGCCTCGGGCAGGCGCTGCCGACGGCGGGCCAGCCCGAGCCGGTTTATGCCCGCATCGTCGGCTTTGCCCGCGGCGACGGCAAGGACGCACGCCTCCCCTACGTCTACTTCGCCGGCGACGCCACGCGCTCCTATGCCCGCGAGCCCGGCAAGTATGCCCGCTGGGGGCTGCCGCTGGGGCCGGTCTACGAGCAGCGGGCGCTGCCGCACCTGGAGCGCTTCGTGCGCCACGTCCTCTTCGTCCGCGGCGAATACTTCATCATCTTTGACGATCTCGCATCCAGCGAGCCCGCGACCTACACCTGGCTCTATCACATCCTGCCCGAGGCGGGGCTCAAGTTCACGGAAGCCGATTTCGCCATCGACTACCGGCTGGGCGACGTCGACGTCCGGCTCCAGCAGGTGGCGCGCCCGCGCGAGTTGGCCTTCGAGGACCGCCGCGGCCTGGACGCCATGGTCAACCCCGTCACCGGCGAGGACTACCGCGAGCTGCGCAAGGAAGGCCCGCTCGCCGAGCACAACCTGTGGATCAGCAACGCCCGCCCCGCCCGGCAGTGGCAGTTCCTGGCGGTGGTCTACCCGACTCGCCCGGGCATGAAACGCCCCCCGATCGAGCGGGTCGATGACGCGACCGTGCGCGTGGGGGATGACGTGATCTGCTTCAACCCCGCCAGCCCCGCCGCCGCCGATGCCGGCATCGTCATCGACCCCGCCGCGCTGCGAACCTGGGCCCCATGGAGCCCAGGTTCGTAGTTCCGCCTTCAGGCGGGTCAGAGCTCCGTGTGTCTCCATTTTTTCCCGGTCCCAAAGGGACCACCGCCTTCAGCCCGCCACTTCAGTGGCGGGACGGGGCGGGGCGGGGTATTAAATGACTCCTCCAAGTCCCGTCAGGGACGACTGCCCCGCCGATCCGCGCATCTGCGTCAAACTCCCCTCGCCTTTTATCCGAGCCCATCCACCCGACCGCGCAAAAATCGCGTCAGCTCAAAGCCTCATCGTGCACCCGTCATATGGCTCTCATACCGCTCGGGGTTCACAATCATGATGGTGACAATCCGGCGGATCATGTGATCACCCTGGCCGGTGTCAAACAGCAGCATCAGCAGCAGCCAGAGCGCAATAATTGGGATCATGGCCGCATCGAGACGTACAAAAGCAAAGATTACACTCAAGTAAAGAAGCAGAGCCGCGACCCCGAGGAGCCAGCCAAAGGCCGGGACCCTGTTCTTGATCTGCTGCGCCCTCCGCAGACTCACCCCCCATATCAAACCGGCCCTATAGATCCCAAACAAAGCGGCCATCGCGGGAGCGCCGGCAAGAGTCTGCACAAGATACAAGAACATAAATAAAAAAATTGTCATGTTTCTTTCGCCTGCCAGCCAGGCGGACGCAATCGTGGCAAGCATCAATAATAGGATCGGCAGCTTAAACCAGTAATCGGTGCGCATCTTGATCCATGAGGCCTCCACATAACAATAGGCCTGCAGGAGCTTGATGAAGTCCCGGTGACCCAGTCCGCTCAACCAGATCGCCTGCCTCTGATCAAGTTCGCCGCCAATCAAATCGAATGGCGACCCGGGCACTCGCAATCGCCGGCCGACAAGGCGATGGTACAGCACAGGCCACAGGACAAGGCACAGGTGCAGCGCCAGAAAAACAAGAAACTCAGGCATAAAGAAGGCCACAAACGGAAGGATAAACAATGACAACGGAATCATGCAGAGCACGATGAGTCTAACATGGTGCAGGAACGCCCGTCGCGCGGAGAGCCGCCGGATAAAATACAGGAACAACGGATGGTTGATGATCGGGAAAAGGTCGGGGCGATCCACCTTCAGCTTGACGACCGCATCGAGCACCGCCTCCTCAAGCATCAGATCGTCCAGGTTCACCTCTGCGGAGGTCGCCGCCGTGCTCATTGCGCGTGCCAGGCCGCGAGGGCAAGCATCAGCCAGCCGAGGATGAACAACAGGCCGCCGATCGGCGTGACCGCGCCCCACCCGCGCGTGCCGCTGAGGGCGAGCAGATACAGGCTGCCCGAGAAGATCACGATCCCGCCGACGAAACACCAGCCGGCCGCGGTCGCCATCCCGCCGCCAAAGCGCCCCACCGCCCACGCCGCGGCCAACAGGCCCAGCGCGTGATACATCTGGTAACGCACCCCCACCTCGAACACACGCTGCATCGCCTCGGGCAGGCGCTCCTGGAGCAGATGCCCCCCAAACGCCCCCGCCACAACTCCCAGCAGGGCAAACAACGAACCGAAGATGAAGAAGAGGCGGTCCATCAAAACAGCTCCCGCATGATCATCACGTTCCTTGAAACCAGCGTCTCATGGATGTCGCCGCCGGGCAACGGCCTTGTGCCGCGGGGCGTGGGCCGTCAGGTGGCCCGGCAAAAAAACTCCGAAGGGATCATCCGCCCTACAATCTCCCCAAAGGATCGTTGTGATCATACGGGAGTGTAAGCAAATAGGAAATAAGGGTGTCACGCGGAACCGATCGGAATCGGCCGCTGGGCACCCTTTTTTGGAATGCGGAATGTGGAATGGGGAGTGCGGAATTGTTATGGCGTGGGGGGAGTGGGTCA
>JAWLCE010000034.1:0-56875 GCA_041687335.1 Sumerlaeia bacterium | reverse complement strand
GACCTGCCGGAGGTAGTCGGGGTTGATCGGGCAATCGCTGCGGCCGGGATATGATATGGATTGTTCCAGCAAGCGGCCCTCGGCGGCGCGGGCCCAAGACTCGACCAAGCGGCCGAGGAAGGCGGCGGAGCGCTCGAGCGAGGCGATGGGGTCGCGGTGGTCCAAGCGGTGGGGTTCCGGCGAAGGGGAGTGGCGGCGCGCCGGTTGGTGGCGCGTGGGGGAAAGTATAGGACGGCGGGCGGGAAAAATGGAATTCCCTTGGGGGAGCTTAATGGGCCTTGGGGGAACATAATCGGAATGGGACGCGGATTTGCGGATTGGGCGGATGGGCGCGGATGGGGGTGGATGAGAGGGGAAATCTAAATGAGTTATGGGTTTGGGGTTTTGGGTTATGGGTTTGGATTGAGGTGCGGTTGAGCATTTATTTTAAAGCAGTGCGTCAATGTGCTGCAGGTGAGGAATATATCATTACAGGTTTCTAGTTTCATGTTTCTAGTTTCTAGTTTTGAAGAGGGGGAGAAGATTGGGACACGGATTTGCGGATTGGGCGGATGGGCGCGGATCGGAGGGGGGAGGATCTTTCACAAAGCCACGGAGGCACGAAGGAGACACAAAGGGGAATTTTGGGGGCGGGGCGGGGGAACAAGCGATCGAGAGGGCAGCTCGGGGCGAATTCGCCCAGACCAGATTGAGGCCCACGCTCCACACGATGGTTGCCACTGGATCGCCCTTACAGGGCTCTGAGAATTTGGGCGGCAGACCCAGGGTTACGCTGCGCTCACCCTGGGCTTTTGAACTGGGTCCACCCTTTCAGGGTGGATGTGTTTAGCGGAGCGGTGGTGATGCATGGTCAGACGGAGGAGCTATTTAGCTCCGTTAGGAGCGACGGCTCCCCCGGCCACTCTATGGCCCAAGCTCGATGCGTCACGCTGAACACATACTCAGAGTGAAAGCTGCGCATGGACCGCCTGCGCGAGGCACAGACGGAGGCGGCCCTGGGGGCCGGATGAAATGCGGGGGACGCTGTCCCCCGCACCCCCTGGAATTTATCGCTTTGAAGCCACAGCCAAAACTTCTGGAGGTGTAACTTTACTCCAATAGATTGTAATCTCATTTCTAATCATTATACTTGCGATCCTGTTTTTATTCTCAATTCGAGTAATTCTATAATTCGGCCCCGGCGGGTACAACTTGGAGATTGGAACACTTATATCGAAATCGGTTTCTAACCCCTGAGCATGTATTTTCGCATCAGGATCAAATATACGTAATTGGGGAACCACCCATAATGTTTCATGTTTTTCTAAAATAATACGCTCACTCTCGGCCCCGCCGGCAAAAAATGAGACACATATTTTTTCATCCCGTTGATTTTGCATCTCAATATAATACGTTGGCATGCAGCTCGTTAGATATATGGCCATTGTAATACCATACAAAATGCTACTTACATTCGCAATGTGATGCTGCTTCATCAGCTGCTGCCTCCACACTATTTGAGTTTCGATTTGAGTTTCGGGGGCAGTCGACTACACTTCCCACCGGAATTCCTCCTCCTGCGCGGGTTTGGGGGCCGAGTCGCTGAAGAAGACCGCCTGGCGCCGGTTGCCCCGGGGTCAGATGCACCGGCACCTCCGGCACGACCAGCCGCGCCATCGTAACCTCCTCGTCGAGCGCTTACCAGCCTGTATCAATTCCATCGCGCCCCTGCATCATCCCGCCGCCTATGGCGCCAGTCAAGCAAGTTTTGTCGACTGTCCTCGAAACCACTCCCCCATGGCTTTTGCCATCTCCCTCAACGCCATTGGGTTGGGGGCCGGCTCGGGCGGCCTGCTTCGGATCGCGAGCAGAGATGCAGCACGCCCTGGAGGAGATCCTCAAGCACTACAACGAGCAGCGCCCGCACCAAAGAAGGGCGATGGCCGGCGGGACACCGGCGATCGTATTCGTTGCCGGGCAAATACCACGCTACCGGCGAGGTGGCCGGATCGGCGAAGTTGATGCCCGGGCCATGCCGTAGGATGGCCAACCTCGCATCGACGATCGATATTTTTTCAGACTCTTGGTGATGCCGACAGCATCTAAAAACACCAACACTTTGGTGCCAGGCACCCGTCACTCAGTCCACAGTGACAGATATGAGCGGGGTATAAGCGCGAGAGGTGGAGCGCCTAGATTTATAAACGCTAACCCCCCTATATTGATCAAAGAAGTAAATATAATCAGAAGCATAGTCACCAACTTTTTTCTTGGTGACAAGAGCAAAGTTGAGTGAATTGGAGCTCCAAACTATATCATCCGCTACCTCCCACGGCTCTGTTTCGTATATTTTTGTCATCGAGTCGTGAAACAAACCTGATGGCAAAACTTGATATTCGCGCAATTCATCTGTAAAAGATTCGGTTCTATATACGACGAAAGCATTGGATCGTTCAATGTTAAAAATGATTTTGCGCCCTTGTGTGAGATAGGACTCCGAATCGTCGGCTAAATTTACAAGAAAGATATTTGCATTTGAATCATATACGGTTTCACGCCCAAGCTTGTCGTGGCGCATGAGTATTATACGTTCATCATCAACAAATGTCGTTTCGCGAGCAGTATACTGTTTTATCGATGTCGGATCGGCGGTGCTTATGATGTAAACATAGGGGTCCATTGTAATTGCTATCCAATGGCCTTGAGGAGAGCACTCAAATGATTTAATATAATAGTTTGTCGTCAAAGGGAGATTTAACAAACGAATAAAGCGACCGCTCGCGAAATATTGAAGCTGCAGTCTATCTTCATCGTCGGCGCAAAGGGCGATGACAATATCACCGAATGAGGTCAGAGCGATAGGATGACCGCTATAGATCAACGTTCCTTCACCCCCGACAGGAAGCTTCATTATATTGCTCGCAGAGATGTAGTACAATGTTTTGTCCGATATGATCATTCTGTTTGGGCTGTAATAGCCGGGGACTTCGTCTGCTTGCCTTTGCAACAAGCGCAACCTATCGGCAGAAAGCCCATAAACCCCGTCGGATTTAAGCAAATACATTTGAAATTCGTTTTCCATCGGCGTGACACAGGAAAATAATGAAAATAACATAATTGATGCTGAGCAAAGCCAAGACTTTTTGGGATTCATCATTCGTCAGCTACCTCTCATTCCATCCAGGTGTCTCTTGTGTAGGTCTTGGGAACTGAGTAGCTCGGTCTATCTTGCACTCATCGAGGATACGCCCAACAAATTGATTGCAGTTCTGGCCGTCGGTCACGTCGATCGCGCCGGCGGCGCCGGTCTGCGCGCCGAGGACGCCGCGGATTGCCGCGCCGGGGATGACCTGCCAACTGCGCTCGAGGGAGCCGACGGCGACCGTCAGGTCGTCTACCCAGAGGTTGCGGGCGCTGAAGATCAGGCCGTTGACGCGCGTGAGCGCACCCGCCACGCCCGAGAACTGCTCGTGCCAAGCCCCCAGGTCAAGCTCGATCGGGTAAAGATCGCCCAGGTGAATGCGGAAGACCGGCTGGTTGGGCTGTGCCATGGCCGTTGCCAACATTTGGTGATTACCTGCATGGCTAAATAGATCGGACGATTGGATGATGACGAATGGGCGGGTGGGGGGTCAAGAGGTGTTTTGGGAGGAAAGAGAGGATCTCTCACAAAGGCACGGAGGCACGAAGGAATGGGACGCGGATTTGCGGATTGGGCGGATTGGCGCGGATCGGAGGGGGGAGGATCTCTCACAAAGGCACGGAGGCACGAAAGGAATGGAACGCGGATTTGCGGATTGGGCGGATTTGCGCGGATCGGAGGGGGTAGGATCTCTCACAAAGGCACGGAGGCACGAAGGAATGGGACGCGGATTTGCGGATTGGGCGGATTTGCGCGGATCGGAAAAATTAAGGATTGATTTGAAATTCGACCGGCGGGGGCGCCGGTCCCACACTTTTCATTGATACTGCGTTGGGGGGGGCGGCATGGTCGTCACAGGCCGCTCCTAACGGAGCTATTTGGTCCCTCTCTCCATCAACGCCAATCCGCCCAATCCGAAAATCCGCGTCCCATTCTTCCCTCCCTTGCCCACTTCATACGACCCGCCCCCGTCCCCCTATTTCCGGATTCTGTTGACGGAGGCGCGGGTCGCGTTAAACTCGTTGCTCGGGGTCGGCCCCCGCCCCGCGCCCGTCGCGCGGCGGGGCCGGGACCCTGTGGGTGTCATAGAAAACAAAAACAGGTGGAACTCATGATGATCCAGTCCAGCTTCTGGCGATGGCTGCCTTGCTGTCTGCTGCTCGTCCTGGCGCAGGCGCAGGCCGGGGCCCAGGTTAAAATCTGGGAGGAGACCGTCACGCTGCCGACCTACCAGCTCGGCCCCGGCGACCTCAACCCGCGCTTCCACGAGCTGGACGGCACCATCATCTTCCCCTACACCATGCAGGATGCCTTCACCACCGAGATCGTCGACCAGACGTATCAGGCGCTTTACCTGGAGAACGAATACCTCAAGGTCATGGTGCTGCCCGCCATCGGCGGCCGCGTCCACTCCGTTTTTGACAAGTCGCGCGGGGAGGAAATGTTCCACCTGCTGGACGTCATCCGCCCCGCCCGCATCGCCCTGCGCGGGGCCTGGATCCCCGGCGGCATCGAGTGGAACCCGGGGCCCCAGGCCCACACCGTCATCGCCTATTCGCCGGTCAACGCCGCCCTTCAGCAGCACGAGGACGGCTCGGCCTCGGTGGTCATCACCAACACCCTGAAGGACAGCCGCCTGCGCTGGCAGGCGCGCGTGACCCTGCATCCGGGCCGCTCCTACCTCGATCAGAACATCCGGATCGACAACCCCACCGACGGCATCCACCCCTATTATTTCTGGAACAACACCTGCTTCCCCAACTACGCCGGCACGCGCTTTATCTGCCCCACCGACGTCATGACCGACCACCACGGCCGCACCTTCACCCCATGGCCGATCCACAACGGGGTCGACATGACGCGGCTGGAAAACTATGGCGAGCAGACGCCCTTCTTCGCCTACAAGTGCACCTTCGACTTCTTCGGCGCCTACAATACCGTCAGCGACCACGGCATCGTGCAGACGGCCGATCACCGCGTCCTGCCGGGCAAGAAATACTGGACCTGGGGCAAGGCCGACTATGGCCAGCAGCGCATGGCGATCATGGGCCACGAGGACGTCGAATACGTCGAGGTCCAGAGCGGCCCGCTCGCCACCCAGTCCGACTACGAGCCGCTGGCCCCGCAAAGCACCGTCCAGTGGCGCGAGTGGTGGTACCCCGTCCACGGGCTCGGCGAGGGCTTTGAGTTCGCCACCACCGACCTCGCCATCCAGGCCGAACGCCCGGGCAGGAACCTGGTGCTGCGGATGCTGGCGACCGGCGAGTTCCCCGCGGCGCGCGTCATGATCGAGCCCGACGGCGGCCGCGCCGTCACGCGCTCGGTCGACCTCTCACCCGCCGCGCCGGTGACGGTGCGGGTGCGCGGGGTCGGTGAGGCCCCCGCCCGCGTCCGCGTGCTGGCGGGCGACGGCACGGTGCTGGCCGACTATCGCACCCCGCTGGAAGTTCCCAAAATTGAGAATCCGCAGGCACCCTCGCGCGAAACCCACGACACCCCCTCGGGACTTTATGCGCAGGCGGTCCGTGCTGATCGCGACTCCGCCCGCGCCGAGGCCCGCCGCCTCTACCAGCGAGCGCTCGAGGCCGATCCCCAGCATGTGGAGGCGCTGCGCGCGCTGGCCGTGCTCGAGATCGAAGCCGGCCAATACGAGCAGGCGGCGACGCGCCTGGCGCAGGCCGTCAAGCTCGACCCGGCGCGCGGGGCGCTCCACTGCCTCGCCGCCGTCGCCTCGCTCAACCTCGGCGAGCCCGCGCGGGCGCTCGATCAGGCCCTCGAGGGCCTGCGCCGCCCCGACACCCGCTCCTGGGGCTGGGACCTGGCCGGCCGTGCGCACCTGCGCCGGGGCGAGCCCGCCCGCGCCGTCGAGGCCTTCGCCGCGGCGCTCGCGGCCGAGCCGCTCAACCTGCGCGCCCGCGACCACCTTTTGATGGCGCTCATCGCCGCCGGCCGCCCCGATGAGGCCCGCGAGCAGGCCCAGGCCGCCTTGGCCGACGACCCCACCGGCATCGTCGCCGCCATGACGCTCGTGCAGGCCGGCGACCTCGAGGCGCGCCAGCTCAGCGGCCGCCTGCGCTCGATCATCGGCGAGCCGGACTTCGAGGCGCTCGATACGGCGATCGATTACGCCGGCGTCGGCCTGCTCGAGGCCGCCGAACAGCTCCTCTGGATCGCGTCGGTCAACGAACTGGAGCCCGCGCAAGTCAACCCGATCGCGCTCTACTGGCTTGCCTGGCTCAGCGATGCCCGCGGCAACCAAGGCGACGCCACGCGCTGGCTGGCGATGCTCGACGCCACCTCCGACGAGGATGTCATCCCGTCGCACCCCGAGACGATCGCGGTCCTGAGCTGGGCCATCGAGCGGCGCGCCGATGACGCCCGGGCGCGGCTCCACCTGGGCAACCTGCTGGCCGGCCTGGGCCGCCTTGATGAGGCCCCCGCGCTCTGGCAGCAGGCCGTCGATATTGACCCCACCCTTGCCGTCGGCTGGCGTAACCTGGCGCTTTTCGAGTGGAAGAATAAAAAAGACCTCAAGGCCGCCGAGCAGCTTTACGCCCGCGCCATCGAGGCCCGGCCCGGGGACCAGACCTACTGGCGCGACCGTGCGCAGGTGCTGCTCGAGGACAACCGGCCCGCCGAGGCCGCCGCCCTGCTCGAGCCCCAGCTCACGCTGGACTGGCTGCGCGACGACCTGCGCCTGACCCTCGTGCGGGCCTGGCTGGCCGAGAAGCGCTACGACGAGGCGCTCGAGCAGCTCGGCGCGGTCCAGTATGTCGTCGGCGAGTTCACCTCCGACACCCACGACCTCTTCGTGCGGGCCTTGCTCGAGCGTGGCCGGGCGGCATTGGAGCAGGGCAAAGCCCCGGCGGCGCTGGCCGATTTCAAGCGCGCGCTGACCTACCCCCCCAACCTCGGCATCGGCCGCCGCGCCAAGCCCGAGGAAGCTGAACGGCTTTACTGGCTCGGCCAGGCCCATCAGGCGCTCGGCCAGCCCGACCAGGCGCGCGCCGCCTGGCAGCAGGCCGCCGATCAGGTCGAGGGCCGGGCCAACCAAAGCAAGTATCGCCAGCTCTGCATCGAGGCGCTGCGGGGCCCGGCCCCCAGCCGCTGAGCGGCCGATAGTTGAGATAAATTGCCCGAGGGTGGGACCTCCCCGCCCTCGGGCATTTGCGTTGCAGGACAGCGATGGGATTCTCAGCGCAGGCCGCTCCTGACGGAGTGTACGTGCCTTCCGAGGCAGCGACACCGTGGCATCCAGAAGACTGTGTCGCCCCTTCAGGGCTCGGATTTTCGCCCATACTCAACCCAGGGTTACGCTTCGCTCACCCTGGGCTTTTCGAACTGTGCCCACCCTTTCAGGGTGGAACGGGCGCGCTTACCCAGCCGCCACGCTAAAAACATACCACGGAGCTCTGACCCAGGGGGCGTTGGTGGCTACAAACGGGCCGCTCCTGACGGAGCTCCTCCAAAAAAAACAGGCGCCGTCCTGGCGCCTGATAAAAAGGTAACTTTTAAGTGCTTGGGGGGGCGATCAGCTCTTGCGCCGACGCCGAAGCAGCCCGAACATGCCGCCACCGACGGCCAGCAGACCGAGCGTGGCCGGCTCGGGAATCACCGTCGGGAACTGACGGATCTGGATGAAGTCCGAACCGAAGTAGCTCGAGCCCTCCCAGTTGATCCCTTCCCAGCGGATGGTCTTGACGATCGTGATCGTCGTACCGGGCGCCAACGGCGAGAAGAACAGGTCGAGATTATTGAAATGATAACTGTCGTTGGTCCCCTTGGTCATCTGGACGCTCAGTCCGTCGACCACGTCCGTCGTGCCATAGGCATAAACCGTGGCATCGACGAACGAGAAGCCATTGGTCACAATAACTTCGTGCCAGTCATACCAAGGCGTATCCCCGCCCACGGTCAGATGCTCGACGATCACCAAGTCCGCCCCGGGGGTGCCTGGCACCAGCGTCGGCCGCGTGGCGTCGCCAGCCGGCGAGAGCACCTTCAGCCAGTATGAGCCCGAAGCTGACCAAGCCACTTCGGTCGGCCCAAGCAGGTAATTGATCGGGCCGGCATTGTAGCCGATGATGCTCACTTCACTGTCCCCAGCCAACGGGCCCACGACGATTGCCTGGCTTGTCTGGCTGGCAACGAAGAACCCAAGCGCCATCACAGCAGCAAGCATTCCGCGTTTAATTGAAAGTCCGGTCATTTGTCGCATCCTTTGAACATGAATCCAATCTTCTAAGCGAATTTATATGAAGCCAAACTCATACCAACCGCGCCGCCAGACCGCTAAATCTGCTAACTCACCTAAAATCAATCTCCGTGTGTTTTCTCCCGAGACCCGCATCGGGTTAAAGCTGAAACCCACTGCAGGAGGCCATGCAACCCATTGCAACATCGCCCCACCCTTAACCGCCACCTGCCTAGCGGCGGCGCCCGATCACCAATCGGTAGATGAACAGGATGAGCACTGCGCCCAGCACCGCAGCAATGAACCCCGGGGCATCCCCCGGTCCGTACCATCCCAATGCCCGCCCCAAGTAGCCCGCCAGCAGCGCCCCGCCGATACCCAGCAGGATCGTGACGATGCACCCGCCCGGATCACGCCCCGGCATCAGCGCGCGCGCGATCAATCCCGCCAAAAACCCAATCACCAGCATCCCAATCAGATCAAGCATCGGTGCCCTCCCGGCCCTCAATTTTGTTCATGACTCAATTTTATCCACACGCTCCCGGGCGAGTCAAAAATTCGCCACCTCCGCATAAATTTGCCATCCCGTTCATAATAGGTTGAAATATATGTAACCTGATGATATTCGCGCCCAAAATATTAGTATGGGACCGTATCATGCTCAATCACGGACCGCAAATAACACCGCACCCGACCCGGCTCCCCTCGGCGCTCGACGAGCACCGCATTCTAGCCTGGGTCGCCAGCGACGTCGCCTCCGCCTTGAGAGTCGCACTGCCCGCCAGGCCGCTGCTCAATTTTTCCGAGCTCGCCCCCCTGCTGGCGGCCCTCGATGCGGGTGCTGCCTTGCTGGTGCTCGATGAATCCACGCTCGCCTCGGCCGAGTTTCATCGCCTGGTCGAGCGCCTGGCCCAGCAACCAGACTGGTCTGAGCTGCCGATCATTTTCCTGCGCACTGCCCCGAGTGATCCTGGCCTGCTCGGCCAGGCGCTGGCGCTCGGTCGCATCACGGCTTTGGACTGGCCCGCGGGTCCAAAACTTCTGGCTGCCGCCATTGGCGCGGCCGAGCTCGCTCGCGAGCGCCAGTATCGCCTGCGCAACCAATTACTGGCCCCGCCGGCGCCCGCCCCCCCCGCCGAAGTCACCGATCAGCGCGCCGCCCAGACCCTCAAGCATGCCACCGAATTGACCCAGGATGAACAGCGCGAACGCCAACGCCTCACCCACGTACTCCATGGCGATGTCCAGCAACTGCTCGTCGCCGCCAAGCTTGGCACCGCCCGCTTGCGGGGCCGCACCAGCAGCGCGCGCGAACTGCGCCAGCGCGTGGACCGGGTCAGCAGCCTGCTCGACCAAGCCATCGCCACCACCCGCGCCCTGACCGCAGAGCTGAGCCCACCGACACTGCCCGAGGGCGGCCTCGCTGCCGTGCTGCGCTGGCTGGCCCGTGAGCTGGAAAATCACCATCGCCTGCGCGTCCATGTCTCAGCCGAACCCGCCGCCGAGCCGCTGGCCGAGGATGTCCGCGTCCTGCTCTACCTGGCCGCCCGCGAGTTGCTGCTCAAGGCAGCCCGTCAGACCGGCACCGGGGATCTCTGGCTCTCCCTCGAGCGCCTCCCCGCCGACCGCGTCGGCCTCATCATTCAGGACCTGGGCAGCGGGCTCGACGACGCCGGCGATCAGCTCGGCCTGTTCGGGATCCGCGAGCGAATCGAACTGATCGGTGGAGGCGTCACCCTCTCCAGCGGTCCCGGCCGCTCCATGCGCATCGTGCTCAAGGCCCCACGCCGGCTGCCAGTCCCCGCCGAACGCCAGCGGCCGTCACTCAACCAGCCCTCCCCGTGCGGGGCCGCACCATCCCAGGACGCTCAATCCCGCCAGCACGCCGCCGACAGGATCCGCGTCCTGCTCGCTGACGACCACGCCGCACTGCGCCATGGTCTCGGCTCGATGCTTGCCGAATACTCCGATATCGAGGTGATCGGTGAAGCCGACGATGGCATGACCGCCGTCGAGCTCGCCCGCCGCCTCCAGCCCGATATCATTTTGATGGACGTGACCATGCCGCGCCTGGGCGGCATCGAGGCCACCCGCCAGATCGTGGGCGAACTACCCCGGGTCCGCGTCATCGGCCTCTCGATGCACGAGGAAGAAACCATTGCTCTGGCCATGCGGGAGGCTGGCGCCGTCGCTTATCTGGCAAAGTGCGGCGACACCGACGATCTGATCGTCGCCATCCGCAATGTGACCGCCCGCTGCTAAGCCGGCCGGCGCGGTTGCCGGCGCTCAGTATTCCTCTGACTTCTGCTCCTCGCCGCCGCTGATCGCGCTCATGCGGGCCGACTCGGTCTCGGCGCTGCTGAAGTTTTCCCCCACCAGCATCTGCCGCATCGTCTCATAGCTCTGCGCCCGCTCAAGACAGGTTTCGCCGCTAATGATCTTCTTGCGGTGCAGCATGATCAGGTAATCGTCCAGCGTGATCATCCCCTGCTTGGCGCTGGTCTGGATAACCGACGTCAGCCGATTGGTCTTGCGCTCGCGGATCAGGTTGGCCACCGCCGGCGTGTTGTGCATGATCTCGAACCCAGCCACCCGGCCCTTGCCGGTCGCCCGGGGCATCAGCACCTGCGAAATGATGCTCGTCAGCGCCACCGACAACACCGTCCGGATCTGCTCCTGCTGGCTGGCAGGGAACTGATCGATGATCCGATCCACCGTCTGCGCCGATCCGATCGTGTGCAGCGTGCCAAAAACGAGGTGGCCGGTCTCCGCCGCCGTGATCGCCGCCTCCATCGTCTCCAGATCGCGCATCTCACCCACCAAAATCACGTCCGGATCCTCGCGCAGAGCGCCGCGCAGCGCGTTGGCGAAGCTCGGTGTATCCACGTGCAGTTCCCGCTGCGTCACGATGGACTTCTTGTTCTCGTGCGTATATTCGATCGGATCCTCAATCGTGATGATGTGCACCGCGCGGTTCTCATTGATCCAGTCGATCATCGTCGCCAGCGAAGTGGTCTTGCCCGAGCCGGTCGGCCCCGTGATGATCACCATCCCGCGGATCGCCTGCAACACCGGGTAGAGCGACTCCTTGGGCAGCCCCAATTGTTCGAAGGTATAGATGCGCGTCGGGATGAGTCGCATGCAGATGCCGATGATCGAGCGGTAGCGGAAGATGTTGGTCCGGAAGCGGGCCTGGTCACTGAAGGCATAGGCAAAGTCCGCGCTGCCCATCTCCTGGAGAAGTTGCTGGTAGCGCGGCGGGGTGATCTCCTTCATCAGGCGCTCGGTGTCGTCGGCCGTCAGCGGCGTCGGGTCCAGCACCTCGAAGGCGCCGTGGCAGCGGATGACGGGGGGCATCTTGGCGCGGATGTGAAGATCCTCGGCATCGCGGGCCACCACGATCTGCAGCAGTTCGTTGATATCCATTGGACCATTCCCTTTCGGGTTTCCAAAGCGCGAAAGCGGCGGTCGCGTCCTCCCTCATGTTCACTGGATGCCACCGCCGGCGGCGTGAGCGAGTTAGAGCAGTTCTCGAAAATAATCAGCGCGATCTGACGGCTGCGAGCAGCGGCCAAGATCTCCCGCAATGCTCGGAATAGCGATGCTATGCCTGCGCTGCCGGAAGTCCCTGACCTTGCTCTCGCTCGACATCTCATCACTGCTTCTTTCCGAGAAATGCTCTAAATCTCTTGATGCATTGAATATATCACATCCCCCCGCCCCACCCCGCATTTCCCCCCAAGGGCGCATCTCATGGTTGTTGGCATCATTTCGCGACCCGCCGCCACTGGGCCGCCCATTCAGGGCTTGCCTTGCTTGGTCACCATTCCCGGGGTTACGCTTCGCTCCACCCCGGGCTTTTGAACTGGGTTGCCCCTGCGGGGCAAGGAGCGGAGGCCTCACCACACCACGACATCCAAGATGCGCCCTTTCCCCCATTGGACCCAACCCCGGCCTCGCGTTACCCCCTTCGGCGGCGTATGCTATTCTTGCCGTGCTTGTGATGTGCTATGTGCCAACCCCATCCTGCTGCCGAAAGGGATCGCCCCCGATGGACCTGACCCGTGAACTGGAACTTGCCACCCGTGCCGCCCGCGAAGCCGGCGCCCGCCTGCGCGAGATGATGACCGGCCCGCGCACGGTGCTCAGCCAGGAAGGCCGCGACATCAAGATGCAGGCCGATCGCGACGCCGAGGCGATCATCCTCGCTGCCCTGCGCGCCGACAGCCCCCTGCCGATCCTGACCGAGGAGACCGGTGAGCACGGGGACCCCGGCCGCGGGCGCTACTGGGCGATCGACCCCCTCGATGGCACGCTCAACTTCAGCCGCGCCCTCGCGCTTTGCTGCACATCCATCGGCTTGATGGATGGCGAGCGCCCCCTGCTGGGCGTGATCTACGACTTCAATGCGGATGAACTCTTCACCGGCATCGCCGGCCAAGGCGCCTGGCTCAACGGACAGCCGATCCGCGTCAGCGGCCTCACCGACCGCACCCAGGCCATCATCGCCGCCGGCATGCCGACCTACAGCGAGTTCACCGATGAGGCCCTGCGCGAACTGATCCAGCTCTACCAGACCTTCAAGAAGGCGCGCATGTTCGGCTCCGCCGCGCTCCACCTGGCCGGTGTCGCCTGCGGCCGCGTCGATGCCTATATCGAGAAAGATGTCATGATGTGGGACATCGCCGCCGGATCGGCGATCATCGATGGCGCCGGTGGCTGGATTGAGATCCAGCAAGGCAGCGTCGGCCGCTGGAGTCGTCGCGTTCGCGCCGCCGCCACCCCGGCCCTGCTGGCCTGACCGGCGGGCGCCCCCCGATGACGCGTCCGAGTGCCGCTCCCGTCATTTTGCTCAAGCTCGCCCTGCCGGCGTGCGCCCTGTTCTTTGTGCTCGCCCCGCTCATCCCCGACGAGGCGCTGATCGCCCGCGACCCCGCCAGCGGCGCCTACATGATGATCCACCGCAGCCATGGACTGCGCATCCCGTTTCACCTGCTCTGGGGCTCCCTTGGGTGGGAGCGGATTCCGCTGGGGATGCGGCTGGCGGCGGCATTGACGGTGGCGGGGCTGGCGCTTTGGCCGGCGCGGGCCTGCCCGCTCCCCTCGCCCCTGCCCCCGCGTCGCGCGCCCTCCCGCCGCGAAAAGCTGCTGCTGGCCCTGGGCGCGCTTGCCGCCGCCCCGCTTTTCTGGCTGCTGCGCGTCGACCCGGCCATCAACCGCCAGTTTGGCGACGCCCCCGCGCTGATGCCCCAGATCCGCGACGCTCTCCATGTCTTCCCCAGCGAGGTGCTGACGATGCACCTCTTCAATACGATCGGCAACCTGATTGAGCTGCTCTCGGGCGACCCCTGGCCTGAGCTGACCATCGCCCTTGCCGTCTGCGGCACGGGGGCGGTCTTCGTCTGGGCCTGCGGCTGGCTGGCCCTCACCTGGGGGCGCGGCCGCGCCCAAAAGCTCCACCTGTTCGCCGGGATCGCCATGACCGGCGCCACGCTTCAGTTTTTCAACTATGTCGAGACCACGTTTCTGGTGCTGGCGGCGCTGGCGTTGTTTTTTGCAGCCGCCACCGGCCTGCTGTTGGCGGGAGACCTCCCCGCGCGCCGCCGCCGGTTGCTCGGGGGCTATGGCGCGCTCTCGCTGGCAATCCTCGCCCATGGCGGCGGCGTCGTGCTGTTGCCCGCAACGCTCCTCCTGATCCTCTCACTCGAACCCGCGCGTGCGGGTCTCGCCCGCCTGCGCAGTCTGCTCGATCCCTGGGCCGTCGCCGGGTTTGTCTTGATCGTCCTCCTGCCCTGGTACCTGCTGGTGGCGAGGCCCTTCCTGCTGGCCGGCAACTTCGGCAACATGGGGGGCGGCGCCGACGACTTCAACTTTGTCCCATGGGACATCGCCGCGGCGCGCGAGGTTTCGAGGCATGTCTACTATGCGATGATTTCCTGGTGGCACCTGCTCGACATCGGCTCGGGCCTGCTGATCGCGGCCCCGCTCGCGCCGGTGTTTCTCATCTGCGCCGCGTGGATGCTGCGCGGGGCACGCCTTGACCGCCCCGACCGCGAGCTGCTGGCCATTGCCGCCACGGCCGCCCTCTCGGCAGCCTCGATTCCGCTCCTGTGGGATTTCGACTTCGGGGGCTGGGGTGACTGGAATATCCTTGCGACCTATCTCTTCCCGCTCAACGTCTTCGCCTGGCTGGCGCTGCTGACCGCCAGCGAACGACGTTCCGAGACGCGCCAGGCCTTCGCCCCCGCATTGCTCATCCAGATCCTCTTCGCCCTCGGCATCGCCCTGCAGTTTTACTGATGCCCAACCGATCCCCGCCACTCAATAGTCCGCCCCGTTCATGCTCGCCAGCACGCTCTGCTGCCAGGCTTCCAGCGCCGCGCGCATCGCCGCCACCCGATCGGGATGCTCCACGGCCAGGTCGCGCTCCTCCATCGGGTCCTGCGCCAGATTGTAAAGCTCAAGGCTTACCGTTCCATTGCTATCGGCGATGCGGTGCAGCTTCCACGGCCAGTCGTTCCAAGCCGCGTGGTTGGCCAGGTGATCGATCGTGCGGGGCAGCGGGGTGACGTTCTCGGGTAGCGGCTCCAGCTCATCCTCGAGCAGCGTCCCCTCGGCCAGCTCTGTGCTCAGCGGCCGCCGCATCAGCACCCGCGTCCCCTCATACCGCCAGAAGCCCATCGGCGGCCGCGCAAGCGACTCGCCCTCGAACAGCGGCACGAGGCTCACCCCATCGAGCGGCCGCTCCGGCAGCGCAACACCAGCCACCTCCAATAAAGTCGGCAGGATGTCCGAGGAGTTGCCCGGCAGCTCGCTGACGCGGGCGGGACCCAGTCGCGCCGGCCACTCCAGCACCGCCGACACGCGCAGCCCCCCCTCATAAATTGAACCCTTGTGCGCACGCCCCCCGGTGCGGCCGGCATTGGGCAGCCCACCGTTGTCGCTGCAGAACCACAGCAGCGTGTTCTCGCGCACGCCCAGCGTCTCCAGCTCCTGGCGCAGCCGTCCGACCGCGCGATCCATCGCCGTCAATTCGCCATAGAAATGTTGGAGCTTCGGCGCCTCGTTGGCATAAAGCTCACGGTCCGCCTCCAGCGCCTGGTGCGGCAGGTGCGGCGAGCCGAACCAGACGACGACGAACATGGGCGCAGTATCCGCCGCGTGGCGGCGGAGGAAGTTGATCGCCAGATCGACCGTCACATCGGAGCTGTCGCCCTTGAAATGCGCCACCCGGCCGCGGTCGCTCAGGACCGGGTCAAGATCAAAATAATTGGTCGAGGAGATCCATTCGTCGAATCCCTGACCTCCCGGACTGGTCGCCGCTCCCGCCGCCACCGAGCCCAAATGCCACTTGCCGAAATGGCCGGTGACATAGCCCGCCTGCTTGAGCAGCTCGGGCAGCGCGATCTCCTCGGCCCGCAAAGGATAGCCGGCGTGGAAGCAGGCCGTGCGCAGCGGGTGGCGTCCGCTCATCACGCTCGCGCGCGTCGGCGAACACACCGGCGCGGCCGCGTAAAACCGGTCCAGCCGCAGCCCCTCGCGCGCCATCTGGTCCAGGTGGGGCGTCTGCAGCACCGGGTGATCGTAATAGCCCACGTCCCCCCAGCCCTGGTCGTCAGTCATCACCAGAATGATGTTCGGCTTGGCGCCCTCCGCCGCCACCGCCCCGCCCAAACCCTGGCACCACCCAACCGGCAGCGCCAGCATCACCCAAATCAAGCAACGCGTCATTGGAAGCACCTTTGCATGGAAGTGGATTCGCGACTCGGCTGAACTATAAATTAGCCTGCCATGGCAGCCAGATCCAGTTAATCCGCGCGGCAGGCCGCCTGTCGTGCGCGCTCGATTTTCTGAAGCCGGCGAATGACTCGATCCGGGTCGCCCGCCTGGCAGACATGGGCGATCAGGGCATAGCACGCAAAACCCGCCTCCAGCAGCGCCGCCAGGTTCGACTCCTCGATCCCGCCGATCGCCACCGCCGGCAGGCTCGCCCGTCCCAGCAACGCGCCTGCCTGCTCCAAACCCACGGTCGGGTCGGGGTTGGCCTTGGAGCGGGTGCCAAAGACCGGGCCGATGCCAATGTAATCGGGAGCCTCCGCCAGCGCCCGGCGCAGCTCGCGCCGGTTGTGCGTCGATTTGCCAACGAGCGCACGCGGTCCAACGATCATCCGCGCCTCGGCCACCGAGATATCGTGCTGGCCCAGGTGCACCCCATCGGCCTCCGCCAGCCGCGCAATATCCGCGCGGTCGTTGATGATGAGGAGCGTCCGGCTGCCCGCGGTGATCTCGCGCAGTCGCCGCGCCAGCGCCAGCAGCTCGCGCCCTTCCAAAGTCTTCGCCCGCAGCTGGATCGCCCCGACCTTGCGCACGACCGCCACCTCGGCCAGCTTCTCATACCCAACCGCCGGATCGCTCATCACCAGGTAAAGCCCTCGCAGCAACGCCGCCCGTTCGCGCCGGTCAAACAGCGGCATGACGAGGCGCTCGAGCTCATAGGCCTCATAGCGCATGGACTTGGCGAGCGCGGCGGTGGCGCCCGAGCTCAACTTGGCCAGCTCCTCGAGCACGCGCAGCGACTCCTGCACACGGCCGAATGAGGCGCCCAGCGTCAGGGTGAGTCCCTCGCGCCGCGCCGGCTCCTTGACCTTGACGCGGCCGACGTCGCCGATACTGTCGCGCGCATCGAGCACACGGGCGGGGAATAGCCGCCGTAGCCGGCCCGCCTCGTGGCGCAGCCGCTTGAGCCGTGCCGCCAGCGGGGCGTCATCGAGCCCGAAGCGGCAGATGTCCTCGATGACTCGCAGGCCCTCGGCGAGGCGGTTCAGGTTGGCGTCGATGATGCGATGTTCCACCACAAATACTCCTGGCTCTGCTCCTCAACCCTCGCGTCCCTCAGCTCTCGCGCGTGATGAAGCGCAGCGGGCCGGTCAGCTCGTCGTCCTGCAGTTCGCGGATCAGCGCCGAGTCGATCTTGACCCCGTTGCCGTTGCCCGCCTCGACGCGCACTTCGCCTGCCTCGCCCTTGAGCAAAAACCACAGCCGCCGCCGCCCCTTGTGCCGGGCCATGATCTCGGCCAGCCGCGTCAGGCTGGCCTCGGTGAGCTGGCGCCAGGGCAGGGCGACCTCGACCGCCCGGATGCGATCCTCGCGCAGGCTGTCGATCGAGCGCGCCTCAAAGACCACGATGTTGTTCTTGTCGCGGAAGTTGTTGATCCGCCCGCGCACGAAGATCACTTCCCCCTCGCGCAACAGCGGGCGGTGCGTCTCGAATGCATCGGCGAAGAACGCGCACTCGACCGACCCCGTCAGGTCCTCGCACTCGACGAAGGCGAACATCCGCCCGTTGCGGTCGATCCGCGAAGTCATTTGCTTGATCAACCCGACCCACTCGACGTTGTCATCCTTGCGCAGCGTCATGATCTCGGCGGCATTGGCGCTCGAGAAGGCCGCGAAGTCGGCGCCAAAGCGCTCGAGCGGGTGCCCCGACAAATAATAGCCCACCAGCTCGCGCTCGGTCTCCAGCCGCTCCTTGTCGCTCCAGTCGGGAAGGCGCGGGATTTCGACCTCGGCGTTGAGCCCGCCCGTCTGCTCCTCGTCCAGCATGTCGAAGAGCGAAGCCTGCGGGTCCTCCGCGTCGCGCCGCGCGCTGCCGGCCAGCCCCATCAGGTCGGGCAGCACCGCCAGCAGGCTGGGCCGGTTGCGCCCGGTGCCGTCAAACGCCCCGCACTTGACCAGGCACTCGCTCACCCGGGCGTTGACCGTTTTCTTGTCACAACGCGCGATGAACTCCTGCAGCGTCTTGAACGGCCCATTCTGCTTGCGCTCGACCAGGATCGCCTCGACCGCATTCTGGCCCACCCCCTTGATCGCTGATAACCCGAAACGGATGTTGCCGGCATCAGCCGTGAAAGTCACCCCCGAGCTATTGATATCGGGCGGCAGGATGCGGATACCCTCGGCGCGCACCTCATCGAAGTACATCGCCATCTTCGCGTCGTCGCCGCCGATTTCATTACTCAGCAGCGCCGAATAGAAATCCACCGGCCAATGCGCCTTGAGCCACGCCGTCTGCATCGTGATGACCGAGTAGGCCGCCGCGTGGCTCTTATTGAAGCCGTATTCGGCGAACTTCTCCATCGTATCGAAGATGCGGGTCGCGGTGTCGCGGTCGATGCCGCGGGCGGCGCAGCCGTCGGTGAACTTGCCGCGCTCCTTGGCCATCGCCTCGGCTTTTTTCTTCCCCATCGCCCGCCGCAACAGGTCCGCGCCGCCCAGCGTGTAGCCGCCCAGCGCCTGCGCCACCTGCATGACCTGTTCCTGGTAGACGAAGAGCCCATAGGTCTCGCACAGGATCGGCTCCAGCTCCGGATGCTCATAGGAAATCGGCGTGCGCCCCTCCTTGCGCGCGATGAACTCCGGGATGTTATCCATCGGGCCGGGGCGATACAGCGAGATGAGCGCGACGAGGTCGCTGAAGCGGGTGGGCTTGAAGTCGACGAGCAGCTTGCGCATCCCCGATGATTCCAGCTGAAACAGCCCCAGCCCCCGCCCCGCCTGCAGGATCGCAAACGCCTTGTCATCCTCGAGCGGGATCTGCTCGGCCTTGAGTTGGCACCCCTCGCGTGAATTGATCGAGTACAGGCAGTGGTCGATCAGCGTCAGGTTCTTCAGGCCAAGGAAGTCCATCTTGAGCAGGCCGATCTCCTCGACCTCGCTCATCGTGAACTGCGTGGCGATCATCGCATCCTCGCCCGAGGGCTTGTAGAGCGGGATGTGGTCGATCAGCGGCTGGTCGCAGATCACGACCCCCGCCGCGTGGGTGCCCGGCTGGCGGATCGCCCCCTCGATCCCGCGCGCGCGGTCGATCAGCTCGCGCACCTCCGCGTCGCTCTCATAAAGCTGGCGCAGCTCCTGCACCGCCATATCGGGATGCTTCTCGTCATCGCCCAGCGCCGCCGCCAGCGTCACCTTCGGCCCCCCCGGCACCAGCTTGGCCACCTGGTCCACGCGCGGCAGCGGCACGCCCATCGCCCGCCCCACGTCGCGGATCGAATTGCGCGCCTTCATCGTGCCAAAGGTAATGATCTGCGCCACGCAATCGCGGCCATACTTGTTGCGGACGTATTCGATCACTTCACCGCGGCGCTCGAAGCAGAAGTCGATGTCGAAGTCGGGCATGGAGACGCGCTCGGGGTTGAGGAAGCGCTCGAACAGCAGGCCGTGGGCAAGCGGGTCAAGGTCCGTGATCCCCAGCGCGTAGGCGACGATCGAGCCCGCGCCCGAGCCGCGCCCCGGCCCCACCGGGATATTCTGGCCGCGCGCCCAGTCGATGAAGTCCCAGACCACCAGGAAGTAATCGACAAAGCCCATGCTCTCGATGACGCCCAGTTCCATCTCGGCCCGCTCGAGCTGCTCGGCCCCCAGTCGGTCTCCGTAGCGGCGCGGCAGCCGGTCGCGCACCAGACCGCGCAGGTATTCGTTCGCCGGTTGGTTGTCGGGCGTGATGAAGCGGGGCAGCAGCTTCTGCCCGGTCGGGATGACGCAGTCACAGCGCTCGGCGATCTCCACCGTGTTGCGCAGCGCCCCCTCAACGTGCCCGAACAGGGCCTCCATCTGCGCCGGGCTCTTGAAGTAGAACTCGTTCTGCTCAAACCTCATCCGGTCGCGGTCGGAGAGCTGCTTGCCCATCTGCACGCACAGCATCACGTCGTGGGCGGCATAATCCTCGGCGCGCAGGTAATGGCAGTCATTGGTGGCGACGATCGGCAGGTTGTGCTCGCTCGCCAGCGCCAGCAGCTCGACGTTGAGCCGCTTCTGCTCGGGAATGCCGTGCTCCTGAATTTCGATGAAGAAGTTGCCGCGCCCGAAGATCTGCAGGTAGCGGTCGAGTTGCTCGAGCGCGTCGCGGCGGCGGCCCTCGAGGATCGCCCGGCAGATCGGCCCCGAGATGCAGGCGCTGGTCGCGATCAGCCCCTTGGAATGCTTCTCGAGCAGATCCCAATCGATGCGCGGCTTGTAATAGAAGCCCTCGATGAAGCCCAGGCTGATCAACCGCGACAGGTTGCGATAGCCCTCGAGCGACTCGGCGAGCAGCAGGAAATGGTAGCGCGTGCGCGCCTGGGGCGAGGTCCGATCGTCGCGCGTGGTCGCGCTCAGGTAGGCCTCGCAGCCGAAGATCGGCTTGATCCCCCCCGCCTGCGCCGCCTTCTGGAACGCCAAGGCCCCGAACAGGTTGCCGTGGTCGGTCAAAGCCACCGCCCCCATCCCCAGATCCTTGACCCGCTTGACCATCTTGGGCAGAGGGTTCGCCCCATCAAGCGTGCTATAGGTGCTGTGGACGTGAAGATGGACAAATTTGCCCAGATCGGCCATCGAAAACTGCCCCCCCGCGAGCAATCGGACCCCACCATTAAGGGTTGGCCGGAGCAAGCTGTCAAGGCGGGAAAGGCGGCTCGCGATGAGCGGGGTCGGTCAGCTCGGCAAGCCGATATTTTCGACCATGTCGGGTTGAAAACCCGACCTACCCCTTCCGGGTTGGGCGGTGTGCAGTTAAACTCGCCGCCCCTACTCCACCGGCTCGACCGGCGCCTGTCGGCGCAGGCCCTGGCGTGAGAGTTCCTCGGCCACCAGCTCGCGCATGCGCTCCAGGTCGGCGGCCGTCGGCTGGACCGCCCCGTAGTGCGCGCGCTCGAGCAGATCGACCATCTCAGGGGCCGTTTCGGCGCCCGCCTGCTCGCGCGCCAACCGCTGGTTGAACTCGCGCGCCGTCTCGCCCGGCTGGCGGGAGATGCCCTCCCGCGCCATTGCATCGGCCCAGCGTCCCCACAGGCGGACGATTCCGGCACGCGCCTCATCCAGCCGGGGCGGCGCGGCCGGCGGCCGTGCCGCGCGATACTCCAGAGTCGCCGTCTCCGCGGCTACCATCCCCGGCAGCAGACGGCTGCCCCCGCGCCGCGAGCGCAATCGCCTCGCCAGCCACATGATCGCCAGCAGCCCCAGGATCATCAGTCCAGCCATCACCAGGTGATAGAACAGCCGGTATAATTCCAGTTCATCAAGCCCCCGCCGAGCCGCCCGCGGCAGCGCCTCAACGGCCACCTCCCCCAGCGCCACCGGCCGATGCAGTCCCCCCTCGGGCCAAGTCAACCAGGCGACATAGCCTGCCAGCGCGGCGGGCAGCGCCGTCGCCAGCGTGCCCAGCCCGAGCCTGAAAAGCGGCCACCACCCCTCCAGCCCGTGCGGCTCGCAGCTCCAGGCGAAGTGGATCGCCCCCAGCGCCAGCAGCCAAGCCAAACCGAATCCCAGCATGAGCACCAACCCGGCCGGCTCGGGCGGCAGCGCCAGCGCAGCCATCCAGGCCCCCGCCAGCGCAACCGCCAGAAAAATCCGCACCCGCTGCGGCGTGACCGCCTGAAACAACACCATTGGCGCGACCCACAAAAAGCCATCGCGCAGCACCAGATGCCCCTCAAGGAAGACCGGCGCCAGAAAAACCGCCCCCAACATCAGCCAGAGCAGCAGTTTTTCCCGTCCGTTCAATCCCATCAGCAGGTCCTGGAGCGGGAGCCGCTGGTCGCAGGCCAGCACCGCCATCAGCCCCAGCGCGATCCCCCAGCCCGCCAATGGCCACGGGTTCAGCAGCCCCTCGCGCGCCAATCCGACCAGTGCCGCCAGCGCCAGCCCCACCAGCCACAAAGCCAGATAAAGCGCCCCCCATAGCCCCAGAACGCGCATCTTCCCCTCCGCCCGATCCGCTCCTGCCATCAACCACTCATCATAAACGGACCAGCAGCCGGACGTTAGGTTCGTCAGACGAGTTTGGTCAGCCCAGCCGGCCGAACTGACGATCGATCTGCTCGCGCGTCAGCAGCAGCGCCGTTGGCCGCCCATGCGGGCAGCGCAGCAGCTCATGAGTACCCAACAGTTGGTCCACCAGCCGCTGCATCTCCTCCCGGCCCAGCCGGTCCCCCGCCTTGACGGCCGCGCGGCAGGCGGCACGGGCACAGATGCGCTCGCGCAGCCGCTGCAGCTCGCGCGGCAGGTCCCCCTGGCCGACATCGTCCAGCAGATCGCGCATGAAGGCCTCGATGTCCAGCCCGTCAAAAATTGTCGGCACCGCCTGCACGATGTAGCTGCCCCCGCCGAAGGGCTCAACCTCAAAGCCCGCCTCCGCCAGCGCCGGCAGCAGCGGCTCGAGCGCCGCCGCCTCGGCCGGCCCCAACTCGAGCGCATGCGGCAGGAGCAACGGTTGGATCGCCAGCCCCCGCCCCTCAGCCGCCCGCATATATTTCAAATACATGATCTTCTCGTGGGCCGCGTGCTGGTCAACCACCAGCAACCCTTCGAGCCCCGCATCGGCGACGATGTAACATTCCGACACCTGGGCCAGCACCCGCGGCGGCTCCCCCAGCGCCCGCAGCCGCTCGAGCAGCCCCGATTCCACGCGCTCCTCCGTGGCGGCCCCGGCCATTGGATAATATGAAGTCCCCGGCGCGCCCGGTGCGGGTGGCTTTGTACTTTCCTCGTTCCGATCGCCCGCACGCTCCAACCCGAAGCCTGCGACGAAATCAAGCTGGCGCGTCGTCGGCGGCGCGGCCGGGGGGGGAAGCGCGTCCGGTAATAAGGTCGGGGGCTGCGCCGTTTCGCCAGCCGCGGTTGCCATAGGCGGCGGTTGCGCATCGCGTTCCCGCGGGGCCAACGGCTTGAGTGCGGGCGCCGGAACCATCAGGGTGGGCAGCAGGTTGGCCGCCCGCAGCGCCGTCGCCGCCGCCCGATGCACCGCCCCCGTCACCAGCCCCTCCTCACGAAACCGCACCTCCTCCTTGGTCGGGTGGACGTTGACGTCCACCAGCTCGCCCGGCAGCTCGATCAGCAGCGCCGCCAGCGGATACCGCTGCGTCATGAGCAGCCCGCGATAGGCTTCCTCCAGTGCGAACGGCAGCGGCCGGTGCAGGATTGGCCGGCCATTGGCGAAGAAAAACTGGTAGCGGCGATCCCGCCGCGTCGCCGAGGGATGGCTGATTGCCCCATGGACGCGAACGTCCTGCAGCATGTGGTCCACCGCCAGCAGCGGCCCGCCGCCATCGCCCGGCAGGATCTGCGCCAGCCGGTCGCAAAGCGGTTGGTTGGCCGGCAGGTCCAGATAGGGCCGCCCGCGCCAGCGGATCGCAAACGCCACATCCGGACGCGTCAGCGCCTGACGCAGCAGGGCCTGCAAAATGTGCCCCCACTCCGCCACCGCGCTCTTGAGGAACTTCAGCCGCGCCGGCGTGTTGAAGAACAGATCCCGCACCGCGATCATCGTGCCGGGGTTGGCCGCGCAGGCTCCCACGCGCAGCTCCTTGCCGCCGCTGACGCGCAGCCGCAGCCCCTCCCGGTCCGCCGGCCGCCGAGTGACGATCTCCAGACGCGAAACGGCGGCGATCGCCGCCAGCGCCTCCCCGCGAAAGCCCCGCGTCGAGAGCCGCATCAGGTCATCCAGCTCCCGAATCTTGCTGGTGGCGTGGCGCTCCACCGACAGCAGCAGGTCGTCCGCCCCCATGCCGCAGCCGTCGTCGCGCACGGTGAAGCTGAGAGCGTCATCCTCGACGGTGATCTCGATCCGCCCCGCACCGGCATCGAATGCGTTTTCGACCAGTTCCTTGACCGCCGCCGCCGGCCTCGTAATCACCTCGCCCGCCGCGATCTGGTTGATCAGGCGCGGCGACAGCCGACGGATGACCGGCTGGCTGGGTGCGGCGGTGGCGTCGGTGGCGGTCGCGTCCATATCCATGTCCCACAGGCTAAACGATCCGCCGCCCTCCGGCAAGCGCGGCGGTGGCTGCGTCCAACGGAAAACCGCCCGCAGGGCCAAGGTGGCCCTACGGGCGGTTAGGGTTGCTCAAGGACTCGCTCCTGGTCAGGCCGCAGGCGGACGCTCACCAAGCATGCGTTCCAGACTCATCAGTGTCAGCATGAAGCCGCGCGGGGGGTGATAATTATCACGCCGATACAGGTTGGTCCCCTCGCGCTGGACCACCTCGCCCCGCCGGTTGGTCGCCTGCGGCCAAACCGCACCGTTGACGAACGAGCGGCGGCAGAATTCCATGTTCCGCCGATACCAGTCCGCGGCCCACTCCTCGCCGGTTTGCTCGAGCAGCATCATCGTGCCGACCATGATCTCCATGTGGGCCCACATCACCTTGCTGTCGAAGGTCGCCCCCTGAACCTTGCCATCGCCGGCGAAGACGCGATATTCACCGCCCAGCCCGTCAAAGTTGTAATCCCAGCCCATCTGGATGTAGCGGCGGAAGTTGTCCGCCGCCCAGTCGAACATGGCCTGGTCGCGCCGCCGCAACGCCTCGTCCATCACGAACCACATGATTTCGACCGAGTGCCCGATATTCATATGGGCTTCCTGGCCCGGGATGCGCGAGTAATCGTGCTCAAGGTTCTCGTTCGAGATGCGGTATTCGGGGTTGTAGAAGTCATCCATCAGGTGGTGGACATGCTCGTCGGCCAGCGCCTCCAGCCACGGCTCCTGGTGGTGGCGCAGCAGTTGCTCCAGCACGCGGATAAAGATCATCGAGTGGCCCTGCGGACGCTGGCCCGGCTGGTTCGCCCCCGCGTAATCGGGCTGCTCATAGGTCTCCACCGCCGCCCGGATCGAGGTCAGCGCCAGCTGCATGTCCTCGTCGCGCCCGGTGGCCACCGCATACTCCATCAAGCCCTCGGCGGGGAACAGCGAGGTATAGATCACCGGCGAGACCGGGTTGATCACCGCCCCCTCGCGCGAGACGGTGTCGAGCCAGCGGCCGTTACCGGCGTGCATGTGCTTGACCATGAAGTCGCGTGCACGCTTGGCGACATCGAGCCAGCGCGGGTCCCGGCCGAAGTTGTTGTAGAGGAAGGAGTAGACCCAGAGCCCGCGCCCCTGATACCAGATGTATTTCTCGGCGTCGACCGGCCGCCCCTCCGGGTCCAGGTTGACCATGAACCCGCCCAGTTCCTTGTCGTCGCCGCCGAATTCCCAGAACGGCAGGTAATGATCAAAGAGGTACATCCGCATCTCATCGCGCGCCTGCTCGAGCGTCTGGCCCAGCAGTCTCTCCTGGCGCCGGCGACGGCCTTCACGCCCGCCGGTGGCTGGGGCGGCCAGCGCCGCAGGCGCCACCCCCCCCAGGGATGCGGCCAAGCCCAACCCGGCCGTGACATTCATGAACTGGCGACGATCCATTAGTGATCAGCTCCTTTATACAGTCGATTCTAAAACTGCTGCTTGATGCCCCGCCGTAGCGGGTTCAGGGCTCAACGATCGTCAACCGTTGCGCCCGCCCCACGTTGCGCTGGGTCACCTCGCGCCCGCTTGGGAAGATCACCTGCACGTCCACCCGCTCGGCCTGGCCCAGGCCGAAGTGCACCTGCAGCGGGTTGCCCGGGAAGGTGCCGTTGCCAGCGGTCACTTCACGGAAGCCCAGCAGCCGCGAACGATCACCAGCATGCCCGACCTCATAGATCGCCACCTTGCTCATCACCGCGTTGGGGTTGGAGACCGTGCCAACCAGGTCCAGCAACAGCCAGCCGTCGTTGTTGGTCTGGTTCTCGAAGACCCGCCAGCGCCCCTCATGATGCGCGCGCAGCTGGCGCCAGTTGCCGGCAACCATATCCAAATCCCCATCGCCATCCAGGTCGCCCAGCGTCAGGCCGTGCCCATACCAGGGCGCCCCGCCATACTCGGCCGCCCGATTGGTAAAGCGGCCGCGGCCGTCGTTGACCAGGATCTCGGTGTTGCCCATGCTGTTGCTGACGATGATGTCGATGAAGCCGTCGTTGTTGATGTCGCCGGCGGTCACCCCACGCGTGTTGTTCGCTTCGGCCGCCACGCCCGACTCGCGGCTGGCATTGCGGAAGGTCCCGTCGCCGTTGTTGATCAGCAGCGCGTTCTGGGCAAACTTGTCCTCCGTCAGGCTCAGACTGCGGCTGTTGCCCAGGAAAAGGTCCTGCCAGCCGTCATTATTGACGTCGAGCCAGAAGGCCGACACGGTGTAGCCGTTGGTCTCCAGCGGCAGCGTCTCGGTGACGTCGGTGAAGGTCAAATCCCCATTGTTCCGATACAGCGCCAGCGTCTTGAGACTCTCGTTGTCGTTCAGGCCGGCCACGAACAGGTCCGGATGGCCATCGTTGTCATAATCACAGAAGGCGGTAGTGTAGCCATTGCCGTCATTGGCCACTCCGGCCTGCGCCGCGATATCGCGGAAGGTTCCGTTGCCGTTGTTGAGATAGAGAGAATCCACGCAGGCCTCCCCGCGCCGGTAACCGCCCTCGGCCACGAACATGTCCAGGAAGCCGTCGCCATTGAGGTCGGCCGTCGTCACGCCGCAGGAGAAGTTCATCGCGTTGCCGATCAGGCCCGCGGTGGCCGCCTTGTCGGCGAAGGCCTCGCTGCCGCCAATGTAGAAGTTGTTGGGCTGGTGGACGATGCCGCGGAACTCGGTCAGCGCCTCGAGGTTGTTGGCCACGAAGATGTCGAGGAAGGTATCGTTGTTGAAGTCGGCGATGACGATACCATGCGCGTCATGAGGGTCGCCCACGCCAAACGATTCGGTCGCATCCTCAAAACGCATGTTGCCCTGGTTCAGGTACAGTTTGTTGCCGCCGTAGACCACCGACATGTAGACATCCAGGTCGCCGTCGCGATCGATGTCGGCCAGAACGATGCATTTGCCGTGGCCCAGATGATGGATGCCCGACTGCTCGGTCACGTCCAGAAACACGCTGCCGTTGAGCTTGTCGGCCGAGCGTTTCGCGTATTCCTCGGCATAATTATACTGCGCCGCGGCGCTGCTCCCCAGCAGCAGTCCGAGCATCAATGCGGGAATCAGTTTCTTCTTCATGGCCCTATTCCTTGATCATTGGGCGGCGGTTAGAGACCGCCGGCGCATCTTTTATAATCGTTTCAGCCTCGGGTCTCAAGCGCGCGCCGGTGCATCGCCCGGATCCAGGCGATCGTATAGGCGGTGCTGACGAACTGGCGCGGGGTGTCGCCCTCGATCGGCGGCAGGTGGTCCTCCACCAGGAGCCCGTCAAACCCGACCTCGACCAGTGTATCCATCACCCGCTGCATGTCCACATATCCCTCGTCGATAAAGGTCTCATAAAAGCGTGGCAGCGGCGCGCCGACATTGCGGAAGTGCACCTTGGCGAGTTGTCCGGCGCCGGCAAAATGGCGAATCCCGTCCAGCAGCGTCATCCCCATCCCCTCGTCACTCACCTGGCCCCAGGTGCCGACGCACATCAGGAACGTCCAGTGACGGCTGCCGCCGGCGATTTCCTGAGCGCGCAGCAGCGCCTTGGCGTTGGTGAACAGCCGCGCCACCCCGTGCATCATCTCCACCGGCGGGTCATCCGCATGGAGCGCCATTCGAACCCCAGCCTCCTCGCACGTCGGCAGGATCGCCTTCATGAAGTACTCGTAGGTCGACCACATATGCTCGGCCGGGTATTCATCCGTGCCGGCCTGTATGCGAGCGCGCGGGTCGTGCCGGGCCAAATCGAACGCCCGCAGCTTCTGCCCCCGCACCACCTCCCGATCGTTGGTCCAAGTGTTGCCCCCCGGATTCCAGGGATACATGATGGTGTCGACTCCCAGCCGTCCCATCAGGCGGATGTATTCCTGGAACTTCTCAATCTTCTCATCGCGCCCGCTGAGGCCAAAGCCGATGGCCGGGTCGCGCACCAGCCGGTTGAATCCGCCGTGCCAGCCCAGCCCGTGCCGCACCAGGCGCTCCCGGATCGCCAGGCAGCGCCCCGGCTCGAAGTCATCCTCGTTGCCCTCGACCGCCACGTGCGTCACACCGATCTGGTGCAGGAAGGCCATCTCCTCATCGGTGATGCCGATGGGCACCCGTCGCCCAATGCGGATGTTGGACGCTCTCGCCGCGCGTGGTGGGGCGGCCGGCTCGGGCGCGGCGAAGGCCGACCCACCGCCCAGCCCCGCCCCGACCAGGCCGCCCACACCCAGCTTGATGAATTCCCGTCGCTGCAGTCGGTCTTCCATGATCAGGCCGATACCGAAGTCTTAGGCTCGCGCCGGCCCGGCTCAAGGAAGTTGGATGCCCGCCCGCCGCGCTCGATCATGCGCTCCAGTATCTTGATCGAGGCGAACAGACGGCGCGGATGGTGCAGCAGGTCGGCGCTGCGCCCCAGCGGGTTGGTGTTGTAGAGCTCGAACATCCGGTTGTAATACTCGATCGCCCAAGGGGCATGGATATGTTCAATCGTCATCAGACAGAAGACCAACGCGTCGTCGAGCGCGCCCCAGCGCGCCCCCGGCGTGTTCTCGACCAATTCGGCCGGCACCGACGGGTCGGGCAGGTTCATCGGCCCCACCCCCTCAACATACACCTTCTCCATCACCCGCAGGCCCTTCTCGGTGGCGTCGCGGTAGAGCACCCGATCCCCCCGCCGCAGCGCCTCGTCCTGCACCATCCAGCAGGCCTGGATCGAATGCCAGCCCGAGGTCGCCCGCTTACCCGAGCCGACGGGGTAGGGCTCATACTGGTGATCAAGCAACTCGAGGAAGGCCCCCAGCTCCGGCCGCCAGTGCCGCTCCATGATGTTGCGCACCGTGCCCATCGCAATCTGGTCGATCGCCGGGTCCTTCTCGTAGCGCAGCAGCGGCGTCAGCGCACTCAGGAAATGTTGCCAAGCCCCCAGCCGCCGCTCGCCCGGCTCCTCGGGCCCGCCATGGTTGACGAACTCATACATGTAACTGGGCGACGTGATCCGCTCCATGATCTTGTGCGCGCAGCGCCGCGCCAGGGCGATATCCTCCGGGTGCGGCTCGGCGCGGCTGAACTCGGTCAGCCCCAGGATCGCATACATGTCGCCATAGATGTTGGCCACCTCGTCCACAACCTGGCCCCGCCGGCTGACCGAATCATGGAAGGTGTCGTCGGTCCGCAGCGCGTGGCGCAGGATGAACTCGCGCCCACGCCGCGCCGCGTCCAGAAAGCGCGCCTCCGGCGAGATGTGATTGTAAATGTAGGAATACATCCAAAGGCCGCGGCCCAGGTAATACATCTCCTTTGTGTGCTCGGCAGGCGGGCCGTCGGTCTGAGGCGCCCGGTAGTAGCCGCCAAACTCCCAATCCACCCCATGCTCGGTCCAGGGCGGCAGAAACACCTCCAGCAAATGCCGCCGGTGCCAGTCCAGCAGCTCTTGCAGGTCCAGTCCACCCAGCCGGCGCAGGGCGCCATCGCTCAGTTCGGTGGCGGGGTAGGGCCGCACATCCGCATCCTCGCCATACCCGAACAACGGGCGGGCGCCCAGCATCAGACCGCCACCCAGCAGGCTGCTCAGAAAATCCCGTCGCTGCATCGGCTGCGTCTCCTTCCAGCTGAAATGATATAAAAACTACTTTTGAAACTTTACTTTCAGTCACCGCGACCATGCTAGCGACGACCCTGCGCCGACGCAATCAATTTAGATGGCGTTTGCGCGTCAGCCCCGAATAGATCACCGAGGCGATGATCCCGATCCCCGTCAGCGGCAGCACGAAAAACAGCATCGTCACCTGGAAGGCCGGCAGCAGCGGCCAGTCGATCGCCGCCAGCACCAGGTAGGTCAGGTAAGCCGCGTAATAGGCGACGAACAGCGCCCCCTCCCAGCGCGAGATGCGCCCGCGCGAGAGGAAGATCGGCAGGCAGGCCGCCGCCACCGCCACCATCACCGGCAGGTCGAACTGCAGCGCCTGCATCGACACCGGCAGCCCCAACGGCGCCACCAGCCCCGCCGCACCCAGCACGGCGAGAATATTAAAAATGTTGCTGCCGATCGCGTTGCCCACCGCGATGTCGCGCTGGCCGCGCAGGCTGGCCACCACCGAAGTTGCCAGCTCCGGCAGCGACGTCCCCAGCGCCACCACGGTCAGGCCGATGATCAGCTCCGACATCCCCAGGCGCCGCGCGATTCCCGAGGCCCCATCCACCATCCAGTGCGACCCCAGCACCAACAGCCCCAGCCCCAACGCGGCGATCGCCAGGTTCGCCAGCGCCCCACCGCCCGGCGCCGGCACGTCCGACGCCAGTTCGTCCGGCGCAGCACTCGCGTCGCGCCGCCCCAGCCGAATGCTCCAGCCGATATAGGCAATGATCCCGGCGAAGAGAATCCCGCCTTCGCTCCGCCCGATCATTCCATCCGCGCACATCAGCCAGACCACACCCGACAGCGCGATCATCAGAGGCACTTCCTGCCGGATCAGCTGGCGCGACACCATCAGCGGGGCCGCCAGCGCCGAGAGCCCCAAAATCAAGAGGATATTGACGATGTTGCTGCCGATGACATTGCCAACGGCAATCTGCGAGGTGCCGCCCCAGGCCGACCGCACACTGACCGCCAGCTCGGGCGCGCTTGTCCCAAACGAAACCAGCGTCAGGCCGACCACCAGCGGCGAAATTCCGAAGCTCAATGCCAGCCGCGCCGATCCACGCACAAGCAGCTCCGCTCCCCCCACCAGCAACACCAAACCCACCACCAGCAGCAGTAACTCCATACCCATGTATCCTTTCGCAATCCGCCATTATTCTCCATGCCTCCGCCGCCGCCGCAACTGCTTTCCGAAATTTGACCCTGCCCCGCCGCCGGTGCCAGAATGAAACTCAAGCATCAATAATATGGAGGTGTGCCCATGGACATGCCCGAGGTCTTCAAGTGCAGTGTCACCAACTGCGCCTACAACAATGACGAGCAATGTCACGCTTTGGCGATCACCGTGGGTGACGGCGCCAATCCTCGCTGCGATACGTTTACCGAGGCTGGTTTCAAGGGAGGCGATGAACAGGAAATTGGCCGTGTCGGGGCCTGCAAGGTCAGCGTCTGCCGCTTCAATGAAAGCCTGGAATGTCAGGCCCAGGGCATCGAGGTCGGCAACCGCGACGGTGGCGTCTTCTGCATGACCTTCTCCTGGCGCTGAGCCCGCCGCAACGTCGTCCAAAGCGCGCCTCATCCCATGGGGCGCGCTTTGTTTCAACCCTGGCCCTCAAAATAATGAGCCGCCAGCTGACCGCACGCCGCCTCGATTTCGCGCCCCTTGCTCCAGCGCACCGTCACCGTCATCTCCGCCCGCGACAGCACCCCCGCAAAATGATCCAGCACCGGTTCGGCCACCGGCTGGTAGGGCAGGTGCGGGCTCGGGTTGAACATGATCAGGTTGACCTTGGCCCGCAGCGGCTTGAGCAGCCGCGCCAGTCGCTGCGCGTCCTCCGGCGTATCGTTCACCCCGCGAAGCAGGACATACTCAATGGTATGGCGCCGCCGCTGCTCGATCGGATAGCGGGCCAGCGCCCCCAGCAACTCGCTGATGGGCCACTTCTTGTTGAGCGGCATGATGCTCGACCGCGTCGCATCCGTCGTCGCATTCAGCGAGACCGCCAACCCGATCCCGACCTCCGACTGCCCCAGCCGCTCGATGCCCGGGACCACCCCGGCGGTCGAAACCGTCACCCGCCGCCGCGAAAGGCCGACACCGTCCGGATCGACCAGCAGCCGCAGCGCCGGCACCACCGCGTCCAGGTTCAGCAGCGGCTCACCCATGCCCATGAAGACCACATGGTGCAGAGGCTCGTCCGCCGCCAGCACGTGCCGCCGCACCGCCAGGGCCTGCCCAACGATCTCATCCACGCCCAACTGGCGCTGAAATCCCCCGAACCCCGTCATGCAGAACGTGCAGCCCAGCGCGCACCCCACCTGCGAACTGACGCACAGGCTGGTGCGCCCCACCCCCTCGTCGCGCATCACGACCGACTCAATGAATCGCCCGTCCACCGTCCGAAACAGCCACTTCTGAGTTTCGCCGGTGGGTCCGGTCGCCCGCACCGGCTCGACCCCGCCCAGCCGCGTCCGCTCGCCCAAGAAAGCCCGCAGCGCCTTGGGCAGGTTCGTCATCTCGTCGAGCGAGTCGGCCCCGCGCCGATAGACCCATTGATAGAGCTGCCTCGCCCGGTAGGGCTCGAACCCGGCCTCGGCCAACAGGGCCGTCATCGCCGCCTGGTCCATCCCGCGCAGCGCGGGCCGCTGCTCCTGTCCCGGCGCTGAGTCCGGCATCACTGGCTGCTGTTCCAAAATCGTTGCCCCCTGGGATCCTGTTGGCTGCCCCGTGGGCAGTCTTAAACCCCATCCTACGCGATTTGATCCCGCGCGACCACCCCAACGGGAGCCTTAATACATTCTGAAGAAACGGCGGCGGTCGGGTTGGGTCTTGCGCTCGATCCATGCGGGCGCCGCTCGCGGCCCGATCCGCAGCGGGTCCTTGCCCATCAGGCGCAGCAGCGCCCCCAGCGGCGTCACCACCAGGTAAAAACTCAGCGTCATCAGCACGGTGCTGATCACAAAGCCGATGATCGCGAACAGGCGCACCGCCCAGGAGAAAAACCAATGGTCCAGCCGGGGCGTCAAAAGCGCCGCCGCCACCGCCACACCCAACCCGGCCACCAGCCACGGCATCATCCCCAACGGTTCACCCTGCCGAGCCTGCCGCCACGCCATCCAGCACGCCAACAGCAGCAAAGCCCCGCCCCAGACCACCGACGCCAACCGCAGCGTTCGCAGCGAGTAGCTCGCCGGCAAAACGGACCAGATCTCGTCGTTGACAAACTGAGCAGCACGCTGCAGGGGTGATAATGGCTGATTCATACCGATTGCGTTCACCTATTGGCCGAGCTGTTTGCAACTGCTCCCGGCCGCTCTCGAGCCCGCGCTTCGGCGGGGCCCCATCATCCTGTCACACCCCCCCACCCCCGTCAATCCGCACGAGCTTCGCGGCACTGAATCGAGATTGCATGACTGCCGCATCCTGTCATTTTTCTCATATAGAACCATTCAATCAGGCCAACCCACAATTTTTTCGAAGTCATTTTGCGCGTGAGTCAAAGCCGGCGGCAGGTGGCGCTGGACATTATCCGAAAATATTCTCAGAATACGCCACACAATGGATTTTGGGCTCCTGATGCCTTTTGGTGCCCACGAATTGGCTGGATGAAGTTCTTTGGATTTTGACGAAAGGTTGGGCGACCATGGTCCGCTTTTTATTAGTGCTGTCCCTGCTGCTGGGGTGCCTGCCCGTGGCCCCTGCGACCGCAGCCGAACTGACGGGGCTTCAACCGGGCTTTGTCGAAAAGTCGCGCATGGAGCTCAGCACGACCAAGGGCTTCTCCGCCTGGAATGACCTCATCACGGTCAAGTTGTCGGTCGAGAGCCAGGGCCAGCCGTTGATTGCCTGGGGGGACGCCTTCTTGGTCGCCCACGGGATGAACCGTGTGACCCTGAAACACGACTATCCTGATATCCTGCCTCACGACGCAAAAATGACCAAGGCGACCATGACCGCCGAAAAAATCGCGGCCATGACCTCCGTCGAAACCGAGGCCAACATCGGCGAGATCGGCCGCTGGCTCAACAGCCAGTTCGAAGCCTATGGAAACACGGCCGGTTCGATAACCATCAACCACAATTTCGGCATTGGAATCCCCGTCGTCTTCCTTGAATACCGCCTCGGCGACGGCCAGCCCGTCCAAACCTTCATGGACTCCTTCGCTGGACAGACCTACAACCTCAATCTCGTGACCGACTCGCCCGACATCCTGAACCTGAGCTTCAAGGTCAAGGCGGTCACCTATGACCCCCTCAATGAAAATGCCAAGATTCCGGCCCCCGGCGTCCAGGTCCGCGCGCGCTATGTGACCACGCTCCCCACCTATGAGGAGGTGACCTTCTACCGGACGCCCTGGTTCGAGACGGACAAGGACGGCCTCGTCATGGTCGATGTCGGCGGCGGGGGGGCCGTCGTCGAGACCGTTCGCGATTTGTTGGTCGCCCCTTCCTTTGCCGGCCTCCAAGTCGTCGGCACAGCCGCCGGTTTCTGTGAAGTTCAACACAAAATTGAAGATCTTTATACGTTCAATGGAAAACTTAAAATTCGTGTCAAGGACCCTCTCGGCCATCCCATTACCGGCGCGCGACTGCAACTGCAGGGCGCCGTCAACAGCGGCTTCATCTACACCAACACCGCCGGTGAGGCCGAGGTGCAGGTCAACAGCGGCGGCAGCGCCATACGCAACGTCGATATCACCCTTGCCCCGAGCATGACCATCTCCGCCTCACTGACCCAGATCGTCGATGACGTCTACGAGCACCAGATTCATAGTGAGTCGCCGGCCTTCTATGTCGCCAAGTTCGCGATCAACAATACCGCCCTCAGCTATCTGACGGGCGGCGGCACGTTCGGCGATTTCATGCTCCGTATTTATGAAAACAACAATCTGGCCGCCGAAATCAGCGGCCTGACGGCCAAGTGCGCCGAGACGATGACACCCGCCGACCACGCCAATGGGGTCAATGCGTATTTCTATCCCGTGATGCCGGAGGCGACCACCAAACAATACCGCCACCAGCTGGTCTGGAAAGACAGCGCCGGCAACGACGTGCTGCTCTCATATCTGGGCGGCTCCCGCAACATCAGTGAGAAACGCGTGCCCGCACTCGACCGACCCTTCCGCATCCATTTCGTCGGCATCGACACCGCCGGCGCCTACAAGGCCCACAAGCGCGGCATCATCGACACCTGGGCCAGTCCCAGCCGCATGTCCATTATGAACGACTACTTTAAATTGCACTTTCCGGCACCGGTCGAATTCACCTACGGACCCGACCTCAAGACGACGGACCCGTGGTTCACCTTTGGACCCTTTCGCGTCCTCTCCTACTTCGTGGACCTGGCGCGGCTGCGGGAAACCATGCCCGATCGCCCCGACCTGATCGTCGGCGTCTCGGCCGCGGGCGCGATCGGCGCCGACGGTCTCTCCGAGCCGCGCTTCCGTAATGTGATCCTGCTCGACGGCACAGGAATGCGCGAAAGCTATCTGCTGCACGAGTATATGCACACGCTCGGCCTCCTCGATGACTATAACTACGAGACCGGCACCGGCAACCGCGGCGCCAGCGCCAACGGCTTTGACCCACGAACCATGCGGCGCATCTTCAATACCCCTGGAGCGGACAAGCCCGCCTTCCAGACGGTGATGTATGATCGCGCCCCGCAACCCTGGCTGACCACGGATGACTACAGCAAGCTGGTGGATGAGGCCACGGTTGTCATGATGGAGACCACCGCGACCGACACCGAGCGGCAGAGCGCGGGCGCTGACTCCGAACTGGCGGCCGCCCCCCAGGAAGTCATGCTGATCGGCGCCACCTATATGGGTCGCCAGTCATGGTCTGACTACAATTACAGTGTCCGGGATGTCTGGCCGATCTTCATCGACACCGATACCGTCTGGCAGCCCCAGGAGGGGGTCTCGCCGTCCCAGCGCGCCCTCGGCGTCCGCCTCTCCAATGGCCAGACGGCATCGGTCCGCGAGAACACCACGTGGATTGGCATGTATAATCCCAGCGGCGACGCTGAGCTGGCGGCGGCGCCACTGTTCAAGTTCCCTTACGATCCTGCCGTCAAGTCCCTGACCTTCGAGTCCCACCACCATGGCGGCATCACGCGCAAGATTCACGAGGTCGCCTTCTCGCCCCATGCCCCGACCGTGCGGATTGAATCGCCCGCGGCCAAAACCCCGCTGTCGGGCGCGCATCCGATCAAATTCGTCGCCGAAGACGTCGATGCCGGCGAGCAGCTCTATGCCTGGGTCAAGGTCAGCGGCGACGGCGGCGCAAGCTGGCGCCCCGTGGGCACCTGGTTCCCCATCCAGCGCGGCCAGAACACCTTCGATCTGCCCTGCGACGATCTGCCGTCCATGGCTGCGGCCCGGCTGCGGGTGCTTGTTTCCGACGGTACCCGCTCGGCCCGCGCCGAGGCCGGCCCCTACCCGCTCCAGGGCTTTGCCACCACCCCGCGCGCCGAGGCCCATCCCCCGTGGCTTGACGTGCGGGTCAAGCCCGACACGCGCTTCCTGCTGCCCGTGAGGATCACGAACACCGGCCGCGCCCCGCTTGAGGTCAAGTTCAAGGCCTCTGGGACCTGGGTCTCCTGTCGCCAGACCGGCCCGCAGGTCATCTCCTGGGGCGGGTCCTTCGAATTCCTTTTCGATTGCACGGCCAAGACCGTCGGCGTGCAGAACACCCAGATTCGTTTCACGACGAATGATCCACTGAACCGCGAGATGATCATTCCTTTCAAGCTGAACGTGGTGAATGAGGCGACGCCCCCGGTGGTCGCATCGTTGACCACCGATCCGCCGCTGGGCGGAGGCGATCGGATCGCGTGGGAACGCCCCGTGCGTTTCATCGTCCGCGAGGCCACCGGCCGGCAGGGTCTGACCGGCCGCGTCGACATCTTCCATGCCGATACCGGCAAGAAACTGTCCTCGGTGAACCTGGCCGCCGGCGCGCTGCCCGGCACCTACGAGGCCCAGTGGACGGCGCCCGCCAATTGCCTCAATGTTCCCCTGGGAGTCGAGTCCTTCCTGTTGGCCGGCACCCTCGGCAGCCATGGCGGCAGCGACCCCACCGGCTGGGATGCCCAATTCCAGCTGATGCGGCGCAATACCGCACCGCGTTTCGTCTCACCCGCCGGCAATAAAAATATCTCCCTCGTCTTTCCCCAGACGCTCGTGGTCCCCTTCGAGGTCGTCGACGACGAGGGTGATCCGATCTCATTCGCCGTCGACCATACCCCCGAGTTGGATGTCCGGCTCGATGCCGCGGCGCGCGTGTTGCATGTCTCCTACCTGACCGATGTGCCCCACACACTGCCCCAAATCCGGCTGGCCGCGACCGACGTCTGGGGTGCCACGAGCGGCATCACCCTCACGGTGGACATTGGCTGGCAGATGACGAACTACGGCTACCTCGCCTATCTGCCCAACTTCCGCCTGCAGTCCAACCCGATGACGCTGCGGGTGGCCGGCGGCGGCACCTGGGAGAAACCGCGCCACGTCCTCCTGGAGGCCCGCGCCGCGGGAGCGACCCAATGGACCCGCATCGGCGAGACTCCCTTCACCCTCTGGGACGATCTCAAGTCCTGCTGGCTGGCCGAGACGGCCTGGACGTGGCCGGAGGATGGAACGGCGGTCTATGAGGTGCGCGTGACGCTGGTGAGCAGCGACGGCACAGCCGACACCCAACCGCCGGTCTATCGTTTTGAGAGGCCGCGCCAGGGCGGACGGGTCACACACGTCGAGGCGCCGGCCACCGTCAGCGCCGGCGCCGAGTTCGTCCTGCGGATTCATGTTGAGAATGCATCCAGTGAGCGCTGGTCCGAGGCAGCAGGCTACGGGCTGCGAGCACTGGACGGCATCGATCCCCTCACGGGACTCGCCACGGCCGAGTTCATGGCGCTCCAGCAGATCGAGCGCGGCTCCAGCGCGGTGGTTGAGATCCGTGCCCGAGCTGGTTCCCACGCCGGGGTTTATCGCACGGCCTGGGGCTTGCGCTCGGGTTCGACTCCATTCGGTGACGGTGCGGAGGCCTATGTTGAGGTCGTGTCCAACAGCGGCAATTTGCTGGCCATCTCGCCGCTGATCGACGTCCTCCTCGGCCGGGCCTCCATCCAGAAGCTGGCCCCCGGCTCCCTCGATCTGAATGGGGACGGCCTGGTCACGGTCGCGGACCTGGTCACGCTGGTGAATCGGTCTGCCGCCAAGAGATGACCAGTCTTTTGAGTGGTAAACGATAGCTCAATCCTGCGTCTATAATGGCATGGATCCCTTCGCCGATTTCGGCGAAGAAAGCTGATGGATGAACATGACGGACGCGCTGATTCTGGACGGTTTGGTCAAGACTTATGGGCCGCTGCGGGCGGTGGATGGGCTTTCGCTGCGGGTACCACGCGGCTCAATCACCGGCTTCCTCGGTCCCAACGGCGCAGGCAAGACGACCACCCTGCGCATGATCATGGACATCTTTCCGCCCGACACGGGGCGGATCGAGTTGCTTGGGCGGCCGCTGTCGCGCGATGGCCTTGCCCACGTCGGCTATATGCCCGAGGAGCGCGGCCTCTATCCCAAGATGAAGGTGCGCGCGCTGCTTCAGTTCTTTGGTGAGCTCAAGGGCCTCGACCGCACAACGCTGGCGCGAGAGATCCCGCTCCGCCTGGAGGATCTGGGCCTCGCAGACCGTGCCGAATGCCGCGTCGAGGAACTCTCGCGCGGCATGCAGCAGAAGCTCCAGTTCATCGTCACCACGATCAACGACCCCCAACTGCTGATCCTCGACGAACCATTCTCTGGCCTTGACCCGGTCAACCTCGAGCTGCTCGAGGGCATCATCCAGCGCATGCGCGTGACGGGCACGACCGTCCTCTTCTCCACCCACATGATGGAGCACGCCGAGCGCATCTGCGACCGGGTCGTGCTGCTGAGCCGGGGGCGCAAGCTGCTCGACGATGAACTCACTCCCATACGCACGCGCCACGCCCAGGGACGGGTGCTTGTGTCCGTATATGGCGACACCGACTTCATCGACACGCTGCCGATGGTGCGCGAGGCGGTCCGCAGGCGTGGCCACCTCGATATCCTGCTCGCCGACGGGGCCGACCCACAAACGCTGCTGCGCGCGCTGATCGACCGCGCGCAGGTGCGCCGCTTCGAGCAAAAACTGCCAACGCTACACGAGATCTTCATTGAACTGGTGGGGGCGGAACGATGAACAAGATCCTAACCATCGCCCGCCGCGACTTCACCGAGACGATCCGGACAAAAACCTTTATCGTCGGCGTGCTGCTCATGCCGCTTTTGGTCATCGGACTGATCGCATTGGGCGGGCGCATCACACAGCGCTTGGAATCCGGCCCGCGCCCTCCACAGCGGGTGGCCCTCATCAACGCCGACGACCGCATTGGGCCGGCGCTCGCGGCGGCGGTCAGCGACTACAACCAATCTCATCCCGGCCGGTTGCTCGAGCTACGCGTGCAGCAGGGTGAGCCCCAGACGGCGATGGCGGCCGCCATCGAGCTGGTGCGCCAGCGAGAACTCGACGCCCTGTTGGAGATCTCGCCCGGCCTGCTCGATGGCACCCTCCCCGCGCGCCTGCACGTCTACACCGACGGCTTGGGCGGGATGCAGCTCCGCGCTCAGTTGCAGCAGGTCCTCAATCATGCGGCAATGGCGGTTCGTCTCGAGCAGCTGGGCATCGCCCCCGAGTTGGCCGCCCAGCTGCGCCGCGGCGCGCACCTTGAGCTGATCGACCTGCGCGGCGGCGAGGACCAGCCGCGCATCGCTCCCGAACTACGAATGATGGTGCCGTTCTTTTTCATCCTCCTCATCTTGCTGGGCCTGCTCGGCGTCAACCAGCACATGCTGTTCAGCATTATCGAGGAGAAAAGCTCGCGCGTGATCGAGGTTATCCTGTCAGCCGCTTCTCCGCTGCAGTTCATGGCGGGCAAAATCCTCGGCCTGACGGCTGTTGGCCTCATTGCCGTTGGCATCTGGGGCGGAATTGCCATCGGCGCTGCCTACTATCATGGCTTGGCCAGCTTACTCGACCTGACCAACCTCGGCTGGTTCCTGCTCTTTTATCTGCTCGGCTTCCTGCTCTACTCCTCGATATATGCTGCCATCGGTTCGGCCTGCAACACGATCAAGGAGACCCAAAATCTGGTCATGCCGGTAACGATGATGCTGGTCATCCCAATGATCGGCTGGCCGCACTTCAGCCAGTACCCCAACGGCTTGGCTGCGACGGCGCTGTCGTTCTTCCCTCCCGTCACGCCCCTGATGATGACCTTGCGTCTGGCATCGCGGCCTGACCTGTCGCTGGTACAGGTGGCCGGCGCGGCGCTGCTGCTGGCGGTTTCGGTGCTGGTGGTCATTCGGCTGGCGGCAAAAATCTTCCGCATCGGCATTCTGATGCACGGCAAGCCCGCGACAGCGCGCGAGCTCCTGCGCTGGATGAAGCATCGCTGACCGAGCCGCTAAATACGGACGATCTTTCCGCCTCTTTCTGTATAATATCTGAGAAATGCCATGCCGGATTCGGTGATTCTTTTCGCCGCATCATTCAACTGAACAACTGACGGAGCTCGCCGCCATGCAGAACGCCAAAGCCTATGCCGCCGCCAGTGCGACCTCGCCGCTGGCCTCGACCCAGATCAAGCGGCGCGAGCCGACCGACCGCGACGTCCAGATCGAGATCCTCTTCTGCGGCATCTGCCATTCGGATCTCCATCTGGTCCGCAATGAGTGGAGCGCGGCCATGCCAACGGTTTACCCGATCGTCCCGGGCCATGAGATCGTCGGCCGCGTCACCCGGGTCGGTTCGGCCGTCACCAAATTTCAGCCCGGCGACCTCGCCGCGGTCGGCTGCATGGTCGACTCCGACGGCTCATGCCCCCAGTGCAAGGTCGGCCTGGAGCAGTTCTGTTCCAACATGGTCCTGACCTATAATTCCCCGGATCGCCACCTGGGCGGCGTGACCTATGGCGGCTACTCCGAGGCGATCGTCGTCGATGAGTCCTTCGTCCTGCGCGTCCCCGCCAACCTGGATCTGGCGGGCACCGCGCCCCTGCTGTGCGCCGGGATCACGACCTACTCGCCGATGCGCCATTGGGGCGTCACCAAGGGTAAGAAGGTCGGGATCGTCGGCCTCGGCGGCCTCGGCCACATGGGCGTCAAATTCGGCCGGGCCTTCGGGGCGCATGTGGTCGTCTTCACGACCTCGCCCGGCAAGAAGGAGGATGCGTTGCGCCTCGGCGCCGATGAAGTCGTGGTCTCCCGCAACGCCGACGAAATGAAGCCCCACGCCGGCAGCTTCGACTTCATTCTCGACACCGTCTCCGCCGATCACGACATCAACGCCTATCTCAATCTGCTCGGCCGCGACGGCAACCTGACCCTCGTCGGCGCGCCCTCCAAGCCGCTGGCCGTCTCGGCCTTCAGCCTCATCATCGGGCGGCGCAGTCTCTCCGGCTCCAACATCGGCGGCATCGCCGAGACCCAGGAGATGCTCGACTTCTGCTCCGACCACAACATCACCGCCGAGGTCGAGGTCATCCCCATCCAGCAGGTCAACGAAGCCTACGAACGCCTGCTCAAGGCCGATGTCAAATACCGCTTCTCCATCGACATGGCTTCGCTCAAGGCCGAGCCAATGCGGTAGGTCGGGGCTTTGACATGACAAGGGCCTACATGTCGGCTCGAAGAGCCGACCTACCCTCGAAGAGCCGACCGACCCTACCCATGGGTGTGACATTTCTATTGTGGTTTGGTGCCACGTTCAAATTCGGTTGCGATTTTGTGCCCCCCGCGCCCTAATGATGACGGCTTCTTCTGTCAATCCAACTCCGCATCCGCGAACGGGAGCTTCTGATGTCAACCAGCCAAGGCATGACTCACCGGGAACGTGTTCTGACGGCGCTTGATCGCCGCGAGCCGGACCGCGTGCCGCTTGATATCTCGGCCACCAAGTGCACCAGCATCCACCGCGTCGCCTATCAGAATTTGATCGGGCACCTTGGCCTCTCACCCCGCCCCGGCGTGATCTGGGACAAGATGCAGCAGATCGTCATGCCCGAGGAGGACTTCCTCGAGCGCCTCGACGTCGACACCCGCGCGCTCTGGGCCGGCCCCCCCGACGGCTTCACCGCTCCCGACCTCGGCCCCGATTACTTCATGGACGAGTGGGGCGTCCTGCGCTACTGCCCCCCCGGCGGGCTCTATTTCGATCTCCATAAGTCTCCCTTGCAGGGCGAGGTCACCCTTGACGATCTGGAATCCTTCCCCTGGCCCGACCCCGATGACCCAGGCCGCGTTCGTGGCCTGCGCGAGCGCGCCCACCATCTGCGCCACGAGACCGACTACGCCGTTGTGCTCAACCTGGGCGCCACGCTACTGCACACCAGCCAGTACCTGCGCGGCTTCGACGGCTGGTTCACCGACCTGATCCTCCAGCCCGAGTTCATGCATCGCATGCTGGATAAAATTCTCGACGTCCACCTGCGCACCATCCGCAACATCTTCCGCGAGGTCGGCGACAACGCCGACATCGTCTTCCTCGGCGATGACCTGGCCACCGAAACCGGTCCCATGATCTCGCCAGCCCATTACCGGGAGTATCTCAAGCCGCGATTCATGCAGCTCATCAGCTGCGTGCGCGAGTTCAGCCGCGCCAAAATCCTCTACCACTGCTGCGGCTCGGCCCATCATTTCATCGATGATCTCGTCGAGGCCGGGGTGGATGCCCTCAACCCCGTGCAGACCAGCGCCCGCGGCATGAACCCCGCCGACCTCAAGCGCCGCTTCGGCGACCGGATCAGCTTCTGGGGCGGCATCGACACTCGCCGGGTGCTCAACCACGGCAGCGTCGAGGAGGTTCGCGCCGAGGTCCGCCAGGTGATCCAGGCCCTCGCCCCCGGCGGCGGCTATGTCCTCAACTTCATCCACAACGCCCAACCCGACGTGCGTCCCGAAAATGTCGTCGCCATGATCGAAACCCTCCGCGAATGCGGCCGGTATCCGCTCGACCCCGCCGCCCTGACGACCGCCGGAGGCGCCTCATGAGCCGGTCGCACACCGATACCGCGCCCGCCACGGCCGAGGCCGCCACCCCGGCCCATGGGCCCATGACCCACTTCCGCTGGGCGATTGTCGTGATGCTTTTCCTGGCGACGACGATCAACTACATCCACCGCTCCTCGATCAGCTTCCTCAAGCCGGTGCTTGACGTTGAGCTGGGCTGGAGCCAGCAGGACTTCGGCAATTTGATCATGATCACCGCGCTGGCCTACGCCGTCGGTTACGCGATGGCCGGCCGGCTGCTCGACTGGATCGGCGTGCGCCTTGGCTACACGCTGTCCATGGCCTGCTGGAGCGTGGCCGCCACGGCGCAGGCCTTCCTGACCGCGCTGACGCCTTTCGCCATCGCCCGCGGCGCGTTGGGCTTCACGCAGGGCGGCAATTTTCCCTCGGCGATCAAGGCCGTCACAGAATACTTTCCACGCCGCGAGCGCGCCTTCGCCATCGGGCTGTTCAACACCGGCAGCGGGGTGGGGGCGATCATCTGCCCGCTGCTCGTGGCCTGGCTGGCCAAGCACTACGGCTGGCGCGAAACTTTTTTGATCACCGGCAGCCTGGGCTTCGTCTGGGTGGTGCTGTGGCTGCTGCTGTATCGCCCGCCGGATCGCCATCCGCGAGTCTCGCCGGCCGAGCTGGCGCTCATCCGCAGCGACGGCGCCCAACCGGCCGTCGCCAGGATATCCTGGCTGTCGCTGCTGGGCCACCGCCAGACGTGGGCCTTCATCGTCGGCATGGCGATGTCGGCGCCGGTCTGGTGGTTTTACGTCAACTGGATGCCGGATTTCCTGAACCGCCAGCACGGCATTAAGCTGGGCGCGGCCGCGCCGCCGCTGATGACGATCTTCATGGTCTCCAACCTGGGCAGCATCACCGGCGGCTGGCTCTCGATGCGGCTGCTCAAGCGCGGCTGGAGCATCAATGCCTCGCGCAAGACGGCAATGCTCGCCTTCGCCATGTGCGCCGTGCCGGTCTGGCTGACGCCGCTGGTGGACAATGTCTGGGTGGCGGTGGCGCTGGTCTCGCTGGCGGCGGCGGCCCACTGCGGTTTCGTCGCCAACCTGTTTGCATTGGTCAGCGACACCGTCCCCTTTAAGGCCGTCAGCTCGGTGATCGGCATCGGCGGGATGGCCGCTGCTTTGGCCGGCGCCTTCGCAGCCAAGATGATCGGCATGGTGCTGGATAAGACCGGCGACAACTACATGATCCCGTTCGCCGTCGCCTCCTTTGCCTATTTGGTGGCGCTACTGACGATGCACCTGCTGCTGCCGCGCTGGCAGTCGATGAAAATGCCGCCGGCCTGAGCGCCGCAACCGCGGCTCGCCGCAGATAGGTCGGCTCTTCGAGCCGACACTGGAATACATGTCGGGTCGGAGACCCGACCTACCACAACAGAGTCAACCTCCGCCCGTCCCCGGCCGTCTTGCCGCTCGCCTCGGGCGGCGGGCGCGTGCTAGGCTGGCCCGAAGTAATCCGGGTGGGGCGTGCCCCCGCCCGAGAGGCATGAGGCACCCCCCCGCCGATGTCCGTGGCCGGCTCGAACCCCACCCCCTCGCCCATGATCGCCGGCGACGCGCTCGACGCGCTGATCGATCCCGAATGCCGCGCCACGATCCGCCGGGAGATTGCCAGCGTCGATGGCGCCGAGGTCTACTTTATTGCCCGCCTCGACCCCGACCAGTGCATCGTCGAGGTCGAGGCCCACGCCTATGGCAACCAGAGCGCCGTCCCCGCGCTGATGCAATATGCCCGCCCCGGCGACGTCGTCATCCACAATCACCCCTCCGGCCACCTTCAGCCCTCCGACGCCGACGTCACCGTCAGCAGTGAACTGGGCGGGCGCGGCATTGGCTCCTACATCGTCAACAACGACTGCTCCGCGATCCGCATCGTCGTCAGGCCCTTCAAGCCCCGCCGGCTCGAGCCGATCGATGCCGGCGTGCTTGCCGATTGGCTCCGCCCGGGCGGTCGCATCGCCGATTCGATGGAGGGCTACGAGGAGCGCCCCCAGCAGGGCCAGATGCTGCGCGCCGTGGCCGGCGCCTTCAACCACGACGGGATCGCCGTCATCGAGGCCGGCACCGGCACCGGCAAGTCGATCGCCTACCTGCTGCCCGCCATCGCCTGGGCGCTGCGCAACGAGGAAAAGGTGCTGGTCTCCACCGGCACCATCAACCTGCAGGAACAGCTGATTGAGAAGGACCTCCCGCTGCTGCTGCGCTCCAGCGGCCTCAAGTTCGAGGCCTCCCTCCTCAAGGGCCGAGCCAACTACCTCTGCCTGCGCAAGCTCGATTACCTGCACCGCAATCCCAGCTTCATCAACCTGGGCGAGGCCGGCGACCAGGTCGCCGAGCTGCGCGCCTGGGCCCGCAACACCCGCGAGGGCAGCCGCGACGACCTGCCCTTCGTGCCCGACGAGAGCCTTTGGGAATCGGTCATGAGCGAGGCCGACAACTGCCTGCGCACGCGCTGCCCCTTCTACCAGAAATGTTTCTTCTTCAACGCCCGGCGCCGCGCCGCCCGCGCCCAGGTGCTGGTGGTCAATCATCACCTGCTGCTGTCGGACCTCGCCGTCCGCGCCGAGACGGGCAATTGGTCCGCCACCGCCGTTCTGCCCTCGAGCCGCCGGGTCATCATCGATGAGGCCCACAACCTGGAGCCGGCCGCCACCGATTACTTCGGCGCCCGCGCCGGCCGCCGCTCGCTGCGCTACGCCATGCGCCGGCTGCTGGCCACGCGCACTGGCGAAGGCCTGCTCCAATACATCGCCAAGCGGCTGCACGACGGCCTCTGGAAGCTCCCCCCCAACGAACACGATGACGTCATGCAGAAGCTCACGCGCGAGCTGCCGATCCGCCACGCCGAGCTGCTGGCCGCGATGGAGGAGGCCGCCGGCCGCCTCGCCGACTCGCTCGACCGCGGCCAGAACGCCCCGCTGCACCTGCCCATCGAGCTTAAGCGCCGCATCGACGCCGCCGAACGCGCCAGCGACTGGTGGCAGGAGGAAGGCGAGGCCCCGCTGCGCGCCGTCATCGTCATCGCCCGCCAATACCTCGAGGGCCTGCGCGCCGTCGAGCGCAAGCTCGGCCAGTGCCTGGCCGACGAGCCCACCCCCGCCAACGCCTCCCCTGTCCTCGAGTTGCGCTCGGCAACCAACAAGATTGATTCGGTCATCGGCCGGCTGATGCGCTTCGTCGGCGAGGGCACCGGCGAGTGCCGCTGGATCGAATACCGCCGCCGGCCCCACTCGCGGCGCGGCCCCGACGTCACCTGGTGCGTCGCCCCGCTCGACGTCGCCCCCGCCCTGCGCGACAACCTGCTGCGCCGCTATCACAGCGTCATCATGACCTCGGCCACCCTCACCGTCGAGCAACGCTTCACCTGGCTGCTGCGCCAGGTCGGCGCCGAGGACCCGACACGACTCGTGATCGAGGGCCGCGACGCCGGCCAAGGCAGCGCCGCGCCGCCCCCGCCCGACGCCGGCAGCCGCCTGCTGACCACACTCGCGCTCGATAATCCATTCGATTATGACCGCCAGGTCTACGTCGGCGTGCCGATGGACCTGCCCGAGCCCACCGCCGCCGGTTTTGAGCCGGCGCTGGCCGAGTTCCTCGTCCCGGCGCTGCGCATCTCGCGCGGCCGCGCCTTCCTGCTCTTCACCGCCTACTCGCTGCTCGAGCGCACCCATCAGCGCCTCGCCCCCGAGCTCGAGCGCATGGGTTACCCCTGCCTGCGCCAAGGCCAGTCCAGCCGCTCGATGCTGACCGAGTCCTTCCGCCGCGAGGTCGGCTCGGTGCTCTTCGCCACCTCAAGCTTCTGGGAGGGCGTCGACGTCCAGGGCGAGGCGCTCTCCTGCCTCGTGCTGACGCGCCTGCCGTTCGCCGTCCCCGGCGAGCCGCTCGCCGAGGCGCGCATCGAGGAGCTGCGCCGCCGCGGCCTCGACCCCTTCTATCACCTGGTCGTGCCGCAGGCTGTCATCCGTTTCCGCCAGGGATTCGGCCGCCTGATCCGCAGCCGCTCCGATCGCGGGGCGGTCCTCATCTGCGACCGCCGCGTCGCCACGCGCAGCTACGGCCGCATGTTCCTGCGCAGCCTGCCGACGCAGAACATCCACTGCGCCGACGTCGACCAGGTCCTCGGCCGCATGGGCGCGTTCTTCGATGGGCTGGAAGATCAGTCCTCGGGATAGTCGAAACTTGAATCACTTAGTCCCGCAGCCTGCGGCCGCAACCTAATCAAATTGAACCGCCAAGGCGCAGAGGACGCCGAGGAATCGCAAAGTGATCAAGCCTGGACCTGGATCGGAACGGGGATTGATAGCCGTGGGTTGATTCCCTGCCCATTTCGTCTATAACCCAGCCCCGAAGGGGCGACATCGAGTAGCCGTGGGTGACCGAAGGGAACCCATGGTCAAGCGCCCAACTCATCAGAGCCCTGAAGGGGCGACAGAATCTTCTCGGGATAACAACAAAACGGAGGATAGTAGTCCAGGGTGGAGCGCAGCGAAACCCTGGGTCCCGGGTTCATTTTCATCCAAGCCCTGAAAGGGCGGCCCAGCGGTGGCCACTGGGTCGCCCTTTCAGGGCTCTGTTCATCTCGGGCCGGCAGCCCCAAGGTTGCGCTACGCTCCACCTTGGGCTTTTGAACTGGGTTGCCCTTACAGGGCAAATGCGATCCCTGCGGCAACCCAAACGAACCAGCACCACCGACGCCTCGTCCAGTGAAGCCGCGGGTGGAGGGGTTAGTTTGATCGCGACCTTTCAAGCATGACTTGACACGAGCCGACCACGGTCCTCTAAACCTGCTCGGGTTCGACCGATGGGTCGAGCGCCAGCCGCGCCGCGCGGGCCTCGGCATACAAATTGCCGATCGCCTTGCCATCGGGGTTCGGCCGGCTCAGCACCGCCCGCCACTCCTTGAGCACCACCTCCAGCGCGTCCAGTCGCGCCAGCACGGCCTCGGCATTCTCGCTTAAAATCTGGCGCCAAATGTCGGGGTCCGCCGCCGCGATCCGGGTGGTGTCGCGCAGCCCATTGCCCGCCATGGCCGCCATCTCCGCCAGTGAGTCCTCGCCGCGCGCCAGCGACTGCATCAGCGCCGCCGCCACCAGGTGCGGCAGGTGGCTGATCCCCGCCAGCAGCCGGTCGTGCCGGGCCGGGTCGAGCACAAACACCCGCGCCCCCAGCGCCGCCCAGAAATTCGTCGCCAGCGCCGTCAGCTCCGGGTCCGTTGCACCCGTCGGGGTGACGATGCAGGCGCTGCCCTCATAAAAATCGCCACGCGCATGCTCCACCCCGGTCTTCTCGGAGCCGGCCATCGGATGCGACCCAATGAACCGCGCATGGGCCGGCAAAGCGTGCGCGGCCTCCTCGACGATCCGCGCCTTGACGCTGCCGACGTCGGTCACGAACGTCCCCGGCGCCAGCAGCCCCGCCACCTCGCTCAGCCGCTCGCGAATCTGGCGCGGCGGCACGCACAGCACGAGCGCATCGGCCCCCTCGAGCGCCTCGGCGGTGCGGGTGGCGCCCCGGTCGATCGCCCCCAGCTGGCGCGCGCGCTCCAGTCGCTCCTGCGATCGCCCAAGCCCGACGATCTCGGCGGCCATCCCGCGCCGGCGCAGCGCCATCCCCAGCGACCCGCCCAGCAGGCCCACCCCATAAATCACCAATCGCTGAAACCGTGGCGGCGCCATCCCCTCACCTCGCTGCACCCTGACTTCCAAACTGCCCTAACCTATCAGCCCCCCCCCGCCGGCGCAAGCGATTCGGGACGCCATCGCGCCATCAGCCCGGCCGCGGCATAGATCCCCAAGAACGGCACGAGCGGCACACGGAAGCGCGAATAGGCCTCGGGACCGGCTGAAAGCACGATCAGGTAAAGCAAAATGCAGAGGATCAGCAGGTGCACGGAAGTCACGCTCCGCCACCTACCTCGACGAGCGATCAAGCCCAAAATGATCAGCGCATAGAGCAGCAACAGGTAAAGGGCACTCCACGCCGATATGGCCAGCATCATCGGTCGCCCCAACACCCATTTGCGGATATACTCGCCGGCGGATAAGCGTTGCAGGTCCACCACCGGCCCGCCCTCGCCCGCGCCTTCCAAATGCTGGCGCAGTGAGTTGCCTCCCGGCCCCAGCAGCATCCGCAGCATCCCCGAAATCTGCGTTCGCACCACCAGAACCGGGTGGGCCTTCAGGATTGGCAGCGCCGTCTGTGCATAACCGCGCCAGGTCTCAACCTCGGTCGCACCCGGCCGTTGCGCTTGCGCTTCCAGCCGGCGCTGGGCTTCCTCAAAACTGATCCCGTCGCGCAGCGCGACCACCCCGGCCGCCCGGTAAAGCAGCAGGTTGACGTTCTTGATCTGACTGAACTCGGGGCTCCCGGAGACCCGCCCGTTGCGCCACTGCCAGCCACCCACCAGCACCAGGACGGGCAGCGCGATCATGAAGACCGACAACAACACCCGCCGCGCCGGCCAATGGCTCCGCCAGCCCGCCAGCGCGACCAGCACCAGCACCGGCAGCGGCAGGTAATAGGTCAGCGGCCGAACATGGGTCGCCAGCGCCAGCGCCAGCCCCAGCCCCGCGGCCCAGCCCGCCGCTCCCCTCGCCCCGCGCAGCAGGCGCACCCCAGCCCAACCCGCCGCCACCATCAGGAACGTGAACAGCGTCTCGGTCAACATCACCTGCGAATAGATGAAACTCATCGGGTCGAGCGCCAGGATCCCGGCCGCCGCCAAAGCCACCGCCGGCGCCGCCAGTTCGCGCACCAGCAGGTAGAGCAGCAGCACCGTCAGCACACTGACCACGATCTGGACCGCCAGCAGCGCCGGCCGGCTCTCGCCAAAGACCCCATAAACCCCAGCAATGAGCAGCGGGTAACCCGGCGTGCGCACCAATTGGGGAACCTCGGGCCGCTCGGGCGAAACCGCGAATCGACCATGCGCCAGCAGCGCCCGCGCGCTATCCTCATAGGACCACGAATCCGGCGCGATGACGCCTTCCGGCCGCACCGACCACGCATGCGCCAGAAACACCAGCCGCGCCGCAAGCAGCGCCACCAGCAGCAGCGCCAACCAGATGCCCGGGCGGATGGGGCGCGGCTCCATGCCCTAGCTCCTCACAACCGCCCGCGACTGCGGCCACGGATCAGCAGCGCAATGAAAAACGGCCCGCCCAGGAGCGACGTGATGATGCCGACCGGGATCTCGACCGCCTGCCACGCGCTGCGGGCAACCGTGTCGCAGGCCACGAGGAACACGCCCCCCAGCAGCAGCGACACAGGCAGCAGCAGGACGTGGCCCGGCCCCGTCAGCCGCCGCACGGCGTGGGGCACGATCAAGCCGACGAAGCCGATCGGCCCCACCGTCGCCACAACCGCGCCCGTGGCGAGCGACCCCATCAGGAACGACCAGAACTGCAGGCGAACGACATCGACGCCGCGGCCGCCCGCCAATTCCTCGCCCAGCGCCAACTGGTCGAGCGGGCGCGCCAGCAGCAGCAGCACCACCGCCGCCGGCAGCGCCGGCAATGCCACCGCCGCCAGCGTCCCCCAGGTTGCCCCCGAAAGCTGCCCCATCAGCCAGCGGTCCATGTCGCGCAGCAGGTGGGGCGAGGCCAAGTAGCGCGTCGCCATGATCAGCGCTGAAAAGATCAGCCCCATCGTCACGCCCGCCAGCAGCAGCTCGTTGGTCGATAGCCGCCCGCCCACCCGCGCCAGCCACCAGATGATCATGATCGCCGCCAGCGCGCCGCCGAAGGCCATCAACTGCACCAGCCCGATCGGCCCCCAGCGGAGTGCCAGCGCCGGCGCCCACTCACCCAGGAAGATCGCAGCCACCGCACCGAACGAGCCCCCGCTGGCGACCCCCAGCGTGTAGGGGGTCGCCAGCGGATTGCGCAGCAGCGCCTGGAACACGGCGCCCACCAGCGCCAGCGTCGCACCCGCCACCAGCCCCAGCAGCACCCGCGGCAGGCGGATGTTCATCAGGATGTCGACCTGCCAGTCTTGGACCGCATCCGCCCCGCTCCACCAGGCCCGCGCCGCCGCCACCGCATCGATCTGCTCGGGGCCGGCCAGCGGGGCCAGCAGCGCCGCCGCCAGCATCAGCGCCAGCGCCGCCGGCGCGAGCCACCACCTTCTCCGGATCGCGCTGCTCATGGGCGACCTCCCGTCACGCCGCGCCCCAGCGGCACCACCATCGGCGTCCCCGTCACGGGATTGGGTTCCACCAGCAGCTCGACCTCATAAACCGGACGCAACACCTCGGCCCGCATGACCACCGAAGGCGCCCCATCAGCCACCAGCCGTCCTTCGTGCAGCAGCACCAGCCGGTCGCAGTAGCGCGCCGCCAGGTTCAGGTCGTGGGTGATCACGATGACGCCCAGCCCCGCCCGCGACAGCTCGTAGATCTGCTCGAAGACCTCGATCTGGTGATGCAGGTCCAGCGCCGAGGTCGGTTCGTCGAGCAGCAGGAATCGCCCCTGCTGGACGAGCACCGAGGCCAGCAGCACCCGCTGGCGCTCGCCCCCCGACAGCCGCTCCAGCGGCCGGCGCGCAAAGGCCAGCGTTCGGGTCCATTCCATTGCGCGCCGCACCAGCTCGCGGTCGCCCGGCCCGCTCACCCCCAGCGCCCCCAGGTGCGGGTAGCGCCCCTGCGCGATGACTTCCTCAACCGTAAACCCGAACGCCGGGCGCACGTCCTGGGGCAGCCAGGCGATCGCCCGGGCGCGCTCGCGCGGGGCCAGCCGCGACAACGGCCGTCCGCCCAGCCGCACTTCCCCCGCCGTCGGCGTCGTCTGCCCCGCCAGCGCCCGCATCAGCGTCGACTTCCCCGAGCCGTTGGGCCCCACCAGGCCGATCAGCTCACCCGGCCGGCAGCTCAACTCGATCCCGCGCAGGCACCACCAGGTGGACTGGAACTGGTGGCCCACCCCATGCGCAGTCAACTCCAGCGGCGGTCCGGGCGTGGGGGGCGTAATCAGCAGTAATGGGTCGGCAGGCGTCATCGGCATCCACGGGGTTTGGCGTCGGCACGCGACTTTGCGGCGATCTTTCCAGATCGTGCCGCGATGGTCAAGCCGCCTCACGCCCCAAAACCCTCCTCTTCAAAAATTGAAATCCCTCCGGCCCAGCCCCTGTGATATCTTGCTGGTTCTGAAATGTGCTGTTGGACCGAAATCCTCCAGGAGTCGCCGCGATGGATTTTCTCGTGCTTGATGCCGCTGCCATCTGCAAGTTGATCACCACACCCGAGGTGATCGACGCCGTCGAGGAGGTCTTTGCCGCCTACGGCCGCGGCGAGGTCCGCATGCCCCCCAAGATTTACCTCGAGCTGCCGGGCGGCGACCTGCGCGCCATGCCCGCGCTGGTGCCCGGGCTGGCGGGTATCAAGTGGGTCAACTCCCACCCCGGCAATCCCGCTCTCGGCCTGCCGGCGGTGATGGCGATGATCCTCGTCAACGAACCGGAGACCGGCCGCCCGCTGGCCCTGCTCGACGGCACCTGGATCACCCGCGAGCGCACCGCCGCCGCGGCCGCCATCGCCACTCGCCACCTCGCCCGCCCGCAGGCCGCCATCGTCAGCGCGATCGGCTGCGGAGGCCAGACCGAACCGATGCTGCGCGCCATCGGCCATGTCATGAAGATCGAGCGGCTGCTGTTGGCCGACCTCGACACCGCCCGCGCCGAGCAGCTCGCCCGGCGGCTCTCCGACTGGCGCTGCGAGATCGTTGACGCCGAGCAGGCCGCGCACCGCGCCGACGTCCTCTGCACGGTGACCCCCTCGCGCCGCCCGCTGGTCAGCCGCGAGTGGATCCGCCCCGGCACCCACATCAACGCCATGGGCGCCGATGCCCCCGGCAAGCAGGAACTCGATCCGGCACTGCTAGCCTCCGCCCGCCTGTTTGTCGATGACTGGTCGCAGGCCTCCCACTCGGGCGAGCTCAACGTGCCGCTCGCCAACGGCCAGTTGTCACGCGAACACGTCGCCGGTTCCCTCTGCCACGTCGTCGCCGGGACGCTTCCGGGACGCCAGAACGACGAGCAAATCACCATCTTCGACTCGACCGGTCTCGCGATTCAGGATCTGGCCGTCGCGCGCCGCGTCTGGCTGCGCGCCCGCGAGCAGGGCGTCGGCCTGAGCATCCTATTTGCGTCCGGAGACGCCGACGCTTGATGCAGCGTGTTAATGATGGATACTGAAACTGAAAACCATCTGCTTGAACCCGGGATCGAGCCTGGCCCGCCCGCCACCGAGCCCGATCCGCTCGCGCCGCGCAAGCGGCGGGCCCTTCGCTTCCTCGCCCTCTGGAGCCTTTTTTCGGGGTTTGCCATTTTTTTGGCTGAGGAGGCGCTGCTGCCGGACGCCTGGCTCACGCTGTTGAGCTTTGCGTATCCGCTCGCGGCGACCTGGTGGTGCTGGCTGGATCATGCCCAGCGCAGCGACGAGCCCTTCCCGCGCTGGCTGACATGGCTGCTGATCCTGTTGCCCATCGCCGGCTTTCCGGTCTACGCCTTCCGCAGCCGCGGCCGGCGAGGGTGGCGGCTGATCCTCAACGCGATCGCCCTGTTTGGCGGCTACATGTTGCTGATGATCGCCAGCGGCGCGATCGCCGTAATTGCGCTTGTGCTGATCGAGTGACCCGCCTCGCCAAAAGAAAAGGCTCCTCGGGCCGGGTGGGGGACCGGCGGCCCGAGGAGCCTTTCATTTGCTTCGCCGTAGGGTCGTGATCAGCGCTTGGTCGCGCGCATCGGCTCGACGCAGGGGGTGGGAGACGGGATCGCCAGCGCCAGCGGGGGCGCCTCGACCTCGGGGAACATCATCCGGCGCAGCCGCGTCCAGGCGCGCCAGCTCTCGGCCAGGCTCAGCCCGCCGTAGCGTGCCATGTTGTAAAGCCCCTCGACCGGCGTCAGCGCCGAGCCCGCCAGATTCATCGACCCCGGCAGCCGCACGACCCGGTCCTCACCCACCTCGACCTCGACCGAACCCAGGTAGTAGGTCCCGGGCGTGGCGCCGGCGGGCGCGGCGGCGTCGGTCGTCAGCACGATCCGGCTCGTCCCCAGCGCGCGCGCCAGGTTCCCGATCGCCGGCACCGGCACGTGGATCAGGTCCGGAATCAAAAGAACCATCAGGTCCGGCACCGACAGCACCCGCTGGATGATATTGTCATGACGCGGCAACTCCACCGGGCAGCCGTTGCCCAGGTGCGTGAACAGCCGCGCCCCGGCCTCGACCGCCGCCCACAACTGCTCCAGCGTCGGGTTGCAGTGGCCACCTGAAATCCAGACCCCCGAGGCCACCGCCCGCCGAATGAAGGCCGGCGCGCCCGGGCACTCCGGCGCCAGCGTCAGCAGCTTGATCTTGCCGCCGGCCGCCTTCTGGAACCGCGAGAACATCTCCCAATCCGGATTGATCGCGTGTTGCGGCGGATGCGCCCCGATGTAGCCCTTCTGCTCAGCGATGAACGGCCCCTCCAGGTGATAGCCCAAAACCATCTCGCGCGCCACCGCGCTGCGCTCGACCATGTCCGTCAGCCGTGCGAACTGGTCCACCAGCGCCCCGGCCTCATTGGTGATCAGCGTGATCAGGAAGTGAGAGCAGCCACCCGCGCGCAGTGCCAGCGCCGCGTGCTCGAGCTCCTCCATGCTGACGTCGGGGCTCTGAAAGTCAACCCCGGCATAACCATTGATCTGCGGGTCGAACAGGGCCGGGCCGACCATGACGGCCGTCTCCTCGCCCTCCACGCGCATCGCGCCGGCCGGCGCCTGCTCGAGCTTGCCGCCAGTCAAAGCATCAAAATAACGCATCGGAAACCACTGCCTTTCAAATGTTCTATCGCTGGATCAAAGCTCTGTCGAGCATCCGGCTGGTCACCCTTGAGTCAACATCCATGGGGCGGAAGAGTCAAGAAAATCGGGTTTTTTACGCCGCCCCAGGGTGGAGCTTGAGCTCCCCGCACTTTGCCATGTTTATCAATTTTCCCGCCTCACAGGCAGGCCTGCCAGCCGCCATCCACATAGATCGTATGGCCATTGATGTAGCTGGCTGCGCCCGAAGCCAGAAAGATCGCCGCCCCCAGCAGCTCGCCCGGTTCGCCCCAGCGGCCCAGCGGCACCTCGCTTTTGACCCAGGCATCGAACTCCGGCTGCTCGCGCAAGGCGGCCGTCAACTCGGTCTTGAAGTATCCCGGCCCAATTGCGTTGGTCTGGATGTTGAAGCGCCCCCATTCGGTCGCCATTGATTTGGTCAACATCTTGAGCCCGCCCTTGGCGGCGCAGTAGTTGCCGATGGTCGGCCGCGCCCCCTCGGCATTGAGCGAGGTGATGTTGATGATCCGGCCACGACCGCGTGCGATCATCCGGCGAGCCACCTGCTGCGAGATCACGAAAACCGACTTGAGGTTGACCTCGAGCACCTCGTCGAAAAACTCCAGCGTCATCTCGGCCAACGGGGCGCGCCGGTGGATGCCGGCATTGTTGATCAGCACGTCGATCGGCCCCGCCTGGTTTTCGATCCGCTCGACGGCGGCGGCGACCGCTGCGGCATCGGTCACATCGAAGGCAGCAGCAAGGGCCCGCCCCCCCGCCTCACGCAGCCGCCCGGCCACCGCCTCGGTCGATGCCTCCCCTCGCCCATTCACGACCACGACCGCCCCGGCGCCGGCGAAACCCTCAGCCAACGCCAGCCCCAACCCCCGCGTCGAGCCGGTAATGAGCACGATCCGATCATGCACGCTGAACAAATTCTCCATCACGATCCCCCTGATCATCACCACTGGGTCTAAACGTCATTACCCGCACACGCGCCCCACATGATATCCCCCCACCGACCCGCTGTAAACTCACCTTATTCTTTGAGCCGGTTGCTCAAAACCGACAACTTTTGAGGTGCCGAAGTATCGGAATGGCACCCTTGCCGACCGCCCGATGTTCGAAGGTTGGAACAACGCACGAAGCCTTGTGTTTCTGCCCGCTTGGAATACTTCCTGCTGCATCTGATGGCGCGGGGTTGAACTGTATCCTGCTCAAGGGCTATTTGTCCTTAGCGATGAATAGGAAGTTGGCGTGTCATGGGCTTGTCAGATAAGGGCCGAACGAGCACATGTTTGGGTGTCATATTTGCTTGGAATTCAGGATATTCCCTATGCCGCCCGCTGGCGCTGCTGTTTGCCCTGCTGGGCAGCCTTGCCCTCGCCGCCGCCGCCCCAATTCAATCCGACACCTTCACCGGCAATACCCTCGAATCGATGTGGCAATTTGAAAATCCCGCCGGCGACGGCACCCTCGCCCTCGACGGCCAGCGCGTCCTGATCAGCGTCCCCGAAGGCAGCTCGCATAATATCTGGAATCATTCGGTCCCCGTCCCGCGCATCATGCAGCCGGCCGAGAACACCGATTTTGAAGTCGAAGTCAAATTCGACTCAGCGATGAACCGCCGCTACCAGACCCAGGGGCTCCTTGTGCGCCAGGACCCGGACAACTGGCTGCGTTTTGAATTTTATTTTGATGGCTCTAGAACCCGCGCCTTCGCCGCCTCCATCCTTGCCGCCAAAAGCACCGCGCGCATCAACACGATCATCCCGTCCGTGGCGCCGATGTGGATGCGGGTGCAGCGCACCGGCAGCACCTGGCATCTCCATTATTCGAGCGATGGCACAACCTGGTCCCAGGCCGGCCAGTTCACACTTCATTTCTCCATGTCGGCGATCGGAGTCTACGGGGGAAATGTCGATGGCCCCGCCCACACCGCGATCATTGACACCTTCGTCAGTTCCGCTGATCCGCTGGAGCAGGAAAACTCGCTGACGATATCCACCGAAGGCGAGGGCGTCGTCGCGCACTCCCCCGAGCTGGCCAGCTATCCGACTGGAACGATCATCGCGCTGACGGCGACGCCGGCGGAAGGCTGGATCTTCGAGCGCTGGAGCGGCGACCTTGCCACCACCGACAATCCCACCAGCATGACGATCCTGAGCGATGCAAGCGTGGTGGCGCACTTTGTGCCGCAGCCGCCGCCGCCGACATATAGCCTGACCCTGCAAGTTGAAGGCGAAGGCACGGTCGCCCGGTC
>JAWLCE010000033.1:0-58076 GCA_041687335.1 Sumerlaeia bacterium | reverse complement strand
GACCCGCCCCCCACGCCATAACCATCCCGCATTCCGCATTCCGGATTCCCCATTTCCCATTCCACATTCCAAAAGCGGCCGAGTTTTCACTCGGTTCCGCGTGGCACCCTTTTTTGTTGGTAGGTCGGCTCTTCGATCCGCATTTGTTTAGCGACAATTGGCCAACCCGTTGATGCCCCGGCAGCCCCTGTCCAGGCCAAGGAACAGCTCGATTCCTTGCCGATCCTGCCGACCACATAAGCCCCGGCAGGGGCGATACAACCTAGCCCCGTGCGTGAGCACGGGGTTATAGCCAATGAATTTCATAAGCCCCGGCAGGGGCGACACCATTTTGATCAGCGTCAACCATTTATCACCCTGCCGCAGCTTTGCGTTCTGCCGACCTTCCCGCCTGAAGGCGGGACTACAAACTGGGCATCAGCGCCCCTGCCGCGGCTTCAATGCTGCACGCCAAACACATGCTTCGAGCCGACATAGAACCCCATGTCGCACTGCATTTTATTTCCACCGGCGCCGCAACCGATCGGCGGGCGGTGCGTCTTGATGTAGTGGGAACAATTGAACCTGCGGAAAGAGGCACATCATGGGCGAGGGGAACCAATCGAGGCGGCGGTGGCTCTGGATAGTGCTGGCGGGGATCGTGACCCTGCCGGTGGCCGTGGTGATCGGGCTGGGGGTGCTGTTCAAGCTGAATGAAATCCCCGCCGAGAAGCGGCAGCCGCCGCCGGGGGTCCTGACGGCGCGTGCGGACTCGACCGGGGAGGCCCGCCCACGCCCGGCCGCCGGGCCGACGCCGATCGCCCGGCCGCAGAGCTATGAGGAGTCCCTCATCGGCCGCGCCGACCCCGAGGCGGTCGAGATATTCAATCGCATTGTGACAACATATCAACCAGATGGCTTTGGTGAAGCCCTCGATGCCGCCTTCCCCCGTTCCTGGCAGTGGGGGATGCCGATGAGCGAGGACCAAAACAGGTGGCTGCTTGCGCAGCAGGAGCTGATCGAGGAGCTGATCGCGCTGGCGCGCGCCGGCGGCGTCCCCTCGATGAGTTTTGAGGAGACCCGCGAGCTGCTGCTGAGCGGGGAGTTTGATATCTATGAGATGTGGCAAATCCCCCCCGTTCCGAATTTCCTGATGTATCAGCAGATCACGCGCGTCCTGGCGCTCGAGGCGCTGCGGCGGCAGGCGGCGGGCGATCCGGCCGGCGCCGCCGAGGCACTGCTGGCGATCGGGCCGCTGACCCAATCGGTCAAGGAGCCCACCGTGATCGGGCACCTGATCGGGCTGGCGATGCAGACCGTCGCGATGCGGAGCGCGGCGCAGTGGCTCGAGACCAACCCGCCCCCGCCCGAGATCGCGCGTCTCTTGCGCGAGCAACTGGGCCAGAATATGCTCACCTGCGAAAACCTGCGCCTGGGGTTGGAGCTGGAATACATCTGCAGCCGCACCGGCTCGGTTGAGTTGCTCAACGGGCCGTTCCTGCAGCTGCTCCGCACCAACATCGACCTTCGGGCGTGGGACGAAGACGCCCAGATGAATCGCAACCACGGCGCCGTGCTGTTTCGGAGATTGCTGGACCAGCCCTACAATACCGTGGTCTCGGGGGTGCCCGCCACCTGGCAAAGCATTGTCATGAAGGCCCGGGCCACGCCGCTGCTCGATGAGTTCGACCAGCGGTGGGCGGAGTATCTGGTCACGGTCGGAGAGGCCGAGCCGATTGATGCCGAATACGAGGCCTCAGGAAATGTATTGCTCGACTTGCCCATGCCCACATTTTACGGGGCGCTGACTCGCACCCTTGCCAACCAGGCGCGCACGTGCCTGGTGCTGGCGGGGCTGGACCGGGTGCTGGGGCGGGGGGGCGCGGTCGAGGACCCCTTCACCGGCGAGCCGCTGCAAACCATCGAGGAGCCGGGGGCGCGGGTGATCTACAGCCTCGGCCCCGACGGCGAGGACCAGCGCGCGGCCGTGAGCTACGACCCGACCAACGGCACCTTCAGCGCCGGCGATATCTTCATCCGGATGAGGCGCTGACGAAAAGCCTCAACGGCGGGAGCCGTAAGGATCGGGGGCCAGTTCAAGACCGACCCGCAGGCGATCCAGCAGCGTGTCGGAGCGCAACCGGCGCAGCGCAAAGAACCACGCCAGCGCGGCCAGGATGATATGGGCTGAATACATGGTTGCTGCAAGGGCTGATTGGGATTCAAACGAATTCCCGGAGAGGATGTACAACGCCTGAATGACAATGTAGAAGACAAATAGGTGTAGCGAGATGCCGATGGCAGCCAGTTTGAGCCGGCTGGGCCGGGTGATGGTCAGCGCCACGGTCAGGGCCGCGATTCCGGTATGGAGCCCAAGCCGTGAGATCAGATACAACAGCGTCCTCGGGTCCAGCAGGTCCCACCCGCTGCCGTAGCGCCCGAAGGCATCGGCGAGCTGGCTGATGGCCAAAAGCAATGTAAGAGTGGCGATTGGCGCCAGCAGCAGGGTCGGGAAGAGCTGGCGGGCGGTGATCGGCGTCAGCAGCAGGTCGCGCAGGCGCGAACCCCGAAAGTAGGCCAGACAGTCGCGATCAATCACCACCAGCACGCTCGCCAGCGCAAGCCCATTGAATAATAAGCCCAATAGGAAAAACCATGGACTCACGATGAACAACTTCGAGCCGCGGGGCCAATCGAGGAACATGAGTTGCACCAGCACCTGCATCAGCACGTAGAGCCCCAGCAGCAGCCAGGGCGGGCGCAGGCCGCGCCGCAGTTGCCGGCGCGCCAGGGCGCGGTCCTCATGGCGCCACCAGCGCGCCCACGCTCGTGGCTCGATTGTGAATGACATGAAATACCCTCACGGCGGATTGGTGCCGAAGATGTCCATGTCGCGGAACATGGTGCGGCCGGGCAGGGCGGCCAGGTGGGCCACCGTGGCGCCGATGTCGGCCGCGTGCAGGTAGACCCCGTGGCCATACTGGTCGCCGGTGTCCTCGCCGGTGTCGATCCGGCTGGGGTTGAGCACCATGACGCGGATGTTGTGGCGGCGGACCTCATACATCAGCGCCTGCGAGAAGCCCTGCAGGCCGAACTTGCTGGCGTTGTAGGCCGAGGTGCCGGCGTCGCCCTTCTTGCCCGACATCGAGCTGATCATGAAGATGTCACCGCGATCACGCTCGATCATCGCCGGCAGGAAGGCGCGCGTCAGCAAAAAAACGCCGGTCAGGTTGGTGGCGATGATGTCGTCCCAGGCATCGGGGTCGAGCTCGATCACCGAGCCGCGCGCGCCCGAGGCGGTGATGGCGGCGTTGTTGACGAGGATGTCGGGGGTGCCGAAGCGGCCGAGGACCTCGCCGGCGAAGGCTTCGATCGATGAGCGCTCGCGCTGGTCGAGCGCCAGCCCCTCGCAGCGCCCGCCGATCTTGCGGGCAGCCTCGCGCGCACGCGCGGCCTCGCGGGCGGTCAGGACGACCCGGCAGCCGGCCGCCGCCAGCGCCGCCGCGATATGCCGCCCCAAGCCGCGGCTGCCGCCGCTCACCACCGCCAGCCGCTCACTCATCGGTTTATCCTTCATGACGCCCTCCTATCCGGTTGCCAAGTTTTGAAATATGGTTACCAGCAAGATTAGCACAGGGGCGGCGGGTTTGGAATCTGCTGGACGCGTGGGATCTTGAGCCGCAAAGCCGCCAGAAAATCCGCGGATGCCTGAATGTTTGATTCAGAGACGGTTTTGATTAAAAACCAAAATTTGCAGCGGCAACTACGATCGCCCTGCTTCAAGCTGGTCAAGCGGGATGGCTTCCTCAATCAACATGACCGGGATGGCATCGATGACGAGATAGGCAAAGAGGTTGTCCTCACGCACGAGGGCGTCGTGGGGCGCCTCCGGGATGGGTTTGCCGGCCCGGTTCAGCAGGCGGCCTTCGCCCTGGCGCGCGCGAAGCCGGGCCAGCAGTGGCTCGTCGGCACGGCGCAACTTCTGGTGGGTCTCGGGGCAGACCAGGATTTCGAGCAATTCCGGGGAGACACTTTCCATGGGCAAAAGGCCTTGCTGCGAGATGCATCAGGCGGCGGCGGGGCCGCGAACCGGATTCCATATTGACCGCGCTGCCCATCAGGATGCAATCTAAACTGGAGCCGGCAGGTGGCGTGCATTTTTTTGGGCTTTGCCTTGCCATGTCCTTTTTCTGATTGGGATGTTCACCATGGCCCTGACTGCGATCATTAAGTTCAGCGCCGATCAGTTCCCGGCGGCCTGCCGGTTGCCGGTGGATGGGATTGAACTGGGAGAGCGTGATTTTTGCGTCGTTGTTGATCCGCGCGGCCGCGGGCGCATTGGTTATGTATTGGGTTTTGAATCGCGTTGCCGACCGCAGCTGGAGCATCTGGATCGGATTGTGCGCCGTGCCAGTGATGAGGAAATCGGTCAATGGCACGATGAGCAGGAGCGGCGGCTGGATGCGCTGGCCGTGGCGCGCGCACGTTCGGCCGAGCGCGGACTGCAGATGAAGTTCATTTCGGTCAATTTCGATGATGCGCAGAATGTCGTTTTGTTCAACTTCACCGCCGATCGGCGGGTGGATTTCCGCGAGCTTGTGCGCGACCTGGCCTCGCATTTTCGCGCGCGCATCGAATTATGGCAGATTGGCTCACGCCAGGGGGCGGCCGACAAGGATGGCTACGGCATCTGCGGAAACCGGATCTGCTGCGCCACCCGGATGCAGAAGCAGTATCCGGCCGTTTCGATGCGCCATGCACGCGACCAGGACCTGGCCAACCAGACCCCGCAAAAGCTGGCTGGCATGTGTGGCCGGCTGCGCTGCTGCCTGCGCTACGAGCATGATTGTTATTTGAAGGAGCAGGCGGGGGCACCGATGGTGGGCGCGCAGGTGCATGATGGCGAGGGCCGCGAGGGCGTGGTCGTGGATCGCCACCTGCTGCAACGGCGCGCGCTGGTCAAGTTCAATGGCGGTCGCGGCGAATGGGTCGGCTTTGAACAGCTTCGGGGATTCGACCAGCCCGCGCCGGCCACCGAAGCCGTCGAGGATGAAGTCGACGAGATGGTGCCCGAATAATTTAAGGCACGGAGGCGGCGATCATGGAGCCACAGACCAGGGCGGCGAGCGGTCGCCGGCGACGAGCCCGTCCCGACATCGATTCTGCCGGCATGATCGGGTTGCTGCTGGGCGTGGCGGCGCTGATCGTGACCCTCGCCGGCCTGTTCATACCGCTGGTGCCGTGGATCGCGGCCGGCGGGCTGGGGCTGGTGACGCTGGGTATCGGCTGTTGGAGCGAGAGCCAGATCAAATACTGGGTCATCGGGATGGGTGCGCTGGCGATGGTGCCCCTGACGGTATTCCTGCTGGTCCAGTATCTCCCGCGGCTGCTGTAGTCCCAGAGGAGCTATTGGATGGAACAGAACACGCCGCACCTTTGGGACCGCCTCTGGCAGCGTGAGACCGGCACCGAGGAGGATCGCCTGGCGCTGGCGCGCGAGGAGAGCGGCATCCGCTGGCGCCGGCTGGAGGCCGTCGCGCGTCGCGAGCTGAACGACCTGGCGGGGCTGCGGGTGGTCGAGATCGGCGCGGGGGCGGGCACGGTCGCCAGCCTGATGGCGCGGCGGGGGGCGAGCATCACGCTGCTCGATTTTTCGCCGGCGGCCCTGGAGCGCGCGCGTCAGTATTTCGGGCGCAATGGACTTCAAGCGGAGTTCGTCCTGGGCAACGCACTTGAGCTGCCCGCCGAGCTGAAGGGTCGGTTTGATATTTCGATGTCCTTCGGGCTGGCCGAACACTTCGCCGGCGAGCGGCGCGACCGGATGATCGACGCGCACTTTGATCTGCTGCGCGCCGGGGGTCTGGCCTTTATTTCGGTGCCCAACGCGCTCAACCTGCCCTACCGCATCTACAAGAAGGCCACCGAGCTGACCGGCAAGTGGCCCTATGGCGAGGAATACCCCTTTTCGCGCCTTGAGCTGGCGCGTCACGCGCGCCGGCTCGGCTTGCGGCAGAGCGGATTTTTCGGCGAAAACATGTTTGATTCGCTGCAGGTGATCAACCCCCTGCGCAACAGCGGCAAGCTGCGCCGCCTGCTGCGCGTGCCCGAGCGCTATGGCTCGGAGCGGGTCTGCCGCTCCTGGGGGTCGCCGCTGGACGGCTGGCTGGCGATGTCGATCGTGTTGTGGGGGCGGCGGCCGCAGTAGCGCGTCGCAGCGATTCGGCCGCCAAGGAAGGCCAGCATGGCCAGCGTCAGCAGGGTCAGGAACAGGCCCAGTCGCTGACTGGCCGGGTCATAAGTCAGCAGCATCTCGCTCTGGCCGGCGGGCACATAGATCGCTAAAAATGTGCTGTCGACGCGCCCGAGCAGGTTTGAGAAATCCCGCCCCTCGATCCACAGTCGCCAGCCCGGCACGGCCGGCTCGGCCAGAGCCACCAGGCCGCTGTTGCGCGCGGTCAGGCGCAGTTCGATGCGGCCCGGCCCTTGGGGGAACACGCGCGCCTGCAGGTGGAGCGGGGCCATCTGGGTCGCCATGCCGACAGCAGGATTAAATTCGGCGCTGCGGTGGGCGGCGTCCTCGATCGTGACCGTCGTGGAGTCGTAGGGGTTGAATCGGGCACCCGCCAGTCGTTCGAGTGCGGCGGAAAAATCCTCGACGATCCGCAGGTGGCGCACCTCGCGGATGTAGCGAATGTCGGGGTGATGGATCAGCACCTGATCCTCGTGCCGCAGCACGACATACCAGCCATCCGGAATCTCGAAGCCCGTGCTGGGGACAATCAGATACTGCACCCCAAGCAGGCGACGGAAATTGGGGTGGCCCAGCCCGAGACGATCGATCAGCTCGAAATGGCGGCGGTAGCCAAGCGGGTGATAGCCGATCGGGGTGCCGATCTGGCGGAAGCGCAGGTAGTCGTTCAGCGTCAGGGCGTGATTGCTCAGCTCGTTGAGGTATTCAAGGTAGCGCACCGGCACGTCCTCGGTGTCCCAGCGCTCCAGAGCCCAGTGGCTTGTCAGCCAGTTGTGGACGGACTGCACGGGCTCGGCGCGCCAGAAGGGGCGGGCGTTGCGGTGGAGGTCGGCCGCCCACACAAGCGCCAGCAGGGCGAGCAGCCCATGGGAGAGCCACATCCGGCCCCGGCCGACCGCCAGCGTCCATGACAGGGCAACCCCGAAGACCACAAGCGTGGCCACCATCCAATGGGCCAGCGCGGCACGATTGACCGCGGCGGCCGACTCAGTGCCCACTTCCGACGCCAGCATGCCAACCAAGGCAAGGCTGGCGACGAGCAGCAGCGCCAGCCCGAGTCGCATCCCGAGCCGCCGGCGCGAGGCCGCGTCCCCCCCGCGCGCCAGCCCAACCAAACCATCGACCCCGATCGCCGCCGCCAGCGCGATGCCGTAGGACAGCAGGGCCATCATTGTCGAGGGCGAGCGGAAGTGCGACAGGCCGGGAATCCAGTTCAGCGCCCATTGATAGGATCCCCACGGCAGATATTTTCCCATCGAGAGCACGAGCGCGCCGGCCGCCAGCGCGAGGAAGCCCGCCGCCATCCGACGCCGCCCCGGCAGCAACAGCCCCAGCAGCGCAAACAGCAGCGCGCCGGCGCCGACGTAGTCGCTGACGACGCGCTCGGGCAGCAGGATGGGATCGGCCCCCGGGCTGCTTTCGCCGTAGCGGCCCAGATACTGGCCGCGCCCGTTGTTGAGCGAGTCGCCCAGCAGGCGCGGCAGCGCGAACTCGAAGACCTCCTCGGGGGGGAGTGAGCCGCGCGTGGCATCCTCCCATGAGAGCGCCCCCTGCCGGTTGGAAAGGCCCGCAAACTCGACGGTGGGGACCCAGAAGACTGCGGAGAGGCCAAGGGCGATGGCGAAGGCGATGCCGGCGTGGAGGATATTTTGCGAAAGGTGTTTGGCACCCGAGCGCGAGCCGATGAGCCTCGCCACGAGGACCGCCAGCGCCTCCAGGGCGCCGGCCGCCAGCGAAAGGTAGACAATCTGGAGGTGACCCGCGGTGATCTGAAGCGCCAGTCCCAGCCCCAGCGGCAGCAGGCCGCGGCGGGGATGCCGGCCCGCCAGCTCGCGCAGCCCCGTCGCCACCAGCGGCAGCCAGGCCAGTGTCTGGAGTTTCTGAATATGGCCCGGCCCGACCAGCGTCGCCAAGTGACCGCTCATCCCCCAGGCGAGCGCACCCAACCCGGCGGCCCACCAGCCCAGCCCGCGGCGCCGGCAGGCCCAGGCCATCGCGGCTGCGGCCAGGATCAGGTGGAGCGGATACTGGATATTGAATGCCAACGGGAAGGGTAGCCAGCGGCCCAGCCAGTTGGGCGGGTAGAACGGCATGAAGGTCTGGCTGGCGATGAAGGGCAGCCCGCCCAGCCAGGAGGGATTCCAGAGCGGCAGCAGGCCCTGCTCGCGCGCCTCGCTCCAGCCCCACCAGAAGGCAGGGTAGTCATGGCTGAGGGTGTCGTGGCCGGCGAGGACCGCCGAGGCGGGGCCCAGCGGGGCCTCCTCGGGAGGATGCAGCGGCGCGGGGGCGATGGCCAGCAGCCCGGCCACGGCCAGCCAGAGCGCCAGCCAACCGGCGGGCACCAGGTGCTTCATGCGCGCACGTCCAGGGCCGCCAGGCGCACGAAACGACGCGCCAGCCCAAGTTGGCGCAGCGTCTCCTCCTCGATGCGCGCCGGTTCGAGCCGGCGGCGGCGGATGAATTGTTCCAGCCCTGCCAGGTTCTGCTCGATCACCTGCAGCAACTGGAAATCATTGGGCAGGGGGAGTTGGCGCGTCAGGATGCGCAGCGTGTCGGCCATCAGAGAACTGAGCGCCTCGTGGTCCTGATGGCGCAGGCGCACCTGGTCGAGCAGCCAGATCGCGGTGACTGTCGGGTTGGTCTCGGCCACCATCGCCGGATCGTCGAAGAAGCTGTTGCGCACCAGCGCGGCCTCGCGGTCGTCAAGCGTGTGTTGGAATTCGGCGTAAAAGCCGGGGATCGGGTAGCGGTGGACGAGTCGCATGGCATGGCGCAGGTCCAGGGCCGTCTCCAGGCTGACGATGGGCGAGAACAGCGCACGGTCGCCGAGGCAGGCGTAGTCGGCGGCCAACCTCGATCCGAGCCAGGGGCCCACCGGCTCCTCGTCGGAGTCGACAAGCAATTCGTCGACCATCCCCTGGGCCAGCAGTGCCGGCCAGTCCATTAACCGGATGTCGTCGCGAGTCAGGTCGGGCCGGGTGGGATTCTCGCGCCAGAAGGGGCGCGCCCGACAGAGCAGCCGCAGCGTGCGGCGCATGCGCAGGATTCGGTGGCGCAGGTAACCGAGCGTCTCGTGCGACATGCGCTGCTGCCAGGCGCGCACCTGGCCCAGTCGCTCGCCGGCGGCGTCGAGCTCCAGGTCGGCGCCGCCATGGGCTTCACGATACTGGGTCTTGCAACTGTCGCAAAAGCAAAAGGGCGAGGTGGCCAGCGGCCCGCCGTGGAGCCCGTAACTGCTGTAGTAAAAGACCAGTCCCTGGAGCGGGTAGGCGCCCACGCCCTCGGTCAGCAGATCGGCGACGTGGCGGCGGTAGTCGGGGTTGATCGGGCAAGGGTGCCACAGCTCGTTGCGGCGAGATCGGGCGCTGTGATGGTCGCGATGGGCGCGCAGCCGCCATTCGGGATAGTGGTGCAGCAGTTTGTGCTCGGCAATGGCGTAGCGCGGGTGAAAATTAAAGGCGCGCGCATAACCCCAGATGAGTTGGTCGCGTTCGCGCGCCAGGCGACAGGCTTCGGCCAGCGGGTCCCAGCCGCGCAGCAGGGGGTTGATGCGGCCGAGGCCATACTCGCGGGCGGTCTGGCTGGGGAAGAGCGTCCAGCCGTTGTTGAGGACTGGAAACAGCACCAGGTTGAAGCCGGCGGCCGCGGCGTGATCGAATTCCAGGCGCAGCCAGTCCGGCGAGATCGAGCGCACCATGTTGATGATATAGCCGCGCGTCTGGGGGAGCGTGGTGCGGCTGGCGGCGGAGGCCAGTGGCTTGAGCGTGGCGGCGATGGGAGGCAACGATCGGGGGGTGCTCCCGGGCATCCAGAGGACTGGCGCCATCATGCGGCGGCCGTTTTTCAGCCTCGTAAAGTGTCCTTCTTTTCGCTACCGTGAATCAACCTGGAAGATGCGCGGACAGCATGGCGCCCCTCCCCCCACTACCTAAAATCGAGTCTGAGATCGCGGCCGCCGCGCCGCCGGCCTGCCTTGCGCCTCCGCCGCGCACATGGGTCGAGGTCGATCCATCGGCATTGCGGCGCAACGCGGAACGGCTGGCGCGCCGGCTGCCCCCGGCGGGAAGGCTTATTTTCTCAGCAAAAAAGGATGGCTACGGCCATGGCCTGCTGACGACGGCGCGGGTGCTGGGCGACCTGCCCTCGCTGGCGATGTTCGGGGTGGCCACTCCCGAGGAGGCGCTGGCGCTGCGCGCGGACGGACGGGAGGCGCTCTGCTTTGCGGTGCTGGCGGGCGAGGCGCTGGCGCAGGCCGTCGCAGCCGGGGTTGCCTTGACCGTGACCGACGCGGATGAGGCCACCGCGGCCGCTGCAGCCGCGCGCGCCGTCGGTCGCACCGCCGAGCTGCACCTCAAGCTCGACACCGGCATGGGGCGGATGGGGCGGCTGCCCGCGGAGGTGCTGCCGATGATGGCCCGACTGCATCGGCTCGAGGGGGCGCGCCTGGCCGCCATTTACAGCCACCTCGCCGACGGCTGGAACCATCCCGCCAGTGCGCGCCGTCAGTTGGATGTCCTGCTCGATTTCCGGCGCCGCGCCGGGCTGGAGGCAACGCCGATCCACCTGGGCGGCTCGGACGCGCTTGCGTTAGGCAGCGAGTTGCCGGCGGGCATCTGGCTGCGCGTCGGCATCGCGCTCTATGGCGACCACCCTGCCATCGCGGACCTGGAGCCGGCGATGAACTTCAAGTCGCGCGTGATCTATCGGCGGGCGGTGCCGGCCGGCACCGCCATCTCCTATGGCATGACCTTTACGACGACTCGCCCCAGCGAACTGGCCTTGATCGGCGCGGGCTACGGCAACGGTTATCCGCGGTCCCTGTCTGGGCGGGGCCGGGTGCTGGTGGGGGGGCGAGCCTGCCCCATCCTGGGCCGCGTCTGCATGGATCAATTTGTCGTCGACGTGACTGACGCGCCGGGGATTGTGGTCGGCGACGAGGCCTTGCTGTTCGGCCGCCAGGGCGAGGGCCTGCTCCCCGCCGGTGAGATCGCCGCGCTGGCCGGGACGATCTCCTACGAGTTGTTCTGCCTGGCCGGCCAGATCAACCCCCGCGTGGTGCTTTAAGATTCAAGGCTGCCTGCCTGCCCAGATTCCAAAGGCTAAATTCCTGACTTCGGCCCGCCGATAAGATTACCGGCAACGCAACAATTCCGCCGCGGGGTGGAGCGGGCAGGGCATCATGAAGGAAATTGAATCGGTGATCGAGGTCGATGGGCTCGAGGTGCTCTATGGGCGCGGGGCGCGGGCGCACCGGGCCGTGCGCGGCATCAGCTTCAGCGTGCGCCGCGGTGAGACCGTCGGCTTCATCGGCCCCAATGGGGCCGGCAAGAGTTCGACGATCAAGGCGCTGATGGGGTTCATCTTCCCCTCGGCGGGGGGAGCGCGCATCTTTGGCGAGCCGGCCGGCTCGATCGCGGCCCGCCGTCGGATGGGCTATCTGCCCGAGGTCTCGCTCTATTACCCATTCATGAAGGCCCGCGAGGTGCTCGAGCTTTACGGTGGGCTGGCGGGGCTGGACCGCCCCACGCTGCGCCGGCGCATCCCCGAGCTGCTGGAGCGGCTCGGGCTGGCCGGCAAGGGCGAGGTGCTGCTCAAGAACTTCAGCAAGGGGATGCAGCAGCGCGTCGGTATCGCGCAGGCGATCATCGCCGACCCCGAGCTGCTGGTCTTCGATGAACTCAGCTCGGGCTTGGATCCTCTCGGGCGCCACGACTTGCGCGAGGTGCTGCTCGACCTCAAGGCGCGCGGGCGCACGATCCTGTTCAGCTCGCATGAGCTTCATGAAGTCGAAACGCTCTGCGACCGCGTCATGATCGTCAACCAGGGGCGCAAGGTCGCCGATGAGCCGGTGGCCGGGCTGATGGCGCGGCTGGCCGACGGGGGCGAGGGCTGCCCGTGCTCGCTGGAGGATTATTTCATGGGCTTGGTTCGGCCCGGCCGGGAGTTGGCGGCATGATCCGTCGCGTCGGACTGATTGCCGGCACCATCTTCACCGAGGCGCTGCGCCGGCGCGAGATCTACGTCATCGCGCTGGTGACGATCGCGTTGCTGCTGGCGGCCTCCTCTCTGCGATTCTTTCAGCTCGAGTCGCTGCACAAGTTTTATTACGAGTTCGCGCTCAAGACGATGAGCGTGGCGGCGGCGGTGACGACCGTGGTGCTGGCCGGGCGCCAGTTGCCGCGCGAATTCGAACGGCGCACGATCTACACGCTGCTGGCGCGGCCGCTGTCGCGCTGGGAGTTCCTGCTGGGCAAATACCTGGGCGTGCTGGGGGCGGGGCTTTTCTGCCTCGGGCTGTTTCTGACGGTCTTTCTGGCGGGGACGGTCGTGACGGGCGTGACACCGGGACTGGCGATTTTCGCCCAGTTCGTCTACCTGCAGGCCTTGGCGCTGGCCATGCTGGCGGCCCTGGCGTTCATGCTTTCTCTGCTGATGGGTTTCGACGCGGCGATCACGTCGGCGCTGCTGCTCTACATGCTGGGCGCGGTGCTGACCAACGCCATGGTCCTCCTTTACGACTATGTAGGCGGGGCGGGGCAACTGATGCTGGCGGCGCTCAACTGGCTGGTACCCCAGCCGGCGTTGCTGGACCTTTCGGCCAAGGTGATCCATGGCTGGGAGCCGCTGTCGGCTGGGACGCTGGCGCAGGCCACCTTCTATGCACTGATGTTTGTCGTGCCCTACCTGATGATCAGCTATCTGTTGCTGCGCCGGCGGCCTTTGTAATCGAGCCTCGCGATGGGCTCAACCTTTGAAGAGACTGGAATTAGCGTGCACCATCGGGTATGCTCGCCCGCAGCGATCGTTGCCCGAGCGGCCGACGCCCATGACAGGAAGTGAAGATGGCCATCAGCGCCGAAATCCCCGCCCTCACGCTGCTCGCGCCACGCCCCGCAGCCCACGCCGTTCGCCACCTCGTTCGCGCGAGTTGGCTGGAGGCGCTGCGGCGGAACGAGCTGGTCGTGGTCGGGCTACTGCTGGGGATCTATGCACTGGCGGCGCTGGTGCTGCGCGTGATCGGCTTCGAATCGGCCGAGGCCGCCCGGCTGGTGCGCGGGTTGGGGCTGGAGCTCGGCGGTCTGCTCTCGGCCCTGCTGGTGATCCTGACGGTGGGCCGCCAACTGCCGGCTGAGCTGGAACTGCGCACGATCCACCCGCTGCTGGCCAAGCCGGTCGCGCGCGAGACGCTGCTCTTGGGCAAGGCGCTGGCGGGTTGGCTGCTGGGGGTGGCCGCCTTGGTCATGTTTGTCGGGGCGACTATGGCGATCACGCCCGCCGCGGCCGACCAGTCGCTGCTGGTGCTGGCGGCGGCGTTGGTGCTCAAGGCGCTGGCGCTGGCGATGCTGACGGCGTTGACCATGCTGCTGGTCATCGCGCTGCCGCCGGCGCTGGCGATGCTGCTGGCGGCCGTGCTGGCGCTGTGGGGGCATTTTTTGGCCAACCTGATCGTGCAGATGGCCGGCGGCGCGCGTTGGGCCGGCTGGGCGGCGGGTCTCATCCCCGACTTCAACATGCTGGACCTGATGCAGCGTTACACCGATGGCGGGCCGCTGCCGGCGGCGGTGGTGCTGGCAGGGCTGTTGGTTTATGGCCTCGCGTGGCTCTGCCTGCTGGGCTGGGCCGCCGCGCAAAGCTTCCGGCGGATGCCGTTGTGATTTTGAACGACTGGAATGGGAGCGAGTGATGCGGCGAGGTGTGAATAGGATCAGGAAGCCAGGCGCGCTTGCTCGCCTGGATCGCGGGCGGCGGTTTGTTTTGCCGAGCGTGGTGGCGCTGCGTGGTGGCGCGGGGCCGGCTTTGCAGATCGATACCGGCTCGGGCTTCGCGCCGCTGAGGCGCCCGGCCTTGAGCTTCGGCCTCGCCGGCGGCCCGGCGAGTGCAGCCGAGAAAATCGAGGGATGAAATTGATGACGGCCGCGCGGGATCAGAACGGGGTTTGCCTGCGGGCGAAGCTGCGAACGGGAGCCGTGGCGCTGGGGCTGCTGGCCCTGCTGGCGGCGCTGCGGCCGGCGTTGGCCCCGGCCAGCCATTGGCAGCCCGCTGGCAATGACGAGTCGGCCCGTGAACGCGCCAATACCAGTGCCTTCGCCGCGATCCTCGGCGAACTGCGCGCCAGCGCCGCCGACCTGATGTGGGTTAAGACTGAGCGCTACCTGCACGATGGCGTCGCCTTCGCCCCCCACGTCGATGCCGAGCAGTTGGCCCGTAGCGGCGAGATCGCCCACTCCGAAAACCATGATGAAGAGCACGGAGCCGAGGCGCCGCTGATCCCGACGGCAGAACATGATTTCCGCGGATTCATCGGCTCGCTGCACCGGCAGGTCCACCCCTGGCAGGAGCCCGACGCGCCCCACGCGCACTCGCCGGGGGATGAGCTGCTTCCGTGGTATCGGCTGCTGACGCTGAGCAACCCGCGCCATTGGCGGGGATACATGATCGGGTCCTGGTGGCTGACGCGCCAGGAAGGCGGCAAGGCTCTGGCCGAGGCTGCCGTTTTCATTGACGAGGGCATTCAGAACAACCCCGGCGTCTTCCAGCTCCACCTGATGCGCGGACGTATCCTGATGATGACCGAGGACTGGACCCAGGCGCACGAATCATTTGAGCGCGCCGTGGCGCTCGGCGTCGAGGCGCGGACGGCCGCGCTGGCCGCGACCCAGTCAAGCTGGACTGATTCGGATGAGGAAGATTTCGCCGCTGCGCTGCGTTACGTCCCACTGCTGCGCTGGCGGAGGCTGGGTGACGAGGCCGGCGCGCGCCAGGCACTCGCGCGTGCGCTGGCGATCCTGCCGGGGGATCTCCCCCTGCGTCAGATGGCGGAGGAATTGCGCTAGCAGATCGCCCGCGGGAGTCTACTGGTTGGTCTTCAGGACGGCGAGGAAAGCTTCCTGGGGAATTTCGACGCGGCCGATCTGGCGCATGCGCTTCTTGCCTTCCTTCTGTTTCTCAAGCAGCTTTCGCTTGCGCGTGATGTCACCGCCGTAGCACTTGGCGGTCACGTTCTTGCGCAGAGCCTTAACCGTCTCGCGTGCCATGATCTTGCCGCCGATGGCGGACTGGATGGCGACCTCATATTGCTGGCGCGGCACGATCTGGCGCAGCTTCTCGCAGACCTGACGGCCGCGATAGGGGGCGTCCTCGCGGCGCACCAGCGTGGCGAGTGCATCGACCGGATCGCCGTTGATCAGCAGGTCCATGCGCACCATGTTGACCGGCCGGTAACCGATGACCTCATAGTCAAACGAGGCATACCCGCGCGTCAGCGACTTGAGCTTATCGTAGAAGTCAAAGATGATCTCCGAGAGCGGCATCTCGTAGGTCAGCATGACCCGCTCCAGGCCCAGGTAATGCATCTCCTTCTGAATGCCGCGCTTTTCCTGCACCAGTGTGATGACGGGGCCGACAAACTCCTTGGGCACAAGAAAGCGCCCCTCGATGTAGGGCTCCTCGGTCATCTCGATTCTTGAGGCGTCGGGCAGGTCGCTGGGTTTGTCGATCATCAGCGTCTCGCCGTTGCTGAGCGTGACGCGATAGCCGACGTTGGGGCTGGTCATGACCAGGTTGACATTGTATTCGCGCTCGAGACGCTCCTGGATGATCTCCATGTGGAGCATGCCGAGGAAGCCGCAGCGGAAGCCGAAGCCGAGCGCCTCGCTGGTCTCCTTCTCGGTGTGGAAGGCGGCGTCGTTCAGGTTGATCTTCTCGACCGCGTGGGAAAGCTCCTCAAACTCATCGGTCGAGCTGGGATAGAGGCCGGCGAAGACGAAGGGCTTGCTCTCGCGGTAGCCGGGCAGCGCGGCGGCGGCCGGGTTCTGGACCAGCGTGACGGTGTCGCCGACCTTGACCGAGTTGATGTCCTTGATCGAGGCGATAATGTAGCCGACCTCGCCGGCGTTGAGCGCGTCAAGCGGCATCATTCGCGGGGTGAAGCAGCCGATCTCGGTCACCTCGTAGTCGCGGCCGGTCTTCATGAAACGGACCTTGTCGCCCAGCCGGATGCGGCCCTCGAAGACGCGCAGATAGGTGATCACGCCGCGGAAATTGTCATACGCCGAATCGAAGATCAGCGCGCGGGTATGCTCGGCGTCCGGCTCGTGCGGGGGCGGCATGCGCGTGACGATCGCTTCCAGGATCTCATCGACGCCTTGGCCGGTCTTGGCGCTGGTCAGGATCGCCGCCTCGGGGTCCAGGCCGATGGCCTGCTCGACCTCGCGCAGCGCTTCCTCGATATTGGCGTTGGGCAGGTCAATCTTGTTGACCACCGGGACGATTTCGAGGTTGCCGTCGATGGCGAGGTAGGCGTTGGCGATGGTTTGGGCCTGCACGCCCTGGGCCGCATCCACCAGCAGCAGCGCGCCCTCGCAGCCGGCCAGCGCGCGGCTGACCTCGTAGCTGAAGTCGACATGGCCGGGGGTGTCGATCATGTTGAGCTGGTAGGTCTTGCCGTCGCGCGCCTTATAGTTCATGCGGACGGCCTGGGCCTTGATCGTGATCCCACGCTCACGCTCAAGATCCATCGAATCAAGCACCTGCTCGCGCATCTCGCGGTCGCTGATGGTGCCCGTGCGCTGCAAGAGCCGATCGGCCAGCGTGGACTTGCCGTGATCGATATGGGCGATAATGCAGAAATTGCGGATCAGTGGATTCGACATCGGTGACCGTGGCTTCCCCTCCAGGCGCGAACGCCTTTCCCAAACACCATATTTTACCCTTTTTCACTGCAATCGGTAAAGGAGAATTGGTTGGCGGGCGATGGCGCCGGTCGGGGAAGCTCCCAAAATTTGCCAGCCACGCAAGCCGTCCTGTAGGATGGATATGATTGCTGCATAAACAGCCTCATAAATTTTCGGGAACCGACACATCCTGAAGGAGCGGACAAGATCATGGCTGACGCTGAATACGATCTGCGCAAGGACCTGGACCAGTTGCGCTCGGACCTGAGCCTGCTGCGGGCCGACATGAGCGAGATGGTCCATTCGGTCATGGAAGTCACCAAGCAGGAGGCGGGCGAGGCGCGTTCGCGCGCCCAGGCCGAACTGGGCAAGCGCGCCCGGCAGCTTCAGGATACCTATGACCAGATGCGCGACGGCACCTCGCGTGTGGTCGAGGGCGTCGCCGACGGCCTGGAGCACCACCCGCTGAGCAGCCTGGGCATCGCCTTCGGCATTGGCCTGGTCATCGGGCGGATCCTGGGTAAATAAATGGTCCTCGCACTGACCGAACTGATCATCTCGCTGATCGATCTGATCAAGGCCGAGATCGAGCTCTCCAAGCGCAGCCTGTTGCGGCTGATCCTGGCCGTGGGCCTGGTGGCCGTGGCGGTTCTGTTTGTGATGAGCGCTTTCGCGCTGCTGCTGGTCGCGATCTGCATGCTGCTGGCGCTGGTGCTGCCGGCTTGGGCGGCGGTGCTGGTCACCGCCGGCGCCTCATTCCTGTTCGCGGGGGTTCTGGTGTGGCTGGCGATCCTCAACGTGAAGCGCTGATGTTGCTCAGGCAGCTTGGGCTGGCCACCGCCGGGCGCGCCGGCAGCGGTCACCCCGCCCCGCTGCCGCCGTTCAACCGGGAACTGTTCAACAGGGCTCCGGCGCGCATCCGCAGCCGGGTGGCCCGCGAGCGGATGCTGCGGGCCGCCGGCCAACTCGAACTGGGGGTGCAGCTGCGGCGCCGGCCGGCGCGCAACCTGGCGCTGGCGCTCGCCGCCGGCATCTTCATCGGCCACAACCGCCGTCTGCTGGGTGCTGCCCTGCGGGGCGGTGCCGCGCTGGCCAGGCTGGGCGTGATCGGCATGAAGCTGATGCGCTGATGGCCGCCGCCCATCATCTTCTCATCCAACATCAAGTGTAAAATCATGTCGCCGCCGAACCCACCGCTTGCGGCCGCGAATTTACATTTCAACCCGCACAATGCTAAGCTGGGGGCTTTGCGGGCCTTGCTGGAAACGACAATTATCGAGGGGTGAGCAATCATGGTCGAGGCGATGAAGATTGATGCGGTGCGTGGCGAGGAATTCCCCCGCATCTTCACCAGCGAGCTGACCGATGCCGGCGACTGGGCACAGGTCGAGCCGCTGCTGGAGCGGCTCGAGGCGATGTTCCTCAAGGCCTCGACAGCCTCCGAGCTGGAGGCCGCGCTGCTGCGCCAGAGCGAGCTTGAGGCGGTGCTGGACGAGGAATACTCGCGCCGCTACATCGCGATGACCTGCGCCACCGACGACGCCGAACGTGAGCGCGCCTACCTGGCCTACCTCGAAGAAATCATCCCGCGCCTCAAGCCGTGGCACGACCGGCTGGCGCGCACCTATATTGAGAACCCGGCACGCGCGCACATGGACCGACACCGGCTCGAGGTGATGGACCGCCGCCTCAAGAGCGAGATCGAGCTGTATCGCGACCAGAACGTGCCGCTGCAGACCGAGGTCAGCAAGCTGGGCCAGCAATACCAGAAGATCATGGGTGCCATGATGGTCAATTGGCGCGGCGAGGAACGCACGCTCCAGCAAATGGCCCCGCTGCTGGAGGAGCAGGAGCGCGAGGTTCGCGAGGAGGCCTGGCGTCTGGTGGCCGCCCGCCGGATGGCCGACCGCGATGGGCTTGACGCGATCTTCGACACCATGGTCGGGCTGCGCACCCGGATTGCACAAAATGCGGATTTTGAAAATTTCCGAGATTACCAGCATCGGGCCATGGGCCGATTCGATTACACACCTGACGATGCCATCCAGTTTCAGAAGTCAATCGAGCAGGAGATCGTGCCGCTGCTGGAGCGCCAGCGCGAGCGCCGGCGCGAGAAGCTGGACGTGGCGACGCTGCGGCCGTGGGACCTGGACGTGGACCCGGCCGGCCAGCCCCCGCTGCGTCCCTTCAGCAAGGCGCGCGAGCTGGAGGAGGGCTGTGCGCGCATCTTCCGGCAGCTCAGCCCGGCGCTCGCCGATCAGTTCGACCAGATGCGTCGGCGTGGGCTGCTCGACCTGGACAGCCGCAAGGGCAAGGCTCCGGGCGGCTACCAGTCCACGCTGGACGAGGTGCGCCTGCCCTTCATCTTCATGAACGCCGCCGGCACGGGGCGCGACGTCTTCACGCTGCTGCATGAGGGCGGCCACGCCTTCCACGCCTTCGCCTCGCGCGAGGAGCCGCTGATCATGTATCGCAGCGCGCCGCTGGAGTTCAGCGAGGTCGCCTCGATGGCGATGGAAATGTTCGCGATGGATCACCTGGGGGTGTTCTACAAGGACGAGGCCGAGGCGCGGCGCGCGCGCCGCATCCACCTGCAGGACATCGTGCGCATTTTCCCATGGGTGGCGACCGTCGATGCCTTCCAGCACTGGATCTACCTGCATCCCGAGCACACGGCCGAGCAGCGGCGGGCCAAATTCATCGAGCTGGAGCGGCGCTTCTCGCCCGGGCTGGACTGGAGCGGGCTGGAGCAGGAGCACCGCGCCTTATGGCAGCGCCAGCTCCACCTGTTCGAGGTGCCGTTCTATTACATCGAATACGGCATTGCCCAGTTGGGCGCCCTGCAGCTCTGGGTGCGGTTTCTCGAGGACCCGGCGGCGGCGGTGGAGGGCTATCGCCGCGCCCTGGCGCTGGGGGGCTCGCGCCCGCTGCCCGAGCTGTTTGCGGCGGCCGGCATCCGGTTCGACTTCAGCGCCGAGACGCTGCGCCCGGCCGTCAAGGCCGTCGCCGCCGCGCTGGACCGGCTCGAGGACGAGGCTTAAGATCCACCCAAACTACCGAATGCCTTCCTTCCGCCCCGCCTGACTTACAATATAGTCAACCAGCGGAGGAGGCGGAGCATGGATTGCAGGCCGGGACGGCTTGTCATCTGGTGGGTGGCGGCGCTGCTGGCGGGGCTGGGGGATGCGCGCGCGCAGGAGCCGCCAAGCGGGCCGTTGCGTTCGGGCGACATCACCGCACCCGCCGAGACTCAGCCCGATGCGGCCGAGACGCGCGAGGTCGGGGTGCGCCCGCTCGCCGCCGACGAAGAGATTGCCCGCCGCCTGCAGGAGATCCTGCGCGCGACCGGCTGGTTTGTCGAACCGCGCGTCGAGGTGCAAGAGGGCGTCGCCTTCATCTGGGGGCGGGCGCGCACGGCCGAGCAGCGTGAATGGGCCACCCGGCTCGGCCAGCGCACCGAGGATGTCGTTGCGGTGGTCAACCACATCGAGCTGATCGAGCGGCCGATCTGGGACGTCAGCCCGGCACTGGTGGAGCTGCGCGCATTCTGGCGCCAGCTGGTCCAGATGACCCCGCTGCTGGGGTTCGGCCTGCTGCTGCTGGCGATGACGTGGCTGGTGGCGGGGCTGGTGGCGCGCCTGTTTGCCGGCATCCTGACGCGCCGCGTCGAGAACGACCTGCTGGTCGATGTGACGCGCAAGGTCGTCTTTGTCATCTTTCTGCTGATGGGCCTGTTCCTGATGCTGCGCGTGTCGGGACTGTCGCGGATGGCGCTGACGCTGGCCGGCGGCACGGGCATCGCGGGGCTGGTGCTGGGCATTGCCTTCCGCGACATCGCCGAGAACTTCCTCGCCTCGATGCTGATCAGCCTGCAGCGCCCCTTCCGCACCGGCGATCTGATCGAGCTGGAGGGCCATCTGGGCTACGTGCAGAAGGTCACCACCCGCGGCACGCTGCTGATGGACCTGGACGGCAACTACATCCAAATCCCCAACTCGACCGTCTACAAGAGCACGATCCGCAACTTTACGGCCAACCCGAGCCAGCGCCTCGATTTCATCATCGGCATCGGCTACGACACGCCGATTTCAAGGGCGCAGGAGATTGTGCTGGGCGTGGCGCGCGCGCACCCTGCGGTGCTGGCCGACCCCGAACCGATGGCGCTGGTCGATCAACTCGGCTCATCGGCGGTCAGCCTGAGAATCTATTTCTGGGTCGATAACACCGCCCACAGCGTGCTGCGAGTGAAGTCGGCGATGATGCGCCTGACCCTGCGCGCCTTCCAAGAGGCGGAAATCTCGTTGCCCGATGAGGCGCGCGAGATCATTTTCCCCGAATCGGTCCCCGTGCGGATGATCGGCGCCGGCGAGCCAACCCCCGGGCCCGCCCAGCGGCGCGGCGCGCGCGGCGTGCTGGATTCCGCGGATGCCTCGACCGCGGCCGAGGGGAAATTAACCAGCGAGGCCGGCCAGATTCAATCCCAAGCCTTGCGCTCGCGCCTGCCCGAGGAAGGCCGCAACCTGCTTGATGACGACCGCTAAAGGTAGCGGGGGCGGCAGGATTTGGCGCGCGGGCGGTCGACGTTATAAAATGAGGCCACAGTCCTTGTCCGACAGTTCATTGCTTGTTCCATGGGAGTGGCATCATGCATGTGCCCAATCCGACGCCCATTGAAATCCGGCTGTTGCTGCTGGCCATCCTGATTGCCCTGCTGGCCGGGGGAGCGCGCGCGGAAGTGGTGACCGAAACCCTGACTTATGAGCACGAGGGCACGCGCCTGGAGGGGTTCGTCGCCTATGACGATTCGGTCTCCGGACCGCGGCCGGGCGTGCTGGTGGTTCACGAGTGGTGGGGGATCAACGATTTCATCCGCGAGCAGGCCCGCCGACTGGCCCGGCAGGGCTATGTGGCCTTCGCTGCCGACATCTATGGCGAGGGGCGCACGACCGAGGATCCCGCCGAAGCGCAGCGCCTGGCCGGCGAGATCTCGCAGCGGGAGCTGATGCGTCCGCGCGTCGTTGCCGGCTTTGAGCGCATGCTGCGTCACGATCTGGTCGATGCCGAGCGGACGGCCGCGATCGGCTACTGCTTTGGCGGGGCGGCCGTGCTTCATCTGGCCTACAGTGGCGCCGAGGTGGATGGCGTGGTGAGCCTGCACGGCTCGCTGCCCCCGCCCGCGGCCACCGACCGCATCGCCGGCAAGATCCTGATCCTGCACGGGGCGGCCGATCCGCTGGTGCCGGCCGAGCGGGTCACCAGCCTGCTCGAGACGCTCGAGGAGGCCGAGGTGGATTACACCTTCGTCGCCTATGGCGGCGCCCAGCATGCTTTTACCAATCCGAAGGCTGGCGACCGTGGGATGCCTGGGGTGGACTACCAGGAGCGCGCCGCGCGGCGCTCCTGGGACCACATGCAGCTGTTTTTCGGCGAGTTGTTTTCGAAGCCGAACCCGATAGGAGACCCGCAATGAAGAAGAAGCATCCACGCAAACGCAGCGATATTCCCATGCCGTTCGAGAAGCATATATTTGGTCCGTTTGAGGGGGTCGAGTATTTCGGCGAAGTGGCGGCGCAGTGGCCCGGCGAGCCGCGCCCGCGTCACCCCGATGACGTCGACACCGAGCGTGCGCGGCAGGACGATGAGGAACCGGAAAAATTTTAGGAAATCTGGAGGAAAGCTGAGATGGGGAAGCAACGCCGCGATGAGGACGACCGCCCGCCCCGCCCGCGCCATCCCGATGACGCCGAGGCCGAGCCCGACACCGAGGGGCTCGACCCGGACGAGGAGCCCCGTCCGCGCCATCCCGACGACGTTGACGAAGACCTGGCCGAGGACGACCTGGACGACGAGGACAAGTAAAACCCGGCGTCAGCTGGGCGAGTCGAAATACTCGACAGCAAAGTGCGCCAGCGCCAGCGCGCAGGGCAGCAGCATGCGCGCCTCAATTGATTCATTCACGCAGTGAATCCCCAACTTGGCCGGGTCGGCATCCGGGTGGATCAACTGGAAGCCATAGACCGGCGTGCCCAGCATGCGCACATAGCGGGCATCGGTGGCGCCGACGCACCAACTGGGCACCACCGCCACCGGCTGACCGAGCGCCCGCGCCGCCGAGCGCTCGAACATCCCCAGCAACGGTTCATCCATCTCGGAGAGCGAGGGCGGTGTCACTTCGCTGCCGATTGTGAACTCGACTCCCTCCAAGTCCGCGCTCAGCTCGCGCGCCAGGCCTTCAACCTGACTGATCTCCTGGCCCGGCAGCAGCCGCACATCACAGACCAGCGTCGCCTCGTCAGGAATCACGTTGCTGCTCTGGCCGGCGCGAAACACCGTCGGGGTGAAGCTGTTGCGGCTCTGGCCGCGCAACGAGCGGGCCAGGGCCGGCCAATCACGCCCGATCCGGCCAATGGCATCCTCCAGGTTGTGGCTGCCCAGCGGCTCATCGAGCCCGGCCCACGCGGCCACATGGCGAAAGATCGGGGCCTCGATTGAAATCGGCGACCGCCATTGGGCGATCCGCTCGACCAGCCCGGCCAGGATCATGACCGGATTGGGGCGGCCCCAGGGTGAGCAGGCGTGCCCGCCCGCCGCGCGCGCACGGAAGGTGACGGTCAGCTTGCCCTTCTCGCCGGCGGCGACGCCGATGACCGGGGGCCCGCCCCCGAAACGGCCCAGCGCCGAGCCGCCGCCCTCGCAAATCGCCAACTCGGCGCGCAGATCATCGGCATGGTGTTCGGCCAACCAGCCGAAGCCGAGCCGGCCGCCCTGCTCTTCATCGGCGCCGACGGCCAACACAATGCGGCCGCCGCGCGGCAGTCCGAGCCGCGCCAGCTCGGCGATCGCAAAAAGCTGCGCCGCGACCAGCATCTTGCAGTCATTGGCGCCGCGCCCCCAGATGCGGCCCTCGGCCAGCTCGCCGGCGAACGGTGGATACTTCCATGCCGCCTCATCGCCCGCCGGCACCACGTCGGCATGGCTCATCCAGAGCATGCGGCGCGGGCCATCGCCGACTTCGGCCAGCAGATTGGCCCGACCTGGGGCGCCTTCGAGTGCGCGCGCACAAATGCCGGCCTGACCGGCCAGCCAGTCGGTCGCGAAGCGCGCCAGCCGATCCTCGCCCGCGGGGTGGCCCGGCGCGGCATTGACCGTCGGGATGCGCACGAGCGCGCGGTGCAGCTCGATCAGCTCGTCCTCGCGCGCGGTAAAAGTCTGGTGAAGCGCGGTGTGAACCGCCTCGGGGGCCATCATCCTTGCCTGTTCCTTGTGTGGTCGTCGATCAAATCATCGTGCCCCGGCCGCGTCACGATCCTTCGGCATCTTGAGGGTCGTATATTGCAGCAGGCGCAGGCGGTTGCCTTCGGGGTCCTCGAATTCTGCAATATTGAAGCCGAAACCCTTTTCGGGAGGACGCACAAAGGTGACGCCCTTGGCGCTCAGCTCGGCATGGGCCTCCTCCAGGTCGGGCACCACCATGCTGAAGCTGATCGTGTTGCGCGAGCGGTCGATTCCTTCCAGCGCCTCGGGCAGGCTTTTGTGAAGCGCCAGGTTGGTGCCGCCGCCGAGCTGATATTCGATCCAGTGGCGCGCCTTGAGCAGCGGCTTGCCCAGCCCCAGCGTCTCCTCATAGAAATGGCGCGCGCGCTCCAGGTCGGCGACGTAGATGAAGACCACGTTGATCCGTTGCAGGTCCAAACTAGAAACTCCTTGGGCTATTTGCCGAGCCGCTTCCAGGCCGCCATGCCGCCCGTCAGGTTGATCGCCTCGATCTGGTGCGAGAGCAGCATCTGCTGGACAACGTGGCTGCGTCCGCCGGCATGGCAGATGCACACCACCGGTCGATCTTGCGCAATCTCATCGAGGCGCCCCTCGACCTGTCGCATCGGGATCAGTTGCGCCCCCTCGATGTGGCCGGCCGCCGTTTCGGACGGCTCGCGCACGTCGAGCAGCACAAGTTTTTCTCCGCTTGCGAGCCGTTCGCGCAGCTCCTGCGGGGTGATGGATGGAGACGGATTCATAATCGCCCCTCTGATATGGCCCAGCAGCCGAATGAACTGTTTGAGCATGTTGTCGGGTCCCCGCGTCAGCGCCGGGCTGCGGTCTCGGCCAGCCAGCGCGCCAACGCCTTTTGTTCATTGCGGGTCGTGCCGTGCTTTTCGATCAGCGGCAGCCAGCCCGGACGAGCGTCCAGTTCGAGCCGTCCGCCGCCGCCAAGCCGCTCGTAGACCGCGCCGGCCTCGGCCACGGCGCGGGCCACCTGTTCGGGTTCGGCGTGGCGGTCTTGCAGCGGCGCGATGACCCGCAGCGGCCGCGGCGCAACGGCCGCCATTAATTCGTCGAAGTCCACGGGGATCCGTGACGGGGCATCAACAAAAAAACCAAGCCGCGGCAGCAGCCCATGCAGGTGCGACCAGGCGAGGATACCCTCGACATCGGGGCCGGCCGTGCGCAGGGGGGTGAAGCCGCTATAGACGGCGGCGCCGGCCAGGCGCTCATCCAGGGCGGCCGTCATCAGCGCCACCGCCCCGCCCATGTTATCGCCGGCAATGTAGATGTTGGAGGTGTCGATCTCCGCAATCCCCGCCAGCACATCGACCGCCGCGCGGGCATCGAGCACCATCTTCCCCATCTTGGACCAGCGCGGATAGCGGTCGTAAAAGCGCGTGCCTTCCTCGATGCGCGTGCCAAAGCCAAGCTGGTCATAGGCCAGCACGACAAAGCCCTCATCGACAAAAGCCTGCAGCAACGACCTGGAGCGCGCCACGAAGCCTTGTTGATGCACGAACCCATGCAGCCAGATCAGCGCCGGGCGCTTGGCTTCCGGTTCGGCTGCGGCCGTTGGAATATAGACGTTGGCCCGCAGATAGTCCCCCATGCCGCTGTAGGGCGCAATCACCTTCATCGTGGCCCTCTCGAGCACCGGGCGGGCCAATGGCCCTCCGGTCCACCAGTCATCGACGCCGGAAATATCCGCCAGACTGCCGGGGCCGGCATGGGTGATGCCGGCTGGCTGTTCGCCCAACAGCCAGCCGAGGCGTTCACGAATGTCGCGCTGGAGCGCCGCCGCCTCATCGGCCGAGGCTCCGGCGGCGGCGGCCGTCAGCTCGCCGGGCGCCCGCTCGGGAAAATCAGCCGGATCGATTGACTCGCCCGCGGCCTCGGCCCACTGCTCAAACTGGTAGGGGTAGAACAGGGGAGACGTTACCGGCAGTTTGGCGCGACCGAAGGCGGTATCGAAGAAGTCGACATATTCCTCGATGTCACGGGCAGCGGTGCCATGCTCGCCCCCACGCATCCGCACCGAAACCGCCCCGGGGCGGCCGAGAAAATCGTAGACCGTGCGGACGGAGCGATAGATCTGCTCGATGCCCCAGGGACCTCCCTGCGACTCGGTGAAGGCGGTGCTGAGCAGCAGCGGCCGCGGCGCGATCAGGGCCATCAGCGAGTTCATGTCGAAGGGCAGCTTGTGCTCGCGGCCCGAGAACCAGCGCAGGCGCGGATGGAACCAGGCGGGAAAATTATTGGTGATCTCTTCGATCGACTCGCTGGTATAGCGCGCCTCGGCGTAGCGCCAGGCATTCTCTCCGCCGCTGCCGCCGCTCGAGCTGACCACCGCCCCGATGCGCGGGTCGAAGGCCGCCGCCATCAACGACTGCTTGCCGTTGCGCGAGTGGCCTGTGATGCCGATCTGCCCGGGCGCCACCTCAGCGCGCGTCAGCAGGTAATCGATCGCGCGCGAGGCGCCCCAGGCGCGGCGCATCAGGCGGCTGAAGTCATGCTCGGGCCAGATGGCGGCGTAGGCTTCGGTGTCGTCGAGCACATCGGCGCCGGCATAGATGCAGCCGATATAGCCGCGCCGCACGGCGATGTAGGCCCATTGCTCATGGTTCCATTGGGTCAGGAAGACGGGGAAGGGTCCCTCGCCGGGAGGGATCATCAGCTTGACGGTCAGCTGGGCGCGCCGCTCGGGGCCAAAGCGCAGCCGCAGAGTCTCAACGCGGACACCATGGTCGATCAGGGTCTCGACCGGCTCCGCGATCATGTTGTCGGGGGCGGGCGGGAAGGTGCCGGTCATCCAGTGCTGGAGCTGCGCGGCCAGCCGCCGGCGCTGCTCGCCCCACTGCTCGGCTGTTCGGACCGGCAGATTCGCACCCCCTTCGTCCATGACCAGAGGATCGGGCAGCAGCGGCAGTGAAGGCATGGCATCAAAATCGGGGGGCAGCTCGCCGGTGCGGGCGACCCACTGGCGCCAGCGTTCATTGTGGGGCGCGATCCGGTCCAGGACCGGGCGGTTGCGGTCGGCGGGCAGCGTGGCGAGAATCTCGTCGCGCAACGCCTGTCGCTTGTCCAGGTTCTCCTGGGCCTGCGCCGTGACGGCCGGCAGCGCCAAGCCCAGCAACAGGCCCAGCAGCAGGGGTTGGATCCGGATCATGTTCAGCCCTCCAGAGGATTTGTGATTTTAAACTGAAAGGCCCCAATGAGGCGGCTGGCCGGTGGTGGCCAGCACGCTGCGCCAGAGGTTGCCCTTGGGATCGATCGACTTACGACGGCCGGCCACCACCCCCAGCGGGACATGCGTAAAAATCCCGTGCCAGAGGCCGACCATCATATCGGTGCGGCCGGCCATCGCGCCATGGACGGCATAGCGAGCCAAGTCCGAGCAGAAAATCGAATCGGCGGCATTGGCCGGCACGCTGCGGATGATATAGCTGGGATCGAAATATTTGACGTTGATCGGATCGCCCCACTGGGCGAACGCCTGCTCGAGGCGCCGCTTCAGCCAGGTGCCGATGTCTTTGTGGCGAATATTGCCAGAATCGTCGCGCTCCTCACCGGCCCCCACCAGATGCTGACCCGCCCCTTCGGCCACGGCAATGACGGCATGGCGACGGCGGCGCAGGCGCTCGCGCAGGTGCTCGAGCAGGCCCTGCGGGCCCTCGAGCGGGAAGGGCAGCTCGGGCACCAGGCAATAGTTGGCATCGCCGCTGGCGAGGGTGGCGTAGGCGGCAATCGCGCCGGATTCGCGGCCCATCAGGCGAACCAGCCCCACGCCGGCGGGAGCGCCCTTGGCCTCGATATGCGCGCAGCCGATGACCCGGGTGGCCTCGGCCACGGCCGTCTGGAAGCCGAAACTGCGAAAAACCAGGTCGATGTCGTTGTCGATGGTCTTGGGGATGCAGACGATGGCAATCGGCAGCCCGCGGCGGGCAATTTCTCCGGCCAGCTCGTGGGCGCCGCGGATCGTGCCGTCGCCGCCGACACAGAAAAGCATGTCGATTTCCTGGCGCGCGAGCATGTCGACCATCTCGGCGACATCCTGCCGCCCGCGCGAGCTGCCCAGGATCGTGCCGCCGATGTTATGGATCGAGTCGACATCCTGCGGGGTCAGCGGCTGCATCGGCCAGGGGGTCTGTGCCGTCAACCCGAGGTAGCCGTAACGCACGCCGAGTACTTCGCGCACGCCGTAGCCGAAATTCAGCTCCATCACCAGAGCGCGAATCACGTCGTTGATGCCCGGGCAGAGCCCGCCGGCGGTCAGGATTGCGGCGCGCACGCGGCCAGGCTCAAAGAAAATCCGGCGCCGCGGCCCCGCCAGCTCGAAGGACAGACCCTCTCGTCCCGTAACCGGCGCGGTGGTCGGGTCCATCAGCACGCGGCGGTCCTCATTGATGTACTTACTGGCATGCCCTGAGCCGGCGCTCAGCAGCGGCGACTCAATCTGGCATTCCCCCAGCCGGGTGACGAGAAGTTGGTCGGACTGCATCGTTCTCAGAGCTCCGGGTCATTATAAATCTTACATGTTCGACCTTCGAACACGGCGAGGAAATACTCAAGAAAAAAGGGCCGGCGTTGCCGCCGGCCCAGTCTCAAAGCTCGCTTCAACAAGTCATCAGTTCTTGGCGCGCCACACGTCACCATTGGAGGTGGTGCCGTTGGTCGGGTCATAGGTGACGGTGACCAGGCGTTCCGAGGGGATCTTGAAGTTCGGGTTGTAGAAGGAGGTCTCGACGCCCGGGGCCTTCTTGGTGTCCTTGGCCGCGCCGATCATGCCGCCCACGATGGCGATATCGCCGCCCTGGCCTTCCAGTGCCGTGACGCTCCAGTCCGTCGGCCACGTCGGCTTGATGCGCTCGTCGGCGTCAGGGCCATAGGACCAGATAATCCAGGACTGACCGTGGCTGCCGGCGACCGAGTAATTGAACGCCGCACCCTTGCTGGCCGCGAACGGATCGGGGAACATCGAGCTGATGTAGGAAATCGGTGTAGTCAGGGTATAGAGCTTGTCATTGATGTCGACCTTGCGGCGGAAAGTCGGCATGTAACGGGCGCTACCTTCAGTAGCCTTGACCGAGGTCGGGGCGGTTTCGATGTCGTTGATCCCGAAATACCCCTCGTTGGGGAATGACGAAGCCTGGGCGGGATACTTGTTGGTATCCACGTAGTAGGCCTCGATGGCGAGCGAAAGCGAACGCTGGTCAGACTGGACGCGGGCAACCCGCGAACGCGTCTGCGCCTCGAGGAAGTTCGGCACCGCGATGGCCGCCAGGATGGCAATGATCGCGACGACGATCAAGAGCTCGATCAGCGTAAAGCCCTTCTTAGTCATGTCTGAGCCTCCTTCTCCAAAACCGGAATGAATGAGTACGATAATAGGAATAAAAATCCCGAGTCACAGAGTATGCCGCGGCGGGTGCACTGTCAAGCAGATTTCTTCGCAATGGCACCTTCGGTGTCCGAATCTCCTTTTTGCCACTCCCCCGCTCAAGTCCCGCCGTGCCGCGGCGATAAGGGACAGTGGAGGAGTTACTCCCGTGGAAGTTTCCATCCAAATCAGCGAACAGGACCTGCCGCTGCTGTCGGCCGTGGCGACCCGTGCCCTCGCCCTGATGCAGGACCACGATGCCACGAATCAGGCGATCGAGGACTTGATCCGCCAGGACCCGGCGCTGACCCAGCGGGTGTTGCACGTCGCCAACTCCCCATTCTATTGCGGCCGGGCGGGCACGCGCACGATCGCCAGCGCGGTGGGCCGGCTCGGCCTGCGCCAACTGCGCAACGTCATCATGATGGCCGCCACCGGCGAGCTGTTCAACGCCGATGACCCTCACGCCCGCGCACTCTGGCAGCATGCCCTCGCCACGGCGCTGGCCAGCCAGTTCCTCGCCGAGGAGTTGCGGCTGGATCATACCGAGGAGGCCTTCATCGCCGGCATGCTGCACGACGTCGGCAAGCTGATCATCTATCGGCAGGCCGGCGAAGTCTATGGCCCCCTGCTTTCAGCGGCCAGCGAGGATCAGGGGCGGATGCTGGTCCTGGAGAACCAGAACTTCACTTATTTCAATCACTGCACCGTCGGGGGGCTGACCATCCGCAAGTGGAAGCTGGCCGACAGCGTCGCCGATGCCGTGCGCTTCCACCACGAGCTCGAGACGCGCCTGCCCGACCAGTTCGACCACGCCAATCTGGCCTGCGTGGTCAGCCTGGCCAACATTTTTGCCAACAACCTTGGCTACGGCCACCCCGTCTGTGAGTGGGCGGGTCTCGGCGAGCTGGCCTGCGCCGCCCATGTGCGGCTGAGTGCTGAAAATGCCCGCAAGCTGGCCGACCGCATCCAGAAGACCCTCGAGACGCAACTGACCTCGCTCACCTGAGTTTTTCCTGCAACCGCCGCCCGCTACCGCAGACCATGCAAACGGGCGGCGGCCAATCGCCCCTCTGAATGTATCATCACTCGATCAGGCCGCACTGGCGGTAGATCTCGTCCACGTAGACCAGGAACGGGCGCGGGTCGATCAGCGCCTCCAGCTCGGCGTGAGACAGTTGGGCGGTGACCTCGGCATCTTCCAGCAGGTGTTCGAGCAGCGGCCGGCGATCGGCCCAGCAGGCCATCGCGTTGCGCTGGACCGCCAGGTAGGCTGCCTCGCGCAGCATCCCCTTGTCGATCAGCGCCAGCAGCACGCGCTGGCTATAGATCAGCCCGCCGGTCTTGTTGAGGTTTTCGGCGATGCGGTCGGGCTTGGGCTGGGCGCCGGCAACGATGCGCGCCAGGCGGGCAAGCATGTAGTGGGCCAGCGTCATCGAGTCGGGGATGACCACCCGCTCCGCCCCCGAGTGGCTGATGTCGCGCTCGTGCCAGAGCGCCACGTTTTCCAGGGCCACCAGCAGGTTGCCGCGCAGCACGCGCGCCAGCCCGGTGATGTTCTCGGCGCCGATCGGGTTGCGCTTGTGCGGCATCGCCGAGCTGCCCTTCTGGCCCTTGGCGAACGGCTCCTCCAGCTCATAGATGTCGGTGCGCTGCAGGTTGCGGATTTCGGTGGCGATCTTCTCCATCGTCGCCCCCAGGATCGCCAGTGCCGCCATCACCTCGGCGTGGCGGTCGCGCTGGAGCACCTGGGTCGAGACCGGGGCCGGTTTGAGGCCCAGCTTCCCGCAGACATAGCGCTCCAGGCCGGGGCCGGTGTGGGCGTAGGTGCCGACGGCCCCTGAAATTTTGCCCACCGCGATCGTCTCGCGCGCCGCCTCCAGCCGCCGCCGGTTGCGCAGCATCTCCTGGTGCCAGAGCGCAAACTTGAGACCCAGGCTGGTCGGCTCGGCGTGGATGCCGTGGGTGCGGCCGATGACCGGCTGGTCCTTGAGCTCGAGCGCCCGCCGCGCCAGGATCGGCACGATGGCGTCCAGCTTTTCAAGGATCAGATCGAGCCCGCGCACCATGCGCACGGCCTGGGCGGTATCGACGACGTCGCTGGAGGTCAGCCCCATGTGAACGAAGCGGCTGGCGTCGCCAATGTTCTCGGCCAGCGCCGTGGTGAAGGCGATCACATCGTGGTGGACCTCGGCCTCAATCTCCAGGATCCGCTCGACGCTGAAGCTGGCGCGCTGCTTGATCTGCGCCAGCGCGTCGGCCGGGATCTTGCCCTCTTCGGCCCAGGCCTCGCAGGCGAGGATTTCCACCTCCAGCCAGACCTCGAATTTCTTTTGCTCGCTCCAGAGCTCGGCCATCTCGGGCAGCGTGTATCGCTCGATCATCGGCGTGTCCTCTCCTGGCGTCATCGGTGCCGGGGCCGGTCCCCCGACCGGCCGCATCATAGCCCAACCAGGTGCCGAAGGAAAGTAAAGCAGAACACCGGTTATCCAACCCTTGCGCGTCGGGCGCGGCCGCGGGCAAGCTGGAGGGAGCCATTTGTATCGAAGGAACACCGTCCCATGAACCCGCCCGCCCATTGGGTCCACAACCTTGATCCATTCGCCATCCAGTTTACGGAGAGCTTCGGCATCCGCTGGTACGGATTGGCCTATATGTTCGGTTTTTTGATCGGCGCCCTGCTGCTGCACCTGTATTGGCGGCGCGGGCTCTCGCCGCTGGATCCGGACCAGCAATCCACCGCCATCGTCGCGCTGGTGCTGGGGGTGTTGCTCGGGGGGCGGATAGGCTTTTACCTTTTCTACGCCGCTCCCTTCCTGCTGCGCGATCCGCTGGCGCTGCTGCGTATCTGGGAGGGCGGCATGTCGAGCCACGGCGGCTTTATCGGCGTGGCGCTGGCAGTGGTCTGGCTGTCGCGGCGGTTGGGTATCTCTGTGCGGCGGCTGGGAGACCTGCTGGTGACGCTTGCGCCGCCCGGCATCCTGCTGGGACGGCTGGCCAATTTCATCAATGGCGAGCTGTGGGGTCGCGTCAGCGAGGTGCCGTGGGCGGTGATCTTTCCGCAGTCGGTCCCGCCGGGGACCCCGCTGGCGATGATCCCGCCCCGTCATCCCTCGCAGCTTTACGAGGCCGTGCTGGAGGGGCTGATTCCGCTGGTCTGGCTGCAATGGCGGCTCTGGCGCACGGGGGCGCGGCACCGGCCGGGGATGCTGACCGGTGAGTTCTTCATCATCTATGCGATTGGCAGGATAGTGGCCGAGGCCTTTCGCGAGCCCGACGCCCCGCTGATCCTCGGCCTGACGCGCGGGATGTTCTACAGCCTGTTTGTCGCCCTGGCCGGCGCCGCCCTGATCTACTACGCTCGCCGCGCGCCCGCGGTGGAAGCCAACAAAAAAAATAGGCGCTAGGGATCCCGGCGGCGGCCGGGGCCACTGTAATCGGGGATCAGTTCGGCCAGCTCGGCGCGGATGGCGTCGGCATCGAGCCCGGCGGCGAGCGCCTCCAGGCGCGCCACCCGATCCGACAGCCAGGCCCAGTCCAACTCGGGCTGGCGGCAGCGGAAGATTTTCTCATGCACGGTCGGCTCGCGCAGCTGCTCGGCCGTCAGCAGCTCTTCATAGAGCTTCTCGCCGGGGCGCAGGCCGGTAAAACGGATTGCGATATCGGTCTCAGGCTCCAGCCCCGACAGCGTGACCAGGTTGCGCGCCAGATCCAGAATCTTGACCGGCTCGCCCATGTCAAGCAGGAAGACCTCGCCGCCTTGGCCGACGCTGCCCGCCTCGATCGTGAGCGCCACCGCCTCGGGGATCGTCATGAAGTAGCGCGTCGCCTCGGGATGGGTGACGGTCAGCGGGCCGCCGGCGGCCAGCTGGGCGCGAAAGACCGGGATCACCGAGCCGCGGCTGCCCAGCACGTTGCCAAAGCGCACGGCGATGAAGCGGGTGGGCCCCTCGCGGTCCAGCGCGCTGACGATCATCTCGGCCACGCGCTTACTGGCGCCCATCACCCCGGCCGGCCGCACCGCCTTGTCGGTTGAGATGAGAATAAAACGCTCGACCCCGGCGGCGCGCGCGGCCTCGGCCAGCACCCGCGTGCCGGTGACGTTGTTTTTGATCGCCTCGGCCGGCTGCAGCTCCATGAAGTGGACGTGCTTGTGGGCGGCGGCGTGCAGCACGACCTGGGGGCGGCGCCCGGCCAGCAGCGGCCCGACCAGCCCCGCGTCGCGCACGTCGCCCACCAGGGCCTCCAGCGCCACGCCCAGCTCGCCCGCACGCGCGGCCAGCCGGCCCTCGATTTCAAAAATGCTGTTTTCCCCCCGGCCCAGCAGCGTCAGCGAAGCGGGCCGATGTTCGAGCGCCTGGCGGCAAAGCTCGGCGCCGATGGAGCCGCCGGCCCCGGTGATCAGCACGCGCCGGCCCGCGAGGCAGCTGCGCGAGGCCTCGACGTCAAGCACCACCGGCGGGCGCCCCAACAGGTCTTCAATCTCGACCGGCCGCAGTCGGTTGATCTCAATCTGGCCGCGCATGACGGCCTCGAGGTCGGGGATGATCTTGAACTCTAACCGCTCGTTGCGGCAGCGCTCGACGATCTGGCGCAGCAGGGCCGGCGCCGGGCGCTCGAGCGCCACCAGCAGCATCCCCACCCGCCGCCGCCGGGCGACATCCTCGAGCCGGTCCAGCCCCCCCTCCACACGCAGGCCATGGATGCGGGCTCCCGCCAAGCTGGGATCGGGGTCGATGAAGCCCACCGGCCGATAGCGGTGGCGCTGGTGCTTGAGCAGGTCGCGGGCGATGCGCTCGCCGGCCGGCCCCGCCCCGACGATCAGCACCCGGCGCGCCTCCTCGTCGGCCGACTCGAGCAGTCGCTCGGCCAGCAGCCGGAGCGCCAGCCGCGTGCCCCCCAGCAGGCCGATCGCCAGCATCGCCTCGACGGCCACCACGCCCCACGGCACGCGCAGCAGGCGCTGGCCCGACTCATGCAGCGGGTAGGGCCCCAGTGCAGTGATATACTGGGTCGAAAAGTTAAAAACCGACAGCAACACCGTACCCGTCAGGCAGGCCGTGGCGATGCTGACCAGCTCATGGATGCTGGTGTAGCGCGTATAGCCGCGATAGAGCCCCAGTCCGTGCAGCATCAGCAGGCGAGCCAGCGCCAGCAGCGGGGCAATCAGCATGAACTGGAGGAAATAATCGCCCCCCAGCCCATCGATGTCGGGCTGGAAATCGAAGCGAATTTCGTAGGCCAGCCAGAAGGCGGCCAGCAGCAGCAGCGCGTCCACCGCCACCAGTCCCAACCGGCGCGCCGGCCGCCAGCGCGGCCCCATCAGGACGCGCAAACCAGCCGCCCCCTGTTGTTGCTGTGCTCCAGGCCCTGTGGGTTGCGCCATCATGACCCAAAACCTTAAACCGAGTCGCGCCAACATGCAACCCCCCGCGGCTGCGCCCGGGCGGCAAATTCATAAAAGGAATGCAGATTTTCAGGGAACATTGCGTGGACCAATTTTATCTATGAGGGCTAGAATAGGTGTGGTGAGGAGCAGTCCCTCCCAAAGAAACGCAAGGAGCTTGACCCATGAAGCGATTCAAGATTCTGATCCTGAGCATGCTGCTCATTCCGGCACTGATGATGGGCTCCGGTTGCCAGACGATAAAAGATAATCCTCGCACGGCGGGCGGCACGGCCGGCGGCGCGGCCTTGGGCGCGCTGGCGGGTGGCATTATCGGCCATCAGACCGGCCATCGCGGCGCCGGCGCGGTCATCGGCGCCCTCGGCGGCGCGGCGCTGGGCGCGACGATCGGGCGTCAGATGGACAATCAGGCAAAGCTCTACGACCGCATCGAGGGCTTGGAAGTCGAGATGCGCAACGCCCAGGAATCGCAGTATCAGGCGCCCCAGTGGCAGCCCGAATATGAGCAGATGAAGGCCGCACAGCCGCCCCACCTCAACCTGCGGCTGAGCAATGACGTCCTCTTCCAGCGCGGCTCGGCCGTGCTCGCCGAGGGCGCCCGCACCAAGCTGGGCGAAATCGCACAGATCATGCGCGACCACCCCAACAGCCAGATCCGCATCAAGGGCTATGCCAGCAGCGAGGGCGAGGAACAGATGAACCTGGAGCTGTCGCGACGGCGCGCGGCGATCGTCGCCGATACGCTCGTCTCGTTGGGCATCAACCCCACGCGCATTGTGCAGGTTGCCGGCTTCGGCGAATCCTTCCCGATCGCCAGCAACGAGACCGAGGCCGGGCGCGCCATGAACCGCCGCGTCGAGATCGAGATCTTCCCCGCGGAAGAGGTTCGCTGACCGTCCAACCCGAGCTGACTTGAAACAATCGGCCCGTCCCGCCATCCGCGCGGGGCGGGCCTTTCTTATTCCTCATTCTTCAAACCGAAGGAGATTTCACGAAAGGCACGAAAGAGAGCAAAAATGAGCTTAGCCCCCGGCAATTCATCGGTTTTTGTTGCCTTGCGAAGATTCTGCCGCCCCTTCGGGGCTCGGGCATTAGACCGGGGGTTCCCTTCGGTCACCCCCGGCTAAATGCTGTCGCCCCTTCGGGACAAGGTTATTGCCCATTTTGGCGATCTTGGCACCTTGGCGTTTTGGCGTGAACCATGGTACCCATTTGTGAAGAATCGCAGGCCTTTCTTTTCGGACCGGGGGTTTTGCTTGACCCTGACGTGGGGGCGGGTTAATTGTGAAGCGAGGGACGGCGCAGGCCGACCCTCGCATATTTCCTGGACGAAGCCCGCGGGAGAGCGATCCGCCCGGATCCGCCGAAGGGGTAAAGCGCTCCCGATAAACTCTCAGGCTAATGGACCGCGGGCAGACAGGACTCTGGAGAGCGGCGGCCCCGCCGGCAACGGCGCCGGGACCGCCCACCGAAGGGATACCGTCGGCGCAAGCCGCGGCAAACTCTCTCAGGTAACCGGGACAGAGCGGGAGCAGCGCCCCCAGGGGCGGCCATCGGCCGTGCCCGCGCGGGCGTGCCAGTCCCAATCACCTGGGGGAGCCGATGTCTTCGACCGCTGAAATTAAGCAGACCCCGTTATACGACGAGCATGTCGCCGCCGGTGGCAAGATCGTCCCCTTTGCCGGCTGGGCGATGCCGGTGCACTTCGGCTCGCAGCTCGAGGAGCACCACGCTGTCCGCCGTTCGGTCGGCCTTTTTGACGTCTCGCACATGGGGCAGATTTTCGTCGAAGGCCCCGAGGCGCTCGAGCTGGTCCAGCGAATTGTCACGCGCGATATCGGCGATCTTGATGACGGCGGGGCGGCCTATGCCGCGCTCTGCCATGAGGACGGCACGCTGGCCGATGACCTGTTCGTCTCGCGTCTGGCTGCCGACCGCATCCTGCTGGTCGTCAATGCCGCCACTTATGATGCTGATCTGGCGCTGATGCAGTCGATCGCGGCGCGCGAGCGGCTTGACGCCCGGCTGCGCCCGGCGGCGCCGGAGTGGGCGATGATCGCCGTCCAGGGGCCGCGCTGGCGTGAGGCCTGTCGTGCCGCGCTGGGCGCGGGCGAATGGGAGGGACTCGCGCCGATCCGTGTGGCCTCGATGACCTACGGCGGCCATGAGCTGATTTTTTCGACCACGGGCTACACCGGCGAGGCGGGGGCCGAGCTGCTTTGCCACCCGTCGCAGGCGGTCGGGCTGTGGCGGGCGCTGGTGGCCGCCGGGGCGCGCCCCTGCGGGCTGGCGGCGCGCGATACCCTGCGGCTGGAGTCCGGTTTCAACCTCTCGGGCGTGGACTTCACCCGCGAGCACAACCCCCTCGAGGCGCGCCTGGGCTGGGTGACCGACCTGAGCAAGCCGGCGTTCAGCGGGCGCGAGGCGCTGCTCGAGATCAAACAACGCGGCGTCACGCTTCGGCAGGTTGGCCTGTTGCCCGAGGGCCGGCGCATCCCGCGCCACGGCAACCCGGTGCTGGCGGACGGCAATCCGGTGGGCGAGGTGACCAGCGGCGGTTTCTCCCCGACTCTCGATCGCCCGATCGCGCTGGGGTATGTGGCGGCCGGGCTGGCCAAGGTCGGGACGGAGCTGGAAATCGAGCTGGGCGGCGGGAGCAAGGTCAAGGCGGTGGTGGCAAAGCTGCCATTTTACAAGAGCCAAGGCGAAGTTTGAACCGCCACGGCGCGCGAGGCGGTAGGTCGGCTCTTTGAGCCGACACGTCGGGTCGAAGACCCGACCTACCAAATACTACGAAAGATCATATCCCGCCTGAAGGCGGGACTACGAACGTGAAAAAAATGGAGGCGTGAGATGGAGCTTGAAAAATCGATTCTGTTCGCGAAGAGCCACGAGTGGATTCAGGCGGCCGGAGACCGGCGCAAGGTCGGCATCAGCGACTTTGCCCAGGGCCAGCTTGGCGACATCGTCTTTGTCGAGTTTCCCAAGCCCGGCCGCAAGTATGCTGCCGGCGACGAAGTCTGCATCATCGAGTCCTGCAAGGCGACCGCCTCGGTCTACGCGCCGCTGGCCGGCACGCTGGTGGCGGTCAACGATGCGCTGCCCGGCTCGCCCGAGAAGATCAACCAAAGCCCCTACGAGGAAGGCTGGCTGTTCCAGCTCGAGATCGTTGAGCCGGTCGATGAATCGCGCCTGATGACCACGCCGCAATACGAAAAATTCTGCCGCGAAGAGGCGTGAACAAGCCGGAATGGCACGCGGATCACACGGATGGTGCGGATTGACGCGGATCACCATCACTAAGTAAAAGTCTTCGCGCCTTTGTGTCTTTGTGAGAGATCTTCCGAATAAAAAGGATGCTGCATCCCCATGACCTTCATCCCCAACACCCCCGAGGACGTCGCCGAGATGCTGGCCGCCATCGGCGTCAGCGATGTCGAGGCGCTCTTTGCCGACGTGCCCGAGCAGGTGCGGCTGGCCGAGTCGCCGGGTCCGCCGGCGTTGCCCGAAAGCGACGTGCTGCGGCTGATGGGGCGCCACGCCGCGCGCAACAGGCCCGCCGCCAGCGCCTACATCAACTTCATCGGCGCCGGTGCCTATGAGCATGTCATCCCGGCGGCGGTCTCGGCGCTCGTTCAGCGCGGCGAGTTCCTGACGGCCTATACCCCCTACCAGCCCGAGGCCAGCCAAGGCACGCTGCAGGTCATCTACGAGTTCCAGTCGATGATCTGTGCCCTCACCGGGATGGAGGTGGCCAACGCCTCGATGTATGACGGGGCCTCGGCGCTGGCCGAGGCGGTGTTGATGGCGATGCGTGCCACCGGCCGCGAACAGGTCGTGCTGCCCGCCACGCTGCACCCGCACTGGGCCGAGGTCGTGCGCACGCACGTGGCCGGCATCGGCGCGAAGGTGATCACCTGGGGCGTGCCGGCCGATGCCACGATTGACCCCGGCGCCTGGCCGGCCGAGGCCGACGCCCCGGCGGCGGTCGTCATCCAGCAGCCCAATTTCTTTGGCTACCTTGAGGATGCGGCCGCGCTGGTCGAGACGGCCCACACCCACGGCGCGCTCGCCATCTCGGCCACCAACCCGATGAGCCTTTCGGTGCTGGCGCCGCCGGCCGAATGGGGCGCCGACATCGCCGTCGGCGAATGCCAGCCGATCGGGCTGCCGCTGAGTTTCGGCGGTCCATGGGCGGGCTTCATGGCCACGCGCGGCGAGCAGATTCGCCGCATGCCCGGCCGCATCGTCGGCCGCACGCGCGACATCGAGGGGCGCGACGGCTTCGTGCTGACCCTGCAGACGCGCGAGCAGCACATCCGCCGCGAGAAGGCCACCAGCAACATCTGCACCAATCAGGGGCTGTGCGCGGCGATGGTCGCCTTTTGGCTGGCGCTGGTGGGCCGCGAGGGGTTCGTCCAGCTCGGCCAGGCCAACTTGGCCGCAGCCGGTCGGCTGCACGACGAGCTGGTGGCGCTGCCGGGGGTCGAACCCATGAGCAACCGCCCGTTCTTCAACGAGTTCACCGTGCGGCTGCCGGTCGAGGCCGAGCGCTTTGTGGACGCAATGCGCGAGCAGGGCATCCTGCCGGGCCTGCCCGCGGCGCGGCTGGGCCATCCCGACCCGCGCCTGCTGGTGATCTGCGCCACCGAGACCCGGACCGAAGCAGACATCGAGGCGTATCTCGCAGCAGCCCGTCAGGCTTTTAAGTAGTTCCGGAGCCTCTCACAAAGACACAAACCAAGGATGAAGATGGCATCTCCAATCTCCGCTTTGTGTCTTAGTGGCTTTGTGTGAGGTCTTGCTGTTCAAGAAATTCGAGGGAGATCTTTCATGAGCGACCAGGCCAAATCCACCCCAACCATCGCGCCGAGCCCGGCGCCGGCCACCGGCATCCCCTACCGCGATGACCGGCTGATCTTCGAGCGTGGCCGCAAGGGCCGGCGCGGCGTAAGCCTGCCCGCGCCGCCGGCGGGGGGCGATCCGCGCGACCGGCTGCCCGCCGCCCTGCGCCGCAAGCAGTCGGCCGAGCTGCCCGAGCTGGCCGAGCCCGAGGTCGTGCGCCATTACACGCGCCTGTCGCAGAAGAACTTCTCGATCGATACCCATTTCTATCCGCTCGGCTCGTGCACGATGAAATACAACCCGCGCGCCTGCGAGGCGGCCGCGGCGATGCCGGGCTTTACCGGTCTGCACCCGCTCCAGCGCGCCGAGGACACGCAGGGGACGCTGGCGGTCTTTTATGAGCTCCAGCAGCTGCTCGGCGATCTGACGGGCCTGCCGGGGGTCTCGCTGGCGCCGGTGGCGGGGGCTCAGGGCGAGTTGGTCGGCGTGCGCGTCATCCGCGCCTGGCACGAGGCGCGCGGCAACCACCGCAACGTCGTGCTGGTGCCCGACAGCGCCCACGGCACCAACCCCGCCAGCGCCGCGCTGGCCGGCTACGAGGTCCGTTCGGTAGCCTCCAATAAAGAGGGCATGGTCGACCTGGAGGCGCTGCGCGCGGCGCTCGACGACCGCGTCGCCGCCTTGATGCTGACCAACCCCAACACCTGCGGCCTGTTCGAGCGCGACATCCTCGAGATCGCCGCGATGGTGCACCGCGCCGGGGCGCTGCTCTACTATGACGGCGCCAACCTCAACGCCATCGTCGGCCGCGCCCGGCCCGGCGACATGGGCTTTGACGTCGTGCACCTGAACCTGCACAAGACCTTCTCGACCCCCCACGGCGGTGGCGGTCCCGGCGCGGGGCCGGTGGCGGTGCGCGAGGACCTGGCGCCCTACCTGCCGCGCCCGCGGGTGATCGAGCAGGACGGCCAGTATCGGCTCGACGAGGAGGCCCCCGATTCGATCGGCCGTTTCCATGCCTTCTACGGCAATGCCGCCGTGCTGATCCGCGCCTACACCTATATCCGGCTGCAGGGCGCCACGGGGCTGCGCGACGTGGCGACCCACTCCGTCCTCAATGCCAATTACCTGCTGGCGCGGCTCAAGGGAATGTTTGACGCCCCCTTTGCCGCCCCCTGCAAGCACGAGTTCATCCTCTCGCTCAAGCGAGAGGCGCGCGAAAAGAACATCAAGGCCTTCGATGTCAGCAAGCGCCTGCTGGACTTCGGCATCCACCCGCCGACCAACTACTTCCCGCTGCTGGTGCCCGAGTGCCTGCTGATCGAGCCGACCGAGACCGAAAGCAAGGAGACGCTCGACCGCTTCGTGCAGGTGATGGGCCAGATCCGGCGCGAGATCGACACCGAGCCCGATCGCCTGCGCCACGCTCCGCACAACCTGCCGGTTAAGCGAATGGACGAGGTGCAGGCCGCGCGCCAGCTCAACGTCTGCTGCGTCGTCGCCACCCCTGGCGGGGAAAGCTGAGGCCGGGAGGAACCTAGCGGCCTGTTTGGTGATTTGAACGAAATGAACTGGGGATCGGATTAAGTTGCGGATTCTGCTCCAGCGCGTCTCCGAGGCCTCGGTCTCGGTTGAGGGCCGCGAGATCGCGCGTATCGGCCGCGGCTGTCTGCTGCTGGTCGGCTTTGGGATCGAAGATGCCGAGGATGGCGGCGCCGGGCTCGGCCCGATGGCCGATAAGGTGCTGGGGCTGCGGATTTATGGCGATGCCGAGGGACGCATGAATCTGCCGCTGGCCATGATCGGCGGCGAGATTCTGGCCGTCAGCCAGTTCACGCTGCACGCGGATTGCCGTCGCGGCCGTCGGCCCAGCTTCACCGCCGCCGCCCCGCCGGCCGTGGCCGCCGGGCTTTTCGAGCTCTTCATCGGCCTGCTCGGGCGTGATGGCACGCGGGTGGCCAGCGGCCGCTTCGGTGCAATGATGCAGGTCGCCCTCGTCAACGACGGCCCCGTCACCATCTGGCTGGACTCGCGCGAGTGATCTATTCTTGAAGCTGAGGCTGGCCGCGGAAAAGGTTTTCCGAACGCTCCTGAAGCTGGCTCATGATCAGCTCCAGATGGGTGGCGTCGTTTGGATATGAGAGAATTGAATAGGTAATGCGCCGGCCATTGTCGGGAAACGCCGCCAGCACGCGCTGGATGAACAGGCGCGCCCCGCGTGGGTCGGTCTCGGGCAGCAGCAACACCATCTGTCGCTTGCTGTAGAGCGCCACCACGTCATTGCGCCGTGACAGGCGGCCGATCATCTCCTGGCCCATCCGGCCAATCTCGCGGGTGATCTGGCCGGTTGATTGACGATCGCGCAGCTCCACATGGATCAACACCAGCGACAGAAAATGCCGATAGCGCTCAGAGCGCACGATCTCTTCCTTGAGCCGGGTGTGAAAATAGGCCAGCGAATGGAGCGAGGTGTCCAGATCGTGGATGGTGTCACCCTGAAGCGCCTGCATCTGCGTGCGCAGCCGCCCACAATGCTCCTCCAACTCACTTAGCCTGTTTTTATAGTCGGCCAATTCTCTGCTAAGGGCCTGTGCATCCATGTTTTGGTCAATCACGTGGGATATCACGATCCGATAATTTCTTCCCGCCCTGGCCAGATCCACCGGGCACTGGAACGATATGTCAAGGGCAGCCCAAAACGGTCAGCCTGTGCTTACGCAATACTAATGCCAATGACACTGACCCCACGAATGTTCCGGTCTTTCCATTATTAAGACAAATTTTTGTCCGATATTGCTGAATTGATGGGCGCCCATGTGCCGGATCCGGCCACAGCATCCTCACCCTCGCTTGTGTTTCGGCTCCATTGGGACCCGGAGGTCTGCAATATAGTGCATCCTGGTTGCAGATGATTGCAGTTCCGATGCCGGCAGATATATTTTTTTTATGGCGTGGCGGCTGCAAACCGATGCATACTTATGGGACTTGAACAACCGGTGACTGACCAAGAGGTTTGGTCCGGAGATGATGTTGAGGAACGACGTACAGATGGATGCTGCATCCATGGCTGCCACCGAACAGCCTCGGTTCCCGCTGCTGCGCGATCAGCCGCTCGACCCGCCGGCCCATGTGTTGGTGCTCGATGATCAGGCTGCCATCCGCGAGCTGTTCGTCGAGGTCTTCGTATCCAATGGCTATCGGATCACCACGGCGGGCACGCTGGCCGAGGCGCGTGCGGAATTAGAGCGCGGGCGATTCGATGTCGTCGTCGCCGATATCTTCCTGCAAAACCCCGAATGCGGCTTGGATCTGTTGCCCGCCGTGCGCGAGCTTCAGCCCAACACCCCCTCCATCGTCATCTCGGGCATGGCCAGCATGGACCACGTCATCGAGGCGCTCAAGGCCGGCGCCTACGATATGCTGTGCAAGCCGCTCAATGTCATCGACATGCTGCGCGTGGTCGCGCGGGCGGCCGAGAAAAAGCGCATGGCCGACGAGAATGACCGCCTGATGGAGGCGCTGCGGCGCGAGCGAGACTTGCTCGAGCAGCGCGTCAGTGAGGCCACGCGCGACTTGGAGGAGACGATCGGCACTCTGCGCGCGCTCAACGAGCAGATGGGCACGATCTTTGAGCTCAGCCAGGCCCCTGCCGTGCTGACCTCCAGCGAGCACGCGCTGCGCCGCATCTTCGACCTCCTGCGCCGCCTGATCGACTTCGACGAGACCTTCTGCGTCATCTATGACCTCAACGCCCACGAGCTGCACCTGGCGTTCAGCCAGGGTGAGACCGGCGACCGCCTGCGCGAGGAGATGAGCGCGCTGCTGCGCACCGACGGCGAGGTGATCCATGCGCTGGCGCGCGAGAACCACACGCTGCGCGTCGACCGCTACGTCGCCGAGGTCTGGCGACGCTACCCGGGCACCCACAGCGCGCGCGAGGTGATGCTCATGCCGCTGCACGTCCACGAGATGATGACCGGGCTGGTCGGGCTGATCCGCAAGAGCGGGCCCTCGCGGCTGACTCAGTCCGAGGAGCGGATGATCGGACTGGCGATCTCGCAGCTGCTGGCCACCATCGAGCAGCGCAACTTCATCACCCGCACCGGTCAGCTGGCAAGCTTGGGCGAGCTGGTCAGCGAGATCGCCCATGACCTGCGCCACCCGCTGACGGCCCTGCGCGGGGCCTCGCGGCTGCTCGTGGCCGGCTGGCGTGAGGACGCCCGCCGCGAACGCTGCCTCCATGAGATCGGCAACAACCTGGCCCGCATGGAGAGCATGGTCAGCGAGCTGGTCAACTTCTATAACCCGCGCGAAATGAACATGGTGCCTGTTGACCTCAACGAGCTGGTCGACAAGTCGCTCGAGGTCAGCGGCGCGATCCTGGACCAGAAGGCCATCCAGGTCGAGCGCCAACTGGCCGAGGGCCCGCTGATGGTGCTGGGGCTGACCCGCAACCTGATCGAGGCACTGATCAACCTGATCACCAATGCCTGCCACGCGATGGAGGAGGGCGGTCGGCTGGTGGTGACCACCGCCGAGCGGCTCGACGAGGAACACGCCGCGCGCGTGCGCCAGGGCGGCGCCCAGCCGGGTCGCTATGTGATGGTTTGCGTGGCCGACAACGGCTGCGGCATCAGCGAGGAGAACCTGAAAAAGATTTTCGGCCGTTTCTTCACCACCCGACCCGAGGGCAAGGGCTTGGGCCTCTCGGCCGTCCAACGCGTGGTCCGCAAGAATCTAGGCCGCATCCACGTCGAAAGCCATCCGGGTCAAGGTTCAAAGTTTTACATTTACCTGCCCCGGGCGTAAAATGCTTCGCCGCGCGCGGCACGGCCGCGATTGACAACAGAAGGAGCGAGGGCTGCCATGACCGTGGAAAGCCTGACCGGCAAGATTCGGGTGCTGGCGGTCGACGACGACCCGAACGTGACGTGGATCCTGAGCGACGGGCTCGCCAGCAACGAATTCCAGGTCCAGACCTGCAACGATGGCCGCAGCGCCATCAGCCGCCTGGATCAATATCATCCCGACATCTGCCTGCTCGACATCAAGATGCCCGGCATGGACGGCATCCAGCTGCTCAACTACATCAAGAAGAAGGACCCCTCCATCAGCGTCATCATCGTCTCGGGCCATGCCGACACCCCGGTGGTCGTGCAGGCGGTCCAAGGTGGCGCCGACGACTTCATCGTCAAGCCCTTCGACATCGAGATGGTGGAAATCTGCATCCAGAAGGTGCTCGAAAAGAAGGACCTCAAGCAGCGCGTCAAGCGCTTGGAGTCCGAACTGGCGCGCCAGTCGCTGTGGTCCAGCTTTTTGGGCGAGGCTCCCGCCTTCCTGCGTGTGCGCGAGCTGATCGAGCAGATCGGCGGCACCGACCTCAACGTGCTCATCCGCGGCGAGAGCGGCACCGGCAAGGACATCGCTGCCCGCCTGATCCACCAGAACAGCGACCGCCAGCGCGGCCCATTCGTCAAGGTCAACTGCGCCGCCCTGCCCCCCGACCTGCTCGAGAGCGAGCTGTTCGGCCACGAGCGCGGCGCCTTCACCGGCGCCTACCGCTCCAAGCCGGGCCGCTTCGAGCTGGCCGACAACGGCACGATCTTCCTGGACGAGATCGGCGAGATTCCGCCGGCGATCCAAGCCAAGCTGCTCCAGGTGCTCGAACACAAGGAATTTTTCCGCGTCGGCGGCACCCAGACCGTCAAGGTCAACGTGCGCCTGATCTGCGCCACCAACATCGAGATGGAACGGCGCATCCAGGACAAGGATTTTCGGCTGGACCTGTTCTACCGCATCAACGACATCACGGTTCACCTGCCCCCGCTGCGTGAGCGGCGCGAGGACATCCCGCTGCTGGCGCACCACTTTCTGGGCGCCTATTGCGAGAAGTTCGGCAAGGGACTGGAGCAGATCTCCACCGACAGCGTGCGCGCGTTGATCGATTATCACTGGCCGGGCAATGTGCGTGAGCTGGAGAGCCTGGCCAAGCGCGTCGTCATCTTCGGCGAGGCTGAGATCCAGAAGCATATCGAGGCGCATCACAACGACCCGATCGCCGCCCAGGCCAGCAGCTCCGGCGTGGCTGGTCGCGGCGCCACCGGCAACCCCGCCAGCTTGCCCGACAGCTATTTCCAGGGCAAGAGCCTCAAGGAAATCAGCGAGGGCGTGCTCGGCGAGATCGAACGGCGCGCGATCCAGCTTTCACTCGACCAGTTCGGCTGGAACCGCAAGAAAAGCGCCCAACACCTTGGCATCTCGTACCGCTGTTTGCTCTATAAGATTCAGCAATATGGCCTGAGTCGCGAGAACGACCCCACCGAACCGATCAGCAGCGGAGCTTAGGGGCCGCAGGGGGGCTTTGGGTCAGCCTATTGCGTGCCGCAGGCCCGTTCGTCTATGCCGGAGCCGCCGCCATCCTCCGCGTCCAATTCGGCCAGGCTGTTGACGATCCGGTAGCGATACCCCTGTTCGGTCAAGAAAAGCTGGCGCTTGACGGCGAATTCCCGCTCGCGTGAATCCTGCGTGACCAGCGTGTAAAAGTAGGCCATGTTGCCGCCGCCGCCGGACTTGGGGCGCAGAATACGGCCCAGCCGCTGGGCCTCTTCCTGCCGTGAGCCGAAGGTCCCGCTGATCTGGATCGCGACATTGGCGTCGGGCAGGTCGATCGAGAAATTCGCCACCTTGCTGACGATCAGCACCGAGATGCGCCCCTCGCGGAAGTCGTTGAAGATCTGCTCGCGCTCACGGTTGGGCGTCTTGCCGGTGATGATCGGAGCGGCAAAGTCGGCGCAGACCTTGTCCAACTGGTCCAGATACTGGCCGATGATCAGCACCTGGTCGCCGCGGTGGCGCTCCACGATCTGGCGCATGACCTCGATCTTGGCCTCGTTCTCCGAGGCGATGCGGAACTTCGCCTTGGTGTCGGCGACGGCATACTGGTGTCGCTCGTCCTCGGGCAACTGGATGCGAACCTCCACGCAGAGTGCCTGCGCGATCCAGCCCTGCTTCTCGAGCGTCTTCCATGGAATGTCGATCTTTTTGGGGCCGATCAGCGAGAAGACGTCCGATTCCTTGCCGTCCTCGCGCAGCAGCGTCGCCGTCAGGCCCAGCCGCCGCTTGCTCTGGATGTTGGCCACCGCGCGGAAGACCGGCGCCGGCAGCAGGTGAACCTCGTCATAGACGATCAGCCCCCAGTCCTGCCGGTCAAACAGCTCCATGTGGACGAAATCTTCTTCCTTGCGCTTGCGGTAGGTCAGGATCTGATAGGTGGTGATCGTGACCGGGCGAATCTCCTTGACCTCGCCGCTGTATTCGCCGATCTGGTCGGGCGTCAGCGTGGTCTTGTCGAGCAGCTCGTCGCGCCACTGGCGTACCGCCGTGATGTTGGTCACCACGATCAGCGTGTGCTGGGCGATTGCATTGACAATGCCAAGCCCGATGATCGTCTTGCCGGCGCCGCAGGGCAGCACCAGCACTCCCGAACCACCGGTGGCGTGACCTTGCTGGTGGAAAACCGAAACCGCATCGCGCTGGTAGGTGCGCAGGGCAAACGGCTGGCCCGTCAGCGTGCGCTCGCGCAGGACGATGTCGAGGGGTTGGCCATCGACGTAGCCCGCCAGGTCCTCGACCGGGAACTCGCGCTTGATGAGCGCCTGCTTGAGCAGGCCGCGCTCGTTGGCGCGCACCGCCACCCGCGTCTTGCCCAGTTTCTTCTCGAAGAAGGGCTTGAGCCGGTCGTCGGCCAGAATCTGCTCAAGCAGCAGCGGGTCGGCGCTCTTGAGCACCAGCCCGTCGCCCTCCTTGAGCAGCTTGAGCCGGCCATAGCGCGACATGTATTCGCGCACGTCATATTCAATGTTCTGCGGGATAGGATAGCGGCTGAAGCGGCGCAGGTTCTCGATCACGTCATCGGCGCGCAGCCCCGCGCTGGCGGCGTTCCACAATGAGAGCGGCGTGATGCGGTAGGTATGGTAATGCTCGGGCGAGGTGACAATCTCGGCAAAGGCTGCCAAGGCGTCGCGCGCGGCTTCGAAGACCGGATGGTCGGTCTCCAACAGCATCGTGCGGTCGGATTGTACGATCAGGGGCCTGTCGTTGGGCGTCATGTTGGGAACAACTCTCACGGACACTTCCACATCCCTCAAATCTGATTGGCCCGGCGCCGGCACCGGGGCGCACCAAACTGCTATTATTGGTCTTGGTTGCGCAGGGCGTCAAAGAGAATCGAATCGCGCCGCCGCCGCTTGCGTCTTAAGCTCGCTACCACCGGGAGGATAGGTCGGCTTTTCGACCCGACCTGCCGCGCCCGCGCACGGTCTATCATAGATCGCCCGGCGGTCCGCTCATAGGATAATCAAAGGCAAGCCGCCCCGGCAGACTTTGGGCCTGCCGGGGCGGTTGTTCAATCAGGTGTTGGCTCGGATGCTTACTGGTAGAGGTCCCAGCGCTTGGCCGAGTTGATGTTGCCACTGGTCATCGTCGCGAAGTTGTAGTTGGAACCCAGCGCCCGACCATTCTCATCCGAGGTCAGCAGCGTCTGGTTCTGATAGATCAGGTTGCCGGTCTGCCATGAACCATAGTCCGGCGTGATGGTCGCAACGGGGGCGGCCACCGAATAGGTGGCGAACCCGTTGTTCGCAACCACCGGCGTCGCGTGCGACGAAACCTGATTATTGCTGCGCATGATCAGGAAGGCTTCCTGAACGGGCGAGGCGGCAACAATCTCTCCAGTCCCCAGGTTGATCAGGTTGCAGTTGGTGAACTCGACGCCGCGGTTGCCGACGCCTAATGCCTGCGAATGCGGAGTAGCCATATTGAGCACCGCGCCGGTATCGCCCGGGACGACGGCGTCGCAATGGTCAAAGTACCACTTGTTGCCATAGCTGGTGCTGGCCATGCTCAGCACCGTACCCACGCCATCACGGGTAAAGGCGCTGCGGGAGAAATAGGTGGGATGGTCACGCCGCGAGGCGCTGTTCATGACCACCGACGTCCCCTTGGCGTGAAGCCAGCAGTTGGTGAAGGAGTTGGCGCCCTCCTGGCCGGTGTCGTAATAGACCGGGGACCAGCTGGATTCACTGAAGATCGTGGTATTCTTGAACTCCATATCAATTGTGCCGTTCGCCCGCACACCGAAATTCTTGGAGTCCAGCATGCAGTTCTCGACGGTCAGCGTTGAGGTATTGGTGGTGGGGGTGGCTACGACGCGCAGGCCATGGCTGCCACCGGCGACCTCGACCTGGCGCAGAATGACATCACCCATCGGTGTCGTGGAACTCACGCCGACCCGGATCATGTCGTTGCGGTCGCGGCTGATAAGGGGGGGCGTCGCGCCGCTTGAATTGTGGTAGTTGTAGTGGCCATAGACGCGCACCCGCTCCAGCGTCACGGTGCCGGAGGTGTTGCCGACATGAATGACCGTGGTATTGATCGTAGTATTGTCGAAGGCGTCGGCATTGACCTGAATCTGTCCGCCCTCAAGGCTGCCCAGCTGGGTCCCGCCGGCGGTCTCCAGAATCTTGATCGCATAGGGCTGAGTGGTATCGCCGAGGATCTTTGGCGACTGGCCGGCCGCGGCCCGGATGAACAGCGGCTTGTCGATGTCGACGGGGCCGACGTAGTCGGCGCTGTTGGTGATCGTGATCGTGTCGCCGGCCTGGGCGGCCGCGACCGCCGCCACCAGCGAAGGCTGATCGGCCGGAACCAGAATCTCAGCCGCCTGAATGCTGCCGGTCAGCATCCCCAGGCACGCCAGACCCGATAAAATAGCTTTTGTCCCTCTCATAATGCACCTCAACTTTCAAATTTTTCCTACACATGTAGCTAGCGAACGCTAGCAGTTGGCGCTGTCGCTGTCAAACAAATTTCCGTGCCTGAAAAGAAGAAAACATCCTCGCCATTGGCAACTGTTACCATTAGCCTTAGCCGCCGCTCAAAAAGACCTCCACCGCCGCCGCCGTGGCCGGATCGATCTCCCGCAGCACCTCGGTCCCGATTCCCGGCACCCCCCCCAGCTTGGGGATCATCAACGGCAGCTCGGGGGGCGGGGGGGCCAGCTCCACGATCATCCAGCGGCCCAGCCTAATTATGCCGGCGAAGTCCTCCGGTCGGTTGCGGATCGCCTGCCCCAGGCGCAGCTCCTGGTCAGCCTCAGTCCCCCGGCCAGCCGCCAGCTGGATCGCCACAAAACGCACCCGCATCAGGCGCAGCGCCCGCGTCACGTCCACATCGGGGAAGCGGGTCAACTGCTCCATCCGGCTCATGTGATAGTAGGGGAAATAGCCGTTCGCACCGTTGACGAGCGGCTGGGTGTGATGCGCCATGCTGAGGGTCAGCAGCTGCAGATCGGGGGGCAGGATCAGCGTCGGCGAGGGATATGTCTGCGCCTCCAGCCACTGCTCGAATGCGCCAGGGCGACCGAAGACTTCCTGCCAGCCGATCGGCCGGGCAAGGCTCTCCACGACCAGCAGCCCCAGCGCCGCCCAGCCGGCCCGCCGCCACGTCAGCGTCCGGCCCGCCCCGAACCAGCGCCGATAAACCCAGCCCATCAGCACGGCCAGTCCCAGCAGCGCCGGCAGCATCCAGCGTGCCGGCACGCGCATCTGATCGCTGCCGGGCAGCAGCGAGGCCAGCCGGTAGTGCGCCAGCGCCGAGCCGAAACAGAAGCTCATCAACAAAAGCGTGATCGCCAGCCAGAGCCCGAGTGGAAATCCCCGCCGCGGCCGCCTCCCGGCCCGGCGCAGGCCATGGCCCAAAGCCACGATCAGCGCCAGGCTCGCCAGCAGGCCTGGAAACAGGCTGCGCTCCAAGGCGACGCCCACGCCGTCGTCTCCGCGAGCCGCCCAGCCCCAGACCAGGTTGCGCACCGGCGGCCGGATGAAATCGGCCGGCTGGGCGGCGAAAGTGGCGACCAACTCGGCCGGCCTGATGAAGGTGTTGAGCCGACGCTGCTCAAAGTAAGGCCACGCCAGCGCCAGCACCACCCCCCCGGCCAGCGCGAGCGCCGCCAGCGGTCCCAGCAGCCGCCCCCGATCCAGTCGCCGGCGCTCCAGCAGCCAGCGCCCCACCATGTAGGGCGCCATGAACCAGAACGAGAAGACCGCCCAATACCACGAGCTGAGCCACTGCGCCAACGCCGATACCCCCAGCAGCAGGCACCCCTGACGGCGACGGCCCCCGCGCTGGCTCCACTCGAATCCCAGGACCATCAGCGGCAGGAAGGCCCCATGGACCAGTTGCAGGTGGCCGCTCTGGCCGATCCGGTAGGCCGCGAAGCCATAGGCCAGCCCGACCGCGGTCGCCGCCGCTCGCTCGCGGAAGAAATGCCACCCCAGCGCATAGGCCGCCAGCGCGCTCAGGAAGAACCCGCTCAGCAGCGAAAAATTGTGCACCCCCACCGGCCCCGCCCCCAGCCAGCGCGCCGGCAGCGCCAGCAGCGCCGGCGTCAGCAGCATCTCCCCATAAGTCAGAGTGTCGGGCAATGGCCAGTATTTGGTGGTCTGGTAGAAGTTACCAATGTCGTGGAGCAGCGCGCGCTGGACATGGTTGAGCAGATAACTGTTCAGCTCGGGGTCGCCCGGCATCAGGCGCCGGTTGGGATCGACCCACAACGGCCAGGTGACCTGCAGGCTGAGCAGGAAAAACAGCAGAATCGCGGGCAAGTGGAGGCTAAGAAAACGGCGCATCTTGAACCCTGCCGGCAGGTCCGCTCGCACGGGCAGCGGCGGCCTTTGCCCGATCATAAAGAGCTTCCGCCGCCGGCGCGACGGAAAATAACCCGCCTTGAGCCTGCTGGCGCCGCAGCGCCCGCCTCCCGCGCCGACCTTCTTTCCACTCGTCGCTCGACTACAGCTTGCCGACCGCGCCTGATTTGAAGTACTCTTCCCCTCATGCGTGAGCATTCCACCACCGAGGGCAGCATCATGAGCCAGGACACGAGCAACAGCAGGCGTGAGTTTCTCAAAAGTTCGCTGATCGCACCGGCGCTGGTCGGCGCGGCGGGGGCGCTGGGCCTGCGTCCGGCGGCCGCGGCCGAGGCTGCCGTCGAGGATGCCCCCGCCCCGGCCGCGCAAGTCCCGCTGGCGACCCGCAAGCTGGGTCGCTCGGGCCAGGAGGTCTCGATCCTGACCCTGGGCGGCATGGCGCAGGCCCACAGCCCGCAGTATCTCGAGGCCGCCTGGTCGTTGGGCGTGCGCTCGTTCGATACCGCCGCCGGCTACCTCGGCGGGCGCGGCGAGCAGCACATCGCCCAGTGGCTCGAGCGCCGCCCCGAGCGCCGCAAGGACTTGTTCCTGGTCTCCAAGAATGTCGCCCGCGAGGGCCCCGGCGAAATGCTCACCCAGATCGACACCCGCCTCGAACGCTGCGGCACCGATTACCTGGACGTCTACCTGATCCACCAGTTCGGCCCGCGCATCTATGGCGAAACCTGGCCGGAATGGCTCAGTGGCACCGAGCTGCGCGCGGTGGCCGAGAAGCTGAAATCCGATGGCAAGGTGCGCCAGTTCGGCTTCGCCACCCACGACGGCGCCAGGGCCGAGATTCTCAAGGCCGCGGCTGCATGCGGCTTCATCGACACAATCCTCGTCTCCTACAACCCGCTGGCCGATCGCGGCGGCGAGTTGGAGCGCGCCCTCGATGCCTGCGCCGAGGCCGGCATTGGCCTGATCGCGATGAAGGTCATGCGCCCGATGCGCAACGCCCCCAAGCGCCACCCGCTGGCCGACGAGCGGGACCTGACGATGGCTCAGGCGATGCTGCACGCAGTCTGGAGCGACGAGCGCTTCGCCACGGTCGAGGTCGGCGCCGACAACATCCAGCTGATTGCCGAGAACGTCGAGGCCGCCCGCAAGTTCGACCAGCCGCTGCCGCCCGGGCTGATCAATCAGCTGCGCGAGGTGACCACCGCCTCCGGTCCCAGCTGGTGCCCCAATTGCGACGGCCGCTGCGCGCGCGCCTGCGGTCAGGAGCTGGCCCTCAACGACATCGCCCGCTACGTCAGCTATTACGAGCAGGATGGCGATCTCAGCGCCCGCGAGCTTTATCGCGCGCTGCCCGAGTCGCTGCGCAAGCCCGTCGGGGCCGATCTTGCGGCGGCCGGCGAGGCCTGTCTCTGCAAGCTCAATCACGCCGAGATCCTGCGCAAGGCCGAGCTATATTTCGGCTGAGAGTCACCATGGGCTTCTGGAAAAATCGCCGCCCCCCGGTCCGTCGGCGGGTGCCGCTCGCCGAGCGCGTCGCCAGCGTGGTGGTCCTCATGCTGTTGGCCGGTGTGGCCTTGGCCATTGCCGTGCTCGGCGCCCGCGGAGACGCCGGGCGCTTCACGGTCGACCCGGCGCTGATGGCGGCGGCGACCTCATCCGCTCCCGACCTGTCGATGCACTTACCCCAGTGGCTTCCCGCCGTCGCGGCGGCGCCGACCGCGCCCGCGCCGGCTGAGCCCCCCGCTGCCGATGATCCGTATGCCGACCATGAAACGGCCGCCCCGGCCGACCAGCTCGATCTGGCAGCCGGTGGACTGGCCCCCATCGGCCCCCGCGAGCACTACGACGCCGATACTCTTTACGAGAAAATTAACGGCCAGGCCGGAACCTATATGGCGCAGGGCTTTGAGTCCCTGCGCTGCCGCTCCTACGGCGTCCCCGGCGGCGGACCGCTCCTCGAAGTCTTCCTTTACGACATGGGCACCCCGCAGGGGGCGCAGGGGATGATGGCGCTCGAGCGCGACCCCGCCGGCGAGCCGCTCGATTTTGCGCGCGGTTATCGCAGCGGCGGCGCACATTTTATCGTTGCCGACCGCTATTACGCCCAGCTGCTGCCCACCGAGGACTCGGAACAAGCACGCACCGCCGCCGACCTGCTTGCGCGCGAGCTGGCGGGGCGGCTGCCCGCCGACGACCAGGCCGAGGCGGGCCCTCCGCTGCCGACGGCCGGCCAGCTCCCCAACACCATCCAATACTTCCCGACCGATGCCCACGGCCTCGATTTCATGAAGGACGTTCATGAGGCCGACTACCTCCGCGGCAAGGCCACCCTGCGCTTTTTCATGATGAAGCCCGCGGACGAGGCCGCCGCCCGCGACGCCTACGACCGCTACCTGGAGTTCTGCCGCCAGTTCGGCACGGTCGCCGCCGAGCGCAAGCTGGCGGGCGCGCGCCTGTTCGAGGCCGACAATTTCGGATTCTGGAAGATTGTCTATCAGCGCGGCGCCGAAGTGGGTGGTGTCAACGACGCCGAGGACCGCGCCGCCGCAGTCGCGATGGTCGAGGAATATTTAGGGGGCCAATAATCCGAAGTTGAAAAAGCAGCCCGCACCCACTCCGCACCCCGAGCTGACCCGGCGCGAGTTCATCACCCGTGTCGGCGGGGCTGCGGCCGTGCTGGCGGCAGCGGGCGGCATCGGCGCCACCCTCTGGCGGCGCGAGCACCACGTACCCGGCTTCGAGGAGCGGCCCGGCCTCGTCCTGCCCAGCTACGCCGTCGAGCGGCCGACGGGCGCGCCAACCCTCGCCATCGCCCACGGCGCCGATACCGCCAAGGTGGTCGCCGCCGCCATTGGCGAACTCGGCGGCATCGAACAATTCATCCGCCCCGGCGACGTCGTGCTGCTCAAGCCAAACTCCGGTTTCGATCGTCCGGCCATCAGCGGCGCGACGACCCATCCCGAGATGTTGCGCGCGGTGGCCCAACTGGTGCTTGCCGCCGGCGCCGCCCGCGTCATCGTCGCCGACAACCCGATCAACTCCCCCGCCGGCGCGTTCATCAAAAACGGCCTGCGCGCGGTCGCCGATGAGCTGGGCCTGCGGATCATCCTGCCCGACCCCAACGCCTTCGTGCCGATCCAGGTCAACGGCCGGACGCTGCGCCAGTGGCCGTTCTTCGAGCGCGCCTTCCGCCGGGTCGACAAGGTCATTGGCCTCGCCCCCTGCAAGGATCACAACGCCTGCGAGGCATCGATGACGATGAAGAATTGGTATGGGCTGCTCGGCGGCCGCCGCGACCAATTCCACCAGTCGATCCACGAGGTCATCGCCGACTTCGCGCTCATGATCAAGCCGACGCTGGTCATCCTGGACGGCATGCGCGTCATGGTGCGCAACGGCCCCACCGGCGGCCGGCCCAGCGACCTCAAGCCCATGAACATGGTCATCGCCGGCACCGACATGGTCGCCGTCGACGCCTGCGGCACCGCCAGAATGCTCGGGCGCGACCTCGCGCGGATCGATTACCTCGCCCTCGCCAGCGAACGCGGGCTGGGCAACATGGACTGGAAATCGGGCAACTGGCGCGAGGCGCAGACATGAGGAGCAGCCACGAATGAACACGCATTTTCTCGAATTGGGAACAATTGAATCTAAATTTTTAATAGTCATCATTCGTGAAAATTCGTGTCAATTCGTGGCTGGATTTTAAGATGCGCCTTCGCACCACACGCCGTATTTCGCAGGGATTCTTCTTCCTGTTGTTCGTCTTCCTGGTCGTCATCGCCGATCTGCGCTGGCTGGGGGGCTACCCGGCGTCGCTGTTTCTGGAGCTGGACCCGCTCGTCGGCGTGGCGACGGCGATTTCGGCGCATGAGGTCTTTCGCGGCGTGCTCTGGGGGCTGCTGATCCTGGCGCTGACGCTCGCGCTCGGCCGGGTCTTCTGCAACTGGGTCTGCCCGCTGGGGACGCTGCACCAGGCGGGCGGCTGGGCGCTTGGCCGTCGCCGTTCGGCGCGCGAAAAGCTCGACGCCAACCGCTACCGGCCGATCTTCCAGCTCAAGTACATCATCCTCGCCGCGTTGATCGCCATGGCCGCGCTCGGCTCGCTCCAGATCGGCCTGCTCGACCCGATCGCCCTCTTCCACCGCACGATGGCCGCCGCGATCGTGCCGCTGGTCAACCTGGCGGGCGGCGGCGTGACGACCACCCAGCACTATGCCGTCGGCGGGTGGGTCATCGGCGCGATCCTGCTGGGGCTGGTGGCGGCCAACCTGATCGTGCCGCGCTTTTTCTGTCGCGCGCTTTGTCCGCTCGGCGCGCTGATGGGCGTGCTCGCCCGCTTCTCGCTCTGGCGCATCGACCGCGACCCGCACAGCTGCAACGGCTGCAACCGCTGCCTGACCCACTGCGAGGGCGCCAGCGACCCCCACGACCGATTGCGCAAGAGTGAGTGCTTTGTCTGCTTCAACTGCATCGAGGATTGTCCCCACGGCAGCCTGAGTTTCAAATGGCTGCCGCCGCGCCAGCGCGAGATCACCAACCCGGACCTGCCCGGGCGGCGCGCCCTGCTGGCCGGCGTGGCCGGCGTGGCGTTGTTTGGCTTCGCGCGGGTTTCGGGCTCCACGCGCAAGGGCTGGGATAAGAGCGTCATCCGTCCGCCCGGCGCGCTGGCCGAGGAGGCCTTCCTCGCCCGCTGCCTGAAGTGCGACCAATGCCTGCGCGTCTGCCCGACAAACACCCTTCAGCCCGCCGCCTTTCAGGCCGGCGTCGAGGGCATCTGGACCCCCGTCCTCAACATGCGCATGGGCCCCTGCGAATATAACTGCACGCTCTGCGGCCAGGTCTGCCCCACCGGTGCCATTCAGCCGATCACCATCGCCGAGAAACTCGGGTTGGGCGAGCACGCCGAGCGCGGCCCCGTCCGCCTCGGTACCGCCTTCTTTGATCGCGGCCGCTGCCTGCCCTGGGCGATGGATACCCCCTGCGTCGTCTGCCAGGAGGTCTGCCCCGTCTCCCCCAAGGCGATCTTCACGCGCGCGACGACCCTGATCGGCCGCGATGGCAGCGAGATCACGCTCGACCAGCCCTACATCGATCCCGCCCGCTGCATCGGCTGCGGCATCTGCGAATATGAATGTCCCGTCAAGGATCAGGCCGCCGTCCGCGTCACCGCCATCGGCGAGACCCGCTCCCCCGACCGCCGTCTGCTGCTGGGCTGAGGATCCACAATCTTTCACGCTCTCCTCTGCGCCTCAGCGGTTCAATCTCCCTCGTATCCAAGTTCTGCTGGATTTAGCTGGCGGTTGCGTGAATCATGGTCAGGTATCGCGGGCCCGTCCCGCGCCGATCCAGCCGGGAGTGCCAGTGACCATGGGCCTGATGCAGACCGACCAGCTCGACCAGATACGCGCCTTGATCCGCGACGTGCCGGATTTCCCCCAGCCCGGCATCCTCTTTCGCGACATCACGCCGCTGCTGGCCGATGTCCATGGCCTGCGTCTGGTGGTCGAGCACCTGGCCGCCCGCTACCGCCCCCTGCGCCCCGATAAGATCGTCGGCATCGAAACCCGCGGCCTGATCTTCGGCGCCGTGCTGGCCCATGAGCTGGGCGTCGGCCTGGTCCCCGCGCGCAAGCCCGGCAAGCTGCCCTACGAGAACATCACCGAGTCCTACTCGCTCGAATACGGCACCAACTCGATCTCGATGCACGTCGATGCCATCGCGCCCGGTGAGCGCGTCGTGGTGGTCGATGACCTGATCGCCACCGGCGGCACGCTGGCGGCTTCGTGCGCCCTGGTGGAGCGTCTGGGCGGCAAAGTGATCGAGATCGCCTCGGTGCTTGAATTAAACTTCCTCAAGGGCCGCGACCGCCTCGGCGACCGCCCCGTCTACACCATGATCCAGTATTGAGACGGGGCTTCAGCCCCGGCGCGCCCGCCAGTCCTCGCCGATATACTTCACGACCGCATCGGCCGTGTGCGGCCCGATCATCTCGTCGGCGTGGCGTTTGAGCGACGCCGTCGCGTTCGCGACCGCCACGGCCCGCCCGGCCAGCTCAAACATCGGGATGTCGTTGTCGTGGTCGCCGAAGACCACCAGCTCGCTGGCGTCCACGCCCAGTTCGGCCGCCAGAATCTCGATCGCCCGCGCCTTGGTCGCCCCTGTCGGGTGAATCGTCAACCAGTGCCACGGCGCCTCATACATGTTTTCATACCAGTGCAGCAGGATGCGGCCATCGTAGCGCGCGGTCAGCTCGTCGCGTATCGGCTCGAGCGACTCGCGCCGGTGGATCAGACTCAGCGCCGCCACCGGTCCCGTAATCGCGGCCAGCGGCCCGGCGCACTCGCTCAGGCGGCGGTCGCCGGCCCGCTCGCGATCGGCCAGGAACCATGCCAGCCCGCCATTGGCCGGATCTGCCGGAGCATGCAGGATCGCGTCGGTCCGGCCGTCCCAGCATGAGATCAGCGGCGCGCAGCCGTGCCCGCAGGCCAGCTCGTAAAGTTCCTCCACCAGTGTTCGTTCCAGCTCGGCCAGCACCTCACGCCGCCCTGTCGCCGGGTGATACAACAGTGCCCCG
>JAWLCE010000032.1:0-58131 GCA_041687335.1 Sumerlaeia bacterium | reverse complement strand
TTTTTGGTCCTGCCGAGCTTCCCGCCTGAAGGCGGGACTACGAACTTGGCCAAGAACCGCGGCCCGGCCTCACGCCCTGGGCTACCCTATGTCGCCGCTACCGCGGCTTTGGTTTCGAGCAGTGCCGTCTCGCGGCAGCCTGTCGACTGGGCTACCCTATGTCGCCGCTGCCGCGGCTTTGGTTTCGAGCAGTGCTGTCTCGCAACGAAGCTTGGATCAAGGGGGCGAAGGAAGGATCATCAGCTTGAATTGGGTCTGGGTTTTACACCGGGGAGAAGCTGCACGTGTCGCTCCTGACGGAGCTTTCGGGGAAAGAAAGGCGCGTTTCTACAAACATGTCGCTCCTGACGGAGCTATTGAGCTCCTAAGGGAGCTATATGCCCCGGCCAAGTATTGGTTCACCCTTGATGACAAGCTAAACATGTGTCGGCTTGAAGAGCCGAGCGAACCCTTTTTTGGCGTTGCATTTTTGGGGTGGGCCGTGAAATCTCATGCAAGCTGACGAGGGAGGATGTTCACCCCACCATGAAGACGATTGCCATGATACCCGCCCGGCTGGGCAGCCAGCGACTGGCCCAGAAGAACCTGCGCCAGATCGACGGGGTCGAGATTTTTGCCTGGGCGATCCGCCGCTGCCAGGCCGCCGGCGTGTTCGATGAAATCTGGGCCAATTCCGAGGCCGACGAGATCGCCGCCATCGCCGAGCGCGAGGGGGCGCGCTTCCATCGCCGGCCGGCCGAGCTGGCCGACAACGTCGCCACCAGCGAGCAATACACTTACGAGTTCCTCGGCAAGCGCGACTGCGACCTTGTCTTTCAGGTCCACTCGATCGCGCCGCTGCTGACGGCGGCGCAGATTCGCGAGTTCGTCCAGGCGATGCAGGCGGGCGATTGTGACGCCATGCTCAGTTGCACCCACGAGCAGATCGAGTGCGCCATCGAGGGCCGACCGATCAATTTCAGCTTCGAGGCCAAGACCAATTCCCAGGAGCTGATCCCCGTGCAGCGCGTCTGCTGGAGCATCACCGGCTGGCGGGCGGCGGCTTATCGGGCGGCCTTTGAGGCCGGCGGCTGCGCCACCTATGCCGGCAAGGTGGGCTTCCACCCGATTGACCGGCTGGCCGGGCTGATCATCAAGACCGAGGATGACCTGCGCGAGGCCCAGGCGCTCTGGCCGCTGCGCCCGGTGCTGTAAAAAAAAACACCCCCCGCGCAACGCGATGTCGCGCGGGGGGATGCATTTCCGGATCTATCCCAGCGTCAGATTACTCTTCGTCGCCGTCGTCGCCGATCGATTCCACCGGGCAGCCTTCCATCGCGTCGATGCAAAGCTGAACCTCTTCCTCGTTCTGGGGTTGGCGCGCAACGTAGGAATAGCCGGCGTCCTCGTTGCGCTCGAACATGCCGGGCGCGGTCGCGCGGCAGGCGTCGCAATCGATGCAGGTGTCGTCGACGTAGAACTTGCCCGTCACGTTGTCCTTGAGTCTGGCAGTCTTATCGGCCATTTCGGATGTCCTCATTTTAATTAAGCGACCGGCCAACCGGAACCGTGTTTGCGGAGAGGCCCGTTGCCGCTTCAGCGCAATCATTTTCCGCTATCGCCTCATCGTTGGCAAGCGATAAGATTCCGGGCGCAAACGTTCGTCGATCCTTCACGTTTTTTGTCGCAAAGGCGCAGAGGGAATGGCCAAAGGTCGCAAAGGCAAGAAGTGAATCATGTTCTTCGTGACCCACCATGTTCATGATGTCACCTACCCGAATCGCCTCCGCAAAAACTTTGTGTTCTTTTTTCGGGGTTCTCCGCGACCTTTGCGAAATGTATGAAGATTCAAGGAAAACGTAGTCCCGATCTTGCGGGAGGGGGGCGTGGGGCGCGCGAAGTGTTGAATTTTGGCCCAGTCCTGGGGCGGCGCGGCGCTTTGGCGCTGCTGGTCGGGCTGTTCATGCTGGCCGGCGCCGCCGCCACCTATCGCGGCGGCCTGGGCGAGGGCGACGCGGCGGCGATCGCGGCCGGCCTCTGGCAGGCGCGCCTCAAGGGCAGCGGCCTGGCCGAGCCGCTCATCTACATGCCCGAGGCCCACGCGTTATACCACCTGATCTGGCTGCACGCGCCGGACGCGCTGGTCGGCTCGGCCGACGCGCTCACGCTCCAGATGAACCGGCTCTCCTGGCTGGCCTCGGGACTGGCGCTGGGCCTGCTTGGACTGATCCTGCTGCGCGAGCATGCCAGTCGGCGCGCCTCCGCCCTGGCCCTGCTGGCGCCGCTGGTCGCGCTCGCCACCAGCCCCATCTACTTTGAGACGAGCACCTATGGCCACATGGCGACCGTCTCGCTCGCGGTGACGCTGGCCGGGGGCTGGCTGCTGCTGGGGGCGGCGGCGGGCCGGGGGCGGTGGAGGCTGCCCGCGGCGCTGGTGCTGCTGGAGGCTGCGCTGGCGCTGCGCGCCGATGCGGCGCTCCTGTGGCCGGGTCTGGCGGCGCTGGCGTGGCTGCGCTGGCGCGAGGGCCACCGGCAGGGCCGAATCTGGCCGCCGCTGCTCGCCCTGGCGCTGCTGCCGGTGCTCCATGTGCTGGCGATGGCCCTGATTTTTCATGGCGCCGGCACGGGTGGGGAGCCGCTTTCGGCGCAGTTGATCCGACTGTTGCGCGAACACTATGGGCTCGGCTGGCTGGCGCTGGGGCTGGCCAAGTCGGTGCTGGATGCGGGCCCGGGGCTCTGGCTGCTGGCGGGGCTGGCAACGGCGGGGATCGTGCGGGCGCGCCGCTGGGATGCCCTCGCGGTCGGGTTGGCGCTGGTCCTGCCGGTGCTGGTTTTCCATGCCGGCACTCCGATGCCGGCGCGCCACTTCCTGCTGCTCGCCGTCGGGCTGGCCTTGGGGGCGGGGGTGATGCTGGCGCGGGTCCCGTTCCAGCGGCCGTTCTGGTGGCTGGCTGCGGCCATTCTGGCGGTGGCGGGCAACCTGTTTTCGCACGTGGTGACCGGCCCGCTGGCCATCCCCCTCGCCGGGCGGGTGCGCCCCGAAGTCATCGAGCGACTCGAGACGCCGCTCTGGCGGCGCCACGCCACGAATCAGGCATACCTGGATTGGGATCGCGAGCGCTGGCGGGGCGAGCTGGCGCGGGGCGATGATGCCATCCGCTACGTCGGCGCCTGGCGCGAATATACCGCGCTGCTGCTGGCGGCCTCACGGGCAGGCCACGCCATCGAGCTGGAGCGGGTGGATCGAGATGAGGGCGTGTTTCTGCGACGGCTGCGCATCGACGGCCGCCAGATTGAATTTATAGAGTGGTACCCCGGCCGTTCGCCACGGCTGCTGGAGCCCCCGCCGCAGGTTGTCGTCGTGCATCCCTACGCGGCCGAGGCGATGGCGCAATTGCCCGCCGCCCGCATGTCGTTGCCGCCCCCCGGGCTGTCGTTTCAATACTGGTAGCTACGCCAGCTTCCCATCCGCCAGCGTCAGCCGACGGGCCGAATCCAGCGCGCCCGGCGCGACCTCGCGCGCGGCCAGGATCATGGTGATCCCCCAAGACCGGTGCAGGCTTGCCAGTTCGGCGGCGAAGGCTTCGGCCACGGGAGCGGCCAAGTCAGCCAGCGGATCATCCAGCAGGAGCAGGCGCGGCTGGCGAGCCATGGCGCGGCCGATCGCCAGGCGCAGCCGCTCGGCGGCGTCAAGCGTGGCGGGGGTGCGGTCAAGCATCGGCGTGAGCCCCAGCCACTCGGCCGCGCGCCGCACAAGCTGGTCGGCCTCCCCCGCCGGCCGTTTATCCAGCCGAACGCCGAAGGCCAAATTTTCGTAGATGCTCAGGTGGGGGTAAAGCGCATGGCGGCGGTGGACGAGCGCCACGGCGCGCTCGCGCGGGTGCAGCCGACCGGCGTCGCGGCCCTCGATGTGCAGCGTGCCACCGTCGGCGGTCTCGAGCCCGGCGATCATTCGCAGCAGCGCCGTCTTGCCCGACCCGGAGGCGCCCTGAATCACCACCAGCTCGCCCTTGGCGACCGACAACACGATCCGGTCCAGCGCCGGCCGCGCCGCACCGGGGCGGAGCTTGGTCAGGTCGCGGGCCTCGAGCATCATGTTCATTCGCCGAAAATGCGGTCGAGAGAATCGACGCGGGTGGCGGGCCAATCCAGCCGCGCCGCCACGGAGAGCGCCTTGAGCAGCAGCGTCAGCGCCACCCCGCCACGCTGGCTCGGCGGGACCCCGACCACGCGCAACGCCTCGCTGAACAGATAGTTGAGCGGATCGAAAAGCTCGCCGCGCCGGTTGACCCCGCGCGGGGCGCCGCGGAACAGGTCGGGCTGCACGGCGTCGGCGGCCCCGGTCAGCTCGCGCGTCTCGTGCAGGAAGAGCGCCAGCGCCTCCAGGTCGCGCAGCGCGGCGGTCAGGCCGAAGTGGCCGATGTCGCACAGCAGCGGACGTTCGACGAGCCAGCCGTCCAGTTGCAGGCGGCGGCGGATCGGCTCGACGCCGCGCACCTCGCGCCGCCAGCCCTCCTGTTCGCGCTCCAGGCTGGTGAACAGCCAGGCCACCGTCTCCGGTTCAAAGCGGTTCTGCGTGTGCATCAGCATCTCGGCGCGCAGCCGGTCCAGCAGCGTGGTCTCGTCGAGCGCCTCCAACCGCGCCGGCAGCTCATCGAGCTGGACCGCCAGCAGGGTCGATTCGAAATGGTCCTCGAAATTCGTCAGTTGGCGCGTGAGGTCCTCGGTGGCGCTGGGGGCGTCGTAGACGATGGTGGGATGACCGGCGGCGCCACCCAGGCGCAGCCCCCACTCGCGGGCACCCGCGCTCCCCCCCCCGTGACGCGCGCGCTGGAGCATCAGCACCCACTGCCAGAGGATGCGTTCGGCGGTGACTGGAGGCTCGACCAGCGCCGCCCCCAACTGGAGGGACCAGTGGCGCAGCCAGCCGGTCAGCGATTCGGCCTCGGGCTGGCTCGGCTGGCGGGCGCCATGCCATTCCTCGCCCCCGCGCCCGAGCAGGGCCAGCATCGGTGCCAGCTCTCGACGGAAGGATTCGCCGCCGCCGGCCCACTGCCGACAGCTCTCCTCGGGCAGGCGGATGAGTTCGAGCCGACCGGCCGTCAGCAGCAGCAGCCAGTCGGTAGCGGCCGCCGCGCGCGTCAGTTCGATCGCCAGCCGACATTCGAGCGGCAGGTTGAGGAATCGCGGGAAAAGCTCATCGCGCCCGGGCAGGCGCACCGATTCCAGCCCCACCAGCGCCAGGCCGCGGCCGGCCTCGTTCTCGAAGCGCCGGCAGGGGGCGTCATGCCCCCCCTGAAAGGTCTGGATGCGGACCTGGCCCTCCAGCGGAAAGCGCGGCGCCGCCCGCCAGCGCGCCGCCTCGAGCCGCTCGACAATAGCCCCATATCCGGGCAGTGGATCGGCAAGCGGGTCGTGGGGCGGCGAGATCATCACGCGCGAGGTCTGCTCTCATGGAATGGCAGCGCCGGGGCGGGGCGCCGGGCCCCATGATGATGCCCCGAGCCGACGACCAGAATCAATTGAATCGTAAAATTTACATGGACCGGGCCCGGATCAGCCGACCATCGACAGGTTGAGCGGTTCGGTGGGGACCGGCGTGACGTGGCCCTGGCTGGACGCAATGCCGTGCCAGCCGTCCAGCAGCGTCTGAAGCAGGCGAATGACCTCGGCCACCTTATCACGATCGTTGCTGATATTGGCGTCGGCCAGGCGATCGCGCATGTATTCGTAGAGCCGTTCCAGGTTCAGCGCGATCTCGCCGCCCTTCTCGCGGTCGAGCGCGGCGCGCAGATAGTTGATGATCTCCAGCGTGCGCGTCAGCCGCGCCGAAGCCTCCCCCGGGTCCTGGTCGATCAGCCGCTGCCACTGGTTCAGGTTGCGGATCGCGCCTTCGTAGAGCATGACGATCAAGCGCAGGGGATCGGCCGTGGTGATGCCGACCTGCTGGTACATCTTGTGGGGACGCATGGGCGGGATGGCTCCCATCGTGTGGTCTTGAAAACCGGCGCGAGGCGCCGTTATCGAATGATCTGTGAAAGCTGGGCGGTCAGGAAGCTGCCCTGGCTTTGCATCGAGGCCAGCTTCTGCTCGAGCGCGGTGAACTGGGCGCGCATGCGCGTCTCTTCCTTGTCCAGCCGTGACTGGAGCGTCTGGATGCGCTTGTCATAGTCCTTCATCCGCTTGTCGATGCTTTCGGCGCGGACGGAGAACAGGCCGGTCTTGCTGTCGGTGGCGCTGGCAATCTCGCGCCCCAACTCCCAAGCGATCCCGCGGCTGAGCGTGAAGGAGGTATTCATCGGCTCGCCGGCGGTGATCAGCAGCTCCAGTCCGGCCGCCGGGCCGTTGGGGCTGGCCTTGAGCACCTGACCCTTGCCGGTGGCCAGCATCCCGCCGATCCGTCCGGCGACGTCCGTGCCGACGGCCTCGATCGTTGCGGTGCCGATACCGAAGCCCAGGCCGGCGTCGAGATTGGAATGGATGCTGAATTTTTCGCTCGAGCCGTATTCGACCGAGTGGATCGCCAGCCGGCCACCCTCGTCGCTCGCGCGCAGCTCATATCCATTGTCCCCAAGCTGCGTGTTGATCTTGACGATCGCCTGCGCCAGCGTCATGCCCGCTGAAAGCGTCACGTTCATCGACTGCTCGCCGGCGATGAAGCTCAGCGTCTCGCTCTGGGCCAGTCCCTCGGGGCCGACGCTGCGCGTCCCGACCACGCGCGCCTGGCTGGCGGCCTGGGTCACGACGACGCCATACTCGCCGACGCCGGTTTCCTTGCCGCTGGCATGCAGCTTGACCGATGAGCTGGTCGCCCGGCCCGACTCCACAAACAGGCGCGCCACGGCGTCCGAATCCTCATCGAGCGCCTTGTTGAGCTTGGTCAGGTCGAGCGCCAGCTTGCCGTCGCGGCCGAAACTGATTCCCAATGCGCTCAAGGTCGTCGTCTTGTCGTCCAGACCCTTGACGGCCTGGCCAAGGGTGCTGCGCAGCCCGGACAAAAGCCCTGCAGGGCCCGAATCACCAAAAAGCGGCGCGGCCACCTGGGCATCGACATTGTAGGCCGTCTGACGCGCGATCTCGGTGGCCAACATGTTGTAGGCGTCGACGAACTCCTTGACCTGACCGCCGATCTGCGCCTTCTGATTGCTGACAGTCACCGTCGCCGCCGACTCGCTGACCTTGCGCGCGGTCAGAGTGACCCCCTCGATGGCTTCGGTAAATTCATTGGTGGCGCGCGAGATCGCGATACCATCGACCTCGATGATCGCATCGCGGGCCTGTTGCAGCACGGGCACGAAGGTGTCGATGGTGAAGCGGTCGCCGACGGCAAACTCGGTCGCCCCGGCGCCGAAGGCAATTTCAATCCCCTCGGCGGCCGTGCCGGTCACATCCACCGGAGTGGCCGAGGTGGTGAAGGCGTCGGCCGCGCTCCAGCTGAGCCCGCCATCGAGCGAGACGCGAAACCCGGCCGTGCCGACGGCGCCGGCGCTGCTGATCTCGACGATGACATTGCGCCCGGCTGCGCCCGTATAGCTGCCCCCGCTCGTGACCGTGCCGTCAAACTTGTTGGTCGTGCCCGCCACGGCCTCCTCGACCGTCGGCGTGGCGAAATTGAGGAGCGTGTCGTTGCGCGTGATCTTCAACTCGTTGGCCGCGCCGGTGGCCTCGGCCGAGAGCACCAGCCGAGCCGGCAGGGTCGGCGTGCCGTCACTGACGATGCTGGCGCGCACTCCGCCGCCGGCGGCGTTGATCGCGTCGCGCAGGTCGGCCAGGCTGGTGCCGGCATTGACGGCGATCGACTTGAGCTCGCCGTCGCCGACGCGATACTGGAAACTGCCCTCCGCGTCGGCCACCCGCGCCTGAGCCGAATCCAGACCCTGCGAGGCGACCCGTGCCGACTGGGCCAGCTGGCGCACCTGGACGCTGTAGCTTCCCACCGCGGCCGTGCTCGAGGCCGTCGTCGTCAGCGCCGCGGTATCGGATGTCGAGGCGGACATGCGGATGAAACTCTCGGGCTTGGAGAGCGAGTCGACCTTGCTTTTGAAGTCGTCGGTCAGGCGGCCGAGCAGTTGCATCGCCGCGCCCTGCGCCTGCAGGCGTTGCTGCTGGCTTTGAATCTGGAAGATCGGTCGCGAGTTGGCCTGGCGCAGGCCTGAAATGATCTCACTGAAATTGATGCCTGACATCAGGCCCATACCAGATGCGAAACTCATGGCGACAAGACTCCATCAACGGCAGCGGCGATACCCCTTCCGGGGTCCGATATCCTGATCGGTCGCCTCAACCATCGACTTAACGCCGTGCCCACTCGGCAAAGATTGCCGCAGCCCCTGGGCCATTTTTTCCGCGCCCTAATTGACGGGTAATTTCGCCTCGTGCATTTCCCGGCGCGTGCGAATCGCCGCCAGCACCTCGGGGTGATCGGCCGCCAGATCGTGACGCTCCGAGGGGTCCCACTCCAGGTTGTACAACTGCGGCGGATCTTGCGGCTCGCGGGGGCTTTGCTGCCTTGCCTGGGTGATGAAGTGCGCCTTCCATGGGCCGAGGCGGTAGGCGAAAAGGGTGGACTCGTTGTCGTGGTAGTGGAAGGCCAGCTCCTCGCGCCCGGCCTGGCTGCGCCCGTGCAGCACTTCGGCCAGGTCCACCCCATCGATAATGCGGTCGGCCGGCGGGGTGCCACCCGCCAGCCCCAGCAACGTCGGGAACAGGTCCAGCGTCGAGGCGAACGCCGTCGTCGTCGCCCCCGCCGGCACCTGACCCGGCCACCAGGCGATCGCCGGCACGCGGAAGCCGCCCTCCCAGGCGGTGCCCTTGCCCTCGCGCAGCGGCCCCGACGAGCCGCCGGCCAATTCCTTGATGAGCCACGGACCGTTGTCGCTGGTGAAGATGACCAGGGTGCGGCCGGCCAGCTCCAGCTCGCCCAACTCGCGCAGGATCTCGCCCACGCTCCAATCCAGCTCCTCAACGACATCGCCGTAGGTCCCGCGCGGGCTGCGGCCGGCGAAGTCCTCGCCGGCGAACAGGGGCACGTGCGGGAAGGTGTGGGCCAGGTAGAGGAAGAACGGCCCATCCTTGTGGGCGCGGATGAAACGAAGCGCCTCCTCGGTGTAGCGGCGGGTCAGGGTCGTCTGGTCCACCGGCTGCTCGATGATCTCGCTGTTGCGCATCAACGGGACCGGCGGTTCATTGTGGGGCGGAGCCTGACGGTTTTGGTCGTTGCTCCACGGCACGCCGAAGTATTCATCGAAGCCATGGCTGGTCGGCCGGAACTGGGGCCCGTGGCCCAGGTGCCACTTGCCGATGCAGGCGGTGGCATAGCCCAAATCCTTGAGCGCGCGGGCGAGCGTGATCTCTTCGGGCGAAAGGCCGTTCGGGCTATTGGGGTTGAGCACGCGCGGGACGCCGGTCCGCAGCGGGTAGCGCCCGGTCAGGAGCGCCGCGCGCGATGGGCTGCAGGCGGCCGCTGCCGAATAAAACTGCGTGAGCTTGAGGCCCTCGGCCGCCATCCTGTCCAGCCGGGGGGTGCGAATAGTCGGATGCCCGAAGCAGCCAAGGTCGCCGTAACCCAAGTCATCGGCAAAGATGATGATGAAGTTGGGCGCCGCCGGTTCGGCCGCCCCCGCCGGAGTTGTCATCGCCAAGGTCAGGAGGATGAGGATCAATTTGATGGCATGGGTCATGATGGGTTTGCCCCCAGAGGATGCGCGCGCGGATGAGGCTCCATCTTTACTCCCGCAGAGCGCTGCGAGCAAGCAATCAATACACTGCGGCGCATCGGCGGTGGCAGGTTGGATCTTCATGCCGACATGGCATCCATTGTCGGCTCGAAGAGCCGTATGTGTTTCGCGAAGGGTGATGATGGACGGTCAGAGGCAAGAACCACGCTCAACAGGTGCAAAAAGGCATGTGCCGCCGTGGTCCTGGATTTGGGTGTTTGTATCGGGTTACACCGGGGGGAAGGTTCACATGTCGCTCCTGACGGAGCTTTCCGTGAAAGATGCGCTTTTCTACAAACATGTCGCTCCTAACGGAGCTATTTTGCCAAACTAGATGTTTTATAATATTGCTGATATATCATGACAGGCAGCCTGTTCGGCTGGCGCATAACTGAGGAGCTGTTTGGCCCCGGCCAGCTTTAGGCCCACGCTCGATGCGTCACGTTGAATCCATGTCGGCTCAAAGAGCCGACCTACCTCAAGGGTTGTCCATCAGGGCAGGCAGCCGGTCCGGCTGGCGCAGGCTTCGCAGGCCGCCGGTGCCGGCGCGCCGATGGCCAGGTTCAGCTCGGCCAGCAGCCGGTCCAGCGGCACCGAGTGCATCGCGGCGGCATGGGCCAGCGTCACGCGCCGCGCCACCGTGCGCAGCAGGACCGGGTTGCGCACCGCGCCGAAGCCGAAGCGCTCGAAGACCGGCAGCGTCGCGGGGAACCATTCGACGACCTCGCCGACGTGGTGGGTCGGTTCGATGGCGGCCGGCGAGGGGCTGGGCATGGCCGACAGCGTCTCGGCGCGGCGACCGGCCAGCATGATCACCGCCAAACCCCAGCCCCAGATCGTCAGCCCGGCCAGCTCGAGCACTCCGCTGATGCCCACCAGCATGAACACCGATGGGAACCAATCGGTCAGAGCCTGCAGGCTGACGCGCAGCAGGCAACCCAGGTTGACCAGCGCGAAGGGCAGCCAAAGCGACGTCAGCCGCCGAGGGTCCACCCCATTGAGCGTCGGCACGACCTTGGCGGCAAAGCCCATGATCATCAGCGAGATGAAGCCGACGGTGATCGCGTGGCGGATCGCGCCGTAATAGGCGTGGCTGAAGCCGATGCCACTGGCGAGCTGGTGCAACGGCAACAGCAGCATCATGACCAGCGAGACCGCCAGCCAGCCCCAGCCGGCGCGGATAAACTTGGTGGTGCGATCCCTGCCGCCCTCGACCGACAGCAGCGGCCGCCAGAGGCGCCAGGGCCAGACGAGCAGCGCCACACCGGCCGCCAGCCCCAGCCAGGGCAGCATCAGCAGGCCCGCCAACGCATTGATCCCGCTCAGCCGCCAGAGGACGAACAGCCCCGCCTCGCCGATCACCGAGAGCGTCAGGATCGCCAGCCCCGCCCAGGCCCGCCGCGCCGGCACCTCGGGCAGCCGGAAGAACGCCGGCAGCATGCGCAGGCTCACGCCGATGATCATCAGCATCGCCATGCCGTGGATCTGCAGGTCGCGCAGCGGGGCCTGCCAGGTCGCCACCTGCCAAAGCAGCGCTTCACGGTCGGGGGTGGTCATCGTCCGCCAGCCGTGCCACAGGCTCAGGATGGACTGGAGCACGAAGAACGTCAGGGCCACGACCGCGAAGCCGACATAGGGCGCCAGCCGGGCGCGCGAACGCAGGAAGGTGGTGATGATCTGGCCGGCGAAGGCCGTGATGGCCAGGACCTCGAGCGCGCCGCCGGTCGTCGCCGCCGCCAGCGCCCAGGGCTGCCCCGGCGCAGTCAGCCCCGCCGTCTGGGCAATGATCCCGACCAGCATGGCCACGAACGCCGCCACCGCCAGCCGCGGTGCCGCCAGCGGCGTGTGCCACAGGCGCGGGAGCGCCTGATAGCCGAAGCCCATGATGAACAACCCCACCCAGCCGAAGATCTGCGCGTGGCCATGGGCGTTGACGTGGTGGATCGAGATGGCGGTGAAGTCGCCGGCAAAGCCGATCCGCCACAGCAGCCAGACCCCCCAGCCCGCCCCCGCCGTCAGGGCGGTCAGGATGCCCGCCAGGAAGAAACGCCGGTAGATCGTGTCGGCGGGCGAGGGCCCTGCCGGCTCCGGGATCGACTCGCCCGCCTCGCCGGCGGCGATCGCCGCCGCCAGCTCGTCGAGCAGTTGCGCCTCCCCGACCCCATGCGCGCGGGCGAAGAAGCGGATTGTCTCGTGGGGCCCCAGCGCCCCGCCGCAACCCGAGAGCCCATAGCGGTCAAACACCCCGCGCGTCTCGGGATGGCGCCCCAGCAGGTCGGGCAGCATGGTCTCGCTGGTCAGCTTGAAACTGGTCTGGCAGGTCGTCATGGTCGGTCACCTCGTCCGGATGTGGCGGGTTCAGCTTAGCGGCCCCACCGCGCCCGTGCCTTGACCTTCGTCAAATGGGTGCCATGGTTCACGCCAAAGCGCCAAGGTGCCAAGATCGCAAGAATAGGCAAAAAACCGGAGTCGTCGATCGCTCCCGGCCTTGCGACTCGCGCCGCAACGGCTTAGGATCGCTGGGTCAGTTTCATTTCAGGAGGATCGTTGGACATGACAGCCAGGCCCGCCACCCCGCGTCCGCGCCGGCCGCGCGCGCTGCGCATTCTGGCGCTGGGCGCCCACCCCGACGACTGCGAAATTCATGCGGGCGGCACGGGTCGGCTCTGGGCGGCGGCGGGGCATGCGGTCAAGTTCATATCGGTGACCAACGGCAACAAGGGCCACCACGCGATGGCGCCCGAGCCGCTGGCCGAGCGCCGCCGCGCCGAGACCGCCGCCTGCGCCGCGATCCTCGGCATCGAGGCCGAGGTCTGGGACGTGCCGGACGGGGAGCTGCTGGCGACGCTCGAGCTGCGGGCACGGCTGGCGCGGGCGATCCGGCAGTGGCGCGCCGACCTCGTGTTGACCCACCGCCCCAACGACTACCACCCCGACCACCGCCACCTGGCGACGGCGGTCCAGGACGCCTCATTTTTGGTGCGCGTGCCGCTGTTCGAGCCCTCGGTGCCGGCGCTGCGCCAGACCCCGGTTTTTATGTTTTTTCACGATCCGATCCGCGAGCCGGTGCCGTTCCGGCCCGATGTGGCGGTCGCGATCGACCGGGTGGCCCGGCGCAAGAGCCGCGCGCTGGCCGCGATGGATTCGCAGACCCTGGAGTGGCTGCCCTGGCTGGCCGGCGAGCTCAAGAGCGTTCCGAGCGACCGCGCCGGCCGACTGGATTTCGTCGACCGCTTCCTCGGGGCGCGCGATGAGGCGGTGGCCGAATACTGTCGCGAGCGGCTGATCGAAACCTATGGCGCGCGCCGCGGCCGTGCGATCCGCCGCGCCGAGGCCTACCAGCTCGCCGAGTGGGGCGCCCGGCCCGACGCCGCAACCCTGGCTGCAATGTTTCAACTTCCGTAGCCGATTTTTGCCAGAGTATAAGAAAAATCCCCGCGCCGGGGTGAACCGGCGCGGGGAGGAATGACCGGAAATCGGGAGGCGTGGTTACTGATTCTGCGGCGCCGGGGTCGCCGGGGCGGCGGGGGCGGCCGGGGCCGCCGGAGCGGCCGGCTTTTCCTCGGGCACCAGCACCTCGATCTTTGCGTTCTTGCGCAGCTTCTCCAGCGCCGGCTCAATCTTCTTCATCAGGTTCTGGCTGCGAAGCTGGACCTCGACCATCTTGGCCGAGTTCTCATAGGTGGCCGGCTGGGCCTCCTTGCGCTCGTGCAGCTTGATCAGGTGATAGCCGAACTGGGTCTCGACCGGCTGGCTGATCTCGCCAACCTTGAGTGCGAAGGCGGCTTCCTTGTAGGGCTCGACGAACGGGGCCTCGCGGTCGATGAAGCCCATGTCGCCCTTGTTGCCGGCCACCGAGGGATCGGTGGAGTGTTCGGCAGCGAGTGCCTCGAAATCGGCGCCGGGGGCGACCGCGAGCTCGCGCACTTCCTTGGCCTTGGCCAGCAGCGCGGCCTTCTCCTCGTCGGTGGGCTTGAAGTTCGGGTCGCGCACATCGCCCTCGTAGCCAAACAGGATGTGGCTGGTGTGGACCATCTCGGGCCGGTCCAGCTCGGCCTTGTTGGCCTCAATATACTCGCGGACCTCGGCCTCGGTCGGGGCGACGGGGCCCTCGGTGGACTCCACGAACAGGACTGCGGCCAGCTGCTCGCGCGTCGAGTTGCGCAGTTCCTCCTCGTCGATCTGTTGGGCGGCCATCAGCTCGGTCAGGTCCATGCCCTGGTCCTCCAGCAGCGCCTTCATCTCGGCGATCTGGGCATCGATCTGCTCATCAGTCACCTTGTCGTTGAACTGCTTGACCCCGCTCTGGAACAGCGTGCGGTTGATCAGGCGTTCACGGGCATCGGCGGCCAGCATCTGGCGCCACTGGGTCAGGTATTGCGGGTCAATCTGCGAGGCCTGCGCCCCCATCTGGCGCAACTGCATCGTCATCATCTGGTCGATCCACTGATTGAGGTCGCCCTGGGTGATCGGCTCGCCGTTGACCGTCACCAGGACCGTTTCGGGGCTGAGGCTCGTAGCCTCATCCGGCATGGTCGTGGCGGCGGGCGGGGCGGCGAGGGTGCCGGTCGTGTCGGGCTGGCTGCGCGGGGCCAGCGCCAAGGCCACCAGCGCGACGAGGGCGATCCCGACGCCAAAGAATTTGCCGTATTTGAGTCCTGAACGCATGAATGGAATACCTTTCGGATGGTGCGGGCCCAAAGGGTCCGTCGTTACATGCCTCCAACATTATCATTGAATAAGAAACCCAAAACCAGCCCTAATTTGACAAGTTACGGACGAAGGCTGTTCACGGAGGTTTTTGTGTCCGCTTCCCCCGCCTCGAATCACCGGCTCGCCGAATTGGGCGAACAGGGCTGGCTGCGGCGCGTCGCACGCTGGTTCGCCACCGACAGCCGGCGGCTGGTGCTCGGCATTGGCGACGACGCCGCGGCGATTGCGATCGACCGGGGCGAGGGTCCCCTGGTGGCCACGGTTGACGCGCTGGTGGAGGGCGTGCATTTCCGCCGCGAGTGGACTCCGGCGCGCGCGCTGGGCCACAAGACCCTGGCCGTCAACTTGTCGGATCTGGCCGCGATGGGGGCCCGCCCGCTGGCGGCGCTGCTGGCGCTGGGCGTGCCGCCGACGGCCTCGCTGGCCGAGTTGCGCGACTTCTTCATCGGCCTGCGCACCGCCGGGCGGGCATTCGGCTGCCCGCTGGCGGGGGGGGACCTCACGCGCGCGCCGCAGTGGACGATTTCGCTGACGGCGCTCGGGCTGCCGGCGGCGCGACGGGGGGGACAGGGGGTGCTGGCGCGGCGATCGACGGCGCGGCCGGGCATGACCCTTTACGTCACCGGCTGGCCGGGCGAATCCGCCGGCGGGCTGCTGGCGCTCCGGCGGGGGCTGCAGGCCCCGCGCCTGATCGCGCGCCACAACCGTCCCACCCCGCGGCTGGCCGAGGGCGCCGTGCTGGCACGAGTCTGTCAAAATCTGGCGATGCTCGACTTGAGCGATGGCATCGTCTGCGACGCCCGCCGGCTGGCCGAGGCCTCGGGCTGCGCCATCGAAATTGATGCCGCCGCGCTGCCGATCAGTCGGCCGCTGACGAGCTGGTGCCGGGCCCAGTCCATCGATCCGCTTGAGCCGATCCTGTTCGGCGGAGAGGATTACGAACTGCTGCTGGCCACCGACCGCACGGCGGCCACCCTCGCGCGCGACTTCGCCCGCGCCGGCGTGAAGACTCCACTGACGGCGATCGGCCGCATCGTGGAGGGGCGCGGGCTGCGCGTGCTGGATGCGCGGGGACGGCCCCTTCCGCTGGTTGACCGCACGTTCCGCCATTTTTGACGGGAATTCTCTTGTCCCTTCGGCGCCGAACTGTAAAATGCAGTTTCTTATTTGGTACGGGCGCCCGCTACCAAGCCGTCATGGAGAGTTGCCAGCCTGGATCATCGGGGGAACACTATGAGGTGGATCACAAGCTTGTGCATGGCGCTGCTGTGGGCGGCGCTGGTGCTGCCGGCGGCGGTCGCCCAACCGCCCAACATCGTCCTGCTGATCGCCGACGATATGGGCGAGGGCGACATGGGCTGCTATGGCAATCCCTTCCTCGAGACTCCCAACCTGAACAGCCTGGCCGCCCAAGGCATGCGTTTTGACCGCGCCTTCGTCACCACCAGCAGTTGCAGTCCCAGCCGCACCGCCATCTATACCGGCCTCTACCAGCAGGCCGTCGGCGCCGAGGATCTGCACATGCCGCTGCCCGAGGGCCGCGAGATCCTGCCGGCGATCCTGGCTCGCAACGGCTACCATACGATCCACGTCGGCAAGCTGCACCTGGGCCCGGCGGCCGAGGCGCAATTTGACTACATCGACGCCCGCGGCCGACTGATCGACACCCAGCCCCAGCTTTGGATGGAGCCGCTGAGCGCCCGACCCGCGGGCCGGCCATTTTTCCTTTCGCTTGGCTTCAGCGACCCGCACCGCCCCTATCAGGACAATACGGTCGATCCGCCGACCGACCCGGCCGACATCATCGTGCCGCCCTACCTGGTCGACACCCCCGCCACGCGGGCGGACCTGGCCCAGTATTACGATGAGGTGCGGCGCGTCGACCACAACGTCGGCCTGGTAGTCGCCGAGTTGGAGCGACTGGGTGTGGCCGACCATACGATCGTCATTTTCATCTCCGACAACGGCATGCCTTTTCCGCGGGCCAAGACCACCAGCTACGACAGCGGCGTGCGCATCCCGATGCTGGTGCGCTTCCCCGGCCTCGTCGGCGCCGGCACGGTCAGCCGCTCGCTGGTCAGCACGATCGACCTAGCGCCGACGATCCTGGAGCTGGCCGGCATCGAAACCCCGGCCGACATGCATGGGGTCAGCCTGGTGCCCGTCCTGCGCGACCCGACCGCGCGCGTGCGCGAGTACGTCCACCTCCAGCGCAATTGGCACAACATCGACGATCACCAGCGCGGCGTGCGCGACGAGCGGTACAAGTATATCCGCAATTACTACCCGCGCGAGCCGCTGCCGTTCGCCTCGGACCTCTACGACAGCCCCAGCTACGGCGAGCTGATTCGCATGCGCGACCTGAACCGGCTGACCGTCGACCAGTTGCGCGCGTTCATGACTCCGCGCGCGGCCGAGGAGCTCTATGACACCCAGACCGACCCTTGGGAGTTTATCAACCTGGCGGGCCTGCCGCAGCACGCCGAGACCCTCGAGCGGCTGCGCGGGGCGACCGACCGCTGGCTGGAGCGCACCGGCGACGTCTCGAGCGAGGAGCGGCGGCCCAATGATTACGACGTGTTCGCGCGCAAGCGACTGCGCGGGCCAAGAGCAAATTGAAAGCATGGATACTGACCAAATCACAGGGAGAAGCAACCGAATGAAGATCCAGGTCCTGGACACGAAGGAAGGCTGTGGGCGGGCGGCGGCGGGCAAGGCCGTCGAAATCCTCCGCGACGCCCTCGCGCGCAAGGAGCACGTGCGCTTCGTCAATGCCACGGGTGCCGGCCAGTTCGATTTTCTGGAGGCGCTGACCGCCGCCCCGGGTATCGATTGGAGCCGCACCGAAATGTTCCATCTCGATGAGTATGTCGGTATTGACCCCAACCACCCGGCCAGCTTCCGTCGCTATCTGACCGAACGGCTGATCAACAAGGTACACCCCGGCACGGTGCACCTGGTCGATGGCAACGCGCCCGACCTGGACGCGGAATGCCGGCGCCTGTCGGCGCTCTATGACTCGGCGCCGATCGATGCCATGTTCTGCGGCATCGGCGAAAACGGCCACCTGGCCTTCAATGACCCGCCCGCCGATTTCGAGGCCAAGGACTCCTTCGTCCTCGTGACCATGGATGAGGCCTGCCGCAACCAGCAGTTCGCCGAGGGTTGGTTCAACAGCCTTGAGGACGTGCCGACCGAGGCGCTGACGATGACGATCCCGGGGATGATGCGCGCCGAGAAGATCATCTGCACCGTTCCCGGCCAGCGCAAGGCCCAGGCGGTGGCCGATTGCCTCTCGGCCAAGGCCAAAGTCAACAACATGCACCCGGCCTCGATCCTCAAGAACCACCCCGAAGCCTACGTCTTCCTAGACCGTGATTCGGCGGCGCGCCTCGAAGATTGATCCCCGTCCACATGCCGTGTGGGGGCCGACGCCAGACCGTCCAGGGCTGCGCCGCCCCCACGCGGCGGCCTTTCCCGATCCGCTCATCCCGCCTTCCGGCGGTGCTTCCATTCCAACTCCGGGTGCCGCCTTGCGGTAAGATTGATTCATGAATATTCTGTCGGCACAGGGGCTGGAAAAATCCTTTGGCGAGCGGGCGCTTCTGGCAGGCGCCTCACTGGGCGTCGAGGAACGTGACCGCATTGCCATTATCGGGCTCAATGGCAGCGGCAAGACCACACTGCTGCGCATCCTGGCGGGGCTTGAGCCCGCCGACGCGGGCCTGCTGGCGCGCCGGCAGGACCTGCGCGTCGCGATGCTGGCCCAGGAGCCGGCCTTCGCCCCCGAGGCCACCGTGCTGGCGCATGTGTTCGCGGGCGAGGGCGAGGCCGTGGCCGCCGTGCGCGAGCACGAGGCGCTGACGCGGCGGACCGCCAGCGATCCCGCCAATCCCGAACTGGCGCGGGCCCTCGAGGAGGCTGCCCGGCGAGTCGAGGCCGCCCATGCCTGGGATTACGAGGCCCGTGCGCGCGCGATCCTCGGCAAGCTCGGCATCGAGCAGCTCGAGCGGCCGATGGCCGAGCTCTCGGCCGGCCAGCGCCGCCGCGTGGACCTGGCCCGCGTGCTGCTCGAGGAGTCCGAGCTGCTGATCCTCGACGAGCCGACCAACCACCTCGACGCCGACACGATCGACTGGCTCGAGGGCACGCTCGCCCGCTTTCCCGGCGCCCTGCTGCTGGTCACCCACGACCGCTACTTCCTGGACCGGGTGGCGCGGGTGGTCTGCGAGATCGATCGCGGCGAGTTGCGCCGCTTCGAGGGCAACTTCAGCTACTATCTTGAGAAGAAGGCCTCCATCGAGGTCGAGCTGGCGGCCCATGAGCGGCGCCGGGTGGCCCTGCTGCGCCGCGAGCTGGAATGGCTCAAGCGCGGCCCCAAGGCGCGCACGACCAAGCAGAAGGCGCGCGTCAACCGCGCCAACGAGCTGCGCGAGGCGAACTACGACCGCACGCGCCAGCAGCTGCGTTTTGAGGGCCAGACCGCGCGCATCGGCCGCAAGATCGTCGAGCTGCACGGGGTCTCGCTCGCCCGCGGCGGGCGCCCGCTGGTCGAGGGATTCACGCACCTGTTCACGCCGGGCGAGCGCATCGGCGTCATCGGCCCCAACGGCGCCGGCAAGACCAGCCTGGCCGAGCTGATCATGGGCCGGCTGGCGCCCGACGCCGGCACCATCGAGGTCGGCCCAACCGTCGGCTTCAGTTACTTTCAACAAACCAGCGCCGAGATCGACCTGACGCAGCGCGTCATCGAGTTTGCCCGCGGCGAGGGGGCCGACATCATGCGCGCCGCCGATGCCTCAACCGCGGCCGCCGCCCAGGCGCTCGAACGCTTCTTCTTTACCCCGGCGATGCAATGGGCCCCGATCGGCAAGCTTTCCGGCGGCGAGCGTCGCCGACTGATGCTGGTGCGAGCCTTGCTGCGCGAGCACAACTTCCTGATCCTCGACGAGCCGACCAACGATCTGGATGTCGAGACGCTCGAGGCGCTCGAGGAATACCTCGAGGGTTTTGATGGCTGCCTGCTGGTGATCTCGCACGATCGTTGGTTTTTGGACCGCACCGTCGACCGCGTGCTTGCCCTCGAGGGCGCCGGCCGCACCCGGCTCTACCCGGGCAATTACTCGTATTATCGCGAGGCCCGCGCGGCCGAGGAGGAAGCCGAACGAGCCAGGGCCGCCGCCAAGGCCCCGCCCGCCCCGGCCGAGCGACCGCGACGCGAGGACCGCCCGCAGCGATTGGGATTCAACGAGCAGCGCGAGCTGGCCCGCCTCGAGGAGGAGATCCCGCGGATGGAGCGCGAGCTGGCCCAGCTGAATGACGCCATGGCCACCGCCGCGACCGATTTCGCGCGCCTGCGCGAGCTGACCACCCAGCAGGGCGAGCTTGCCACCCGCCTCGAGGCGGCCGTCGAGCGTTGGGCCGAGCTGGCTGAACGCGCCTGAAGTGGCAGGTCGGGGCTACGACGTGGGCTTCCAGTGTCGGCTCGAAGAGCCGACCTACCCCTCGGGCCGAGCTGGACGAACGCGTAGGTAGCCACGTGCGTGAGCGGAGCGCGGGGTTGGCGTGCCCCCTCCCCCCTAAGCCGCGGTAGCGGCGACACAGGCTGTTCTCCAACAAAGTGTCGCCCCTGCCGGGGCTTCTAGAATCTATAGACACCTAACCCCCGGGCTCACGCCCGGGGCTAGTGATGTATCGCCCCTGCCGGGGCTTATGTGGCCGTCAAGAACGGAAAGGTATCGAGCGGTTCCTTGGCCTGGACAGGGACTTCCAAAGGTTCAATGGGTCTATCGCTAAAACACATGCGGCTCGGAGAGGCGACCTGCCGGCAGGTGTACAAAGGCAAGGACCTGCTGAATCAGCAGGTCCTTGCGGGGCGTCATTGCCCGGTTAATCACGCGCAGGCAATCCTACTCCATGAACTCGATCAGCTTCTTGCGGCGGCTGGGATGGCGCAGCTTGTTGAGCGCCTTGGTCTCGATCTGGCGCACGCGCTCGCGCGTGACGTTGAAGATCGTGCCGACCTCCTCGAGCGTGCGCGGGAAGTCGTTGCCGCCGATGCCGAAGCGCAGCCGCAAGACCTTCTCTTCGCGTTCGGTGAGGGTCGAGAGCACGTCCTCGATCTTCTCCTGCATCAGCCGGTAGGCCGTTGCCGCCACCGGGCTGGTCGCGTCCTGATCCTCGATGAAGTCGCCGAAGTGGCTGTCGCCGTCCTCGCCGATCGGCGTCTCGAGGCTGATCGGCTGCTGGGCGATCTTGAAGACGCGCCGGATTTTCTCGACCGGCATGTCCATCTTGGAGGCGATTTCCTCGGGGCTGGGCTCACGGCCGAGCTCCTGCACCAGGAAGCGGCTGATGCGCGAGAGCTTGTTGATCGTCTCGATCATGTGGACCGGGATACGGATCGTGCGCGCCTGGTCGGCGATCGCCCGCGTGACCGCCTGCCGGATCCACCACGTCGCATAGGTCGAGAACTTGTAGCCGCGCTGGTATTCGAACTTGTCGACCGCCCGCATGAGGCCGATATTGCCCTCCTGGATCAGGTCGAGGAACTGCAGGCCGCGGTTGGTGTACTTCTTGGCGATCGAGACCACCAGGCGCAGGTTGGCCTCCACCACCTTCATCTTGGCATCGTGGGCCTCGCGCTCGCCGACGTCGATGTTGCGGATGATTTCCTTGAGCTCCAGGTAGCTGTTGCCGACTTCCTTCTCCATGCGCTTGATGGTCTTCTGGGCGTTGCGCACCAGCTTGTCCATCTTGATGAACTCATCGAGGGTGAAGCCGTACTTGCGCTGCAGCGCGCGTGCCTCGGGCGAGTTGCGCTTGGTGCGCTTGACGATCTTGCGCAGCTCCTCCTCCGACAGGGTCGTCTTGAGGATGACGGACTGGATCTCCTGGTTGGCCTCGTCGATGCGGGTGAAGACCATCCGGATCTTGGCCGCGATCTGCTCGATGATCGAATAGTTCAGGTTCAGGTTGACCAGCGACTCGAAGATCGTCTGGCGCTTGGCCTCGATCGCCTCGGCGATGGGCTTGGGGTCCTCGCCCGAGACCTCGGCGTCATCGAGCAGGTCCAGCCCCTCGTTGATCGCGTCATAGAGCTGGATGATCAGGTCGAGCTGGTCCATGACCACGCGCGCCATCTTGTTGCGCTCTTCGGAGTTGCTCTCGTCGACGTTGGTGCGCAGCAGGTCGTTCAGGTTGACCTGGCCCAGCTCGACCTTCTGGCGGATCAGCCGGACCTCCTCGGCGGTGACCGAGGCGCGCGAGATGGCCTTGGTGATCATGTGGCGGCCATGCTCGATCTGCTTGGCCAGCGCCACCTCCTCGTCGCGCGTCAGCAGCGGCACCTTGCCCATTTCCATCAGGTAGAGCCGCACCGGGTCGTCAATCTTGGCTTCCTCGGTGTCCGCGGCCGGGGTTTCCTCGGCGCCATCGTCGCGATCCTCGCGCGCCGCGACCTCCTCGACCTCGTCGGCCTCGGGCTCCTCGTCGAGCACCGAGATGTCGAGCTGCTCGAGCTCCTCGAACAGGACCTCCATCTCGGTGGTGGTGATGTCGGCGGGCAGGCGCTTGTTGATCTCATCAAAGGTCAGCCGACCCTTTTCCTTGCCCAGTTCGATGATATCTTCAAAGTTGAATCGCTCGTTGGCAGGCTCGTTGATCATTGCCATACGTTCCATCCTATGGTTTACTTGTTTTGAAAAATCGGTATCGGGAAACCGGTTGGCGGCCCCTTCATCCTTCCGGCACCAGCCAAACACAATATTCTATGATATAAGATGCACGGCGAGCAAGATATATTGCACGTCGCGCGACTTTTTGTCTATTTTTTTGCGGACCCTGTCGCCGGCAGCGGCCCGGCACTTGTTCCCGGAGTCGGCAGCCGCCCGCTCAGTCTGCTTTTTCGCCCCCCGCCAGCAGCTCCTCCCAATGGCGCAGGCTGTTCCTGTGCAATTGGTCGATCTGGGCCAGCTGTCCCTGACCAAGCGGATGTCGATCTAATATCATCAACAAATCCTGGCGCAGCTCGCGGGCCCGCCGGCGCGCCCAATCCCGCCGCAAACGGGCCACTTGGAGATCAAAGGCCGACTCCAGTTTCTGGTCGTAAGCGCTCAGCTCGCCGCCAAATTGTCGCATCGGCATGCACAAAATATGGCTTAAGACCTGTTGCTGCGACTCATCGCGGCAGAGCTGAAAGGGATCGGCGGGGGGAGCAGCCCCCTCGCGGACGTCCCGCCAAGTCTCGTAAATGGCCTCGTACAAGCGCTTCAGGCCAATATCGGTGAACCAGTCCGGTTCGATTCGCGCCAGCGCCGGCCCCGGGTCCTCCAAGCGCAGCAAAATATATAGCAAGTATTGTTCCGCCCGTGCGGGCTCAAGCGGCTCATCCCGCCGCTCCCCTTCCTCCTCATCCTCGTGGGAGACCGACGGCCGCCGTCCGCCCCGGCGCGCCAGCGCCGATTCGATGGTGGCCGGGCTGAGCGCCAGCCGCGCCGCCACGCGGGCGCAGTAACCCTCGCGCAGCGTCGGGTCCGCCAGCGCCAAAAGCAACGGCGCCAATCGTCCGACGGCCTCGGCCTGCCCCTCGGGCCGCCCCAGATTGACGGCGCGCGCGGTCTGGTCGGCAAAATGGTCGATCGCCGCCACGGCCCCCGCCAGCCGCTCGCGCATGGCGGCAGTCCCCTCCGCCTCCAGGAACGAGTCGGGGTCGTGGCCGTCGGGCAGGGTGGCGATCCGGACCTCGAGCCCCTGGCGCAGCAGGAGTTCGGTGGTGCGGAAGGCCGCCTTCTGGCCCGCCTCGTCCGCATCGTAAAGCAGCGTCGCCCGCCCCGTCAGCCGCCGCGTCAGCCGCGCCTGCTCCTCGGTGAAGGCGGTCCCCATGCCGGCCAGCGCATGGCCCAGCCCGCGCCGGTGCATGGCGATCCAGTCCATGTAGCCTTCGAGCAGGATCGCCGACTGCTCAACCTTGATCGCCTCGCGAGCCGCCGCCACGCCATAGAGCAGCGCGCTCTTGTGGAAGAGCGGGGTTTCGGCCGAGTTGATATACTTGGGCGCGCCCTCGCGATCCTCGATCAGCCGCCCGCCGAAGGCGACGGTCTGGCCCATCCGGTCGGCGATCGGGAACATCACGCGGTCGCGGAAGCGGTCGATGAAGCCGCCCTGCTCGCGGCGGCTGGCCAGCCCTGCCTCGGCGACGCGCTCGCCGCTCCAGCCGCGCCGGGCCGCCGCCGCCAGCAGGGCCTCGTAGCCGTCGGGGGCGTAGCCGAGCCGGTAGCGGACAATCTCCTCGTCGCTGAGGCCGCGCCGGCGCAGGTAATCGCGCGCCTGCCGGCCGCGCGGGTGGGCCGCCAACTGCTCGACAAACCAGCCCTCGGCCCAGTCGCACAGGCGCCGCAGCTCCTCCAGCAGCAGGTCGCGCCCCTCGTCGCGGGCCGCGCCGCTGAAGGTGGGGAGCGTCAGCCCCGCCCGCCGCGCCAGCATTTCCAGCGCCATCATGAAGTCGACCTTCTCGACTTCCTGGATGAACTTGATCACGTCGCCGTGCGCGCCGCAGCCGAAGCAGTGATAAAAACCGCGCTCGGGGTGGACGTGGAAGGAGGGGGTCTTTTCCTTGTGGAACGGGCAGACCCCCTTGAGCCCCGTGCCCGCCCGCGCCAGCCCGGGCACATACTCGGCGATCACCTGGTCGATGCGAACCTGGTCCTTGAGCGTCTGGGCAAAGTCGATGGGACTGGCGGCCGGGGGCATACGGTGCGCTTGACCTCGTTGGGGATCGGAAATAAGGATATGACGCCCCGCGCCGCGGGTCAGCTCAAAAAAATCGTGTAGTAATATAGCACGCCCGACGGTCGCCATGCCAAAGATAGTGGGGGCGAAGCGGGACGCGGCAGAGGACCGGGGGTGGGGGCAGGAGGACGGATCAAACGCCCAGGCGCAGCACCATCGCGCAAGCGATCAGCAGGCCGATCATCAGGATGATGCGAGGGAGAAGTTCCAGGACAAGCGCTCGGGTCATCGGAGGGCCCCTTCCTTGGGACAGCCGGCGAGGCGGCGACAGCGGCAGCCTCAGGCTTTGGATGATTTCATGCTAGGGGATTCCCTGATCTTCGTCAACCGCTCTTTCTGCTGGGGTTAAGCTCGGGACATCATTTCATGTTTCTAGTTTCTGGTTTCTAGTTTCTGGTTTAGGTCGACGCGGTGGGGCTTGACCGGCGGCGACGGCGGGGGATAGGATGGCGGCTGAACAGGCCCTGCCGATGCCCAACAACCGCCGCTGCCAACGCCCCTTCTGCCGGCGCCCCATTGCGACCTCAAATCCATGGAAAGCCCTCGCCCGATGAAGGTCCTCTCCCATGTCCTCGTCCGCGTCGTGCTGGTAGTCCTGTTTCTGGGGCTGGGTGTGGGCGCGCTCTTTGGGCTGGGCAGCCTGCGCCAGCCGCCCGAGAAGGTTGCCGCCGCCGAACCAGTCTACGCCGCGCGCGGGCTGGTGGTGGAGCCGGCCGATGTCCAGGTTTCGCTCTCCGGTTACGGCACGGCGCGCCCCTGGCGACGCGTGCAGATCTCGGCCCAGGTCGGGGGCCGCGTGCTCGAGCTGCCCGCCGGCGTCGAGGTCGGCCGTGTCGTGCGCGCCGGCGAGACGCTGCTGCGGATCGATCCGAGCGATTTTCAGGCGTCGCACGATCGCAGCGCCGGCGAGCTGGCTTCCCTCCAGGCCCGCCTCGAGCAACTGCGCCAGCAGCAGGCCAACGACGGCGAGCGGCTCAAGGTGGTCACGCGCGGGCTTGAGCTGGCGCGGGCCGAATTCGACCGCATTCGCCAACTGGCCGAGGAGCAGATCGTCGCCCCCGCCCAACGCGACCAAGCCGAATCCGCCCTCCAGCGCCAGCAGGAACAGGTCGTGATGATCCAGAGCGCGCTGGCGCTCTACCCCTCGCAGATCCGTCAGGCCGAGGCCCAGCTCGACGCCGCGGGCGCCCAGCACGAGCGCGCCGGGCTGGACCTGGAGCGGGTCAACGTCGTCGCCCCGCTGACCGGCCGCGTGGTTGAAAAGCGCGTCGAACAGGGCCAGGTCGTCACTCCCGCCACGCCACTGCTCACGCTTGCCGACGACAGCCGCCTCGAGGTTCCGGTTTCGCTGCCCGGCCCCGAGGTCGCCAGTTGGCTGGGCCTGCCTGCCGAGTCGGCGGACCCCCACTGGTTTGCCGGCCTGCCCGAACGCGAGGTGGAGCTGCGCTGGACCGAGCAGCCCGAGCGGGTATGGCGCGGCCGCATCGACCGCGTCGAGCGCTACAATCCGATTGACCGCACCCTGGAGCTGGTCATTACAGTCGACGGCCCCGCCGCCGAGGCGGGTTCCTTCCCGCTGGTGGAGGGCATGTTCGTCGAGGTCCGCATCCCCGGCCGGATGCTTTCTTCGATCTATCGGCTGCCGCGCGGGGCGGTCGGCCACGACGATACCGTCCTGACCGTTGAAGATGGCCGCCTGATCACGCGCAGCGTCCGTGTGGCGCGCCTGCAGGCCGAGGAGGCACTGGTGGAGGCGGGGCTGGAGCCGGGCCAGGTCGTGCTGCTCAGTCGCCCCGGCAGCATCATCGAGGGCATGCGGGTGGATGTCGAGCTTGCCCCCGCGGATGGCCCCGCCCGATGAAGTCGCTCGTCGCCCTTTTCGTCCGCAACCCGGTTTTCGTCAACATCCTGCTGGCCATGATTCTGATCAGCGGGGCGATCTCGGCGCTGATGATGCTGCGCGAGACGATGCCCCAGTTCGCCATCGACCAGATCGTGGTGCGCGTGCCCTACCCCGGGGCCGGCCCCGAGGAGGCCGAGGAGGGAATCGCCCTCAAGCTGGAGGACGCTCTGGAGGGGGTCGAAGGCATCCGGCGGCTGACCACGATCTCGAGTGAAAATTACGCCCAGGCCGTCATCGACGTCCACGAGCGCGCCGACATGCGCAAGGTCAAGGACGAGGTGACCAATCGTGTCGGCGCGATCATGACCTTCCCGGTCGATGCCGAGCGACCGATCATCACCGAGACGCTGCTGCGCAACCAGGTGCTGCTGCTGGCCGTCTATGGCGACCTGCCCGAGCGCCAACTCAAGGAGATCGGCGAGCAGGTGCGCGAGGAGCTGGCGGCCCTGCCCGAGATCTCGCAGGTCACCCTCAGCGGCGCGCGCGACTACGAGATTTCAATTGAGGTCAGCGAGGAGCGGTTGCGCCAACAGGGCTTGACCTTCGACCAGGTCAGCCAGGCGGTGCGGCAGGCGAGCTTGAACTTCCCCGCCGGCGAGGTCCGCGACGAGGACGAGGAAATCAAGATTCGGCTGATGGGGCGGCGCTACACCGGCGCCGAGTATGCCGAAATCATCCTGCGCGCCGGCGCCGGCGGCAGCTCCACCCGGCTGGGCGACGTCGCCACCATCCGCGACGATTTCACCGAGAGCGAGACGCTCAATCGTTTCAAGGGCCGTCCCGCGATGCTGGTCAACATTTACCGCACCAGCGATGAGGATGCGCTGGCGATCGCGGCGGCCGCGCGGGCCTACATCGAACGCAAGCAGGCCGAGTTGCCCCCGGGAGTCGGGCTGCACGCCTGGGCCGACTCCTCGCGTTTCATTACCGAGCGGCTCGACCTGCTGCTGCGCAACGGGCGGGTCGGGCTGCTGCTGGTCTTCCTGCTGCTCTGGCTGTTCCTTGACCTGCGGCTGGCCTTCTGGGTTTCGCTTGGGATTCCGATCTCGCTGGCCGGCGCGCTGGCGCTGATGGGCGCCACCGGCCAGACCATCAACATGCTCAGCCTGTTCGCGCTGATCATGATTCTGGGCATCATCGTCGACGATGCGATCGTGGTGGGCGAGGCGATCTATGTGGCGCGCCGGCGGGGGCTAGGGCCCGTGGAAGCGGCGATTGCCGGAACCAGCGAGGTCGGCTGGCCGGTCTTCGCCGCCGTCACGACCACCATCGTGGCCTTCGCGCCGCTGCTGTTCGTCAGCGGCATCATGGGCAAGTTCATCCGGGTGCTGCCCTTCGCGGTCATCTGCGCGCTCGCGATCTCGCTGGCCGAGGGCCTGCTGATGTTGCCGGCGCATCTGCGCGACCTGCCCGACCCCAACCCCGACCCGCATGCCGGCGGCCCGCTGCGGCGGCGGGCGGTTCGGCTGCGCCGGGCGCTGACGGGAAGCCTTGAGTGGTTCGTCGACCGGGTGTATCGGCCCTTCATGCGGTTCGACCTGGAGTGGCGATACGTGACGCTGTCGATCTCGCTGGCGATCCTGTTGGCCACCGTCGGCCTCTGGCAGGGCGGCTTCGTCAAGTTCCAGCTCTTCCCGGAGGTGGACACCGACTACGTCTTCGCCACGGTCGAGTTTCCCGCCGGCACTCCCCCCGAGACCACACGCGTGGCGGTGGAACGGATGGAGGCCCGCCTGCACGAGGTGACCGGGAGCCTCAAGACCCTGAGCGGCGAGCCGCCGATCCAATCGCTCTACACCAGCGTCGGCTATGCCACGCAGGAATCGGTCAGCCGCGGCCAGATCATTCTTGAATTGCTGCCCACCGAGCGCCGCGGCGTCCATTTCCGAAAGCTCATCGCCGACTGGGAAAAAGCGATCGGGCCGATTCCGGGCGCCGTCAGCCTCAACTTTCGCGGCGCCGAGGCCGGACCCGGCGGCGCTCCGATCGAGGCCTGGCTGCTCAGTGACGACATGGACCAGCTGCGCGCCGCCGCCGACGAGATCAAGCGCAAGCTCCAAGGCTACGACGGCGTCTTTCAGATCGAGGACGATTTTCGTGCCGGCAAGCGCGAACTGCGGGCCCGGCTCAAGCCCGAGGCACACAACCTGGGGCTGACCGCCGGCGCGCTCGGCCGCCAGCTGCGCCAGGGCTTTTATGGCGACGAGGCCCTGCGCATCCAGCGCGGCCGCGATGAGGTCCGGGTCTGGGTGCGCTATCCGCGCGACCAGCGCCGGTCGCCCGCCGACCTGGAGGCGATTCGGATTCGCACCCCCGGCGGAGCCGAGGTGCCGCTGGCCACCGTCGCCGACGTCAGCCTTGAGCAAGGCTACGCCACCATCCGCCGCGCCAATGGCCAACGCCGCCTGCGCGTCACCGCCGACGTCGACGACACCCGCGCCAACTCCGCCGAGGTCATGGCCGACCTCAAGTCCCAGGTCTTTCCCGACCTGGTGCGCCGCCACCCCGGCCTCAAGATCGAAGTCGAGGGCCAGAGCGCCGACACCGCCGAATCGCTCAACAGCCTCAAGATCGGCTTCCCGCTGGGGCTGCTCGGCATCTTCCTCATCCTGGCGACGATGTTCCGCTCCTACATCCAGCCGCTGGTCATCATGGTGACCATCCCCTTCGGGCTGGTCGGCGCGGTGGTGGGCCACATGGTGATGGGCTTCGACATCACCATGCTGAGCATGTTCGGGCTGGTGGCGCTGACGGGCATCGTGGTCAACGACGCGATCGTGCTGATCGAAGCCGTCAACCACCGCGTCATGGAGGGCATGCCGCTCAAGACGGCACTGGTCGAAGCCGGGGCGCGCCGCTTCCGCGCCATCATCCTGACCACGCTGACCACCTTTTTCGGCCTTGCGCCGCTGCTGTTCGAGACCAGCATGCAGGCCATGTTCCTGATTCCGATGGCGATCTCGATCGCCTTCGGCGTGCTGGCCTCCACGTTTTGGACGCTGGTGCTGATCCCCTGCCTGCTGCTGATCCTGAGCGACCTGCGGCTGGCCCTCTACTGGCTGCGCCACGGCCGCCTGCCCGCCACGCGCAACACGCTGGAGCCGGCGGCAATCCGCAACGGCACCCCTCAACCCACGGCCGAGCCGGCCCCTGCCGAGCTGGCCCTGGTCGATGGATCGGGCCGCTGAACCGCCGCGTGGATCACTCCCAGTCCTGATCATCCGGAAACAGCGACATGTAGCGCGAGCCTTGGCGCGGCTGTGCCATCCACGGCTCCACCGCCGCCCGCCAGGTCAGGTAGTGCTCTGTCTGCTGATGGGCGCGCAGGGCCTCCTCGTTTTGATAGACCTCATAGAACATGAACTCGCTCTCCGTGCCCTGGCACTGGAGCACGTCGAAGCGCAGGTTGCCCGGCTCGGTGCGCGCCCCGCGCGCGTTGGCCAGCGTGGCCTGGATGAATTCCTTCAGGTGATCCGGCTTGACCCAGACCTTGACGCAGACGACAAACATGGATGGCCTCCCGATGGTCGTTAATTGCACGGCGAGATCGAACTTGTAACAAGATATCATCAGGGAGCTCTTTGGGGAACAGTGCATGATGGCGGAACGGCCGCCCCTTGATTCTTCAGATCAAACGAGATGAACTCGGCCTTGGCCCTTGAATCTACATTTATGTCGCAAAGGTCGCAGAGAGCATTTAAAAGAACGCAAAGTCGTTGCGGAGACGTTTCGGGTGGGTGACATCATGAGCATCATGATGGGCCTGGAGATCATGATTCAATTCCTGCCTTTTGCGACCTTTGCCATTTCCTCTGCATCTTTGCGAAAAAAAAGGTGAAGGATCGAGCCCCTGGCAGCACTTGATGCTTTGATGGTGACAAATCGCGCCGAGTCTTGCATGCTCCACTTCAGGCTGCTGTTCGATTTTCGTGTCGATTCGTGCTCCTCATTTCGGAGTTTCGTGAACAGCAGAAAATCTTTAAGGAGCGGCGGGGCGCCCTGCATGTCAGCTTTGCCCTTGGTCGCTTCCCGCGCCGGTGGTTATAATGCGGGCCGATGTTTGAGGGTTGAAGAATCTCCAGCGGAAGCGGCCAATCATGAATGAGATGTCTCCCGATCGCGAACCCGTCCAGCCCGAGCGTGACCCGCGCCCGTCGGCGGTTCCTCCGGCGGCGGGCATGGCTCCGCCGCCCTATCAGCCGCCCCCGCGCCCGCCACGCCGGCGCGGCCGCTCGCTGCTGAGGGGGCTGCTGATGCTGATTGCGCTGGTGGTGGTCCTCTTCTTCGTCATGTCGCTGGTTGGCGGCCTGGCGCTGGGGATGACGGGCGACCGCATCGGCCTAGTGCGCATCGAAGGGATGATCAGCCAGGGCGAGGACAAGGAATTCTGGGTCAGCGCCCTGCGCGAGCTGGGTGAAAACCCCCGCGTACTCGGCGTGGTCGTGCGGATCGATTCGCCCGGCGGCACGGTCGGGGCCTCCCAGGAAATCTATCAGGCCATCGAAAATTACCGCGCCCGCTACCGCAAGCCGATCTATGCCTCGATGGGCGATCTGGCCGCCTCGGGGGGCTATTACGTCGCCGCCGCCAGCGACCGCATCTTTGCCAATGCCGGCACCCTGACCGGCTCCATCGGCGTCATCCTGAGCAAGCCCGAGCTGAGCGAGATCTCGCAGCGGCTGGGGATCGATGTCGAGTCCATCAAGAGCGGCCGGTTCAAGGATGCAGGTTCGATCATGCGCCCACTCGACGAGGCGGAGACGGCCATGTTCCAGTCGTTGATCCAGGACACCCACCGCCAGTTCATCGACGATATCCTGCGCCAGCGCCCGCGCGACGAAGCCCTTGCGCAAGCCGCCGCCAAGCTGGCTCCCCAGCGTTGGCAGGACTACGGGTTCAACATCCCTGCCGAGCCCGGCGCCGCCGCGCTGCTCACGGAGGCCGCCGATGGCCGAGTGTATACCGGCGCCCAGGCGCTCGAGCTGGGGCTGATCGATCAGCTCGGCACGCTGGAGCAGACGATTGATCAATTGGCCGAGGTGGTGGGGATGGTCGAGCGCCCCCAAGTGATCGAGTTGCGCCGCCAGCGCGGGCTGCGCAGTATCCTGCAGTCGAGCGTCGGCGACCTGCTGCCCGGCCTGGACTCGCCGCTGCAATATCGGATGCTCCTGCCCTGACCATGGCTGTTCCCAAACGCAAGCTGCGCCATCTGCTCCTCGCCTCAACCAGGTTGCTGCGCCATGTCCTGATGCTGATGGTGGCCGAAGTGATGCGCCGGGTGGTGGTGCTGCTGCCGTTGCGCTGGGCGCTGGCGCTGGGCCGGGCGATGGGCCGGGGGGCGGCCCGCGTGGCGCGCAAGCCCCGCCAGGTGGCCGAGCGCCAATTGCTCAAGGCCCGGGTGGCGACCGACCCCGCAGAGGCCCAGCGGCTCGCGCGCGGGGTCTTCGAGTCCTTCGGCATGAACGTCATCGAATGGCATCACTCCACCGGCTGGTCGCCCGAGCAATTCCGCGAGCGGGTGGCGATCGACCCCGCCCCCGTGGAGCGGCTGCTGGCCGAGGGGCGTGGCCTGATCATCGTCGTCGGCCACCTCGGCAATTGGGAGATCCTGATCCGCGCCGCCCACGCCTGGCTGGGCCGGAGGTTCAATGCCGTCATGGCGCCCCAGCGCAACCCCTGGATCAACCGCTGGCTGGTGCGCCAGCGCGAGCGCGGCGGCGACCGCATGCACATGACCGACGAGGGCGCCCTGCCCCTGCTTCGGCTGCTGCGCCGCGGCGAGCCGCTCGCCCTGTTGATTGACCAGGATTCCAACCGCTCACGCGGGGTGTTCATCAAGTTTTTCGGCCGCCCGGCGCTGACGCCGCTGGGGCCGGGCCTGCTGGCGCACCACTCGGGCGCCCCGGTGCTGCCCTGCGCCATCCGCCGGCGCGCCGACAACCCCGAGCTGCACGAGACCTTCATCGGCAAGCCGATCCGCCCCAACCCCGAGCTTGAGGCCGAGGCCGACGCGCTGCGCATCCTGACCAAGGCCACCGCCTTCATCGAGGCCCGCATCCGTGAGACGCCCGAGCAATGGGTCTGGATCCACCGGCGCTGGCGCCACAAGCCCGGCAAGCCGATCAAGCGCCGGGCCCGCCGACATGAAAATGGCAATGGTCTTAAACCTTGATTGCACCGGGCTGATGGCCCAGCATGGCATCAACAAGGAGATGCATCATGATGAACCGCCGAACCTTCATGCTGGCCACCGCCGCCGGCGCGCTGCTGCCCGCCCGCCTCGGCGCCGCCGCGCCATCCATCGCGACCGCCCCTGCAACCGACTGGGGCGTCTCGACCCGCAAGACCGACCGCCTGGACGGCCTGGCCTCGCTTTCGCTCGAGGAATTGCGCGACTTCCACCACGCCGAATTGCGCGAGCGCTACCTGCCGGTCTGGCAGAGCGAGCGCGTCGATTGGCAAAACGGCGGCTTCATGCACCAGTACGACCCCGGCGACGGCTTTGGGGTGCATGAGCCCGGGGAGCCCCACACCAACAAGAGCACCTACTATCAGGGCCGCGGCCTCTGGATGTTCTCCCACCTCTACAACCACTTCGGGCGCGATCCGAAGCACCTCGAGGCCGCGCGCAAGGGCAAGGAGTTTCTCTTCCGCCACCTACTCCGGCCCGACGACACCTTCGTCGAGGAAACCACGCGCGAGGGCGAGGTCATCCATGAGAAGGCGAACATCTACGGCGACATCTACATCGCGATGGGTCTGGCTGAATACTACAAGGCCAGTGGTGACGAGCAGGCGCGCGACCAGTCGCTGCGCACCGCGCTGACCGTCTTCGAGCGCGCCGCCTCGCCGACGTATCAGCACGATTATCATGAGCACGGCAGCAAGATCCCCGGCATCCAACGCCTGGGCACATGGCAGCACTTCCTCAACGCGCTGACCACGATCCTGCGGATCGTGCCCGACGAGCGTGTCGAGGCGGCGGCCACCGTCGCCGCCGAGAAAATCCTCCACTTTCACTACGACCCGATGAAGCGAGTGGGCTGGGAGAACCTGCCCTTCGACGGCACCCCCGCCGAGGACGAGCGCGAGACCGGCCGCGTCAGCAACTGGCATGCGGTTCAGTCGGCCTGGATGGCGATGGACGAGGGCCTGCGGCGCGGGGACCGGCTGATGTTCGTCGAGGGGCTGGAGATGGGGCGGTCCTTTGCCCAGTCGGTGCTGGCCCGCACCCGCACCGGGGTCGGCGGCCACACGGACGATCTGCTCATCTATCTGCTGATGGCGATCGAGCACACCCAGCGATCCGAATACATCGAGCTGTTCGACCAGACGTGGCAGGCGGGCGTGGCCGACCCCAAGTGGCGGCGGACCTGCCTGCTGCACCACCCGCGGCGGCTGTTCCTCAGCATCGAGATCCTGGATCGCATGATCGCCCGCGAGGGCCGCGTCTCGGGATTCCTCTTCGCCTGAGCCGCCCGGCTATGCGTTCGCGTTCAGGTCGCGCAGGAGGTTGATGGCGGCTTCGGTTTCCATCGCGCGGCGGCACTGCTTGGTATAGGTGGCGGCGTGGGGCGTGAGCAGGACCTGCTCCAGGCCAAGCAGCGGGCCGGTGTAGGGCTCCTGCCAGAAGGCGTCAAACCAAGCGCCGGCGAGATGGCCCGACTGAAGCGCCTCGACCAGGGCGGTCTCATCAACAAGCTCGCCGCGCGCGCTGTTGAGCAGCCAGGCGCCCGGCCGCATGCGGGCCAGCTCGGCGCGGCCCAGCAGGCAGCTGGTGCCGGCGGCATGCAGCGAGACCGCATCGGCAGCGGCCAGGCCCTCGTTGAGTCCGACCAGCAGCTCATCCTCGGTCAGGGTCGCGGGGTCGATGAATGGGTCGCAGACCATCAGCCGCGCGCCAAAGGGGCGCAGCATGGCCCCCACGCGCCGCCCGATGCGGCCGTAACCGATCAGCAGCACGTTGAGGCCGATGAGGCCCGTGCCGATCGACTTGGACCAGCCGCCCGCGTGCAGGCCCTGGTTCATCGGCACGAGGTTGCGCACGAGCGCCAAGAGGGCCGTGATGGTCAGCTCGGCCACGGCCTGGGCCGGAGGCTCGGGGGTGCTGGAGACCTTGATGCCCAGCTCGCGGGCGGCCTCGAAATCGACATTGGTCACGCCGATGCCGACGCGCGCGACGGCGCGCAGCCGCGGAGCCGCCGAGGCCAGCACTCGCCGGTTGAGCGGCTCGAGCCCGGCGATGAGGCCGTCGACGCCGCTGGCGAGCAGCTCGATGATCTCGGCCTCGTTGAGCCGGCGCTTGTGGGGATTGATGACGAGTTCGACGCCGGCGCGCTCGAGCACCAGCCGCGGCTCGGGATCTTTTTCGGCGAACGAGGAGGGACCAAGGGCAACGCGAAGGGTCATGCGGGGACTTCCGAGGGTGATGTGATGACAGCCCGGCGGCGGACCGGAGGCGGCCACTACTAAATCATTCCGGCGGGGGAAAGTCAAATCGGCGGCCGCAGCCGCCCAGCTTGCACCCGGGAGGGTGGGGCGATTTTTTGAGCCGGGAATCGAGGCCATGTCGGGTCGTAGACCCGACCTACCCCCTCAGGAGCGCGCCAGCGGCAGCAGCGCGGGGGTGGGCGTCGGTGCGGGCGGCGCGGGCGTGCAGCCGGGGTCGCCGCGATAAATTTCATGGACCAGGCTCATCACCTTGAGCGCGTCGTCACTGGTGCCGGTGCGGATCGGTGCGTCCTGGGCGATGCAGTCGAAGAATTCGCGGACCTCGAGCTGCCAGGAGGGGTCGGTGTCGAAGTAGATCACCTCCTCGCGCGGCTTGCCGGTGGCGAAACCCTCATCAAACTGCTTGCGCGCGACCAGGATCGTCTCATCGCCATAGCTGCGCGTCGAGGAGAGGATGCCGTTGACGATCAGGTAGCCGTCCGAGCAGAAGATTTCGAGGTTAAAGCGGTGCTTCCAGTGGGTCGAGCTCGAGTGGATCATCGCGATCCGCCCCTGGGCATCACGCAGCAGGGCGAAGGCGTTGTCCTCGACCGGGATCTGCCAGTGGGCGGTGGCCACCATCGACTTGATCTCTACGAAGTCGCCGCAGAAGTGGCGGAAGAGATCGAGCATGTGGATTCCCTGGTCAAGCAGGATGCCGCCGCCGGCCTGTTCGCGGTCGCTGCGCCAGGTGCGCTCGAAGTCGGGCGAGCCCGCCTTGCCATAGATGCCGCGCATCCAGAGCAGCCGACCGAGCCGGCCGCTGTCCATGATGCGCTTGGCCTCCATGATCCCCGCATGATAGCGGTGGTTGAAGCCGAACTTGAGCTTGAGGCCCGGATTGCGCCGTTCGGCGGCGATCATCGCCTCGACCTCGGCGATGGTGCGGCCGGGGGGCTTCTCGCTGAAGACGTGGCGACCGGCATCGAGTGAGCGCACGACGGCATCGGCCGTGACGGCATTGGGCGTACAGACAAAGATTACATCGACGTCGGCCTCGATCACGCGGCGGTAGTCGGTATGGCAGTCGATGTGGGGAAACTGCTTGAAGGCATCCACGCAGGGGTCTGCGCCACAGACCAGAATCGCATCATCCCGGCGCGCAATCTCGGCGGCCCGAATCTGGCCCATCTTGCCGAGCCCGATCAGGCCGACACGCAAGGGGGGACGGGCTATGACTTCCTCGACCAACTCCCCGTCTCCCGTCAGTGATGCAGCCGTCGGCCGCGCTTCATCGCGATGTAGGTCATGACGATGTGTTCCAGGATCGAAAAGATATCCTCGACGGGCCCGTATTCGTCGGGGGTGGTGGGCATGTGGACCACCCGGTGGGCCAGTCCGGCCAGACGGCCGCCATCGAAGCCGGTCCAGGCGACGGTGCGGCCGCCATGGGCGTTGGCCCATTCGATCGCCTGCACCAGGTTGGGACTGTTGCCACTGACCGACATCGCCAGCACGAGGTCGCCCGGGCGCATCAGCATCTTGAGCTGCTCGGAGAAAACATGCTCGAAGCCCCGGTCGTTGGCGAGGGCGGTGAGCGACTCAATGTTATCACTCAGTGAGAAGGCGCGGATGGGGGTGGCGCCGTCGACGCGGGCGCCAGCCACGGCGTCGCCGACGAAATGGGCCGCCACCGCCGCGCTGCCGCCGTTGGCAATCAGGTAGATCGTGGCGCCGCGGTCGATCGCCGACTCCAGTTCCTCGATCACCGCCCCAACCGACTCCGGATCGACGGCGGCGAGCAACTGGGCCAGCCGGTCGGCGTAGGCGCGCGCATATTGGGCCGGGCCGGCCGACTGCGTGAACATCTCGTTGAGCCGATGCATGTCGCTTCCCCCGGTCATTTCCGCCTCGCTGCGATGCGCACGTGTGAGCTGAGCCGATGCTTCTGCAGGAAGGCCTGAAATTCCTCGTGCGCCTCGGGGCGACGAGCCAGAAGCTTAGCCAGGAAGCGGGGCAGCTCAATCGAGGGATCGGCGGCGGCCGCCATCCGCGTCAGCTCCACATCGAGCTGGCCGGGGGTCGAGAGCTCGATGATCTCGAAGCCGGCGGCCTCGAACAACAGGCTCAACCCCGCCAGCGAGAGCAGGTTGAGATGCTCGGGCACAAAGATGTAGGGGGTCTTGTCCCACAGCGTCAGCAGGTCGAAGCCCATGATCGTGCGGGTGGTGATGAAGATCATGCCGCCCGGCGCCAGCAGGGCGTGGCCGGCGCGCAGGGTGGCCAGCGGCGAGAACTGGTGCTCGAGCTGCTCAAACAGGGTGAGGGCGGCGAGCGGCTCGACCGGCTGCGAAACAACGGTCGCCCCGGCGGCACTGCAGGCCGCGGCCAGCTCCGGCAGCGGGTCGATTGCGAAGCAGCGATCAAACAGCCCCAGCGCCGCGACCTCCTCGAACAGGACCGGGAAATTGGTGCCGATGTCGCCGTAGGCGCGCGAGCGGCTGCCGCCGTTCTCATCGAGCAGCCGGCCCATCCAGTTGGCGTTTGCGCGCAGCAGTGAGCGGCGCGCCTCGCTGGTGGCGCGCATCAGGTGCTCGGCACGATAGCTGACCGCGCGTGAGCCGGCATAATAGTCCGCCAGCCGATCGGGGGAGGGACGCGGCGAGACGAACAAGCTCTCGCAGGCTGAGCACTGGCGGTAATCGAAAGTCTGCCGCGAGAAGGCGGTCTCGGCGGCGTCGATGCCGCAGGCCGGGCAGGCGACCGCGACCCGGTCGGCCGACTCCGCAAAGAAGCGGGCCGAATCCTCAATGGAGAGCTCGCGGAAACGGCTGAGCAGTTCGGGCGGGCGAATGTCAGCCTCTTGCAGATCGCTTTGGACAACCACATGTTTCATCGAAGGCACGAACTCTCTGGATCAACATGGCAGGCGGCAGGCCGGCACTTATACAAGTCCAGCGATCTCAACAGTGGCCCATTATTGGGCCCGGCCGGGGACGATGCAACCCTTTTTCTGGGCACCCGCAATCCCCCCCGGCCGATCGCGTAAAGGCTCAGGCCTTGGCCGCCTGCTTCATGCGCAGGTTCGGGCGGGAGTAGACTTCCTTGTTGACCACGAACTGGGGCGGCCGGCCCTCGAGGAAGGCGCGGACGTCATCCATGATCATGTGGCGGATTTCCCAGCCGCCCTCCTCGCTGTACCAAGCGGCGTGGGGGGTCGTGATCACATTGTCCATGTCCATCAGCGGCTCGTCGGCACGCGGGGGTTCGATCTCAAGCACGTCCAGCGCCGCACCGGCAAGCAACCCCCGGTTGAGGGCCTCGGCCAGGTCGGCGCAGTTGACGATCGGGCCGCGGGCGGTATTGACCAGCACCGCCGTGGGCTTCATCAACTGGAACTTGTCCATGTTGAACAGGTGGCGTGTCTCATCGTTGAGCGGGGTGTGGATTGAAACGATGTCGGCCTTGGCCAGCAGCTCGTCGAGCGGGGTGTGGCTCACGCCCAACTCGGCCAGCCGGTCGGCGCTCAGGTAGGGGTCGCAGACGCGGATGACCGCGCCGAAGCTGCGCAGCTTGCGCAGCACGATCGAACCGATGCTGCCGCAGCCGACGATGCCGATGGTCTTGCCGTCGATCCGGTAGCCGGGGTAGAGGCGCGGGCCGTAATTCCAGCGCTCGCCGCCGCGGTTCTCCTGGGCGATCTGCATCTGAATCTTAAGCTTCTTGTAGCTGGCCAGCATGAGCTGGATCGCCTGTTCGGCGACGTCGATGGCGGAGGCGGTGGCCTGGTTGGCGAAGATGATGCCATTCTCGGTCATCGCCGGCACGTCGACCTTGTCGTAGCCGATGCCATGGCGCAGGAGGACCTTGGTGTTGGTCAGGCCGGCGGCCACCTCGGGAGTGAAGTTGGCCATGTTGACCAGAATAATGTCGGCGTCGCCGCAGGCTTCGATCAGCTCTGCCGGGGCGGCATTGCGCAACTGGTAGCACTGAAAGTCGATGCCAAGCTCACGGCACTGCTCGGCCTCCCACTCCAGGTCGCGTTCAATATAATCGGTCACCTTGAAAATTGGCTTGCGCTCCATCGGGTCGCTCCTGATTGAGGTCCGTCGCCATGAGTGGCCAAAGCCCCATGAGTGAACCCCAAATCCACATTTTTTTCAAGGTTTTACGCACCCGGCGGCCGACGCCCCCGAAAACCGCTTGCGATTTCGGCGGGTTTTTCAAAAGATCGGGATGCGCACGGCCGCTCCGGCCCCGCCGCCCAACCCGCCGATGAGGACCATGATGAATCTGCCCAAGCTGTGTTCGCCCAAGGAAGCCGCCGAGCTGGTGGCGCGGCTGGGGGGAGAGTTCGCCGTCGTGCGCAATCCGGGCTACGTCCACCCCCCCTATGAGCTTTACCCGCTGGCGCCGCCCACGCCGACGCCGCTGCCCGAGCTGGCCGCCGTCGTCTGCGACATGGACGGCACCACCACCACCACCGAGCCGCTCTGCGTGCACTCGCTCGAGACGATGATCCGGCTGATGACGGGCCGCCCCGAACGCGCCCAGTGGGCGGGGCTGGGCGAGGCCGACCATCCCCACGTCATCGGCAACTCCACCACCAAGCATGTCGAATACCTGATCCAGACCTATGGCGGCGGACTGGAGCGGCGCGCCTACCTAGAGAGCCTGACCGAGGCGGTCCTCTGGACGCTGGCGCGCGGGCGTGACCAGGCGCGACGCGAGGAGGCCGCCAACAGCGCCCGCCGGCTGGGACTGGCGCCGCTGCTGGCCGATCGCCGCGCGCGCGCGCTGCTGGCCGAACCGCAGGCCGACGAGGCCCGGCTGGCGGCGAGCGCGCGCGAGTTGGCGGGCGAGGCGCTTGCAGGGTTCGAGCCGGGCGGGCGCGACGACTTGGTGCGCGGCGGCATCGAAATCTACTACACGCGCTACCATCGGATCCTGGAGGCGCTGGGAGCGGGCCAAGGGCCGACGCTGGCCGAGCGGCTGCTGGGTCCGGGCCGGCGCATGATCGAGCCGATGCCGGGGGTGGCGCTTTTCCTGGCGACGCTCAAGGGCCTGCTGGACCCCGCCGAGGCGGCCGCGCTCGGTGACGCGCTGGCCGCGCCGCTGCTGGCGGCCAAGGGGCGGCCGGCCCCGCCGGCGGGGGCGCGAGAGGCGCTGGCTGCGATGGCTGCCCGCGGGCAGGCACGGCCGGTGCCGGTGGCGATCGTCACCAGTTCGCTGCGCTTCGAGGCCGAGATCGTGCTGGCCGAGCTGTTCCGGATCCTCCGCGAGGAGGTCGCGGAATGGCCGCTGGCGACGTCGGCCATTGAGCGGCTGCTGGCCGCGTTCGCCGATCCGCTGCACTTTTATGACGCCGTCGTGACCGCCAACGATTCCAGCGAGATCCGGCTCAAGCCCCACCGCGACCTCTACAGCCTGGCGCTCCACCGGCTCGGCATCCCGCCCGAGCGCTTCGACCGCGTGCTGGGGCTGGAGGACAGCGAGTCGGGCGTGACCGGCATCCGCGCCGCCGGTATCGGGCTGGCCGTGGCGGTGCCGTTCGACCAGACGCTGGGCCATGACCTGCGCGCGGCGACGCGCATCTGCCCCGGCGGCCTGCCCGAGGTGATGTTCGAGCAGCGGTTCTTTCTGGATTGATCGGAAAAGCGAAGGTAAAAGGCAACGGCGCCGGGGGAACTTCCTCCCGGCGCCGTTGTTTTTGATGGGTCACTATCACATGTCAAGCAGCCACTGGTCGTAGCCCAGTTGGAGCGGGGCGGCGCCCTGGGGGAGCCGGCCATCCACGATCAGCCCGAGCTGCTCCACGCGCGGGGCCAGCGCCTGCGTGTGCTGGCTGGCCAGGATGAAGCGCGGCTCGATGGTCACCACGATATCCTGCCGGCGGCCGAGGCGCTGCTCGCCACCGAAAACCCAGCCCAGCCCCGGCAGCGCCCCCAGGCCCGGCATGCGGGCGGTGGAGTCGGCGTGGTTGCGCCGGCGCAGTCCGGCGATGACGTAGGGCTGTCCGTCGAGCAGCCGCACGGTGGTGGCGACGGTCCGGGTGTTGATGATCGGGGTGCCGTTGGGCGCGACACCGTTCAGCTCACCCAGCTCCAGGTCCACCGCCAGCTCCATTGATTCAATTCCGACGAAGGGTGTCAGGCGCATGTTAAGCCCGACCGTGCCGGCATTGCGGTAGTCGAGCCGGCGCTCGCTGTCGGCCAGCGTCGGGCGCCGCGGCCAGTCATTGGCGGCCAGCACCGTATCGACGGCGGGGTTGAAGAGGCCGTCGCCATCGACATCGATGAAGATGCGACCTGCGGCGCCGGTGCCGTCGGCGGGGTTGGCGGGGCGGTTTTCGCGCTGCAGGAAGAACGGCCCGACCTCGGTGTCGTTGACCTGCTGCGGGGTGACCACCTGGGCGAGCACCTGGTCCTGGGTGCCGACCTCACCGGTGTTGGCGCTGCAGAGGAGGAGCGTCTGCTCATTGATGACGCGCGCCTGGCGGCGAGTCTCAAGAAAGTCGACGAAGTTGGAGGTCAGCAGGAAGTTGGCAGCGCGGTAGCCCGCCCGCAGCTCGGTATCGACGACGGTGACCAGCTCGCTGGTGGGCACGGTGGCGCGGGCATCGGCGAAGGGATCGAAGATGCTGGTGGCCCCGCGGGCGCGCTGGCGGGCGCGGGCGCCCTCCTCGGCGAATATGAACAACTGGCGCCCGGGCCCATTGGCCCACGCCAGGTAATCCAGCCCCAGCTTCAGGTCGTCGGCCACGGCCAGCTCATAGACCCGCACGCGCAGCTCGACCATATTGCAGGGGATGTCGACCAGCGCCACCGCGCGCGCATACTCCTCATTGCGGTAGATCTCATCGTAGCGATGGACGGCATTGTTGGTGCGGTCGATCACCGAGAAGCCCTGGTTGCCGGCATAGGAGGCGGCGATGCGGTCGACGGCGGCGGCGGGGCGGTGCAACATGCGCGCGTAGAGCGAATTGGCGCCGGTGGTGTATTCGCGCACCCAGGGCTCGTCCAGGCCGGCCACCGCCTGGCGCAGGTAGGGGATCATGAAGCGCGGGGCGATGACCTGGAGGAAGCTCTCGTTGGTGGACTTGTCCTGGAAGACCTCGGCGCGGCCACCCTCCATCGCGGTCACCCGGCGCATCACGTTGCGGATCTCGCGGCGGTGGACGTTGGCCAGCGGAAAGACCGCCGTCACGTAGTCTTGGACCAGAATCTTCTGGTCGGTGCGCAGGACCTTGACGACGCCGTCGTCGGGCGAGACATCGAGCCGGTCGTTCTGCTGGGTGTAGTCGTTGATGTTGCTGATGGCCGGGATGGGGCTGGGGTCCGCCTGAGTCGCCTGGATATCCTCAAATTCGGGGAAACCGATCGGCCAGGCCGGCGCCGCCAGCGCCAGCAGCATGATTGAAAGGCCAATCTTGCGCGTGTTCATCATGTAAGTTGCTCCTTTGGGCTGCGGGCGCTTCAACGGATGGGCTCGACCGGCGTCAGGCGCGCCGGGTCCAGGCCGATCATTTCGAAACCGGGTTGGACGTTCGGCGTCTGGAGGGGGGCGGCCCCGGTGACCTGATCGACAACCAGCTGATCGGCGGGCGCGATGCCATAGCCGCCGGCGACGTTGTAGTCAAAAATAGTCACCGGCTGGAGCACGACCACGACCTCGGTATCCTGGTTGCGTTCCTGCTCGCGGCCGAAGAGGTAGCCGAGCACGGGGATGCGGCTCAGGTAGGGAACCCCGGCGCGCGCGCGCACCCGGACCTGACGGCGGAAGCCGCCCATCACGACTTCCTCGCCGACGGCCATACGCAGCTTGGTCTCGAAGCGGCGGCGGTTGATCTGCGGGATGCCGGCGTCATCGAAGCCGGAGTAGTCGCTCCACTCCAGCAGGGTGTCCAGCTCCAGGCTGGCGCGCCCGATGGTCGGGACGAATTCGAGTACGATGCCGGTTTCGACCGGGGACAGGTTGGGCCGCAGCGTGGTCGGGGTGACCGTGCGCGTGTCGTTCTGGCCGAAGACCTCTCCGGTTGCGCGCACGCCGCCGGCCGGGTCGTTCTCGACATGATAGTAGAGCACTTGGTCGCCCGCCGTCAGCCGCGCGGGGTAGGTGCTGAGGGCCGCCAGCCGCGCCTCGTTGAGCAGCCGCGCCTTGCCCTTGACCTGGAGGAAGTCGAAGAAGGCCGAGGAGACGGCATACTGCGAGGCGGCATTGTAGCCGTGCGCGCGCAGGCGCTGGCCGGGCAGCCCCAAGGCGGGGTTATAGGTCGGCGCCGGGACCAGCCCGCCGGGCAGCACGTCCAGATTGCCGACGTTGCCGGCCTCGGCGAAGGCCCCCAGCGCGAACAGGTTGGCGCCCGGGCCATTCTTCCAGGCGATGTAGTCCAGGCCGATGTCGGCGTCGTTGCGGGCGTCCAGCTCATAGATGCGCACGTTGAGCTGCACCATCGGCGTCGGCACGTCCAGGTAATTGATCAGCGCGGTGACGGCCGCCTCGGCCGCCGAGGGCGCATCCTCATAGTAGAGCGCGTTGGTCTCGGGATCGCAGATCGTGATCGTGCCATTCTGGGTCGAGTAGGAGGCCGCCACCGTCAGGAAGCTCAGGTCGGATTCGTGGCAGCGGCGGTGCTTGAGCTGCTGATAGATGCGCACGTCGCCAGAGCTGGTATTGAGGCCCGGCCGATCCAGGCTCGCCACCAGCTCGCCCAGCGATTCCACCATGTGCGGCGGCACTACGAAGAGGACCTTACCGCCGGTGCCATCGGGATTGGCAAAGGTGTGGAGCAGGCCCTCCTCGGGCTGAATCGCGCGGTGAAGGAAGCGGATCACGTTAAAAGGATTGTTGCGGTACATCTCGAAGACCACCGGCACGTAGCTGGTCGTCTGGGCCTTGTTGCTGGTGCGCAGGATCTTGACGATCTGCTGGGGCAGTTCGAAACTTTGGAGCTCGCCGTCTCGCTGAACCTGCGCCTGCTGGGCGTGGACCGCTGAAACGAGCAGCAGCATGGCCGGCAATAGCCAGGCCGGTCGGGTCAACATAAGGGATCCTCCTGCATTCTCTGGACGTTAGCTAATCGAGACCTACTGAAAAATCGGCAGCGCCGGGGCCGAGGGCGGCTCGCCGCCCAGGCGCGGGTCCGCGGCATGGGCCGGGTTGAACGGCACGCGCGCGCGCAGCACGCGGCCGGTGTAGGGGTTGACCAGCCAGCCGGTCAGCTCCTCGATGCCATCGGCGCGGCCGACGCGGATATTGACCCACCACTTGTCGAAACCCAGCTCGTCCTGGAACGGGAGCGCCTCGCCGCCGAGCACCCGGCCGAGCGGGGTGGCTTTCGCGCCCGCCAGGCGGATCGCCTCCTCGCGGCGGATCAGCCCCGAATTCGGCTCGCGCTCAAAGATCGGCTCGCCGGCGACCTCATAATCGACCTTGTTGCTGGAGGCCCGCGCCAGCGCTTCGCCCCCGTCCGGGCGCGGCAGGTCGCCGGGCTCGTAGATCGCCATCAGCGAGAGCGGCCCGCCATAATAGGTCACGCGCGTCAGCAGAAAGGTGCGGCCGAGGGACTGGCCGGCCACCAGTTGCGCCGGCGCGCCGAGCGGCTCCAGCCGCGAGAAAATCGCCTGGCGCTTCATCGGCTCGGGGTCGCCCTGGCGGCTGAAATAAAACTCGACCGAGCCGGCGTCGAGGGCCCGCAGATCGAGCGCGCGCCCGGAGCGATTGACCAGCGTGACCGTCGCCATGACCGGTTCCCCGGGGCGATAGGCGGGCTTGTCGAGAATCAGTGTGATTTCGATCGGCTGCTCGACCACCGGCACGCGGCGCTCGCCCAGCCGCGCGCAGCCGGCGGTCGATGCCAACAGCGCCAGTGCCATCCCAACCATCTGCCAGGCTCGCATCATTCCGCTCCCTTGCCCCCAAGCTCATGCTCACTTTCGACCAGTCATGGAAACCCATGCAGATTAAGAATTTGTGAGGGGAAAATGAAATTCGCAATAGGAATAACGTGGAAGGCTTGAAATGGGCGGCATCTTTCGTTCGCACTACAGCGCGCCAGGGAGGGTCGGTCCGACACAAGGCCATGTCGGGTCAAAGACCCGACCTACCTCTTTGGGGTTCGCAGCGGAGTCAATTGAAATCACCCAGTGGTACAGCAACGACCCGCGCCGAAAACGGCGCGGGTCGCGAGAGAAACAGAAAAAGCCGTCGGAGCCGGGTCAGGCCTTGGCTTCGGGGCGGCGCGAGCTCAGCCCGCGGGGAGCCTTGACGATCTTGCCGCTGCGGATCTCGCTGGCCGCAACGCGCACCGTCTTGACGGTGCCGTTCTCCAGGATCCGAACCGTCTGCAGGTTGGGCAGCCAGCGGCGCTTGTTGCGATTGTTGGCATGGCTGACGGTGTTGCCCGTGCTGGGCTTCTTGCCGCTGACATAACACTTCTTCATGGTCGTCGTCCCCTGATGGCGCTTGGGCGCGGATGCACCCAAAACCAAGACTTTAGCGTTTCGCCGGTCGGCCGTCAAGCCCCAAAAGTTTCATTCGGACGCAAAAACAGCCGCCAAGGCAAAAAAGGACCACAAATTCAAAAGTCGTCCCGGCAGAAAAGCTCGTTTGGCGTTGTCGGCATGGCGGGGGGCGTGTCATCATGAACAAAACCAACGCCGCAGGCGTAAGGGGCACGGGAAATGGACAAACCGATGGACGATCAGGATCGCCGGCGTGAATTCTGGGGACGCCGGCGCGTCATCGTCACCGGAGGGGCCGGTTTTTTGGGCTCGCATGTGGTCGAGGAGCTGGAGCGCTTGGGATGTGGCCAAATCCACGTGCCGCGCTCGGCCACCTGCGACCTGCGCGACCCGGCACAAATTCGCGCGATGCTGGCGGCCCACCCGGCCGACATGATTATTCATCTGGCGGCGGTTGTGGGCGGCATCGGGGCGAACATGGCCCACCCCGGCCGCTTCTTCTATGACAACCTGACGATGGGCGTCCACCTGATGGAGGAGGCGCGGCGCGCGGGGGTGGCCAAATTTGTCGGCATCGGCACGATCTGCGCCTATCCCAAACACACCGCCGTGCCCTTCCGCGAGGAGGAACTCTGGAACGGCTACCCCGAGGAGACCAACGCCCCTTATGGGCTGGCCAAGAAGATGCTGCTGGTGCAGGGGCAGGCTTACCGGCGCGAGTATGGTTTCGGGGCGATCTACCTGCTGCCGGTCAACCTCTATGGCCCGCGCGACAACTTCGACCCCGCCAGCAGCCACGTCATCCCGGCGCTGGTGCGCAAGTTCGACGAGGCGATCGAGCAGGGGCGCAGCGAGGTGAGCTGCTGGGGGACCGGCCGCGCGACCCGCGAGTTCTTATACGTCGAGGACGCCGCGCGCGGCATTGTGCTGGCCGCCGAGCGCTATGACGGCGACGAACCGGTCAACCTGGGCGCCGGCTTCGAGATCTCGATCAAGGATCTTTCCGAGAAGATCGGCGAACTGATGGGGTTTGACGGCCGCATCGCCTGGGATGCCGACAAGCCCGACGGCCAGCCGCGCCGCTGCCTGGACGTGGCGCGGGCCGAGCAATTTTTTGGCTTCCGCGCCCAGACCGGCCTCGAGGAGGGCCTGCGCCGCACGATCGAGTTTTACCGGCGCAGCAAGGTGGCGCCCGCCGCAAGATGATCGGCACCCCCCCATGAAAGTTGATCGCCCCGCGCTGGAAGGCACGGGGCGATCTTTTTTGGGACTTCACCATCAGGCGCTGAAGAGGGTCCCGTCGCGGTCGCGGGCGCAGAGGAGAGCCTGACCGGAGCCGACCCGCTCGCCGAAGCCCTCGGGCCCGGGGGCGCCGGGGGTCAGCTGGACCCAGCCCTCGGTCTGCCCCAGCTTGATCCCGAACCAGCCCGCGGGCCCGGCCGTGGGCTCCGCCGGCGGCGTCTCGCCCGGCCCCGTGACGGCCATGATCGCGCCGATGCGGGTGGCCGCCGCCGGGGCGAGCGTGCGGGCGGTCATGTGCCACTGGTTGGGGAAGTTGTGGGTGTAGTCCGGGGGCGTGCCGGTCTCGACGGGCGTCTCGAACTGGTCGGTCTGGCCCAGCGAGGGGATGGCGATACTCCGGCCGTCCTGCTGGCGCAGCCAGACGGTCAACGCCCGCCCATCGCGCCGCGAGACGATGCGGCCGGCCTCCTGGTCCAGCTCCATCTGTTCGAGGGCGTGCAGCAGCCACTGGAACTCGGCCGGGGCGGGGGCGGCGAGGTCATCGAGCAGCAGGAACAGCCCCGGCCGCAGGAAGAGGATGTGGCGGTCATAGCGCTCCAGCAGGCCCTTGTAGGCCGCCACGGCATCGCCGATCAAGTAGCTGAAGCCCGGCCGGTCCTCGAAGCGCGCCAAGCGGCCCGTGGCGTCCTGATCGCGGTTGGCCGCCTGACCCTCGCCATTGACCAGGACATTGTTGTGGGCCTTGGTCTGGCGTGACCACCTCACATGGTGGGGCAGGCCGTAGGCGGGCTGATAATAGCCCGAGGAGATCGCCAGCGCCCGTCCGCCCTTCATGATGACAAAGCTGTTCTGGTCGGCATGGCTGTGCGAGACGCTGCCGAAGGGGCTGCTCTTGAAGACCATGAACGTGTCGTTGTCGATGTCGGCCAGATCCGAATGCAGGCCGGCCCAGCCGACGCCGTGGAAGGCGCGCGACTGCGGCAGATCGCTGGGGGCCTTGGGCGCGGGCAGCTCATCGGGATGGAGCATCATCCACGGGCTGCCGGCGGTGCTCTCGAAATGCTCCATATTGGCCACCATCCAGGCGGTGTGGGGATCCTGGTAGCGGTGGGCGTGGAACTGCATCAGCGCGCCAAGGCCCTCGGGCGTGCCGTTGATGCTGCTGGCGCCGCGCTCCTGGGCATCGCCGTAGGGGCTCATCTCGCCATTGAGCGCCTTGCAGTAGAGGAAGAAGTGGCGCAGGTTGCGGAAGAAGGGGCGCTGCCAGAGGTTATAGCCGGTAAGCTGGTCAAGCGCCTCGAAGCTTGGAACATAGAAGCCGTTGTAGGCGAGGCCGTAGCTGATCCCCTCGGCCCAGCCACCGTCGCGCCCCCCCCAGTGCGGGTAGAACGTCGTCAGCCCCCGCAGCGCCCAATCGAGCCACTCCTCGGGCCCCTCGGCCTCGTGGGCCAGAACGAGGGACTGTTCGGGCAGATAGCCGATCAAACGCGCCAGGTGACTGTTGGCGCTGCGGGCGGGAAAGTTGCTGTCGCGCATCCAGCGATAGGACTGGTCGGTGCGGGCCACGCACATGCGGCGCACCTTGTCCCGCTCACTCTCGTCCAGGGCGTCGTAGAGCCAGTCATAGGCGAGGTGGCCAACCTTGGAGAGGCTCAGGCCGATCTCGTCGCCGGTGCGGGAGCGCAGCGAGGTGACATCATCATCGTCAGTCGGCCAGCCGGCGACCTCCAGCAGGATCTTCTTGGCCGCCTCGGCGTATTTCGGGTCCTCGCTCATCAGCCAGGCCAGCGACAGGTTCTGCAGCGCGTTGTTGATGAAACGACGGAAGTACTGGAAATACTTCACATATTCGATGAGCTGAGCGTTACGGTCCTTGATCTTCTGATATTCGGGAAAGACGGGAGTGCCAATACTGAGCTGGCTGTCGGCGGCTTCGCGCAACTGGGCCCAGGCGCGTCGGCGCGTGGTGGTCAACGAGGCGCGCAGCTCGGGTAGCATGTGGCGCGGGTAAAGGATGCGGGGGTGCTCGGCCGGCACGCGCGCCAGCAGATCGGCAGCCGGCACGCGCGGCAGCTCGGGGGCACCCTCGGCGATCTGGAACGGCTGCCAGCCGCGCCACTCCCCGGCCTGGCCATCGCGGCCGATCGCCTGCACGTCCCAACGGTAGCGGCCCGCCGGCAACACGCGGTCGGGCAGGTGGAGCGGGTCGGGGCCGGTCTGTGACTCATAGACCAGGCGACCGGCGTCATCCTGGATGCGCAGGCGGTAGTCGACGGCCTCGCTGGCCGGCAACCAGCAGAATCCCGGCGGCGTGATCTGGATCACCAGGCCGGGCTCAGGTTGCGGGATGAGGAAATGCGGCGGCCGCGTCGTTGGAATTGCCGGGCCCATCGCGCCGGCGGGTGTCTCGGCGCCGAACACCCAGCCATTCCAGAGCGGCAGGCTCAATCCCGCCACTGCCGAACCCAAAAACTGCCTGCGATCCATAAAAGTCATCCTCCGCGTCAAGATTGGTTCCAGCACACCACCGCCGTCCCCATGCCGTCAAGCTGTAGTCGCATGTCCGGCACCTTCGGGGACTTCGTTTTTTTATGAGTTCAACAGCGAACGATAGATCTCCTCGAGCCGGTCGATGACGGCATGACGGTCCAAGTGGGTCGCGGCGAAGGCGCGGGCCTGGCCGGCCAGCCTCACCCGGAGTGGCTCGTCGGCCAGCAGCCGCCCGATGATGGCGGCGTAGGCCTCGGCGTCGTCGGGCGCGGCAAGGAACCCGGTCTCGCCCTCGCGCACCAAGTCGGGCACGCCGCCGACGGCTGCGGCCACCACCGGCAGGCCGCTCATGAGCGCCTCGCAGATCGACACGGGCAGCCCCTCGCTGTCGCTGGCGTGGATGAACAGCTCGGCGGCGCGCATCAACGGCAGGATCTCGGCGTGGGGCCGTGCACCAAGAAAATGGACCGCATCCGCCAAGCCCAGCTGCGCGGCCAGTTGTTCCAGCTCGGGGCGCAGGCGGCCGTCGCCGGCGATCAGCAGCTCGGCATCGGGGTGGTCCATTCGCACGCGCGCCAGCGCCCGCAGGACCGTCTCGGGGCGCTTGGGCCGCTCGAGGTTGCCGACCCACAGCAGGCGCGGGCCCGCTGCGCGCCCCGGTAGGGAGACCGGCTCGGCGGCCGCACCCGGATCAAAATCAATGTAAGAGTGGAGCACCGTCGTCGCCGGCTCGGGGTAGCCCAGCCCCAACGCGATCGACTTCATATCGGAGCCGGCGCAGATCAGCCGACGCGTCCCCGCCAGCGCCACGCGCACGAAGAGGCGGACCAGCGAGCGGCTGGTGGCCAGGTTGAGGTCGCTGCCGGCGGCGGTGGCCACCATCGGTCGCCGCGTCAGCCCGCCGGCCACCGCCGCGATAAAACCGCCGGGGACGACCCAGTAGGCATGGATGAGATCGCAGCGGCTGGCCAGCACGCGCCAGATTGCCTGCGCGATGCCGATCAGGAACAAGCTCGACAGCGTCAGAGGTGAATATCCGGCCAGTTGGCCCAGCTGCCAGCCGCGCCACCAGCCCCAGTAGCGATAGCGCCGGATCGAAACCCCGTCGCGGCTCTCGCGGGCGGCGGAGCCCAACCGCCGCGGCGTCACCACCGAGACGGCATGGCCGCGCGCCGCCAGCGCCGCAGCCATCTCGTGCACATGCGTCCCCTTATAGTCGGCCGCATCGACCGGATACAGGTGACTGACGATGCAAAGGCGCAGCGGTCGCTCGGTCACGGGCTCTCCTGCGGCGATGGCGGTCGGGAGACTAGCGGCGCACGGGCGGCGGGGCCGGGCGTCCCACCGGCGGCACGTCGCGGAACAGCCGCCGCCCATCGGCCCCGCGCGGGGGAGCGGCCGGCCGCACGACTCGCGAGCCCGCCGCGCCAGTGCGCCCCAGCGGCGCCAGCTCGGCCTTGGCTTCGGGCGAGGCGGCTTCGACCCGCGCGGTCGGCGGGGCCGGTGCGGTTTCGGGCGCCGGCCCGGCAACGATGTATTCGCGCAGGCCGCTGGCCGCAAGGCGGATGTCGTAGAGTCCCCGGATCTGCTCGTGGAGCGGCTCGCGCAGCAGGCCGATCATGTATTCGATCAGGCGCGGGCGGGCGCGTTCGAAGTCTGGCTTCTCACCCTCGACACGCTCGGTGACCATCAGGAGGAAGTAGCCCAGTCGGGTGTGGATCGGCTCGCTGACCTGGCCCGGGGAGAGCGCGAAAAGTTCCTTATGGATATCGACATCGAGCTGATCGTTGAAGTTGACCCAGCCCTTCTCGGTCATGATTGCTTCCGAGCCGCTCTCGCGCAGGCCGGCGGCCATGGCGGCGAAATCCTCGGGCGTGCGGCAGCGGCGCAACTGGGCGCGCAGCCCGCCGCCAAACAGCCCGCCACTCAGCTCCTTCTCGATCTTCTGGCGTGTGTCGCGCGTCTCATTGCCGGCCAGCGGGTAGACGATCTGCCAGGCGTGCACGCGCGTCGGCTCGATGAAGTCGAGCGGGTTGCTGAGGAAGATGGCCTGCAGGCGCTGGTCGAGAGCCTGGCCGGGATACATCCGGCGGACGTATTCGTGCATGAACTTGTCGATCTGCAGGCCGTCGCGCACCTCCTGGCGCAGCTCGCGCTCGGAGTAAAGGATATTGGGCGTGCCGGCCGCCGCTGCCTGGCCCTGACCGGCGGGACCCGGCGCGGAGGACTGCTTGAGCTTTTCGATCGCTGCGTCGATCTCAGCCTCGGTGACGGCAAGCTCGGGCATCTGGCGGGCGGCGGCCTCGGCATGGACCGCCAGCGTCGCAACCTCGGCCCAGTCCGCCAGCACGCGCTCCTCGAGCAGGATGCGCCGCTCCTCCTCCTCGAGCCGGCGGGCCTCCTCGACGCTGACCCCCATCTCAGTCGCCTCGCGCTTGAGCCGCGCCGTCGGATCGACCTGCATGCCGGTGCGCCGGGCCAGGATCTCGTCGGGAGTGGCCAGGTGCTCCAGCAGCCGGTTGACGCGATGGGTGAGCTGCTCGCGTGTCAGGTAGCGGTGGGCGACGCGGCCGACCAGCGGCTCGCCACCGGGCGAGAGCACAGGCCGGCTGCCGGTGACGACGCTGATCTGCTCGCCCGGCTCGAGACTGGATTCCGCGCCCTCGAGCTTCTCGATCGTTTCCTCATCCAGCTCCAGCCGCGAGTAAGGCTGCGCCGATTGGCGGCGGATCACCTGATTGGCTTCATCGACATCCAACTGTACGGTGTCCTCGAGAAAAAGCGGGGCTTCGTCCTGGGCGCGGGGGGCCGCCGGCGCGATCATCGCCAGCGCAAGAAGCAGGTAAAGGTGACGCATCGGTCCAATCCTGACAGACAAGCTCGGTTGCGGCGGAAGGCGCCGGCGACGCCCGACCGCCTGTAGGCCGATTCTCCCGCTTTCGCGACGTCGGCACAATTCATTTTCCGCCTGCGGCGGGGGAGGAGCGGTCGGCTCACCAGGGCCGGATTTGGAGGCCACGTCGGGTCGAAGACCCGACCTACCACTACAGGATCCGTGGCGGAGTCAAATTGGGTAGCGCTCATTCGCTCGGTCGGGACCAGTCGACTTCGCGTGCATAAACGCCGCCGCGGCCGCCGTCGCGGGCGATATCGGTCCAGACGACCAGGCTCCAGTCGCCGATGCTGATGTGGTCGCCCTGGCCGGCGAAACGCTGGTCGGGGGCGGAGAGCACCAGCGGCGGGGCCTCGCGCTCGCCCAGCGACCGCAGGCAAACCTGTTGGGCGCCATCTTCAAAATTCTGCCAGCGCACGGTCAGGCGGCCGGCGGGATCACCGCCGAGGGCCGGCTGGGCATGTTCGCCATCGGGCAGAGTCAGCCGCCAGTTGCCGGGTGCGCCGGCAGCGCCATCGACCGCGACGGCAATCTTGGCCTGACCGGCGGCGCCATCCTCGCGCCAGGCGGCGGCGAACCGGTCCCCCCCCATCAGCAGCGTCACATAGCCGGCCTGCGGCAGGCCCGCGGCGCGCTCCTCGAGCTCATCGATGGCCCAGCCCTCGCCCGTCCAGCGGCTGATGGCCAACTGGCCACCAATGGCATCGACCTGATGCCAGGCCAGCCGCAGCGGGGCGGTGGAGATGATCTGCGGCGCCAGCGCCCACTCCGCGGCGCCCGAGGCGCGGCCGAGGTCGCGTGGCGCGCCATCGGCCCCGATCACGGCGGCCCGGATCACGGAAGCGACCGCCCCCGACTCCTGCCAGACCACGACCATGCCGAGCCCGTCAACCTGGGCGAGGGCGGGAAATTCGGCATCCGCCGGCACGTCTGGTTCAACACCGGCCAGCGGACCGGCGGCCTGCGGCGATTGTTGCGAATTTTCGACGCGGGCGTGGAACAGCCGGCGGCGTCCCTCAGCCAGCGCAGTCCAAGCCAGATGCAGGCGTTCCTCGTCATCGAAGGCCAGCGCCAGGTCGCGCACCTGATCGCCCACCTCGCCCTGCACCTGCACGATCGGCTGCCAGAGATCAAGCTCGCCCTCGCGATGGCGCAGGTAGATGCCGGGAGCCGGGCCCTCGGCGACAATCCAGCCGATCGCGACGCGGTGGCGGTCAATTGCCGCCAGGTGGACGCTTTGGGCGGTGGTCGCGCCGTCATCCAGCCGCACCTGCTCGGAGACGCGCGGCTCGATGTCGGGCTGCTGGGCCGTGGCTGCGTTCATCAGCGCCAGCAGCCCCGCACACAGCAGCGCCGCGCGACGAAAACATGCAGGCAGCGAAGGTGAATGCTTCATGGCAATCATCTTAGGAGGTCGAGGTGCTGAATTGCAACCCTATCTTTGGTGTTCAAAGGCGTTCGGCGGGATAAGAATGGGACGCGGATCGACGCGGATGGTGGCGCGGATGAATGCGGATCATCATGATTTTTTTCACGCTGAGCCGCGGAGGAGGCGCCACTTACTCACGCCAACTAAGCATGTCGGGTCGCAGACCCTACCTACCTTCCCCCCGCGAATCCTTCGCGGGGCGGCTGGGAACCGTTAAGATGGTCAAATAGCTTAAAAACGAGGGGGCGGGCGCAATGGGCCGGCAGCGATACAATCCGATCGAGAATCACGGCGTCATCGGCGACCTGCACACCGTGGCGCTGGTGGCGATGGACGGCTCGATCGACTTCATGTGCTATCCGCACTTCGATTCGCCCTCGATTTTCGCCGCCCTGCTCGACGACGCCAAGGGCGGCTGCTTCCGGCTGGCCCCGACCTTCGAGGACGTGCGCCATCGCCAGCTTTACATGCCCGACTCCAATATCCTGCTGACCCGCTTCCTGTCCCAGGATGGAGTGGCCGAGGTCAGCGACTTCATGCCGATCCAGGAGCTGGGCCACCAGCACGACCTGGTGCGCCGGGCCAAGACCGTGCGCGGCGAAGTCCAGTTTCGGCTGCTGTTCCAGCCGGCCTTCAATTACGCCCGCTCGGGCCACCGCATCGAGCAGCGCGAGGGCGAGGTGCTGTTCTTCAGCGACGGCCCCGATGGGGTGGCGTTGCGGCTGCGCTCGCCGGTCCCGCTCAAGATCATCGACGGGGCGGCCCATGCCGAATTCATCCTGCCCGAGACCGAGACGGCAACCTTCATCATGGAGGAGCTGCGGCCGGCCGAGGAGTCGCGCTCGAGCCACCCCGACTACGCCCGCGACGCCTTCAAGGAGACGATGAACTTCTGGCGCGCCTGGCTGCGGCGCTCGACCTACCGCGGCAGCTGGCGCGAGATGGTCAACCGCTCGGCGCTGGCGCTCAAGCTGCTGGTCTCGCGCCCGCATGGTTCGATCGTCGCCTCGCCCACCTTCGGCCTGCCCGAGGACATTGGCGGAGTGCGCAACTGGGACTACCGCTACACCTGGGTCCGCGACGCCTCGTTCACGCTCTACGCGCTCAACCGGCTGGGCTACACCGAGGAGTCGGCCCGCTTCATGGACTGGATCGAAACCCGCTGCGAGCAGCTGGACGAGCACGGCGCGCTCAAGATCATGTACACCATCGATGGCCGCTCCGAGCTGGAGGAATTCGAGCTGGATCACCTCGAGGGCTACATGGGCTCCAGGCCCGTGCGCGTCGGCAACATGGCCGCCCACCAGCTCCAGCTCGACATCTACGGGGAGCTGATCGATGCCATCTACCTGTTCGACAAGCACCACCGGCCGATCTCATACCATATGTGGCAAACCATCACGCAAATGATGGCATGGCTGGAAAAGAACTGGCATCGCCCCGACGAGGGGATCTGGGAGGTCCGCAGCGGCACCCATGAGTTTTTGTTTTCGCGCCTGATGTGCTGGGTGGCCTTCGACCGTGCGATCCGGCTGGCGCACAAGCGCTCGCTGCCGGGGCCGCTGGATCGCTGGCTCAAGATCCGCGACACGATCTACCTCGAGATCATGGACAAGTTCTGGGACAACGAGCAAAAGATGTTCATCATGTACAAGGGCGGGGACCGGCTCGACGCGGCGATCCTGATGATGCCGCTGGTCAAGTTCATCAGCCCGACCGACCCGCGCTTCCTCTCGACACTCAAGGCGATCGAGCGCTACCTGATCGAGGATTCGCTGGTCTTCCGCTACCAGAACAAGAAGGGCGAGGCCTCCTGGGATGGCATCCACGGCCTGGAGGGTACCTTCAACATGTGCTCGTTCTGGTATACCGAGTGCCTGTCGCGGGCGGGGGACTTGGAGAAGGCGCGTTTTTACTTCGAGAAGATGCTGGGCTACGCCAACCACGTCGGGCTTTATTCGGAGATGCTGGGGCCGGCTGGCGAGCAACTGGGCAACTTCCCGCAGGCCTTCACCCACATCGCGCTCATCAGCGCCGCCTATGACATCAACCGGCGGCTCGAGGCGCAGGGGATGTCATGAGGGCATGATCAGACGGGGGGGCGGTCGGCCGTCAGGCGCAGGTAAAGTTCGGCGCAGCGCTGGGCGAGGCGGCGCGGGCTGAATTCCTCGAGCGCCATCGCCCGGCCGGCCGCGCCCATGCGGCGGGCTATTGCGGGGTCGCGCAGCAGCGTCAGGAAGGCCTCAGCCAGACGCTCGACCTGCTCTTCCTCGGGGGCGGCCTTGATCAGGAACCCGGTCCGGCCATCGCGGACCGACTCGCCGGTGCCGCCGACCTCGGTGGCCACGGCCGGCTTTTCCATGCAAAAAGCCTCGAGGATCGAGGTGCCGAGCGACTCGCCGGAGGTCGGGGTGAGCGCGAAGACGTCGAAGAGCGCGACCAGGTCGGGAACGTCCTCGCGGAAGCCCGTCAGGACCAGGTTGCGCTCGATGCCCAGCTCGGCGGCCAGCGCCTCGATGGCGGGGCGCGAGCGCCCCTTGCCGACGCAGACGAAGCGCGCCTCGGGGAATTCCTTGATCACCCGCGCCGCCGCCCGCAGAAAGAGGTGGTGGCCCTTCTCGGGCGCCAGCCGCGCCACCATGCCGATGACCGGCGCGCCGGCGGGCAGGCCCAGCGCCTCGCGCAGTCTGGGGTCGGGCGGGCGCGGGTCGAACCGGGTGGGATCGGGCGCCGAATAGATCGCCGTGATCCGCTCGGCCGGAAACCCGACCGACGTGCTGATCAGCGGATTGACCTGCGGGCTGACGGTGATCACCCAATCGAACTGCCGATAATGCCAGCGATTGATGAAGTGCGAGGGGATGGGGAAGGTATTGTGGCGCGTGCGCACCAGCACCGGGCGCGGCCGCAGACCGATCAGCGCAGCGTGGGTCAGCCAGGAATCCTGCGAGCCATGGGTGTGGATGACGTCAAAACGCTCGCGGACGAAGAGGCGGCGCAGGGCGGTCAGGTCGCGAACCTGCACGCCCGGGCGCAGCCCCGTGCGCAGCTCCAGCTCCTCGAAGACATGCAGGCCGGCGGCGCGGGCGCGCTGGGCCAGCATCGAGCCGCGCGGGCTGGCGATCCAGACCTCGTGGCCAAGCTCGCGCAGGCCAAGGCTCTCGGTCAGCACGCGGTTGGGCTGGCCGCCCCACTGGCGGTGCATGTTGGAATGGATGATCTTGAGTCGACGTTCCATGGCCGGTGTTTTAAACCGGCGCGGGGGTCAAAATCAATGTCTCATTTTCGCGGCGCGACCGGATTGGGCTTGCCTGCATCCGCCCCGGGTATTATGTTGATCGCTGAAGTCGGTGCGATTTTCCCAATCATTTTCCACGGCGGTGAACCATGCCTGATTGCGGCTGTTCCAGCACCCGCGGGGCCAACGGAAGCGGCGGCGACACCGGCGAGCCTTTCGCCTGGTTCGATCGGATGATCCCCAATTGCCTCGATTATGCGCGCGCGCAGCACGCCCAGGGGCGGCCGATTGTCGGCATCATGTGCGAGTTCACCCCGCGCGAGCTGATCATGGCCGGCGGCGGAGTGCCGGTCTGCCTGTGCGGCGGCTCGGCGGCCCCGATCGCGACGGCCGAGGAGGAGTTGCCCCCCGGGCTCTGCCCGATCATCAAGTCGACCTATGGCTATCACCTCGAGCGCGCAAATCCGTTCCTCGAGCTGGCGGACCTGGTGATCAGCGAGACCACCTGCGACGGCAAGAAGAAGATGTTCGAGCTGATGGCGGCCGGGCGCGCAATGCACGTGCTGGAGTTGCCGCAGAAGCCCGACGACCCTGACGCGCGCGCCCACTGGCGACGTGAGTTGGAGAAGCTGCGCACGGCGCTGGAGACGCGCTGGGGGGTGCTGATCTCGGATTGCCGCCTGCGCCAGGCGATCGCGCAGATGAATCGCGAGCGCCGGCTGCGCCGCGCGCTGGCCGAGCTGATGGCGGCCGATGCGCCCACGCTCGACGGACGGCGGCTGCTGGCGCTGCGCAGCATCATCGCCGCGATTCCGGCCGACTTGGCGCAGTATGAGGCGGCGCACGCGCAGCTGCTTGCCGCGCCCCCCGACCCCGACGCCCGGCGCCGCCCGCGCGTGCTGCTGACGGGGGTGCCCATACCCCACGGCGCCGAGCGGGTGGTCGAGCTTATCGAGGAGCGTGGCGGGCTGATCGTCGCGATGGAGAACTGCACGGGCCTCAAGCCGATCGTGGACGACGTGGACGAGCAGGCCACCGACCCGCTCGGCGCGCTGGCCGATTACTACTTCGCCCTGCCCTGCTCGGTGATGACCCCCAACCAGCGGCGGCTGGAGCTGATCGAGCGGCTGGCGCGGCGCTATCGCGCCCAGTGCGTCATCGAGTTGGTCTGGCAGGGCTGCCTGACCTATGACGTCGAGGCCGCCCGCGTGCGGCGGCTGGTTGAGGAGCAACTGGGCCTGCCCTACCTCAAGCTCCAGACCGATTATTCGCCGGCGGACTCGGCGCGGATCGCGGTGCGCGTGGAGGCACTGCTCGAGACGGTCGGCGCCGCGGCCATGGAGCCGGCCACATAGGGCGCCCCAACCCCTTGATTCTTCAGCTTGATCGAAATGTTCACGAAAGGCCTGGCGCAGCCTCGGCCGCAACAAAAGCAAATTGAACCGCAAAGGCGCAGAGGACGCAGAGGAAGCGCAAAGTGATCAAGCCTGGATTGGATCGGAGTTGGGGATTGTAAGCCTTGGGTTGATTCCCTACCCATTCGGTCAATAACCCAGCCCCGAAGGGGCGAACGCAGGTAGCCGGGGGTGACCGCAGGGAACCCCCGGTCAAGGTGGCCAAACATCCAAGCCCTGAAGGGGCGGCAGAATCTTCGCAGGATCACAAGAAAAACGAATGATAGTAGTACGAAAGAGATCACGAAAATGACTCCAGCCCCCGGCTGCACTTGATGTTTTGATGGTGACATCGTACCCAGTCAACTTGCAGGTTCCACTCCAAGCTGGCCGTTTCTTTTTCGTGTCGATTCATGCTCCTCATTTCGTGTGTTTCGTGAACGCACTAATTC
>JAWLCE010000031.1:0-59638 GCA_041687335.1 Sumerlaeia bacterium | reverse complement strand
CTGCTTTGTCTTACTTTAGGTCGACTTCGGCGCCGGCCTCAACCAGTTGCTTCTTGGCCTTCTCGGCCTCGTCCTTGCTCACGTCCACCAGCACGTCGGCCGGGGCGCCGTCAACCAGGTCCTTGGCTTCCTTGAGCCCCAGGTCCGGCTTGAGCGCGCGGACTTCCTTGATGACCTTGATCTTCTTGTCCGCGGGCACCGACTTGAGCACGACCGTGAATTCGGTCTTCTCTTCGGCGACCGGGGCCGCCTCGGCGGCCGCAGGGCCGGCGGCAACCGCGACTGGCGCGGAGGCCTTCACGTCAAAACGCTCTTCGAACTTCTTCACGAAGTCGTTGATCTGAAGCAGCGACCACTGCTCGACCGCGTCGAGCACTTGATCGGGGGTCAGCGTATCGGCCATTTTCTTGTCAGCTCCTTGTGTTCACATGGATCGAATTGTTGTTCCAGGTCGACTGGAAATGCCAATGGGCCGGATCGAAGCGCGGCTCACGCCGCCGCCTCGCCGGCGCCTCCCTTTTTGTCGCCCAGTGCCTTCATCGCGTAGGCCACCTTGAGCAGGCCCGCCTGCATCACCTGCGCCATCTTGGCCGCCGGCTGCTTGAAGTCGCCCGCCAGCTGAGCCAGCAGCTCGCGCCGGCCCGGCAGCTTGGACAGGCTCTGCACGCCCGCCATGTCCAACCGCCGCCCCTCGAGCAAGCCGCCCTTGATGCGCAGCTTCTCGTTGGTCTTGGCGAAGTCCAGCAGCAGCTTGGCCGGCGCCGCCGGCTCGGCCGTGGCAAACGCCACCGCCGTGTTGCCTACCAGCAGGTCGTCCAGGCTGTCACAGCCCGCCTCCGCCAGCGCCCGCCGCAACAGCCGGTTCTTGATCACCTTCAAGCTCACCGACTGCGTCCGGAGCTGTGCGCGCAACGCACTGATCTGCGCCACCGTCAGCCCCTGGAAATCGGTCACTACAACCGATTGCGCTTCGCGCAGGTTTGCTGTGACTTTTTGCACCAGCTCGACTTTGTCTGGTCTGACCACTCGTTTTTCACCTCCCTCCCCCTTGGCATCGGCCGCTCCAGACCCCATGGGAGCATGGGCGGGCCGCTAAGGGGAGTGCGCGGAAGGCCGACCTCTCCACTCATCGATCCACGTCATGCCTCGGCAGGCGCGCCTTTCGGCCCATTAAACCACCCCGGGAGGGACGGAACCTGCTGTCTCGGGCTCGGACGGCTGGTCCGCCAACCCTCCATGGGGTTGACGGACCATATTCTAAATCCTACCAAATCAACATTCCAAACACAACTTTAAACACGCAGCCCCACGCCGGGGCTCATCGTCGCGCTGATCGAGGCCGACTTCATGTAGACACCCTTGGCCGAGGCCGGCTTGGCCCGGTTCAGCGCATCCAGCAGCGTCCGAATGTTCTCCACCAACGCCTCTTCACTGAAGCTTTTCTTGCCCACGCTGCAGTGGACATTCGCCCCGCGATCGAGCCGATACTCCACTTTGCCCGCCTTCAACTCCTTGACCACCTGCGCCACGTTGGGCGTCACGGTGCCGGTCTTGGGGTTGGGCATCAAACCGCGCGGCCCCAGCGTCTTGCCGACCTTGGAAACCTCGCGCATCATGTCGGGGGTCGCCACCGCGGCGTCAAACTCAAGCCAGCCGCCCTGGATCCGCTCGACCAGGTCCTCCGCGCCGACCGCGTCCGCGCCCGCCTCCAGCGCCGCCTGCGCGGCGTCGCCCTTGGCGAAGACCGCCACCCGCACCGTTTTGCCGGTGCCATGGGGCAGGTTCACCGTGCCGCGCACCTGCTGGTCGGCATTACGCGGGTCCACCCCCAGCCGCACGTCCAGGTCGATGCTCTCGTCGAACTTGGCATAGCAGAGCTGCTTGAGCAGCGCCACCGCCTCCTCCAACGTATACTTCTGTCCGGTCGGCACCTTCGGCCGCACCGCCCGATACTGCTTGCCATGCTTGGGCATTTTCGGAATCCTCCTGTGGTTCAGGCGGTCCGCTCGCGGCGGACCTCCCACCGGATTGGTGAGATATGGCTGCCGGCAACAGCCGGATCAGCCGGTGAAATGACTCAAAAACCCTCGACTGCGCCTCAACCCTCGACGGTCACGCCCATCGAACGGGCTGTCCCCGCCACCATCGACATCGCCGTCTCAAGGCTGGCCGCGTTCAGGTCGGCCATCTTGGTCTGGGCGATCTCGCGAATCTGATCCTGGCTGATCGTGCCGACCTTGGTCTTGTTGGGCGTGCCCGACCCCTTGGCCAGCCCCGCCAGCTTCTTGATCAGCACCGCCGCCGGCGGCGACTTGGTGATGAAGGTGAAGCTGCGGTCGCTGTAGACCGTGATCACCACCGGGATGACCAGACCCTCCTGGCCCTTGGTGCGGGCGTTGAAGGTCTTGCAGAACTCCATGATGTTGACGCCGTGCTGGCCCAGCGCGGGGCCAATCGGCGGGGCCGGGTTGGCCGCGGCGGCCTTGACCTGGATCTTGACCTGTGCGATTTCCTTCTTTGCCATCTTGCGATCACTTCCCCTGGATTTGCCGCGCGCCGATCAATGGTCGGCCCGGCTCCGACCTTAGGCCGGCTCGACCTGCAGCACGCCGAGCTCGACGGGCGTCGGCCGCCCGAAAATCGAAACCATCACCGACAACTTGTGCTTCTCCTCGTCCACGTGCTCCACCGTGCCGATGAAGTTGGCGAACGCACCCTCGGTCACCCGCACCTGGTCGCCCTTGCCGTAGGTGATCTCTGGCTTGGGACGGTCCGCCTTGCTGGCCATCATCGCCAAAATGTTGTCCACCTCGGCCTGGCTCAGCGGCGCCGGCTTGGCGCCACCGCCCACGAAACCCGACACGCCTTTAATGTTGCGGACCAGGTCGAACACCTCATCCAGCGGCTCCATCTCGACCAACAGATAGCCCGGCATCGAGTTACGCATCACCGTCTGCTTCTTGCCGCCACGGATCTCAATGATCGGCTCGAGCGGAATCAGGACCTGGCGCACCTGGTCCGTCATGTTCTCAAGCTGGACCTTGCGTTCGATCGTATGCTTGACCTTGTTTTCAAAGCTCGAATATGTATGCACCGCGTACCATTGGGTCTGCCCCGCCATCAGCGCCCCCCTCCTGCATTCACCACTTTATAAGTTCCATTTCATGTTCGGTTTTTGGCCGGCTTACGCCTGCCCGCGCATGAACAGCAGGCCCACGATGCGGCCCAGCACGCCATCAATCGCCATCACCACCAGCGTCACGACGAAGACCACCAGGATGACCAGCACCGTGCTGTTGACCACCTCATCCCGACTCGGCCAGGTCACCTTGGTCATTTCATGACCCACCTCGCCCAGATACGTCCGCAGCGCCTCAAACCGCTTGGCCAGTCGCTCGCGCAACGCCACCCCAAGGATCAGGGCCAGGATCAGCACGACCAACCAGAAGATGGCCGCCCCGCTCAGTTGCATGCCGAAGATATCCATTGAAGACCTTTTTCAACCCGGATGGTGCCGCCGCGACACCGCCGCCGCGACGCTGATTTCATTGCCCTTGCCAGCCTTGACCGGGTCGGGCTTCACGCGCTCATTCACCGTTTTGAGTGGCAGGCCAGGAGGGGCTCGAACCCCCAACCCCCGGTTTTGGAGACCGGTGCTCTACCAATTGAGCTACTGGCCTTCACACAAACGGCCATTCTCTCTGTCGCCCCAATCATAGTCAAATCAAAAATCGGGGTGACGGAAAGTTTTTTTTCATGCCCCGTCCACCCACCGTGGGCGCACGGATAGCCGCATCATACTAAACTAAACCATCGCCAATTGGGAGCAGAAAATGATGCCTCAGTTTCGCAAACTTTCTACCCTCCTCTGGCCGCCACCTCAACCCGCTCCCCACCCTCTTTGTAACGTAGCGTCCGACTTGACATTTTCGCCATCTTCGCCTAATCTGGCACGCGCTGGGTACATTCGCCGTCGATCCATTTCCGGTCACCGCCGATGGCCCCGGTTTTGCCCGCTTCAAACACTCTAGTCACAAGGGAGATTTCCCCATGAAGCATCTCGCCCTGCTCTGCGTGCTGGCGCTTGCCTGCGCCGGCCTGACCGGCTGCATGAGCGCCCCCGTCATGCCCCCGATGGGTGGCATCTTTACCGACATCCAGGCCCCGCTCGACATCGACTACGACAACACCGTCGTCACCGGCAAAGTCGGCAAGGCCGAAAGCATGTCGATCCTCGGCATGGTCGCCCTCGGCGACGCCAGCGCCCGCACCGCAGCCCGCAATGGCCAGATCAGCCGCATTCAGCACGCCGATTACAGCTACTTCAACGTGCTCGGCGTCATCCAGCGCTACAACACGATCGTTTACGGCGAGTAATGCGGCCCGTCCCCACGGACCCCCTTGAAACAAGGAGGCACAACATGCAACGCGCTTTGGCGGCCCTCATGGCCGCAATGGTGCTGCTGGGGGCGGTCGGCTGCGTCGCGGGGGCGAAGAACCAGGCCGCGCGGGCCGGATTCCATCCGGCTTACGCCAACCGGTCCATGCCCTTCACCCCGCTGATTCCGCCGCAGGGTTTCCTGTTCCAGCAGGTGCAGGCCCCACTGTCGCTTGACTTCGACAACACCGAAGCCAACCAACCCCTCACGGGCAGCTCCACCACTCACTTCGTGGCTTTCCCGTTTTACCAGCAACTCTCCGTCTCCGTCATGGACCCGGCCAGCGTCGAGTTGGCCGCCCGCAACGGCGGCATCAAGGAGATCGTCTACGCCGATTACGAAACCTTCAACATCCTCGGCGTTTACTCTCGCTTCACGGTCAATGCCTACGGCCGCTAGGCCCCGGCACAAACCACTACTCAACCTGCCCGGCGACTCTCCAGTCGTCGGGCTTTTTTTTCAGCGCATTTCATTTTCGGTTTCGTCGGTTTCACATTATCATGCCCCCATGTCGGAGCTGATCTTCAACCTCGATCGGGTGGTCAAATCCTTTCACGGCCGGCGCGTGCTCGACGGCTTGAGCTGGCAACTGCACGCCGGCGAGACAGCCGTCCTGCTTGGCCCCAGCGGCGGCGGCAAGACGGTTTTCCTCCATGCCCTGCTGGGCATGCTCCCCCTCGACAGCGGGCGTATCGAGGCCCCGGCCCTCGCCGGCGGCGAGCTCTTCGCCCAGGCCGCCGTCATGTTTCAAGAGGACGCCCTGCTCGACGACCGCAGCGTCGAGGCCAACCTCGCCGTCGCCCTTGAGGAGCGCGCCGACCGCTTCGGCGGTCCCTTCGGCACCGCCACCGATGCCGCCATCGACCAGGCGCTGCGCGAGGTGCGACTGGATCCCGGCCAGGTGCGCCGCGCCCTGCCTTCGGCGCTCTCGGGCGGCATGCGCCGGCGCGTGGCGCTGGCCCGCGCGCTGGTGCGCCGCCCGCTTGTCCTGATCGCCGACGAACCGACCACCGGCCTCGATCCCGCCTCCGCCGCCGCCATCTATGACCTGCTTGCCGAACTGATCGCCGCCCGCTCGATGAGCGCCGTCATCATCACCCATGATCCCGCCTGCGCCAGCCGCCTCGGCTATCCGGTCTATTATTTTTCGCCCGTCGCGGGCCGAATGCCGCGCTGGCCGGCCCCCGATCCCGCCGCTCCCGAGGAGCGCCACCGCGCCCTGCTGCTCTGGATGCAGGAGCAGACCGAAGCCCACATGCGCCGGCCCCAGGCACCCCAGCCCGGACCGGTCGCGCCCCCGCCGCCTCAGCCCTTCGGCCGTCTGCTCGACACCCTCGGCCATGCCGGCCTGCTGCTCGGGCGGCTGGCCACGCCGCCCAGCCTGTCGCTGCTCGCGCGCAACCTGGCAGACTGGGGTCTGGGCTCGCTGCCGCTGACGGCACTAATCTTCATCCTGCTGGGCGTCGTCATGCAGGTCCAGGCCGAGGCCGCCGTCATTCAATATGGCGCCTCCAATATGCTGCCCGAGCTGGTGGCGCTCTCGCTGCTGCGGCTCGCGCCGATCCTGACCGGCTTCCTGATCGCCGGCCGCTGCGGCTCCGCGATCAGCGCCCAGACCGGTTACATGCAACTGGCCGGCCAATTCCGCGCCCTGCGCACCTTGCGGATCGACCCCGAACGCTCGTTCTTCCCACCCTTGTTCTGGTCGCTCGCGCTGGCCGCGCCGCTGCTGACCTTGGCGGGCATCGCTCTGGGTGGGCTGGGCGCGCTCATGGTGTGGGCCTCCCCGCTCTCTCTCGCGCGCCTGCCCATCGATTTCTTCCTCCACGACTTTCCCCTGCACCTGACGGGCGGGGAACTCCCGATGGTCATCCTCAAGGGCATGCTGATCGGCGCCGGCATCGCAACCATCGCCTTCGGCGCCGCCGCCCGCCCCAAGCGCGCACCGACCGAGGTCACCGCCGCCATCACCGGCAGCCTCGTCGCCGCCTTTGTCTGGATCACCCTGGTCGACACCCTGATCAGCCTGCTCATGTGATGATGCCGCGCCTGGGGAAACCCCCGCCCCCGAAACCGCCCCACACCGATTCCGTAAAGACGTGACATTGCTGTAACCTATTGCTATCTTCCCTCAGGAGAATCGTTCGGGTTCGTCCTTGGAGCATTGCGATGGTTCGTGGCACGGCGGGGTTCCTGTTTCTATTCTGGCTGGTCGTGGCGCCGGCGCTGGGGGCAGCACCCCCCCATAAGCAGGCCGCACCCCCGCTCAAAAAAGTTCTCGACCGCCAATCAATCGTTGAAATGCCCGGCGCTCTGGCCAGGACCTTGAGCGTGAGCGAGTTTGTCGGCCAAAGGCTCGGCAAGCGCTTCCACCGCCGCGGCCAATGGGCCGGCAGTGGCCATGATTTCGCTCCGCGCCTGACCAACTGGCGCGTCTGGGAGCCCATCGGCAAGGTCCACTACCTCACCATTCACCATGCCGCCGGTGTGCCCAACGAGCACCCCGCCCGCATGATTCGCAACATATTTACCGGCCACACCCACCAGGGCGGCCGCCTCGACGCCGCCGATGTTGGCTATCACTTTTTTGTCGATCGCAATGGCCATGTCTGGGAGGGGCGTGACGCCGCCCGGATGGGAACCCACGTCGGCTCCATCCCCAGCGGCCTCAACAACCTCGGCAACCTGGGCATCTGCGGCTTGGGTGAATTCACCCACTCCGCTCCTTCCAAAGCGATGGTCCAAGCCGTGGTCGAGCTCGCCGAGCTGCTGGCCGAGTATTACAATCAGCCCCTGCGCGTGCGCGGCCACAATGACTGGATCGGGGTCAATCAATTCGATCCCGGCGGGTTGGCCTGCCCGGCCCGGCTGGATGTCGCGGTGCGTCAAGCCAATTCCCGCATCGCCGCCCGCTTCCCCGCCGCCAAAATCGAATTGGCGGCCCATGAAGCGGCGGAAAACTGACGCTTTAGCCACCCCGCCTGCACTTCATCGCCCCGCCGCCGTCAAATTTACGGCGCCCGCTGGCAAGGAAAACTTTGCCGCCGTCAAAGATTTGGAAAAATCTTGCCTATCCCCGCCCGCGGCTCTGCTTTCCCTCCCGGCCCTGCCGCCAGCTCCACCCCCTGTTCATTTTTTATTCCACCCCACCCATAATCCACGTAATTACAGCTATCCGCACTCTCTGGCCAGTCGCCTCACGCCCCCTTGCATCCCCTCGCCCTGACCGTCAAAAGCATGTTTTTCCCGAATTGGCCCGCGCTTTGCTCAATTGGCATCCGTCGGGCTGGACCGCCTGCAAGGGCACACCCGACGACAAAAAAAACAACGCCCGCACCGGCCTGCAATGGTTTCGGCGGAGCGGCAGACGGACCGAGCTCAAAACCGCCGGCCGTGACCAACGCACACCGAGTTCCCGACGAAGGAGATGGAGACATGGCGCTCCCGGTCAATTCCAATATCTCGAGCATCAACGCCCAGCGGAATCTGCAGAAGTCCACGGGCCAGCTCAACAAGACACTGGAGCGGCTCTCCTCGGGCTTGCGCATCAACCGTGCCGGCGATGACGCGGCCGGCCTGGCCATCTCCGAGGGACTGCGCGCCCAGATTCGCGGCCTCAATCAAGCCGTGCGCAACTCCAACGATGGACTCAGCCTGATCGGCACCGCCGAGGGCGCCATCAACTCCTACACCGACATGCTCCAGCGCTTGCGCGAGCTGGCGGTGCAATCAGCCAACGCCACCAACTCCTCGGCCAACCGCCAGGCGCTCAACCAGGAAGCCCTGCAGTTGCTCGATGAAATGCAGCGCATCGCCACCACCGTCGCCTTCAACGGCACCAAGCTGCTCGACGGCTCCTTCGTCGACCAGCAGCTCCAGGTCGGCTCCGAGGCGCATCAGACCATTTCCATCACCGCCGGCAATCTGCAGACCAATGCCATTGGGATGGTGGCCCAGAAGACCAGCGGTGCCCTGCCCGCCAGCGGCCCTCTCTCCGACGGCGACCTGCTCGTCAACGGCATCAATGTCGGCGCCGGCGCCAGCGACGGCATCTCCTTTACCAACCCCGCCGGTTCCGCCATCGCGATCGCCAAGGCCATCAATAACAGCAGCGCCCAGCACAGCGTTCGCGCCGAGGTCGTCGACACAACCGTCACCGGCGCCGGGGCCGTCGTCGGCGGAACCTTCAACGGCACCACCCAGCAACTGACCATCAACGGCGTCGCAATCTTCGATGGCGCCACCACGATCAATGCCAACGATGCCACCAATACCCTGCGCGATTCGATCAACCAGAAATCCAACCAGACCGGCGTCACCGCCGCGGTCGATTCGGGCGGTAAACTCGTCCTGACCGCCGCCGATGGCCGCAATATCACCGCCACGACCACCGGCTCGATGGCCGACGAACTTGGCCTCGTCCTCGCCGACGGCGACTACAGCGCCACCACCGGCGGCCGCATCAAGATCGTCTCCAATGACGCCATCACCATCGGCGGCGCCAATCCCGCCGTCGCCGGCTTGACCGCCACCACCTATCCCAAGGATGCCAATACAGCGATCAACATGCTCTCGCTGGCTACGGTCGATGGCGCCAACAACGCCATCAGCCAGGTCGACAACGCCCTCGAGCAGGTCAACCGCCTGCGCGCCGGCCTCGGCGCCATCACCAACCGCCTCGAGCACACGATCCAGAACCTGGAGTCGATTTCGGAGAACCTCTCGGCTTCCGAGTCGCGCATCCGCGACGCCGACTTCGCCCTCGAGACCGCAAACTTGACCAAGAACCAGATCCTTCAGCAGGCCGGCGTCTCGATCCTGAGCCAGGCCAACATGTCCACCCAGTCAGCCCTCAAGCTGCTTCAGTAACGACAGTCTGCGACAAACCCGCAAGGGATGCCCGCAGGGGAGAGAGGGCCGGGTCCATATGGGCCCGGTTCCTTTTTTATATGCCCACTGATCCGATTTGACATGTCTTGGCTCCTCCGGCACGATGGGGCCGACAATGCTCGTCCGGATGCGACCCATGCCACCCAGAAGCCCCAGACCCACTCCCCCGAATGATCCACCCGCCGACCTCGTGATGCGATTCCAGATCACCCTGTGCAGAATCGATCCGCCGATCTGGCGGCGCATCGAGGTGCCGGGTCAGTCCACGATGTGGGACCTGCATGTGGCGATCCAGGACGCCATGGGCTGGGATGATTGCCACCTGCACGAGTTTCGCTTCCATTCCCCCGTAGCCCGAACCACCATCAAGGTCGGCCTGCCCGACCGCGAGAACCCACACGACCAAACCTTCCCCGGCTGGAAACACCGAGCCTCAGCCCTCTTCTCCCTCGCCGGCGGCAAGATGACCTACATCTACGATTTCGGCGACAACTGGGAACATCTGGTCGAGCTGGAGGGCGTGACTCTGCCCGACCCCAAGCTGAACTACCCACGCTGCCTGAACGGCCGGCGCGCCTGTCCACCCGAGGATGTCGGCGGCACGGGCGGCTATCAACGGTTCCTCGAGATCATCGTCAATCCCCAGGACGAACGGCGCCAGATGATGCTCCGCTGGGCTGGCGGCTCGTTCGACCCCGAGGTCTTCGACCCCAAATCCGTCCGCTTCGCCAACCCGGCCGCCCGCTTGAAAAGGGCGCTTGCATGACGGCGCTCAACGCATGCCGGCCACGGCATGGCCGGCGTCCGGCGCGCAGAAGCACGAGCTGGTCGGCCGCTGCTCGACCCGCGCCCAAGCCCGCTCCAGCAACGGCCGGATCTCCGCCGCCTCGACCGTCCGCCCCTGCGCCTCCAGCGCTTGCGTGAGCCCCAGCAGCGACCAGCCGTTGCCCGGGTGATCCAGCTGATCCTGCCGGTAAAGCCCTTCGGCCCGCGTCGGGTCGCCCGCTTCCAGCAGCAACGCACCCATCGAGTGGCGCACCGGAATCATCCAGCCCGGCGGCTCGTCGTAGACCAGCCGGTCCTCCGCCGCCATCGCCTTCTCCAGCGCCGCCCAGGCCTCATCGAGCCGCCCCTCGCGATAGGCAATCTCACCCATGAGCACCAGCCGACCGATCGGCAGCACGTCGTGAGCCTTGTTCGAAAAGACCCACCAGTCTTCAGGCACCTGGTCCACCTGCTCCTCATAGCGGGCGAGCTCTCCCCTCGCCTCCTCCGTGCGCCCCAATGCCGCCAGTGCCACCCCGCGCGCGTAATGGTGGATCGCCAGCATCAACGGCCGGTTGACCCCCGGGGCCTCCTTCTCAAGAATCGCTTCCCACCGCCCGAAACGCACCAGCACGTGATACGTTGACGGGATAATCCCTTCGATCAGGAACGCCATCTGGTCCAGCGCCGGGTCGGGCACTGCCACCTCCAGCCGCCGCGCCGCCGCCAGCGCCGGTTCAAAATTTCCCTCCATCATCGCCGCAAAGGCCAGAAAGTGCAGGTTGTGCGCATGGTAGACGTAGTAGACCCCCGGCTCGGTGCCGACCTCAAAAAAAGCGTCATCGGCCGCCACGGCCAGTTCGTTGGCCTTCACCGCGTCGGCGTACCGCCCCACGCGCGCATAGATATGGCCCGGCATATGCACCAAGTGCCCCGCGGCCGGCACCCGCGAGATCAGCATATCGGCGGCGGCCTCAGCCCCCTCCGGGTTCGGCCCCGCCTCCAGCGCATGGATGTAAAGGTGAGCCGCCTGCGGGTGGGTCGGGTCCGCCGCGAGCGCCCGCTCGATCACGGCCACGAACTCCGTCGCCCGCCCCTTCGGCTCGCGCTCCGGCGTCCAGTAATCCCACGGCTGCAGGTTCATCAGCGCCTCGGCAAATTGCACGCAGACGTCCGGCTGATCGCCGAAACGGGCATAGACCTTCTCCATCTCGGCGGCAAAGGCCTCATCATAGGGACGCTGTTCCGCCGGCACCGGCCAGGCCGTGCGGGCGGCCACGGCCCGAACCAGCGCCTGCTCCAGTTCACTCTCATCATCAAGTAGCGCCAGCGCCCGCTGCGCGGCCTCGTGCCCTGCCTGCCACTGCTCCTCGCTCACCTCGGTCAGGTTCAGGTGCATCCCGTTGGCATAGGCCACCCCCCACCATGGCATCGCCGCCCTGGGGTCGTGCGCCGCCGCCTCGCGGAACGAGCGGATCGCTTCGCCGTGGTTGAAGCCATATAGCAGCACCAGCCCCTGGTTGAACCAGGCCTGCGCCTCCGCCGATTCGGTTGTGATCGGAAAATGGTAAGTGGCGAGACCCTCGACAAGCTGGGAACCGGTGGCGCCGGCAATCGGCGGATCCGCCGCCCGCACCGGCGTGGCGCTCCAGCCCCAGATCGCCGCGATCATCGTCAGGCTTAAAATTTTTGGCCACATGGTTGGCTCCTCCTTTCTCGGCTGTCGGGACGGCCGCGTCCAACATCGCCAACCACCCCGAGGATATTGATGATCCATCTGTCATTATATTCAGCGGCAGGCATCGCGGCCAGTCCGCGCTGCGCCGGCCGTGCTGGGGTATTGGCTGATTTTTGAATGCTCCAAATTACCTGCGCGCGCCCGGCCCGCCCGAACGCGCCTCAGTGGGCGTTCTTCCGCCGCCGCCGCAGCCCCGCCTGCGCCAGGCCGATCAGCAGCCCCATGATGATCGACAGATAAAGCCCCATGTTGATCGAGGCGAGCAGATAAGCCTGCAGCGAGCCGTTCTTGCGAATGGCGCGATCGATTGATTCATAACTTAGGATCGACCATAGGAACATCCCGATCGTGCCGACCACCAGCAGCCCCAACCACAGCCGCCGATCCAGTCGCAGCCGATCCAGCGCCCACCCCAACGGCGCCAGCACAACCATCCCCACCGCCGCCGTCAGCCAGGGGATGTGCCACTGCTGGATATCCCCGACCTGAAAAATGAACCCCCACCACACGCCCACGATTGAACTGGCGACCCACAAGGCATACTCATCCCCCGGCCATTGAAACGACAGCAGCGAGACAACGGCAAAGACCAGCGGCACGCACCAGACATAAAAATGCCTCTTCATCAGCGTCCTCCTCTGCGTGATTCAAGCTCACCCCGCAATGACCAGCAGCCGCGGCTCGCTCATCGTCTCCATCGACCAGCGAATGCCTTCTCGCCCGAAACCGCTATCCTTGACCCCGCCATAAGGCATGTGGTCCACGCGCCAGCTCGGCACCTCGCCGATCACCACCCCTCCCACCTCCAGCACATCCCAGGCGCGCATGGCCCGGCCGATGTCGCGCGTGAAAACCCCCGCCTGCAAGCCGTAGCGGCTGTCGTTGACCCGCCCCAGCGCCGCCTCGAAATCGCTGAACGGCTCCAGCACCGCCACCGGCCCGAACGCCTCCTGCGCGCAGAGCGGCTCATCGGCCGGCACACCCTCCAGCAGCGTCGGTTCGAGCATCACCCCCTTGCGCCCTCCGCCGCACAGCACCCGCGCCCCGCGACCGCGCGCCGACTCGATCCATTCCTCCAGCCGGATCGCATCCCCCTCGCTGATCAGCGGCCCGATGAAGGTCGCCTCCTCGAGCGGATCGCCCATCACCAGCGCCCGCGTGGCCGCGACCAACCGCTCGCGCAGGTCCTCGTAAACCGACTCATGAATATAAAGCCGCTGCACGCTGATGCAGCTCTGGCCGGACTGGTAGAAGGCCCCCATGATGATTCGGCCCACCGCCCGCTCGAGATCGGCCGTCTCGTCAACAATGCAGCCGGCGTTGCCGCCCAGCTCCAGCGCCACCTTCTTGCGCCCCGCGCGCGCCTTCATCTCCCAACCCACCTCGGCGGAGCCCGTGAAGCTCAACAGCCGGATGCGCTCATCCTCGACCAGCGGCGCTGCCTCGCGCGCCGGGCAGGGCAGGATCGAAAACGCCCCCTCCGGCAGCTCGGTCTCGGCAAGGATCTCGCCCAGCGTCAGCGCCCCCAGCGGAGTCGCACTAGCCGGCTTGAGCACGAACGGGCATCCCACCGCCAGCGCCGGCGCGATCTTGTGCGCCGCCAGGTTAAGCGGAAAATTAAATGGCGTAATAAAAGCGCAGGGCCCCACCGGCACGCGCCTCAGCATCCCGCGATAACCTTCCGCGCGCGGCGTGCGGTCGAGCGCCAGCAGCTCGCCGCCGATGCGCACCGACTCCTCGGCCGCGATCTGGAAGGTGTCGATCAGGCGCGCCACCTCGCCGCGGCTGTCGCGGATCGGCTTGCCCGCCTCGATCGCCAGCATCACCGCCAGCTCCTCGGCCCGCTCCCGGATGCGCGCCACGCAATGGGCCAGCACCTGCTGGCGACGCCAGCCCGGCCACTCGCGCAGCGCCGGCGCCGCCGCCGCGGCCCGCCCGATCGCCTCCTCCAGCACCGCGCGATCGGCCTGCGCCACCCGTGTCGCCGCCGCCAGCGTATATTTATTGGTCACCACCAGGTCCCGATTGGGCGCCTGGGGCCGATTGGCCAGATAATAGGGATAGGATTCCTTCAGCATCTCACGCCGCCCTCGCCTTCAATGATCAACAGCCTGCACCCAGTCTGGCGCAGTCGCCCGCGAGGTTCAAGAACCTAAAAGTTTCAGGTTCTTCTCAAGAATTTGTGGGTCTATCAAACATCGCAAATGCACGCATGCGTCAGCGCGGTATGTGTTGAGCGTGGCTGGCCGGGGCGACACGGCCCCCGAGGCCAAACAGCTCCGGCGGAGCGGTCTTTGTTGCAACCTGCGCCCCTGGATCAGAACTCGGAGGTGCGGCCTGTAACGACAGAGCCGGCCACCCAAGCCCCGGCAGGGGCGATACTTCGGTAGCCCATGGCGTGAGCCATGGGTTGGGGTCAAATAAAACACCCAAGCCCCGGCAGGGGCGACACCATTTTGATCAGCGTCAACAATTTATCACCCTGCCGCAGCTTTGCGTTCTGCCGACCTTCCCGCCTGAAGGCGGAACTCCGCGGCCTCGATGCTGCATGCTAAGCACCTACCCGGCTTCAGCCGGCTACGCTCCCCAAACCCACAAATTCTTTCTAAGAACCCAAAGCTTTATTATTTGGATAATTATTGCAAGTGCGGACGCAGCGCTTCGGCGATCCGCTCGGCCATGAGCGCATATCCCGCTGCATTGGGGTGAATCTGGTCCGCCATCATGCGCGGATTGGCGAAGATCCCGTCCAGGATGTCATCCACGTATACGCAGCCGGTGCGACGCGCCAGCGCGCTGTAGCGCCCGCCGACCCCGCCCACCGGCGAAAAGGGACGCAAACCCACCAGCACGACCATCGCCCCGGAGGCCTGAATCCGCCGCACGACCCGCTCCAGTTCGTCAAACGAGCGATCCAAATCGAGCCGGCGCAGGATGTCGTTGCCGCCCAGCAGCACGATCACCACACCCGGCCCCTCGGCCAGCACGTCACGCTCGACCCGCCCCGCCGCCGACTCGATCGTGTCGCCACCCACCCCGCGGTTGATCACCGGGCGCCCGATCAGCCGCGCCAGCACCTCGGGATAGGCTTCATTCCGCCCCGCGCCGGCGCCGGCGGTCAGCGAATCACCAAAAGCCACGATCGGCCCGGCCGGGGGCGGCGCGTTGACGAGCGGGCCGCCGGGCAAATCCAGCAGCCATCCGCCCACCATCGCCAGCGCGACCAGCGCCACGCCATAAAGGAGAAAACGCCGCATCATCGCGCTCCGGTGCATCAGCAAAATTGATTTGGGTCAGTTGGTCATTCATCGCCCCACGCGCCGTCTCGGCCCGGGCGATGGCAACAGGTCAGAGCCGCCGGGTCGGGCGGCGAACAGAAAGGAAGCGATCGTATTCCAGGCGAACCTCGGGTTCCTCGCGCAGCTCATGGTAGAACCGCTCCAGCTGCGACAACCGATAGATCGATTGTCCCTCACCCTTGCTCATCCGTCGCCGCAGGCGCCCATCCTGATCCTCGATCGGCTCGCCCGTATGCGAGAACAGCTCCATCGCGTTGGGGTACTCCTGATCTTGATAACCCATTGCTCTCTCATTCCTTGAAGGCCTGTCGGTGGATCCACTGAGGGGAAGATATCTTGTTTCCCCTGATCGGACTGATGGTGAATCCCCTATGTATGATCCAGTAGTTTCCCCGATGCCGTCAACTTTATTTACGCATTTGGTGAGGGTAGGGCGGCTCTTCGAGCCGACACTGGCGTCCATGCCCGGTGACTCGACCCGCCAGTTCTTCAGCGCCCCACCGCCCCATGCTAAACTACTTCGAATGCGACCATCGCGCGGACGCCCGAGCATAACGGTTCGATGAAGGAGTTCTTGGATGATGCGTCATACTTTTCTCAGTCCGCTCGCGGTGGCGATCGCACTCTTCGCCGTCGGCCTGCTCGAGGCTAGTTGCACCCGCTTCACGCGCACCTCCGGCGCCGAGCTTTCCGACCCCATGATCCGGCCCACGCTCAATGATTCGATTGAAGGCGCCCCCTCCGCCCCAATCGGCCGCCGCCCCGTCATCCGCCGCACCCCGCGCGCGGCTCACGACATCGCCCAGGCACCCGGTCATCCACCGGCCGCGCAACTTTCCGTCCAGCCCGTCGCCGCCGGTCAGCCCCAAACCATCTCCGCCGACCATGAATTGATCCAAGGTTTGCCGCTGCTGAAAAAGGAGATGCGCTGGGTGCTCAACGAGGGGCCCCAGCGCAAATTTGAAATCGAACAGGGGGAGGTGACCTACTACAAACTACACAACATCACCGCCTCCGGCGTGCAGTACGATCATCGCGTGCTGGCGGCGGCCCACCGCACGCTGCCCTTCGGCACCGTCGTGCGCTGCACCCGCACCGACAACAACAAATCGGTCGTCGTGCTGATCAATGATCGCGGCCCGTTCATCAAGGGGCGCATCATCGACCTCTCCCAGGCCGCCGCCGAAAAGCTCGACCTCAAGGAAGACGGCGTCGCCCCCTGCCGGGTTGAAGTGCTGGCCTATCCCCTGAATTCCGATGATCAACCCGCCCACCAGACCTCAACCGCCGCCGCCAGCAGCGGAGAGGATTGAGACCATTAAGGCCGGTCCCATTCCCCGTCCGCCAGCGCATTCTCGATCTCCAAAATCTCGTAAGGTGTTTCGCCCCCGCCCGGATGCTGAATCGTGACTTGGTCGCCGACGCGCCGATCCATGAACTGGACCGCCATCGGCGCCTGCCGCGAAACGATATGCCGGTCCGCATCGGCCTCCCAGCGTCCCAGCACGGTGTAGCTTTCCTCGGCCCCGTTGCTCAGGTTGCGCGCCCGGAAGCGCACGCCAAAGCAGATCCGTTCGGTATCGACTTGATCCGCCGTCACGATGCGCGCCCGCGACAGCAGCGACGTCAGCGTCGCCTGCGTCTGGACCAGCATCTTCTGCTCTTCCTTGGCATACTGATAACCGGCGTTCTCGCGCAGGTCACCCTCCATGCGCGCCTCCTCGATCACCCGCGAATTCTTCGGAATCTTGACGCTGGTGATCTCACGCAGCTCGGCCACCTTCTCGCCATAGGTCCGCCCCGTGCAAAGGTGTTCTTCCTCGGCCTGATCCACCGCACCGGCCGCCTCCTCCAGGTCGCGCCGCGTCAGTCGAATCGCCCGGTCGGCCTGCGCCTTGTAGGCCGCCGGCAGGGCATCATGCCGCTCGATCCGCCGGCGCAGCCGTTGCGCCATCTCGCGCGGCATCGCCTCGACCGCCTTGGCCAGCGCCGCGCAACGATCGGCCGCCAGCAGAGTGCGCATCCGAGAAAGCAGCGATCGCGCCGTCGCCTTCAGCGCCGCGTCGGTATCCTCCGATTCCACCAGCCGCTGCCACTGCTCCATCTCGTCCAGCACGTCCGGCACGATCGCCTGCGCCGGGAAGTAATCGTCAAGATGCCCCCAACTGCCGTCCAGGATCGCCCGCACCGCCCAGGCCCAGGTGTCGGGATTGGTCAGTGAAAAGTCCAGCAGCCGCTGCACCGCCCGCACTGCGTCCTCAAGGTGCTGTTCATGGTCCAGCGCCTGCCAGATTGCCTGCGCCAGCCGCACCGGCGCGCGCGGCAGCAATCCTGCTGCCTGCCGGCAGCCATCCTCGCCGTCACGCTCGATCAGCGCCTCCATAGCCTGGATGGCATAATCGACATGCTCGATTTCGGTCAGGTCATCATAAGCGTGGATCTGCGCCAGCAACGCACCCGCGTCGGGCACCGTCAGCTTTGCCTCCGGCGCCACCGCCGCCAAATCTGCCATCATATAGGCCAGCTCCAGCCGGCCCGCCGGCGCCCCCTCGCTCGCCTGCGCCATCGCCTGATTGAGTTGATCCGCCATCCGCCGTGCCAGATCGCCCTGCAGTTGTGCCTGACCCGGCTTGCGCGCCAGTTGCCGGATGATCTCGGCGCGCGTGGCATTGTCGGCATCGACGGCGAAGAAACGGTCGCGAATCTCCTCCTCAAAGGTCCGTGGCTGCACGCGCAGCCCCAGCACCGCGTGCGCCCCGCCGGAGGGATCAAAATCAATATAAGGATCCAGTTTGACCGCCTGGCGCGCCCGTGCCCACCAACTGTTCCAGTCCCCCCCGTCAATCACCCCGCCGATGATCAGCTGCTTGAGCTCGGCCTGACGCATGCGTTGATTGGGCTGGTCCGCCAGCGCCCGCTTGACCAGCTCAGCCGGCGCCGTCTCGGCCAGCTTGGCCAGCGTCTCAGGTTCGCGCGTGCGCAGCCCCAGAAAGCTCTCGGGCGGGAGATACTTCAAATACTTGCGCGCCCCGTCCACCGTCATTTCCTTGGCCGGATTATTTGCGAAATGAAACACCACCCGGCGCCCAGCCGTGTCCAGCTCGACAACAAGCCCCTCGCCCCAGTCGGTGTGCTGCCAGGCCTGGCCCGGTGCCAGCTTCTGCCACTCGACAAAACTTTTATAGCTGTCCACCAACGGCCCATCCTCGCTCAGCCCCGAAACCTTGAGCAGCTCGTCGAGCATCGGCTGGTCCGGGTTGACCGCGTGCAGCGCCCGCAGCAGCCACGGCCGCAGCGGCTCCGCATAAGGCATCAGCGGCAGCGCCGACAGGAGCACCCGCAACGCCAGTCGCGGCTTGCCCCCATCCAGGCGCGACTCCGCCAGCATCCCCACCAGTGACTCGGCCCGGTCCAGCGACCCGCTTCGCCGCATCATTCGCAGCCAGTCGCGAATGAAAACCGGCTGGGTCGGCAACTCCTCGAGCCGTTCCAGCCACAGTGCCTCGATCTCGTCGAGGCGCCCGGCCTCTGCCATTTCGATGATCCGCCCGCCCAGTTCTTCGCGTTGATTCATGAGCTTCCCCACCAGATGATTCGGCGGCACCCAAGGCCCCGCCCAGCCCATATGGTAGCCTTTGCCCGCCCCACCCGCAAGTGGCCCGTTGGACCACGTCACCAGAACATCAAACAGCCCGCGCATATCTCGCGCGGGCTGCTGGGATCAAATAAATCTTTCGAAGCCTTCAGCCGCCGCTCACAGCCGGCTGCAAACGGCGAAGACTTTTGGTAACTGCTCTAATTGTTCTCAGCCGGCCTCTTCATTGAAGACGCCGATCTGGCGATACTTCTGGAACCGCGCCTCCAGCCGGGCCTCGACGTCCAGCTCATCCAACTCTGCGAAATGGCGGGCAAAGGCCTCACCCAACAGCCGCGCCGCGGCCGTGCCGTCGCGATGGGCGCCCCCCAGCGGCTCGGCCACGATCTCGTCGATGATTCCCAGCTCGTGCAGGTTGCCCGCCGTCATCTTGAGCGCCGCCGCCGCCTGAGGCGCCATCTTGGCGTCGCGCCACAGGATCGAGGCGCAACCCTCCGGCGAGATCACGCTGTAATACGCGTTCTCCTGCATCAAAATTCGATCGCCCATGCCGATCCCCAACGCCCCACCGCTGCCGCCCTCGCCGATCACCGCGCACACGATCGGCACGCGCAGCAGCGTCATCTCCATGATGTTGCGGGCAATCGCCTCGGCCTGCCCCCGCTCCTCCGCCCCGATCCCCGGAAACGCCCCTTGGGTGTCGATGAAGATCATGATCGGCCGCTCGAAACGGTCCGCCATCTTCATCACCCGCAGCGCCTTGCGATATCCTTCCGGGTTCATCGAGCCATAATTGCGGTGCACGTTCTCGCGCACGTCGCGCCCCTTCTGCTGCCCAATGACCGCCACCGGACGCCCCCGAAACAGCGCAAAACCCGCCACGCAGGCATGGTCGTCGCCAAAGCAGCGGTCTCCCAACAGCTCAATCCAGTCCGTCGTCAACCGCTGGATGTAGTCGAGCGCGTGCGGCCGGGCGGCATGGCGCGCCAGCTGGACCCGCTGCCAGGGCGTCAACCCGCCGTAAATCTCGCGCCGCAATCGCTCCAGCCGCTCCTCGAGCTCCCCGATCTTCTCACCCGCCATCGGTTCGGATTCGCGCAACCGCCGCAGCTCATCCTCGAGATCAACAATCGGCTTCTCAAAATCAAAGGTGGCCAGTGCCATGACATCTGCCTCCTGGCTGTCCGATTACTTCCGCGGGCGGCAAACCTTGACGCGTGCCTAATTCAAACACAGAACCCCCCGGCGGCCAAGCCAGAAGATGCCGCCTGCGCACCTTCAATCCTTCATTTTCTTTTCGCAAAGACGCAGAGGAATAGCCAAAGGACGCAAAGGGAGGAATGGCTTACATGTTCTTCCATGACCATGCATGATGTCACCCGCCCAGCACGACTTCGCCACGCCTTTGCGTTCTTTGAGCAGTTCTCCGCGGCCTCTGCGACAAAAAAAGAATTGCATGGTAGGTCGGCCAAAGATGCACCCTGGCCCGATCGATCCTGACTCCGCGGGGTAGACCCTGCACAGAAAAAAAACTAGCGCCGGCCCTTCGGCTGGCGCTAGTGGATTTTCAAACAGGACTGCTCTTCACGAACCCGGCGCGGCCTTACGTCCGTGGCTGGTCCCGCCGCGCCGTGCGCTGCTTTACCAGCCAATCCCCCGGCCGCGCGTTGGGATACAGGCGCCCCAGCTCGGTCTTCTGAAAATCCTCGAAGAACTTGCGATCCTTCGGAGCCTGGAACTTCTGCCCCGGCTGGAGCCGGTCGCGGATCTGCTCGGCAAAGATGCGCTCGATCGCCGGCAGGCTCTTCTCATCCAGATTCTGGCGCTTCGCCACGGCCAGGTAGATCGTGCGCCGGTCGCGGTTCTCCGCCCGCGCCAGCTCACTCAGCTCCGCCCGCCGCCGCCGCTGCTCCTCCTCGCGCGCATCCGCCGAGATCAGCACCTCCAGGTAGCCCTTCTCGTTCTCGCCCACCACGCCCTCGGCCAGCAGCCGCTCGATGGTGCGCGCGCGCTCCTTGCGCGCATCAATCGCCCGCGCCTCCTCATCGCTCGTGGCCTGCGCCACCGCCTGGAACCGCACCACCGGCCCCGGCTGATAGGCCGCCAGCCGATAAAGCCCCGGCCCCTGGTTGACCAGCGAGATCGGCTGGCCATTCTCATTGAGCTGCGGGGCCTCCTCGCTCCGGCCGCGCACATAATCCTCGACCTGCGCCGCGTCTTCACGAATCTGGCGGATGTCCAACACGATATGGGCATCGATTTTATGGACCGTCTCGACCTTGTGTTCGGTGCGAAAAACGCACCCGCCCAGCGCCGGCAGGCCGGCGAGCAATGCCCCTATCAGGATGCTGATTCGGTGGATGACCATCATTTTTCGGCTCCTTGGCTGCCCTTCGCAGGGGCGTCTGATCCCCATGGACACGCGCGGCGCGCATCGGGTTCCATCGATCAAGCGCCTCACCCTACCATTTATCCCCGATCCACCGCCGAAATGAAACTTTCTTCTTGCGCTTGACAGGCTTTCGCAATCAGGCGTATGGTTAACTCGCTGAAATCCCGGCCGCGAATGGTTTCCATGGCTTTCAATCGCGGCCCTTACTGATGCTGTTGCAAACCTGCGTTGGCAGGACGGCGCCCCCGGGCGTCGGCACCATGTTCCCGAGACAGCGGAGAAACCGGCCATGTCGGCGATTCTGCACGACTCCCGCCCGTTGGGCGAGGGCAGCGCCCATGTGGCGCCCCCCGGCCCGGCGTTGACCGAATTCCAGCTCTTCCCATCCGTTCCCCCGCGCCCGCATGCCCTGCGCCACGAGAACCCGTTCTGCGTGCTGGCGGCCCGCACCACGCTGGGCGCTCGCTTCTGCGGGCGCGGCTGCGGCATTGCCGGCGAGGAGCGCGAACATGCCTGCCCCTTCGGCCTCGAAATGCGCCGGGCCGCCGATCGCGCCGCCGATGGCTCGGGCCGCTGGGTCGGCCGCCGTTTCACCTCCGCTCGCGCGCTGCACTTGGGCCTGGACCTGCTGACCGCCGAGGGCATCGACCCCGAGCACGCCCTCGCCCACCTGCCCGACAACCCGATCGTGACCGCGCCCGAACTCGACGAGGCCGCCGCGCATCTGAGTCCCCTGCCGCGCCCGCAATCCGCCGAGGACGACGGCCGCCGCCTGGCCCATGTGCTTGAATATGTCGACCAGGTTCGCGCCCTGGTGGCCGCCCCCGGCAACCCCGATGAAATCTGTGGCCGGTTCCTGCGCGTCCTGACCGGCGTCCTCCCCTTCGCCGAGATGACCCTCTACCTCGACGGCCCGCATGGGCTGACCCCCTGCGCCTCGGTGGGCGGCCCGGCCGATCCCGAAAACTTGGCCGCCGCCGCCTTCGATCGCGTCGCGGTGCTGGTCGAAACCCCCGACGGCACCTTCGCCCCCGCCAGTGAGCAGCTCGAGCCGCCACCGGCGGCGGCGATCCCGCTGCTGGCCGGCTCCGCCCCGCTCGGCGTCTGGTTTGCCCGGCGCGGCAGCGGCGCCCCGCTGGTCGGCCTGGTTTCGGCTCCGCTCGCGCTCATGCGCCTGTTGGCGGGGATGCTGGCCGAGCGCCTGGCAGGCCTCGAACAAGCCGCCGCGCCCGCCGTCATCGACCTGCCGCTCCAGCCCCCGGCCCAGCCCTTCGCCGAGGAACTGGCTCGTGAAGTCGCCCGTTCGGTGCGCATGTCCATGCCGCTGGCCGCCCTGCGCCTGCGCGTGGCCGGCCGCGGCGACATCTCCACCCACGAGCCGGCCATCTCTGCCGTCCTGCGCGACGGCCTGCGCCCCTACGACCGGGTCTTCCCCGCCGGCGGCGGCGCCTGGGATATCATCGCCACCCATCTGGACGCCGAGGGTGCCCAATCGCTCGCCGCGCGACTGGTCGAGCGCATCGAGGATCTGATGGACCAGCGCGGCGGGGTCGAGGAGCTCGGCTTGCGCTTCGCCGTCGGCTACTCGGTCTGGGCCGATGATGCCGCCGTCGCCGAGGAACTGGCCGAGCATGCCGCCGCCGCCACCGAGCTGCCTCCGGCCGGCACCCAGATCCGCCACTATCGTCCGCCGCGCCTCGATGCCAATACCCGCCTGCGGGAGATTGGATGACTCGCCTCACGTGAATCAGTCGAACGACCAGATCGCGTTTGCGCCGCTGGCGGGTTGGATGGGTGCCCTTCCGCGCCCGGAGTTCCACGGTCGCGCCCGTGAGCTGGCCGCGATCGCCCGCCTGGCCGACGATGCCCAGCGCGGCCGCAGCGGCCTGCTCGCCTTCGAGGCGCCCCCCGGCGCCGGCGCCGGCGAGCTCCTGCGCCAGGGCGCGCTGGCGCTGGCCTCTCGCCGCCCCGCCCTCCTCCCGATCTTCATCAGTCTCGACCCCGCCGCGCCACGTCCTGCCCTCGAGTCGGCCCTGCTTCAATCTCTCGCCTGGCTTGGCGAGGCCGACTATGGCCGCACCCCGCCGGCGTGCCTCCCCGCGGCGCTGCGCCGCGCCAACCTCGCCGGCGCCGAAGATGCCCTCGATGATAATTTTCCCGATTCCATCGAAGGCTGGCGTCACCTCTGGCGGGCGCTGCGCGAGCGCGGACTGGCCGCCGCCCTGCTCATCGAGGGCCACCCCCAGCCGCACGACCTGCCTCTGCTGCGGACGCTGCTCGCCGCCGCCCGTGCCGAGCGTCGCCCCGTCCTGCTCGAGGCCCCCGCCGACCCTTCGCTGCGGCTCCTTGATGACGCCGAGTTTCTCGCCTTGGAGCCCCTCGCCCCCGACGAGGCTCTCGCACTGGCGCAGTCCCAACTCGAGGGCGCGGGCCGCCGCTTTGACCACCAGCTGCTCAGCCCGATCCTCACGCGGCTGGGCCCTTGGCCCGGCTGGGTGCGAGCCTATGCCGCCGGGTTGCGGCGTCAGGCCCGCGACTATGACCTCTCCCCCGCCCGACTGGCCGAGCAGGCCTACTTGGATTTCCTCACCGAGAGCGGTTGGTCGCGGCGGCTGGCGGCGGCACTCGATCCAATTGTCGGCGCGGGCCGGCTCGAGCGCGTGCCCCAATTGGTCGAGGCGGCCGGCCAATCCGCAACCGGTCTGAGCGCCGCCCGCATTGGTACGCTGCTTGGCCTCGCCGATGACCAGGTCATGCTGGCGGCGGCGCAGCTCGCACGGTTGGGCCTCCTGCGCCGCCGCGGCCTCGGCTGGTCGGGCCCCGCCGAGCCGGCGTTGGCCGACTGGGCATGGCTGGTGGCCGCCGCCACCGCCGACGGCCCGCGTGCGTCGGCTGCGCGGATGGATCTGCTCGCAGAGCGGCTCGTCGCCGTGCGCCCCGCTGCGGCGCCCGCGCCCGACCCCGTCGAGCTGCTCACCTTGGCGCGCGGCCAGGAAATCCCTCAATCCCTGCTGCGGCTCGAAGATTTCTCCCCCAACGCAGCCACCGGCGGTGCCACCCTCGAGCTGCCCGAACTGCTCGAGCCGGCCCAGTGGCGGCCCGCTCCCGGCGCCGCACGGCTGGTTTTCGCGCGCGGCTGGCGCGCCGGCCGCTGCCAGCGCAGCCACGAAGTCACCTGGATCGCCATTGATCTCGCCCATTCGCGCTCGCTGACCACTGCCGAGATCGAGCAGGCCGAGCTGGCCGCCACCGACCTCGAACGCCGCCTCGGCACCGGCCACTACGTGCGCTGGCTGATCGTCGGCGGCGGCGCCTCGCCCGAGGCGCTGGCCCTCCTGCGCGAGCGTCAGCTTTTCTGTTCGGGTCCCGCGCAACTGGCGCTCCTGCACGATGCCCTCAACGAGGGTCACCGTGCCACCGCCATTACCGCCCCCGCCGCGCGCATTGTCGGCTTCACCGGCGACAGCGTCGTGCCCGGCGAGACGATCACCCTGCCGGCCTGCCCCGAAAGTGAGCTGGGCGCCGCTCAGGCCGCCGAGCGTTTCGCCCGTCAGGCCGGCTTTGAGCCCGCCGAGATCGGCCGCATCAAGACCGCCGTCCTCGAGGGCGTTCTCAATGCCGTCGAGCACAGCGCCGACCCCGAAAAACGCATCGAGCTGCGCTTCATCCTCACCCCGCGCGCGCTCGAGGTCATCATCGACAACGAGGGCCGCCCATTCGATCCCCTAGCCGTGCCCGAGCCCGATGCCCGCCGCAAACTCGGCGAGGTCAACAAGCGCGGCTGGGGCATCAGCCTGATGAAGCGTTTCATGGACGAAGTTGGATACGAACCGGTCGCGGGCGGCACACGCCTGCGGCTGATCAAGCGTCGGCCAGTCGCCGGCCCCGTGCCCGTGCGCGAGGCCGTCGGCTCGCATCCCGAGATCACCTGAAGCTGCGCGCCTGCGCCGGAGGAGCCACCGTGAAGGGCCCGGAACAACCACTCCTGATCGAGATTCGCGAGGCTGATGACCACGCCGCCATCATACCGCGTGGTTATCTCAACGCCCTCACCGGCGACCATATCGACAAGGCCTGCGAGCAGCTCATCGAGCGCGGCGTGCGCTACGTCATCATCAACTTCGGCCAGATCGAGCTGATCAACACCATCGGCATCTCGATCCTGGTCGGCATCATCGAAAAGGTGCTCGCCCGCCACGGCCTGGTCTACTTCACCGAGCTGGGCGGCACCAACCGCGAAATTTTCGAGGTCCTTGGCCTGCAATCCGTGGCGATGATCTTCCCCACCGACGAGGATGCCCTCGCCCACATGCGCAACGACCGCATCACCTGGCGCCAGGCCAGCGGCGACCAGGCCTGAAGAAGGGAGACCAAACCGATGCGACTGCTTCACGCCGCCACCATCCACGTCCCGCTTGGCCTGATGGAATGCCTGATCGTGCTGGGTGGGCTCCTGCGCCGCCCGCGGCCTGCCCGCCGCATCACCGGCATCGGGCGCTGACGCCCCGATGACCGGCACCGAAACCCGCCGCTTCGCTTTCTATCTTTCGGCACTGCGCGAGCTGGCCGAGGCGCTCGCCGGCCAGACCCGCCGCGCCGACAGCGCCACCTCCCTGCGCGAGAACCTCTACCGCATCATGGGCACCTTCGCCGCCGGCCGCGGCGCGATCCTGCTCTGGGACGACAACGACCACCGCCTCGCCCCCGCCGTCGCCAAGGGCATGCGCCCCGGCCGCGCCTTCACCTTCGAGCTGCCCCCCGCCCGCGCCCGCGCCGTCGCCGCCTCCAAGCACCCCTTCCGCCCGCAGATGCCCCCCGGCGGCTGCGAGGACCTCTGCGAGCGCCTGCGCCCGCCGATGGAGCGCTCACGCCTGGAATGGGCTGTGCCGCTGGCCAGCCGGGGCCGGCTGGCGGGCCTGCTGCTCGTCGGCGGCGCCGTCAGCGGCCAGCCGCTCGGCCCGCTCCAGCTCGAAATCCTTGCCGAAATGGCCGTCCTGCTGGCGCTGCGCCTCGACGAGACGCGCGAGCGTCGCCGCCTGGAGTCCGAGCTGACGCGCATGCGCGCCCAAGGCCGCCAGATGCGCCAGATTTACCTCGAAACTCTGCGTGCCTTCGCCGGCGTCATCGACGGCCCCGCCGCCGACGATCAGCGCCCCAGCCACTCCGTCCGCGTCGCCGCGCTGGCCGCCGAAACCGGCCGCCGCCTCGGCCTCACGCGCGAGGTCTGCGACCGCCTCTACCTGGCCGGCCTGCTCCACGACGTCGGCAAGCAGATCATCAGCCGCGACTTGCTCGACAAGTCCGACCCGCTCGAGGTCGGCGAGCGCGTCCGCCTTGAGGATCACCCCCGCCTCGGCTACGACCTGATCAGCCACCTGCGCTTCCCCTGGGGCGACGTCGCCCGCATCGTCCGCCACCACCACGAGCGCCTCGACGGCCGCGGCTACCCCGACCGCCTGCGCGGCGAGCAAATCTCCATCGAGGCCCGCGTCCTGATGATGGCCGAGGCCTTTGACTCGATGACCAGCGACCAGCCCTGGCGCCCGCGCCTCAAGTTCGAGCAGGTCGTCTCCCAGATCAGCGAAAACCTGGGCCTCCAGTTCGACCCGCGCGTCGCCGCCGCCCTCTGCCAGGCGGTCAATGACGGCCTCGAAGGCCGCGCCCAGGACCGCGACTTCGTCCCCCACCTCGAAGGCAGTTTCGATCCCGCCGTCATCAGCCGCCTGCTCGAGGAGCTGCGCCGCCAGATCGCCGCCCCCACCATCCGCCCCAGAGCCAAGGTCGTCGAACTGACCAGCAACGAAGACTGAGGGGCATGACTCTGGGAGCGGCCGATCCGGCTTCACACTTGCCCTTGATACTTCTTTAATTCCGGCTCTTGAAAAGAATTCGTGGGTCGTTTCCCGACGCCAGATCGGTCATTGCGCCTGTTTTCGCCGCTGTTCGGTGCTCCAGCAACCAGTTCCAACGGACGAAAATCATATGGAACCTCGATGCACCCGAATAGCTCCATCCCACGGCTTCGGTCAATCACCTAAGCCGCGGCAGCGGCGATACATCGGTAGCCCCGGGCGCGAGCCCGGGGAAAGCCGCCCCTCACCACCCGAGCCCCGGCAGGGGCGACACCATGTACGAGCGCCCACAGATTCTTTTAGAGAACCTTAATTCCTGCCTTTGCGACCTTTGGCTATTTTCTCAGCGTCTTTGCGACAAAATAAATCAAGAATCAATGACCCTTGCGCCCTTGGCCTTTTTGCGTTTTTGCGTGAACCCCTCCCCCTCAACCCCTCCCCCTCCCCCTCGCCGCGCCCCTCGCCCTATTCCAGCAGCGGATACGCCCCGCGCTCGTCATGCGTCTCGCGCCCGCAGCAGGGTGGACTGAATACGCAGATCACCCGCAGGTCCTTCGTCACCCTCAGCTCATGATGGTCGTGCTGGTCCAGCGCATACATCGTCCCCGGCACGATCCGATGCTCCGCACCCCCGGGCAGCTCCCGGATCGTCGCCTCCCCCTCGATGCAGTAGACCGCCTCCAGGTGGTTGATGTAATGCATCTCGGTGACGGTGCCCGCGTGCAGCGTCGTGTCGTGCAGCGAAAATCCCATGCCGTCCTCGCGCAGCAGCAGCCGCGTGCTGGTCCAGTTGGCGGCGGCCACCTCGCGCGGCCCGCCCTTGAGCTCCTCCAGGGTGCGGATGATCATGCCCGCCCCTCCTTCGCGGCCATCTCGGCCGTCCGCAGGCGCTCCACGGCCGTCGCCACCGAGCGCGCCAGGATCTCCAGCCCGCGCTCCAGTTCGTCCTCGGTCAGCACCAGCGGCGGCAGGCACTTGACCACCTCTCCCAGCGGCCCGGCGGTCTCGATGATCATGCCGTTGGCGAAGGCCGCCCGGCTGATCTCGCTCGCCAGCTCCGGCTGCGCGCAGGCGATCCCCTGAATCATCCCGCGCCCGCGGATCGTCATCAGCTCGCCGTCGAAAGCGTCGGCAATCTCCTGCAGCCCCTCGTGGAGCCGCCGCCCCCTGGCCGCCACCTGCTGCGCCAGCTCGGGCGATCTCCAGAAGTTCTCCAGCGCCGCCGTCGCCGCCACCAGCGCCAGGTTGTTGCTGCGGAAGGTCCCGTTGTGCTGGCCCGGTTTCCAGATGTCGAGCTCGGGCTTGAACAGCATGATCGCCAGCGGCAGTCCCAGCGCCCCCAGCGATTTCGACAACAGCACGATGTCGGGCCGCAGGTTCGCCTTCTCGAAACTGAAGAAGCTGCCCGTGCGGCCGTTGCCCACCTGGATGTCATCCACGATCAGCAGCATGTCAAACTCGCGGCAGATCACCTCCAGTTCGCGCAGCCAGCGGATCGAGGCCACGTTGACTCCGCCCTCCCCCTGCACCGTTTCGACGATCACCGCCGCCGGCCGGTCCAGTCCGCTGCTGGGGTCATTGAGCAACTGGCGGAAATATCCCAGCGTCTCCCCCTCCTCGCCCATGTAGCCGCAATAGGGCATGAACGTGACCTGGTTGAGTGTCGTGCCCGCGCCGCTGCGGAAGTGCGAGTTGGCCGTCGCCGCCAGCGAGCCCAGGCTGACCCCGTGAAAGCCATTGGTGAACGCGACGATGTTCTCGCGCTGCTTGACCAGCCGCGCCAGCTTCATCGCCGCCTCCACCGCATTGGTGCCGGTGGGGCCGGGGAACTGCACGCGATAATCAAGCTGGCGTGGCCGCAGGATGATTTCATCCAGCGCCCCCAGGAAATCTCGCTTCGCGCAGGTGAAGGTATCCAGCCCGTGAATCAGCCCATCCTCTTCCAGGTAATCCATCACCGCCTGCTTGATCAGCGGGTGGTTATGCCCATAGTTGAGCGTGCCGGCGCCGGCGAGAAAATCCAGGTAGCCCTTGCCGTGCTCGTCATACAGCGTCGACCCCAGCGCCTTGTGAAAGACGACCGGAAACGAGCGGGAATAACTCCGCACCTGAGATTCCATGCGATGAAAGATTTCCATGTGATGCTCCCTTGTTAAATATCGCGTTGATGGTGGTTGAGGAAATTTAGGCGAATGGCCCGATGCGGTGCAGGATTTCCGCCTCGTGCCCGCTGCCGGCAAACAGCTCGGCCGCGAACAGCGTCTCGGTCCGCAGCGGCGCCCCCAGCCGCCGGGCCAGCGACTGGAACAGCGCCGCCGACGGCTGATTGGATGGCGAAACGGTGGTCTCGAGGTAGCGCACGCCGGCGCAGCCCTCGCGCGCGAGCAACTCGCTCAGCATGCGCCCGGCCAGCCCCTGCCCGCGCGCGTCCGCGCCGACCGCCACCTGCCAGACAAACAGCGTCTCGCCCCGCTCGGGCGGCCGATAGGCCGAAATAAAGCCGACCAGCTCCGCCCCCGCGCGCGCGACGACGCAGGTCTCGGCAAAATGTTCAGCAAGCAACATGTAAGCGTAGCAGGAATTCAGGTCAAGGGGCGGGCAGCTCTGGACGAGCCGCCAGATTTTCGCCCCGTCATGCCGGGTTGGCCGTTCAAAGGTCCACATGAAATACCCCCAGATGGGCCAAATAACGCTGCGCCGTATCGTCAGATAATTTGCCGCAGACGGATGCGCCGAAGTTCTCGGCAGGTGGGAAGAACTGAAGATTCCCTCAACATCTGTCTTTCAACATAACATCTGAGTGCGGATTGTCAACCCGCTTGCCCCCCGGCCGACCTCACGCCACTACTCGCCCACTCTTCCGGGTCATTCTCAAATCGTGCTGGTGGCCTTGAACTCCGGATACGCCTCGATCCCATGCTCGGTCACGTCCAGCCCATTGACCTCTTCCTCTCCATCCACCCGCAGCCCCAGCGGCGAACACTTCATGGCCATCCAGATCCCATAGCTGGTCGCGGCCACGAAAGCCCCAATGATGAGCACGCCATAGATCTGCGTCAGCAAGCTGCGCTCAGTGAACAGGCCCACCGCCAGCGTCCCCCACACCCCGCACACCAGGTGCACCGGGATCGCCCCCACCGGATCATCCACCCGCAGCTTGTCGAGCGCCACGACCGCGAACACCACCAGCGCTCCCGCGATGACCCCCACCATGATTCCGGCCAGCGGTGATAAGATGTCGGCTCCCGCCGTGATACTCACCAGCCCCGCCAGCAGCCCGTTCAGGATCATCGTGATGTCGGGCTTGCGCAGCACCACCCATGCCGTCGCCAGCGCGCCCACGCCGCCCGAACAGCCGCCCAGAAAGGTGATGACGTAAACCCGCGAGACCGCCGCCGAATCCATCGCCAGCACACTGCCGCCATTGAATCCGAACCAACCAAAGAACAGCGCGAACACGCCCAGCGTCGCCAGCGGAATTGAATGACCCACGATCGGCTGAATCCCATGGGCCGTGAACTTGCCATGGCGCACGCCCAACACGATCGCCCCCGTCAGCGCTGCCCAGCCACCCACCGAATGAACGATCGCCGAGCCGGCAAAGTCATGGAATCCCATCTGCTTTAAGAACCCGCCGCCCCAGTGCCACGATCCGACCACCGGATAGATCAGCGTCACGAACACCATCGCCCCGAACAAGAATGAGCCATACTTGACCCGCTCCGCCATCGCCCCCGAGATGATCGTCGCCGCCGTCGCCGCAAACACCACCTGAAAGAAAAAATCGCTGAACTGCGTGTAGGCTCCCTCGGCATAGCCCCCCGGCGAGATCATGCCGATCGGCAGCGCGTCAAACCCCAACGTCCCCGCCATCAGGTTGAACTCGCCCGGATACATCAACTGAAAACCCACCAGATAGTAGGTCAACCCCGAGATCGCCACGATCGAGACATTCTTGGCGAGAATGTTGACCGTGTTCTTCGAGCGCGTCAGGCCCGCCTCCAGCATCGCAAACCCCGCATGCATCCAGAAAACCAGCGCGCCCGAAACCAGAATCAGCAGGTTGTTGAGCGCCTGCTGCGCCGTCTCCCCGTCCTGCGCCTGGGCCGCCGTCGCGCCCCATCCGCACAGCAGCGCCGCCAGCGCCAGCATCCGCCCGGCCCGAATCACCCTGCCCCCGCCCATCACCGTGTGCTTATGCATCCGCTCTGTCACTCCCGAAAGATTGAATCAAAAAAACACTACAACGCGTCAATGCCACGCTCGCCGGTGCGAATCCTCCGCAGCGATTCGATCGGCGTCACGTATATCTTCCCGTCCCCCAGCGAGCCGGTGCGGGCGGCGTTCATGATCAGATCGATCAGCTCCTCCGCCTGGGCCGCATCCGCCAGCAACTCGATCTTGAGCTTGGGATGAAACTGCACCAGATACTCCGACCCGCGATAGATCTCCGTGTGCCCCCGCTGGCGCCCGAAACCCTTGACCTCGGTCACCGTCATCCCCGTGACCCCCGCCGTCATCAACGCCTCCTTGACCTCCTCCAGCTTGAATGGCTTGATCATGCATTCGATCTTGCACAATTTCATGGATGCACCTCCCTTGGGTGGCCGGCGCTATTGTCCGCGACCGGCCCCTTGTCCAAGCCTCTTCCGCAAACGCCGTGCCATGCCTTCCCATCACGCAAAACCGCGCGGCTGCATTCCATATATAAACACGTTGGCAGCGCCCCGCCTGTCCGCCGGCAAATCTCACAAACCAACGCATCCGTAGCTTGTCATGGCAGAAACTACATTTTAGTAGCTTCAGCCGACCGCTGATTCTGCCCCCGCCCCGCGCCGAACCGCTGGACTTTCCCTCGCCGTTCAAGGATATTTTTTTGTCTTCTCAAGGGAGGGTATCAGCTTGCCCGGCGCGTTCGCCAAAGTCCTCGCCTACGGCGTCTACGGCATCGAGGCCTATCAGGTCTCCGTCGAGCTCGATGTCACCATCGGCCAGGATGAGCAGTCGATCTTCCAGATCGTCGGCCTGCCCGAGGGCGCCGTCCGCGAATCCCGCGAACGCGTCCGCGCCGCCATCGGCAACGCCGGCTACTGGTTCCCCGGCGGCCGCGTCACCGCCAACCTCGCCCCCGCCGATGTCCGCAAGGAAGGCGCCGCCTTCGATCTCGCCCTCGCCCTCGGCGTGCTGGCCGCCAGCGGCACCGTCCCCCCCGAGCGCCTCGGCCAATACGCCATGGTCGGCGAGCTTGGCCTCGACGGCATGCTGCGTCCCGTGCGCGGCGCCCTGCCGCTGGCCCTCGGCGCGCGCGCGGGCGGGTTGACCGGCCTGCTCGTCCCGACCCCCAACGCCCCCGAGGCCGCCGTCGTCGAGGGCATCCAGATCATTCCCGTCGCCTCGCTCGCCGAGGCCGTCCAGTTCCTCGCCGGCGAGTTGCCGATCATCCCCCACCAGGCCCCGCCCTTCGCCGCCGGCAACGGCCACGCCCCCGGCGCCCTGCTCGGCCACGACATGGCCGAGGTGCGCGGCCAGGCCTCCGCCAAGCGCGCCATGGAAGTCGCCGCCGCCGGCGGTCACAATCTGCTGATGATCGGTCCCCCCGGCTCCGGCAAGACGATGCTCGCCCGCCGCCTGCCCGGCATCCTGCCCTCGATGTCCTTCCCCGAGTCGATCGAGGCCACCAAGATTCACTCCATCGCCGGCCTGACCGGCGCCAATGGCCTGGTTGCCGTGCGCCCCTTCCGCGCCCCGCACCACACGATCAGCCACATCGCGCTGGTCGGCGGCGGCGCGATCCCGCGCCCCGGCGAGGTCAGCCTCGCCCACTTCGGCGTCCTCTTCCTCGATGAGATGCCCGAGTTCCCCCGCCAGGTGCTCGAGACCCTGCGCCAGCCGCTCGAGGACGGCCAGGTCACCGTCAGCCGCGCCGCGATGACCTGCCAGTTCCCCGCCCGCTTCATCCTCTGCGGCTCGATGAACCCCTGCCCCTGCGGCTACATGACCGACCCCAGCCGCGACTGCCGCTGCTCGCCCCCCGAGATCCAGCGCTACCACGCCAAGATCTCCGGCCCGCTGCTCGACCGCATCGACATCCACGTCGAGGTCCCCGCCGTCAAGTATCAGGAGCTGACCCGCGGCCGACCCGGCGAACCCAGCCACGCCGTCCGCGACCGCGTCGAGGCCGCCCGCGCCCGCCAGCACGCCCGCTTCGCCGGCCGCCCCGGCCTCTACTGCAACGCCCAGATGTCCGGCCGCGACATCGACCGCCACTGCGCCCTCGCCGACCCGGTCATGGACCTGCTCGAGCGCGCGATGGCCCGCCAAGGCCTCTCCGCCCGCGCCTTCCACCGCATCCTCAAAGTCGCCCGCACCATCGCCGACCTGGCCGAAAAAGACACCATCGACAGCGAAGCCATCAGCGAAGCCATCGGATATAGAACACTGGACCGGGAGATTTGGAAGCAGTGAGAGGAGCTACAGGGGTATGCGCGAAGTGCTTTGGAATTAATCGGCCGTGTCCGTGAGAAACGCCCGGTCACCGAAGCAACCGGGCGTCGGGCTGGGGATGCGCTCCCCAGCGCTGCTAGCTAATTAAATTATCGGATCGAGATTGCGGATTGTCAAATGTGCAGGTAAACCAAAGGATCAAGCAACGGATTGGGGGTATGGGGGGCCGGGTCGAGCGGGTCCGGGTTGCGCGGCCGGTCGGCGATACGTTCAAGGCGGGAGATGGAGGGGTGGAAATCCTTCGGATCCGGCCGGCGGGGGACGCGCGGCGGCGGGGTCCGGCGCGTGAAAACAGCCTAGCGCAGATCGGGGGGCCGAGGGAATCCCCTGGCGGGCGCTTGCGGGGGCTTGGGAGCCTTGAAGTGGGTGGGGGATGGAAATAAAGTGGTCAAAGGTCTTAGGATTTGCGAAATCGATCAGCAAGTCTGGTAATTATAGTTTGGAACGGGAGATGTGGTAAACAATGAGCGTGTCTAATGAGAGTTTTGATGCGGTTCAGTATATTACCCAAGAGAACCTCATCTTTACGCCCTACCAAGACATTTTTCTGCAATTTGTGCAAAGAACACAAAAAGAACTTATATTGGCCGTTCCGTTTTTCAAGCGTTCTATCGCGCAGAATATCATTGCTAGCCTTCCGATCGACCACAGTATTTCTATTCGTATTTTGACCCGATTCAACGAAAATGTTTTCCGTCAGGGTGCATCAGACATTGAATCATTGCTTTTGATGCTGGCTTACGCAGGCCGTACAAATGATGTGCAAGCATACGCACTAAACAGAATCCATGCAAAAATTTACATTCGTGATGAAGAAGAGCTATTTTTGACTTCCTCAAATTTAAGCCCTTCTGGTTTTGTAAGGAACTATGAGGTTGCTTACGTGACTCATAATCCAGCCCTTGTCTCGGATGCTGTTCTGGCAACCAAATCATATTTCACACATGACCGGTCGATAACAAACAATGATCTTGACGTCATGGAAGCATCACTTCGCAAGCACAATCAGCCATATTTTTCACCCAGTCATTCCGATGAACAGGACGAAGTTGATGTCCCTTGCGATATAGAAGTCAGGGCTGACGGGTATTATATATCCAGTGATCTTGAAGAGATTATTGCGGCGAAGAGGTTGGATGACATGGCGGGGCTCCTTTTTTCACGCAGCCGCCCCTCCTTTTCTAAAGCAGGTGATTACGTATTTAAATCTCCGAATCGCCCAAAATCTTTGGGCAACGAAAAAGATGCTTCTTTCTTGAATGAACTCTTTAATTCGCATGCTCAACAAGATCTTGAGGCTCTAACGCTGCACGTTAACACTATTCTGTCTGACCTGTGCTGCTGTTGTGTTGATGGTCACCGCCTGTTTGTGGAAAAAAGTTGGTTGCAAATATATCAGGATGACAAGGATTATCGCCCCGTTCAGTACTTTTATGGTAACTTTGGAGCACGCGCGTTCCACCTATGGTGCGCCCAAATTCTCACGAACAGCCTGCTTTTTTCTGGGCGCCCACCCGATGATTTGGCGGTGAAAGCTATATATATCCTCCATAATACAGACTACGGTCGCTTATTGGATGTTCTAAACCTGCGGGTTGCATTGCACGCGGGTGATCTTCCGAAAAATTTTGAGTATGACTTATTTATGAGGATATTTGGTTTCATAGCATGGCAAACAGGTATCGATCAAGCATTTCGCACGTTTAGGGCCTTTCATGATCCGACAGAGGGTTTTGAGCTCATATCCTACCGAGAGTTTGACGTAAAGACGTTTCTTCAGACGCAGATGCAAGGCCTCTATCACTTTGCGCCTAAGTATCATTTGGCGAATGAATCAGGCCCAAGTCACGATAAGACGTTCGAAGTAGCGGTCGAGTATAAACCAAAGGCTAGTGCATTTGGTCGGGGTAGCACGATGAAGGAGGCACAACGAGATGCTGCATATAATGCAATCCTTCATTTAGCATCACGGGGAGAGCTTGCCGCAGGAAAAAGGCTCAGCGTAAAGCTTTTGAAATATGAGCTAACCATTGAGCGCGAAAAAGTTATTACTGACTGGCTGAGTAACCTTTCACTGGATGCCTCAAATCCTCGCCTGTATGACGTCGCGCTCACACACTCAAGCTTTGTTTTCGAGAATAGGTGGTCGCGAAGCAATAGGTTGCTTGCGTACATAGGGACACATGTAGTAAAGCTGGTTGAGCAACAGCTTTATTACCAGAAGCATCCCGATATCACACCCGATTTTGTGGCAATGTATAAGCTACATCAAAGAAGGCCACCGCATTATCTGGTCGACCTTTTTGAAGATTGGAACTGCTCAGCAGTATTGCGATGTACATCGAAAAGTGAAATTTCAACATCAGCGAAGTGGGATGTGGCAAAAGCTGTACTGACAGCACTGTATTTATGTGAGGGGCTGAGCAGCGTGAAGGAGACTCTTGAGAAATATATCCAATACGATCAAGCGGCCGAAACGGATCCAGTATCATCTTTTCAAGTGCTAATGCAAGCAAGAGGTAAGTCGGCAACATCTATTGAATATCGAATATTAGGGAAAAGTGGTCCGGACCACAATTCGCAGTTCCACGCAGGATTGTTTTTGGAAGGAGTATTACAGGGGTCCGGATGGGGAGCTAGCTATAGAGCAGCAAAAAGCGTTGCTGCAAAGCAGGCCCTTGAATCCACTAAACAGAATATGGAATAAGGGAATCCTTGAGCCATTGTTTTTTCGCCCGGCGCCCCCACACGCGAGTCGGTGTGGGCATTGCGCCGGCTGACATGAGACCGCTCTTGGAGCAACAACATTGGAAGGAGAACATAATCAAGATGTTGCTTGACGAGCCGAGGAGGGTGAAGCTTAAGAGGCTCGATAAGGAGTGGAGTGAGGGCAGCATTTCATACTTGACGGAGACCGGTGCCTGATAGCATTTTGCTGATCGAGCCGTTATACGGCCGATCAATTTGGTTTGGGGGATTGGGAAAATGAATCTGACGCACAAAGCTGGCATGCCGATGGGGTGGGTGAACAAAGATGGAAAAAATATTCCCGTCTTTGTGTGCAGCAAGACTGGAAAGCCGATCTCGCCTGAGAACCCCGGGATGGTGTATTGGGATCCTGAAACCGGCGACACGATCGTGCTGTCTGAGGAAGCAGAGGATCGCTATGGCGAGCCTCAGAACATGCTGAGCACTGAGCTTGACACTCACAGCTACTATCTTTTTTTGAACACGGCCGGCCAGAATGGATCTAGTTCGCAGAAGGAGACGATTCAAAGGGCGGAATTACTGCAAGATCTATAAGCAGTGCCCCCACGCACCATCGCCTGAGCGCGGTAGTTTTTAGACTCAGCCCTTGGGTTACGGGGAGACCGGGGGTTCGTTTCGCCCCTGACGGAGATCTCGGGGGTTAAATGGGGCGCGGGGCTATCTACGTGCGGCTCCTAAGGAGCCCATTTGGTAGCCGATCCATTGGGGGATTGATTGGAGCCGATTTTCCGATCTATGGAGATCCACCGCCAGGAAATAGAGGGACGTTTGACTTATTTTTTATCGGCATATAGGGCATAATAGGAGCCGAATCAAATGACCCGCAAGGAATCATCTCTGCTTGAGGATGTCCTTAACCTGCTGGCGGAATTTCCGTGATGGGTGAGTGTGATCTTTTCGGGGTGTTGTTCGTTATCTTTCGCTGCGTCATTCCCGCAGTCGAATTTGAGAAGGTCGTTCTGAAATCGCTGGCGCCCGTGGTGGGGCAGTTATCATGGCTGGCGGCATTTTTTCTGCTGCCGGGGGGTCGTGTCGGTCATCAACAGGCGCCAGCGGCGGGATCGTCTCGACCGCCAGACCGGCCTCGCCTCCATCCGCGCGCTGTCGTGGCGCGAATTCGAGCGGCTCCTCGCCGAGGCCTACCGCCGCCAGGGCTACCGCGTCATCGAGAACAAATGCACCGGCCCCAATGGCGGCATTGATCTGGACCTGCGCAAGGACGGCGCCCGTTACCTCGTCCGAGAACGCCGGGCCTCAGGCTGCCACGCCGCCGGCCGCCGCCGATTCCCAACCACCCGCCGAACCCGAAAACTGCCCACGCTGCGGTGGGCCGCTCGTCCGGCGCACCAGCCGCGACCGTCCAACGGCGCCGGACCGGTGGTGGGAGGCCGCGCCGAGCAAGAAAGACATCGTCTGCGTCCGCCGGCCAGTGAGGCATGCACCGTACCGGGGCCGGCGCAGGCCGCGCCGACCTCGCGCAGGATCCAATCGGCTACCGCCTGGTTGTCGGTCGCCGAGCGGATATCGCCGACGGGGCAGCCGTCACGGCCCGGGCAGACGCGCAGGTCGTCGTGCGGGCCGAACCGCAGGCGCTTGAGGCCCCTCAAAAATCGACTGGCACCGGAGTCTTTTTGGCTTCGGTGATATCGAGAAGGACTACTCTGCATAGAGGGAAAAACGTGATTTATCGACAACTTTTCCGTCAGGTCCGACCACTACATCGTAAGCCATATATTCCTTTGTTCGATCCTTGGCTTGGGAATATGTGAAGCGCTTTCGACCTTTGCCGACGTCATAAAACCCGTAGGGTTGCCCTAGCGACTGCTGTACGGAAACCCAGTCCTGGCCGATCTGGACGGCGGCAAATTTCTCGGAGGTAAACTGGGCCGGCGTGGCGGAATTTTCGTCCGGTGTGGGCTCCTTGGCACAACTCACAACCATGAACAGAAGACCGATCATAAATGGAAACACCACCAGGCGCTGCAGACCAAACAACTTGGAATTCATATGAAGATCCTTTGTGCGGTTACAGTAATCCAATTTACTGTTCATAACTCCCTAGGAACTTAACAGTATTTATTCAGGAAAATCAAGAATGAAGATCCAATCCGCCCGCTTATGAACACGATCCGCAGCCCGCCTCGCCGCCGGCCGCCGCCGATTCCCAACCACCCGCCGAACCCGAAAACTGCTTGCGCTGCGGTGGGCCGCTCGTCCGGCGCACCAGCCGCCACCCCGCCCAGACCGGCCGCCAGTTCTGGGGCTGCGCCGCCTTCCCCACCTGCCGCTACACCCCCCTTCCCACTCCCCCTGCCCAACCCTTAATCCATATCTCTCCGGACTTTATCGCCTTTGCGTTTCCTCTGCGTCCTTGGCATCTTGGCATTCAATTGCATCCGCGCCTCTGCATCAATAAACCCCTCTGATCCGCGTCCATCCGCGCCTCCTATCCGCGTCAATCCGCGTCCCATTCCTAAAATTTAAATCCGCGCCCCATTCTTCTCTCCATTCCGATTACATGCCCCTAAGGCCCATTAAGCTCCCCCAAGGGAATTCCGTTTTTCCCGCCCGCCGCCCTATACTTCCCCCACGCGCCGCCAACCGGCGCACCGCCACTCCCCTCGGGTTTCGCCGCTTTTGGACCACCGCGACCCCATCGCCTCGCTCGATCGCTCCGCCGCCTTCCTCGGCCGTCTGGTCGAGGCCTGGGCTCGCGCTGCCGAGGGCCGCTTGCTGGAACAATCCATTTCAAGCCCCGGCCGCATCAACCCCGACTACCTCCGGCAGGTCGACCTGGCCAGCCAAATCCTCTGGCGCCTCGCCGCCGTCCGCAAAACCCTCGTCCTCATCGAGCAGCATCTCGACGCCCCGCCCTCACCCATTGACCCGGCCCAATTTGATGACGAGCCGGCCGAGCCCGCGCCGCCCGCGTCACCTGACGCGCCCGTTGCGCCGCTGCCCGTCCCCGACTCCGCGCCACACCCCCGCGGCCTCTCCGACCGCTCCACCCTCGCGGGCTGTCAACTCTCCGGCACGTCCAACCCGCTTGAAAATTTTCAGATCTCCCCCCTCGACGCCAGCCGCAGGCCCGCGCGAAATCCGGCCGACTTCGCTGAGGAGACAGACAGCGACCCAATCAATCCAATTAACGCCAGCCCTGCCGCCCCGCTTCCCGGCGGCGTGCGCGCCTGCCCCGCCGTCCCCACCATCCCGACCCTGCTCATCGACCTCGATGACACCGAAAGCGCCATCCGCAACGCCCGCTGGGCGCATCACCGGCTCACTCGCATGGGCGAACTCCCGCCCCTGCCCCCCGGCTCCCTGGGGCCCAGCGCCCCCGTCCTCCCCCCCCGCGCCGCCGACGACTTCAGATTCGACTGCGAGCGGCAATTTCCCGATCTATACCCCTACCCATACCCCCCCGCCCCTCACCCCGACCCCGATCCCTGACCCCTGACCCGCCCCACCCCTTAACTTTCCGCACTCCACATTCCGCATTCCTCATTCCGCATTCCGAATTCCAAAAAGGGTGCCCTGCGGCCGAGTTTTCACTCGGTTCCGCGTGGCACCCTTTTTTGTTGGTAGGTCGGCTCTTCGAGCCGACACGAGCCGAGTCAAAGCCGTGGCGGTTTCACCAAGCCGACCATTCGCCGCCGGGTCCCCAATTTTTTTGCTCTCATTCCCTCCGCTTTTTCGCGAGAATACCGCGACTGTTTTCTGGGGGGCATCATGTCGCTGTTTACCATCACCCATCGCGACGCGGCCAGCGGGGGGCGCACCGGACTGCTGCGGCTGCGCGGGGCCGAGATCGAGACCCCGGCCTTCATGCCGGTCGGCACGCGCGGCACCGTCAAGGCGATGGCGCCCGAGGAAGTCGCCGCCATCGGCTATCGGCTGATCCTGGGCAACACCTTTCACCTGGAGCTGCGGCCGGGCAGCGGGCTCATCGAGCGGCTGGGCGGGCTGCACCGCTTCATGAACTGGCCGCACGCGATCCTGACCGATTCGGGGGGATTTCAGGTCTACTCGCTGGCCGACCTGCGCAAGATCAGCGAGGCCGGGGCGGAATTCCGCTCGCCCTATGACGGGGCGGCGGTGCGCATGACGCCCGAGGATTCCATCGCCATCCAGCATCGCCTGGGCAGCGACATCGTGATGGCGTTCGATGAGTGCCTGGAATTCGAGGCCCCGCGCGCGGCGGTGAAGGATTCGGTCGAGCTGACGCTGCGCTGGCTGGAGCGCTGCCGCCGCGCCCACGCCCCGCGCGCCGACGTCAGCCACCTGTTCGGCATCGTGCAGGGCCACTTCGACGCCGAGCTGCGCGACTACAGCGCCCGGCGCACCGTCGAGCTGGACCTGCCCGGCTATGCCATCGGCGGGCTGTCGGTGGGCGAGCCCGAGCCGCAGATGATGGCGATGCTGGAGGCGGCGATCGCTCCCCTGCCCGCCGATCGCCCGCGCTACGCGATGGGGGTCGGGCTGCCGCTCAACCTGATCGACATGGCGGCGCGCGGGGTGGACATGTTCGACTGCGTCGTGCCGACGCGCAACGCCCGCAACGGCCGCGTCTATACCTTCGGCGGGGTGCTCTCGATCAAGCAGGCCCAGCACGCCGAGGACGCCGGGCCGCTGGAGGAGGGCTGCCCCTGCGCCGCCTGCCGGCAATACTCGCGCGCCTACCTGCGCCACCTCTACATATCGAATGAGATTCTTTCGGCGCGCCTGCTGACCGGGCACAACCTGACCTTCTTCTGGCGGCTGATGGAGCGCATCCGGGGGGCGCTGCGCACGGGGGGGCTGGCCGAGCTGCGCGCGGATCTGGCCGCCGTTTATGGAACCGACTGATCAGAGGCGATTCAGCCGATCTGGCGCAGCAGGTTGCGAATCTGGGCGGCGTCGGGGGGGTTCTCGGCAACGACGAGGTAGGCTTCCAGATCGGTGCGGGCGCCGTCGCGATCCTGCATCCGGTAGCGGGTCAGGCCGCGTTCGCGCAGCAGCCCCGGCGCCTCGGGGCTGAGCACCAACAGCCGGTCGAGCATGCGCAGCGCCTGGTCGAGCCGGCCGCTGTCGAGATAGATCAGCTTGAGGTTGGTCAGCAGGCGGGTGAGCACCTCGGCGTTGGAGATGACCTCCAGCATCCTGGCCTCGAGCGTCATGCGGCCCTGGCTGAGCGACATCAGCAGGCTGCGGCAGCCGTCGTGGCTCAACATCCGGCCGCCCTCGTGGGGGTCGATGAAGAGCGGCTCGGCCAGACCCAGCACGCGGACGACAAAATGCAGCGGCATGGAGGTGCCGGCCAAGGCAATGCCCGCGCGCGCGCCGACGCTGATCAGCAGGATGCCCAGGGCAATTGGAATGCCCTCGCGCCGTTCGAGCACATCGTTGATCAGTGAGTTGCGCGGGTCGTAGTAGTTTTCGGTATCGGCGCCGCGAAGCTGGCGCTCGCGAAGGACCACGCGCAGCAGCGCCTCGACCTGATCGACCAGCCGCAGCCCCGGCCCCGCCTGCGCCTGCACGCGCGCGGCCATCCGGTCCAGCTCCTGCAGGATCGGGGCCGGGTCCAGCGCGGGGTATTCTACGCGGGCCACCGCCAGCGCCGCCCGCGCCAGATCGATATCCTCGTCGGGCAGGTCGACAGCTTCGGTGAAGACCTCGAGTTCAGGATCGGCCTGCATCATGACAAAGACCCATTTTGGGGATATGTCCGCACCTGTTGGGATCATTCTATCATGAAGCAGCCTGCCATGCGAAAAGGGAGCCATGGCGGCAACGGCCAGCCGGATCGGGACTTGCGCCACGCGCGATGCAATGGAGCTTGCGCCGGGCGGGACAGGATGAAAAAATGGGTAGTCTGGCGGCATCAACCGAGCCGGCAAATGGGAAAAGGGGGGAATCATGGCCGATCCGGCCGCTGAAATCAGTCGGGCCCAAGAACAGATTATTGAGGAATTCAGCAATCTGGAGCAATGGGAGGACCGCTATCGGCGCATCATCGAGCTGGGGCGGTCGCTGCCGGCGATCGAGGAGCTGCCGGCCGAGGCGCGCGATGAGAAATTCCGCGTGCGCGGCTGCCAGTCAACGGTTTACCTCAAGCCCGAGCTGCGCCAGGGACGGGTGCGTTTTGTCGCCACCAGCGATGCGCTGATCGTGCGCGGGCTGATCGCGCTGCTGCTGCGCATCTACTCGGACCGCACGCCGGCAGAAATCCTGGGCGCGCGCCCAGAATTCATCGAACGGCTGGGGCTGGGGGCGCACCTCTCGCAGGGACGGGCCAATGGGCTGGCGGCGATGATCGAGCAGATCAAGCTCTATGGGCTGGCCTTCCAGAAGCTGGCGGCGGCGCAGGGCGGGGGGCGCTCATGAATCCCACGCCCACCCAGCCGGCGCCCGAGGTCGACCCGAAGCCCCACGTCAGCGGGCGGGTCTGGGCGCTCATCGTCCTGCTGGTGCTGCTGGCGGGTGGCGGCATGATTTACAACTGGAACTGGCAGATGAGGGGGGAGCGGGCGCGGTTGACCGAGCGGCTGGCGGCGATTCCGACGCTGGATCGCGAGGCGCTGGAGGCCGCATGGCTGAACCGCGACGGACTCCCCAACGTCAGTTGGACGCCCGATCCCCAGGCCGACCCCGTGCTGGCGGTGATGCCGCGCGCCCCGCACATGAAGGTTGACGCCATTTATGCCCTTTATCGCGGGCACCGCGCCACCGCCATCCTGGCCATCAGCCCGATCGGGGGCTGGTTCGGCGACCAGCGCATCGATATCCGCCAACATCCCGAGACGATGGTCGCGCGGCCGCTCGACGCCATCGAGCAGGCCGAGCTGGACACGATGATTGGCCTGATCGAGGCCCGGCGCGACCGGTTCGACCCAGAGTCCAAAGAATACGGCTGGACCGACCACGTGCTCAATCAGGCGCGGCGACTGCGCGAGCTGCAGCCCTAAAACAATTTGGTCGACTGCTGGTGAATGCGGACGAGCAACAATAGGAAACGGGGCGCGACCAGAAGGCCGCGCCCCGTGTTGTTTGATGCCTTGCCTGTTGGCTTAGCGCGAATAAAGCTCGACGATCATCTGCTCCTTGACCTCGACATCGTCCAGGTCCTCACGCGCGGGCAGATTGACGTAGCGGGCGCTCATTTCGTCGCGGTTGAACTCGACCCACGCCTTGCGTCCGCCGCGCTTCTCGATCAACTCGAGTGCGTCGGTGACCGGCTTGGCGGCACGGGCCTTCTCGTTCAGGGTGATGACCTGGCCGGGCTTGACCTGAGCCGACGGACGGTCGAGCTTCTGGCCGTCGACGCGGACGTGGCCGTGGGCGACCAGCTGACGGGCCTGGGCGCGCGTCGAGGCAAAGCCCGAGCGGTAGACCAGGTTGTCGAGCCGCGACTCGAGCAGCTGAAGCAGGATCGTGCCGGTCACGCCGCGATAACGGCTGGCCTGCAGATAATAACGGTGAAACTGGGCCTCCAGGACGCCATACATGCGCTTGAGGCTCTGCTTCTCGCGCAGCTGCTGGCCGAAGGTGGACAGCTTGGAACGCGTCTGGGCGTGCTGGCCGGGGGGAAACGGCCGGCGCTGCATGGGGCTTTTGCCCTTGAAGTAGCGCTCACCCTTGAGGTGCAGGTCGCGCCCCTCGCGGCGGCTGAGACGATCTACGGGTCCGGTGTAACGAGCCATGTTCTATTGCTTCTCCAGATTACTCAATCGAGGTGCTCAGGCCCGCGCATCCTTGCGCATGCGAGCCATTTCCTTGCGCCGCTCATGCATGCGCTGCTTGAGTGTCTTGCGCTTGACGGGGGCCGTCTCGCCACCGGGGCCCTCGGAATCGACGAATTCGATCCAGGCCATCGGGGCGCCGTCGCCCATGCGCCGGGCGTCCTTGACGATGCGCAGGTAGCCGCCGGGACGTTCGCCGATGCGCGGAGCAAGCGTATCGAACAGCTTGCTGACGGCTTCACGCTGGGGCAGGCGCGCAAGCACCAGGCGCCGGTCCGCCAGCGTGCCGCGGCGGGCCAGCGTCACCAGTTTCTCGACGAACGGGCGCAACTGGCGCGCCTTGCTCGCGGTGGTCTGGATCCGCTCGTGCTCGATCAGCGCCGCCGAGAGGTTGCGCATCATCGCGAGCCGGTGCTCGCTGGTACGGTTGAGTTTGCTGGTGTGTTTGCGGTGTCGCATCGTTCCTTACCTTACTTCGCCAAGGGGATCGTGGGTCGCGGCGGGGCCGAGCCTACTCTTTTTCCTCGCCCGACATGATCGGCATCCCGGTCTCGTCGAGCCTCATGTTGAAGCCCAGACCCATTTCGCGCAGGATGTTCTTGATTTCCGTGAGCGACTTGCGCCCGAAGTTGCGATACTTGAGCATCTCGCTCTCGCTTTTCTGGACCAGGTCGCGGATGGTCTTGATGCCGGCGGCCTCCAGGCAGTTGTAAGAGCGCACGGAAAGCTCGAGTTCCTCGATCGACTTGTCGAGCTTCTCCTCGACATCGGAGGCCGGGATCGTTGCCTCGACCTCTTCGGCCGCGGCCGGCACCGGCTCGATCTCCTCGCCGGGGCGGACGAAGATGTCCATGTGCTGCTTGAGAATCTGCGCGGCCGTCGAAACCGCCTCGTCGGGGGCAACCGTGCCGTCGGTGGTCACTTCGAGGATCAGGCGATCAAAGTCGGTCATCTGGCCGACGCGCGCGGCCTCGACCTGATACCTCACGTTGCGCACCGGCGAGAAGACCGCGTCGATTGCGATCAGACCGATGTCATCGGGGTCCTTCTTGAACTCGCTGCCGGGAACGTAACCGCGGCCGCCGGCGATGTTGATTTCCATGTGCAGCGTGGCATCGTCGGCCAAGGTCGCGATCACCTGATCGCCATTCAGGATTTCAACCCCTTCAGGCAGTTCGATCTGGCCGGCGGTGATTTCGCCCGGCCCGCTGGCCTCCAGGAAGACGGTAACCGCAGGAATCGAGGGGGCCATCTTGATGTTGAGGGATTTCAGGTTCAGGACGATGTCGGAGATATCCTCCATCACCCCATCCTTGTGCATGAACTCATGCTCGATTCCCTCAATCCGAATCGAAACGACGGCCGCGCCCGGAATGGCCGACAACAGGATGCGGCGCAGCGAATTGCCCACGGTAATACCGAAGCCGCGTTCAAACGGCTCGGCGACGAAGCGCCCGAAGGTCGGCTCGAGCCGCTCGGCATCGATCTGCAGATGCCGGGGCTTGATCATGGTCTTGAAATTCATCGAGTACCCTCTCCCGTGTGGCGTCCTTAGGGACTGGCGGAAAAACCTTCGCTCGGCGACGGATCAGACCCGGCGGCGCTTGGGCGGACGGCAGCCGTTGTGGGGCAACGGCGTCACGTCGCGAATCGTGCGGATCTCGAGGCCGGCGGCCTGCAGCGAGCGGATCGCCGCCTCGCGCCCCGACCCTGGCCCCTTGACCAGGATGTCGATCACGCGCAGGCCGTGGTCCATCGCGCGGCGGGCCGCACTGTCGGCCGCCAGCTGCGCGGCGAACGGCGTGCTCTTGCGCGAGCCCTTGAAGCCCGAGGACCCGGACGAGGCCCACGACAGCGTATTGCCCGCCGAATCGGTGATCGTCACGATCGTGTTGTTGAAGGTCGCCTGCAGATGCACCACGCCCTGGGTGATATGCTTGCGGACCTTCTTGCGGGTGCGCCCCGCCTTGGTGTCTTTTTGTGCTTTCTTAGCCATCGGTTCCTGCCTGCTGTGCGGTTCTCGCCGTCATCAAAAACTCATGTTCGCGCCGGAGCCCGATCACGTCTTGCCCGGGGCCTTCTTCTTGCCTGCCACGGTCTTGGCCGGACCCTTGCGGGTGCGGGCGTTTGTCCGGGTGCGCTGGCCGCGCACGGGCAGGCCGCGAATGTGGCGCAGCCCGCGATAGCAGCCGATATCCATCAGCCGCTTGATGTTCTGCTGAATCTCGCGACGCAGGTCGCCTTCGACCTTCATGTCGCTGTTCTGAATCAGCGTGTTGATCCGGTTGACCTCTTCCTCGGTCAGGTCACGGGCCCGGGTGTCAATATTTACCTGCGCCTGGTCCAGGATCAGACGGGCCGTGGCCGGTCCGATGCCGTAGACATAGGTGAGGCCGATCTCGATGCGCTTGTCGCGCGGGATGTCGATGCCTGCAATGCGAGCCAACGGAGCCTACCTCCTGTGGATTGCGCGCCTCTAGCCTTGGCGCTGCTTGTGCTTGGGGTTTTCGCAGATGACCCGCACATGACCCTTACGACGGATAATCTTGCACTTGTTGCAGATCGGCTTGACCGATGCGCGCACCTTCATGTTCAGTTCCTCACTTGAAGCGGTAGGTGATACGACCGCGAGTCAGATCATAGGGCGACAGCTGAACCTGCACCTTATCCCCGGGCAGGATGCGAATAAAATTCATCCGCATTTTGCCCGAGATGTGGGCCAGGACCTTGAGCCCGTTCTCCAACTCGACGCGAAACATCGCATTGGGCAGGGGCTCGATGACCGTTCCGGTGATCTCGATCGATTCTTCCTTGGCCATCTTCTACTTCCGCACTGCTGTCTGGTGTCGGCTGCCTGTCGGGCGTATCCCGGCCAGCGACACAAAATAATGATCCTATAGATCGATGATGGGCAAATCAAGCCCTTTTTTCACTTCTTGTCACATCAGGGCCGCGTCAAGACCAGCGGCCCCTGCTCGGTGATGGCGATCGTATCCTCCATGTGCGCCGAGCGGCGCCGATCGGCCGTCACCACCGTCCAGCGATCCGACAGCACCGCCGTCTTTTCGCTGCCCTCGTTGACCATCGGCTCGAGGCAGACGACCATGCCCGCCTGCCACCGCACCCCGCGTCCGGCCTTGCCGTAGTTGGGGATTTTGGGCTCCTCGTGGAGCCGCCGGCCGATGCCGTGTCCGGTGTAGTCCCGGACCACCGAAAACCCAGCGGCCTCCACCAGTTGCTGGATCGCCGCCCCGACGTCGCCCAGCCGGTTGCCGGGCTTCAAATATTCCGTCCCCACCACCAGCGCCTGCGTCGTCACCTCGATCAGTCGCGCCGACTCTGGATCGGGCGGCCCGACCGGCACCGTGCGCGCCATGTCGGCATAGAAGCCGTCGACCACGACGCCGCAATCGATGCTGATGATGTCACCGGCGAGCAACTCGCGCGCGCCGGGGATGCCGTGGACGATCTCCTCGTTGACCGACAGGCAGAGTGCCGCCGGAAACCCATAGAGCCCGAGGAAGGCGGCCTGGGCCCCGCGCCGGTCCAGTTCGGCCCGGGCGAACTGATCCAGGCCGGCGGTGGTCATTCCGGGCCTCACCTGCCCCACCACCAGTTCCATCACCTCGGCCAGCAGCGCGCCGGCGCGACGCATGGAGTCGATCTCCTGCGCCGTCTTAAGATGGATCCGATCGCCGCCGCGTTCCATCATGATCCGTCTGTCATCAGCGGGGCCAGCCGCGAATCAACCCGCTGGTCGACCTCGTCGGGCTCGCCATCGGCGTCAATCAGTGCAAAGCGTTCCTGGCCGGCAAAGCGCTCCAGAATCGGCATGGTCTGGCGCCGGTAGACATCCAGCCGCTCGCGCACCGAATCACGAGTATCGTCGCTGCGACGCACGACCGGGCCGCCGCAGCGATCACAGACCCCCCCCTGGCGAGGCGGGTGCTTTTGCTGGTGGTAGATGGCGCCGCAGTTGCGACAGATCAACCGACCCAACAATCGCTGCATGATCACTTCGTCGGCCACGTCCATGAAGATCAGCAGATCCAGCCCATGGCCGAGCTGGCTCTCGAGAAATTCCTCCAAATGATCGGCCTGGGACAGGGTGCGCGGGTAGCCGTCCAACAGGACCCGGCCGCGCTCGGCCAACCCTTCGGCGATCTTGTCACGCATCATCACTTCGACGACATCGTCAGGGACCAGATTGCCGCTTTTGATGATCGACTCGGCGTTGCGGCCCAATTCGGTGCCGCGGGCAATCTCATTGCGCAACAGGTTGCCGGTAGCCAGGTGGACCAGCCCGTAGCGGGCGACACTCAGCTCGGCCTGGGTGCCCTTACCCGCCCCCGGAGGGCCGAACAGGGCGATTACACGCCGCGTGGGGTCCGTTTCACCGTGGCTGGTCATCCCATCGCCTTTCCCACAAACAACACCCCGGCGCCCTCAAGAGCCGCGAATCGGTCGGCGTGCGCGCACGACCGGCCGTTGGCCGCGTCCGCCGCCGCCCGTGCCGCCGAACTTGAAGCCTTCGTAATGGCGCATCATCAACTGCGATTCGATCTGCTTCATCGTGTCGAGCACCACGCCGACGACAATGATGAGGCCCGTGCCGCCGGCGATCTGCGCAGCGTTTTGGTTATAGCCGAAACCGACCCAGAGCACCTCGGGCACCAGCGCCACCGCGATCAGGATCGCCGCGCCCACCAGCGTCACCCGCATCAGGATGAAGTCGATATAGTCGGCCGTGTGCTTGCCCGGCTTGATGCCCGGGATGAAGGCGTTGCTTTTCTTCAGATTGTCGGCCAGGTCCACCGGGTTGAGCGTGATGGCGGTGTAGAAGAAGCAGAACAGGCCGGTTAGGATGATATAGAGGACCGTGTAGACGTTGATGACGCGCAGGAGCAGGAAAATGCCGCCCTGGCTCAGGTTCAGCGCCTCATAGAAGTTGTGTGAGGACATCGGGCTGAGCCATTCGCTCAGCGCGCTGGTGAAGCCGCCCTGCTGGCCGCCGCCCAGATAAGGCAACAGCATCATCGGGAAGCTAAGGATCGCGGAGGAGAAAATGACCGGAATGACGCCGGCGGTATTGAGCTTGAGCGGGATATAGGTGTTGCCGCCGCGCATGACCTTGTGGCCGACCATCCGCTGGGCGTGCTGGATCGGCACGCGCCGGTTGGAGACCTGATTGATCACAATGACTGCGGCCACCACCACCGTCACCACCGCCAGCAGAATCAGCCCGAGGACCGAGACCTGACCGGCCTGATAGTCAAGCCAAGCCAGTTGAACGTCAATCGGGTAGCGGGCGATGATGCCGACGGCGATAATCAGGCTGATGCCGTTGCCGATGCCGTGCTGGGTGATCTTTTCGCCCAGCCACATGATGAAGCAGGTGCCGGTGCACATGGTCAGCGCGGTGATGAACAGGAACATATAGGGGTTGTTCGGGATCAGGCTCAAGCCGTCCCCGCGCAGCCAGACGCCGATGCCCAAGCCCTGGAAGAACGCCAGCCCAACCGTGAAGTAGCGCGTGTATTGCGTGATCTTCTTGCGGCCGGCCTCGCCCTCCTTGCTGATCTTCTCCAGCCGGGGCCAGACCGCCGTCAGCAGCTGGATGATGATCGATGCCGAAATGTAGGGCATAATGCCCAGGGCAAAGATCGTCATCTGGCTGAAAGCGCCGCCACTGAACATGTCAATGACGCCGAAGGCCCCGCCGCCTGTGAAGAGGTGGCCCAAGCGGTCCTGGACGGCAACCGAGTCGATGAACGGGGTCGGGATGTGGGAACCGGCCCGGAAGACCGTGATCAGGCCCAAGGTGATCAGCACCTTGCGCCGCAGATCCGGCACGCGGAAGATATTGAGCAATGCAGCGAACATATTATCCGATGGTCTCACAAGTTCCGCCGGCGGCCTCGATCGCGGCGCGTGCGCCGGCGCTGAAGCCGTAGGCTTTGATGTGGAGTTTGCGGGTCAGCGTGCCACCAGCCAGGATCTTGACCTGCTTGGTCTGGATGCTGACCAGCTTGTGGGTGCGCAGCGCCTCGAAGTCGACCACATCGCCGTCGCCGAAGTGACGTTCGAGGACATCCAGATTCAGGTGGGTCCGGCGGGGCTTGAAACTGGTGTTGGAGAAGCCGAACTTGGGCATGCGCCGCACCAGCGGCATCTGGCCACCCTCGAAATAGGCGCCCTTGCCCGCGCCCGAGCGCGCCTGCTTGCCCTTGTGGCCCTTGCCGGCGGTCTTGCCGCGGCCCGAACCCTCGCCCCGGCCCAAGCGCTTGGTGGTCTGGGTCTTGCCCGGGTCGGCCGGCATGGTGTGCAGCTTGATCATCAGGCCTCAACCTCCTCGACGCGCAGCATGTACTCGACGGCGCGGATCATGCCGCGCAACTGGGGGCTGTCGTCCTTGATGATCGTCTCCTGGAGACGATGAAAACCGAGCGCCGCGATCGTGCGCCGATGGGGACTCTGGGCGGCGATACCGCTGCGGACCCAGGTCAGTTTGAGTTTCTTTTCCATGTTCTGCACTCTCGCTTCTTCATTTGCGGGCCGGTGCCCGCGCACAGCTTATTCCGGGATCAGGTCCTCGCCGCCCTCGACGCCCTCGCCCTCGGGTGCGCCTTCCTCGATGATCGGCTTCTCCTCGATCCGCTCGCCGAAGAACCGGCGCATCGTCTCGGTGTAGGCCGCGGCCGCCTTGGCGCCGATGAGCTCGTCCATCTTCTTGCCGCGCAGGCGCGCCACCTGCTCGGGCCGGCGCAGCGTGGTCAGCCCCTCGAGGGTTGCCTTCGCGACGTTCATGACGTTGTCCGAGCCCAGGCTCTTGGCAAGGATGTCGCGGACGCCGGCCAGTTCGAGGATCTTGCGCATGGTCGCGTTGGCAATCAGGCCCGTGCCGGGGCTGGCGGGCTTGAGCATCACGCGGGCGGTCAAGAAGCGCCCGACCGTCTCGTGCGGGATCGTCCGGCCCGTCAGCGGGATCCGAAACATGTGCTTGCGGGCGTGTTGAGTGGCCTTGGCGATCGCCTCGGGAACCTCATTGGCCTTGCCGAAGCCGAGCCCGACGTGGCCCTCGCCATCGCCCACCACCATCAGTGCGGAGAAGCTGAACCGACGGCCGCCCTTGACGACCTTGGCGCAGCGATTGAGCGTCAACAGCTCCTCGCGCAGATTCAGCTTGGAGGGGTCGATCGGGCCGCCACTGACGGCCGGCTGGGTCGCCGTCTGCTCGGTGCTGGCTTTTGCTTTGTCCATCATCGTTTTCGATTTCCTCGGTTCAATCCAGGGGGTCAGAACTTGAGTCCGGCCTCGCGGGCGGCGTCGCCGAACGCCTTGACGACGCCATGGTAACGATAGCCGCCGCGGTCAAACACCACGCCCTCGATGCCGGCGGCGCGGGCGGCCGTCGCCAACTCGGCGCCCAGCTTCTTGCCCCAGGCGATGTTGGCGAAGGTCTTGGCCTCGGCCTTGCGGGCGGCCGTGTTGGTGGTCACCGCGCACAATGTCACGCCGGCGTCGTCATCGATCACCTGGGCGTAGATGTGGCGCAAACTCTTGTGGATGCTCAGCCGCGGGCGCGCCGCCGTGCCAGCGATCTTGCGCCGCACGCGCCGGTGGCGCCGCTTGAGCGACTGGGTCTTGGACAATGCCATCGTCGTCGTCTCCTCGAATCATCCTCGTCAGTTACGCGCGGGCCGATCAGGCGCCCGTCTTACCAACCTTGCGGCGAATCTGCTCGTTCAGGTAGCGGATGCCCTTGCCCTTGTAGGGCTCGGGCGGACGCAGCGAGCGAATATTGGCGGCCACCTGGCCGACCTGCTGCTTGTCGCTGCCGGTGATCACGATGCTGTTGGGCGTCGGCGCGGCCAGCTTGATGCCTGCGGGGGCGGGGAAGCGCACCTCGTGGCTGTAGCCCAGCGTCAGCACCAGCGAGTTGCCGTCCATCGCCGCGCGATAGCCGACGCCGACCAGCTGAAGCTCCTTCTTGAAGCCCTCGGTCACGCCGGTGACCATCGAGACCAGCAGGCGCTGGTAGAGGCCGTGAAAGGCTCGGTCCTGCTGCCCGTCGCCATGGCGCTCCACCAGCAGCTGGCCGTCCTCCTGGCGCACCTTGACGTGGCCGCGAGTATCCAAGCCGAGCTGGCCGTTGGGGCCGCTGACGGTGATCATCGTGCCGGCCAGGTCAATCTTGACCTTCTTGGCATCGAACGGGATCGGGTTTTTACCAATACGTGACACGCTCGTTTGACTCCTCGGCCCGCGCGGACGGGGCCCGTTCTTACCAGATGCTGCAGATCAATTCGCCGCCCACGTTCTGCCGGCGCGCCTCGCGGCCGGTCATGACGCCCTTGCTGGTGGTCAGGATCGTGATGCCGAGCCCGCCCATCACGCGGGGCACGCCGCGGCTGGCGACGTAGCGGCGCAGCCCGGACTTGCTCTCGCGACGCAGGTCGGTCATGACGCTCTCGCCGCCGGGGCCGTACTTCAGGTAGACGATCAGCAGGTTGTGCGAGAGCGGCTTGGCGTCGCGCTTGTCGCCCGCCTTGGGGTTGCGCTTGACGCTGCCCGCGCGCACCACCTTGAAATACTTGATGTAGCCCTCTTCGCGCAGGATCTTGGCCAGCGCGATCTTCATCTTGCTTGCCGGCATGCGCACGGAATCATGGCGCGCACGGACGGCGTTGCGGATGCGGGTCAACATGTCGGCGATGGGGTCGGTGACGACGGCCATATCTTTACTCTCTTCCCGTTACCAGCTCGATTTGGTCACGCCCGGGATCTGACCCCAGCCGGCGAACTTGCGAAAACAAATGCGGCACATCTTGAACTGGCGCATGAAGGCACGCGCCCGCCCGCACGACTGACAGCGGTTGTGCTCGCGCGTGGTAAACTTGGCCTTGCGCCGGGCCTTGGCGATCATCGCGGTCCTGGCCACGTTGCTTCCTCGCTTCCCTGATGTCGGCGCGGCGGCGTCCCCGGCCGGGGAGCAGGCCACGCGTTCGATATTCTAACTCATGCCTCGCGGAAAGGCATCCCGAATTTCTTCAATAACCGCCGGCAGCCCTCGTCGGTGCCGCTGGTGACCAGCGTGACGTCCATGCCGAAGGTCTGCGGCCGGCTGCCGGTCTCGATCTCGGTGAAGATCTGATGCTCGCGGATGCCGAAGCTGTAGCTGCCGCGCCCGTCGAAGGAGCGGGTGCCCAGGCCGCGGAAGTCGCGGATGCGCGGGATCGCCACGTGGATCAGGCGCTCGAGGAACTCATACATCCGCCAGCCGCGCAGCGTGACGCTGGTGCCCACCGGCATCCCCTGGCGCAGCTTGAAGGAGGCCACCGAGATGCGGGCGCGGTTGCGCCGCGGCTTCTGCCCGGTGATCAGCGCCAGGTCTTCCTCGGCCATCACGAGCAGCTTCTCGTCGCGAGTGCCCTCGCCCACGCCCATATTGAGCACGATCTTCTTGAGGCGCGGCACCTGCATGATGTTCTGCAGGCCCAGCTCCTCCTTGAGCTCATCGCGCCACTGGGACAGGTACATGTCGTACAGGCGCGGCCGGTAATCGGCCGGCGGCGGGGCCGAGGGCCCGGCCGCGGGTTTGTTCTGTTCAGTCTTCTTCGCCATCGTCGCTCTTTACCGCCTCGCAAAAATGCGTCAAACGATCACTTTCTTATCGCCCTTGAGCTTGAGCACCCGGGCCTTGGCCCCACTGGCGTCGGTGCCGACGCCGAAGCGCGCGGCGCGCCCCTGGCCGTCCACCAGCATCAGCTTACTGAGCGGCACGGGCATCTCACGCTCGACGATGCCGCCCGGGTCCTGCTGGCTGCGCGCCTTCTGGTGCTTCTTGAAAACATTGAACCCCTCGACGATCGCCATCCCCTTGCGGGGCAGCACCTCGAGCACCTGGCCGGTGCGGCCGCGTCCGCGGCGCACGTCGCCGGCGATCATCATGACGGTGTCGCCTTTTTTAATCCTCAGCCCCATCTTCCGGCTCCTTACATGACCTCAGGTGCGAGCGAAACGATCTTCATGAAGTTGCGCTTGCGCAGTTCGCGGCCGACGGGCCCGAAGATGCGCGTGCCGATCGGCTCCATGTTGTTGTTGATCAACACCGCCGCGTTGTTGTCGAAGCGGATGTAGGAGCCATCCTCGCGCCCCAGCTCCTTGGCCGTGCGGACGATGACCGCCTTGACCACCTGACCCTTTTTGACGTTGGAGTCGGGGGCCGCCTCGCGCACCGAGCAGACGATGACGTCGCCGATGGTGCCGTAGCGGCGCTTGGACCCGCCCAAGACCTTGAAGCAGCGCAGGAGCTTGGCCCCGCTGTTGTCGGCCACGTCGAGTTCGGTATATTCCTGGATCATTGTTCCCTACCTTCGGGCGGCCTTACTTGGCGCGCTCAAGAATCGCACTGACGCGCCAGCGCTTCAGGCTCGACATCGGCCGCGTCTCGATCACGCGCACCGTGTCGCCCTCGCGGCAGCGGTTCTGCTCGTCATGGGCATAGAGCTTCTTGGTGCGGCGCAGGGTCTTGCCGTAGAGGGGGTGCTGGACCAGACGGTCCACCGCCACCACGACGGTCTTGTCCATCCGCGCGCTCAGGACCTTGCCGGTCCGTTCCTTGAAGTTGCCGCGCTCGTTGCTGGTCTCCATCTTGACCTTCTCCACTCCTGGCTTCATGACCGCGCCGCCGCGGCCCGCTCGGCGAGCAGCGTGCGCACCCGCGCAATGTTGCGACGCGTCTGGCGGATCCGGTTAGCGTCCTGCAATTCCTTGGTCGTGTTCTTGATCCGCAGATTGAACAGTTCGGTCTGGAGCTGATCGAGCTGCTCGACCAGTTCCTCGTCCGACATGTTGCGGAATTCGGCCACTCGTTTCATGCTTTCCGGCCCCTTACTCGCCGACGCGCCGCACGAAGGCGGTCTTGATCGGCAACTTATGCGAGGCCAGCCGCATTGCTTCGCGCGCCAGCTCCTCGCTCACACCTTCGATCTCAAACAGCATCCGACCCGGCTTGACCACCGCCACCCAGTATTCCGGGTTGCCCTTGCCCTTACCCATGCGGGTCTCGGCGGGCTTCTTGGTGATCGGCTTGTCGGGGAAGACCGTGATCCACAACTTGCCGCCGCGCTTGACGTGGCGCGTGATGGCAATACGGGCCGCCTCGATCTGGCGATTGGTGATCCAGGCGTCATCCAGGGCCTTGAGCCCGAACTGGCCGAAGCTGAGGCTGCTGCCGCGCCAGGCGAGGCCGGTTCTTTTGCCCTTCATCACCTTGCGGTGTTTGACGCGCTTGGGCATTAACATCCTACGCTACCTCCGTCGATCCTGGGGCCCGCTCAGGCCTTGGCCTGCTGGCGACTCTCGCCCTTGGCGAAAATCTCGCCCTTGAAAATCCAGACTTTGATGCCGATCAGGCCGAACTTGGTGCTCGCCTCGGCAAACCCGTAGTCGATATCCGCGCGTAAGGTGTGCAGCGGCACCCGACCCTCGCGATACCACTCGCGGCGCGCCATCTCCGAGCCGGCCAGCCGACCCGAGCAGTTGATCCGCACCCCGAGCGCCCCCGCATCCATCACGCTGCGCATCGTCTTCTTCATCGCGCGGCGGAATCCGATGCGCCGTTGCAACTGGCTGGCCACGTTCTCGGCGACCAGCTGCGCCGACATCTCGGTGCGCTTGACCTCTTCGATGTTGATCGTGACGGTCTTGCCGGTGCGCGTCTCGAGGTCCCGCCGCAAGGCGTCGATCTCACTGCCCTTGGGCCCGATGATGATCCCCGGCCGCGCCGTCGCAATCGTAATCTTGCAGCGATTGCTCGCCCGCTCGATCATGATGCGCGCCACGCCGGCATGATAGAAACGCTTCTTGATATACTTGCGCAACTCCAGGTCCTCGTGCAGGAAGACGCTGTAATTGGCCGGCGTTGTGTACCAGCGCGAGTCCCACGAGCGCGTGATGCCCAGGCGCAGGCTGATCGGGTTGACTTTTTGACCCACTGTCCGTCTCCTCAGATCCGTTCGTAGAGCTTGATCGTGACGTGCGCCATCCGCTTGCGGATCATCGCCGCCCGACCCATGGCACGTGGCCGGAAACGCTTGAGCATCGGCCCGCCATCCACCATCACCTCGCCGACGATCAACTCGTCGACCTCGCCGACCCACTGATCGGCCTTGCGCTTCTCGTCGGCGTTGGCCACGGCTGAAAAGAAGGCCCCGGCGACGATCGGCCCGGCCGACGGCCGGTGCTGATACATCAGCTGGCGTCGGGCCTCGGCCACCGTCAGCCCGCGGATCACGTCCGCCAGCTGGCGCGCCTTGCGCGCCGAGACGCGCTGAAAACGCGCCTTGGCACTGGACACCAGCTCACCCAGTTGAAGTTTTTCGGCTCGGCTCATCGCGCACTTTCCTCCTGCCGCATCAGCGCAGCCCGGCCGCCTTGGCTTGCTTGCCGCCGTGGCCGCGGAAGGTCCGCGAGGGCGCAAACTCGCCAAGCTTGTGGCCGACCATGTTCTCGTCAATATAGACCGTCATAAACTGCTTGCCGTTATGGATCGCCAGCGTGTGGCCGATCATGTCGGGCGTCACCATCGAGGCCCGTGCCCAGGTCTTGATGACGCGTTTATCGCCGCGGTTGTTGAACTGGCGGATTTTCTCAGCCAGCTTGGCGTCGATATAGGGACCTTTTTTCAGACTGCGGGTCATCTACGCGCCCTCCTCTTACTTCTGTCCGCGCCGGCGGATGATCTGCCGGTCGCTGGCCAGCTTGCGCCGACGGGTCTTGGCGCCCTTGGTCGGCTTGCCCCACGGCGTAACCGGGTGGCGACCGCCCGAGGTGCGGCCTTCGCCGCCGCCATGGGGGTGATCAATCGGGTTCATCGCGACGCCGCGCACCTTGGGTCGGCGGCCCAGCCAGCGCGAGCGGCCGGCCTTGCCCAGGCTGACGTTGGCATGGTCGGAATTGCCGACCGCGCCGATCATCGCCCGGCAGTCGATATGCACCACGCGCATCTCGCTGGAGGGCAGCCGCAGGATCGCCCGCGTCCCCTCCTTGCCCATAAGCTGGACCGAGGAGCCGGCCGAGCGCGCCATCTGCGCCCCCTTGAGCGGCTTCATCTCGATGCACGAAATCGTCGAACCGAGCGGAATATTGCGCAGTGGCAGCACGTTGCCCGCCGAAATCTCGGCCGCCGGCCCCGACATCACCCGCGCCCCGACCGCCAGGCCCTCGGGCGCAACGATGTAGGCCTTCTCGCCATCGGCATAGTGCAGCAGCGCGATGAAGGAACTGCGGTTGGGATCGTATTCGATCGCCGCCACCTTGGCCGGCACGCCGTCCTTGGTGCGCTTGAAATCGATGATCCGGTAGAGCCGCGCATGCCCGCCACCGCGCCGGCGCACGGCGACGCGGCCGGTGTTGTTACGGCCGCCCTTCTTGCGCAGCGGCTCGGTCAGCGACTTCTCGGGTTCCTTGCGCGACAGCCCCGAGTAATCGACCACAGTGGTCGTGCGTCGGCTCGCTGTCACCGGTTTGTAGGATTTGATCGCCATCGTTGTCTCAACTCCGCCTGTCTTGACGCGGCCTTAGATAATATTGATGCTGTCGCCCTGGGCCAGCGTCACGACCGCTTTCTTCCAAGTCGGGCGCCGGCCCGCCGGCTGACCCATCCGCAGCCGCTTGACCTTGCCCTTGGTCACGACCGTGTTGATCTTGACCACGCGCACGCCGAAGGCCCGCTCAATCGCCTTGCGGATCTCGATCTTGTTGCTGCCGATCGCCACCTTGAAGGTGTATTTCGGCTCGGCCTCGGCCTGGCCGGCGGTCGCCCGCTCGGTCAGGACCGGCCCGATCAGAATCTGGTAAGGGTGCAGGCTCATGCGTAGCGCTCCTCGACCCGCTTGAGGGCATCGGCCGTGGCCACCACCCAGTCGTGGGTCAGCAGGTCATAAACGTTAAGGTTGTCGGTGCTCGTCAGCGTCACCCAGGGGATGTTGCGCACCGACAGCGCCAGCGCGTCGGTCGGCTGATCCACCACCAGCAGCACCGGCCCGTCGATCCCGAGCTGGCCGAAGACCTCGACCATCGTCGCGGTGCGCGGCTTGTCCAGCTCGAAGCTCTCCACCGCGATCAGCCGCCCCGCACCCATCAGCTCGCTGAACACCGAGCGATAAGCCGCCTGGCGCACCTTGCGATTGATGCGGAAGCTGTAGTCACGCGGCCGCGGGCCGAAGATGATCGCGCCGCCACGCCACTGGGGGGAGCGGATCGAGCCCTGACGGGCACGGCCGGTTCCCTTCTGCTTCCAGGGCTTGCGGCCGCCGCCGCTGACCTCGCCGCGGGTGCGCGTCTTATGGGTGCCCAGCCGCTGGTTGGCGAGAAACTGGGTGACCGTGTCGCGGACGCAATGAAGGTTGGGTTCGGTCGCGAAGACGGCGTCGCTCAGGTCAAGCGCCCCCGCTTCCTTTCCGTCGCTCTTGCGAATGGCGATGCTTACCATGGCTGCTTCCTCACTTGCGAGCGGCGGCGCGACGCGCTGCCTTCTTGCTCTTGCGGATCATGACGTAGCCATTGTTGTGGCCCGGCACCGATCCGCGCACGATGATCAGGTTGTTGTTGGGGTCCATGCGCACGACCTTCATGTTGAGGGTCGTCACCCGTTCGGCGCCCATGTGGCCAGCCATCGGCTTGCCCTTGAACACCCGCGACGGATCGGCCGAGGCGCCGATGGAGCCGGCGCGCCGGTGATAGGTCGAGCCGTGGGTCTCAGGACCGCGGCTGGAGTGATGGCGCTTGATCTGGCTCGCGAAACCGCGACCCTTGCTCACGCCGATCACATCGACCAACTCACCGACCGCGAACAGGCTCAAGTCGAGCTGCTGGCCCAACTGGTAGCCGTCGGCGCTATCGATGCGGACCTCGCGCACCAAGCGCTGGGGCTGACTGCCCCCGCGCTTGAAGTGGCCCGCCATCGGGCGGTTGACCTTGCGCTCGGGCATCGGGTCGAAGCCAAGCTGCAGGGCCGTGTAACCATCCCGCGCCGTATTCTTGATCTGAAGCACCGGGCATGGTCCGGCCTGGATGACGGTGACCGGTATCACGGCCCCCGACTCATCGTAGATCCGCGTCATGCCCAGTTTTTTTCCCAGTATCCCTATCATTCCGAGCGCTCCTGTTGCGGGGGGCTCGAGCCGGTCGCATCCGCCGCTCGCGGAGGCCGTCCCATACCCAGTCGATCCGCTCAAGTCAGCTTGATTTCCACATACACACCGGCGGGCAGATCCAGTTCGGTCAGCGCGTCCAGTGTCTTTTGGTTCGGCTCCAGGATGTCGACCATCCGTTTGTGGCGCCGCATCTCAAACTGCTCGCGCGACTTCTTGTCCACGTGCGGCGACCGCAAGACCGTGTATTTACTGATCCTCGTCGGCAGCGGGATCGGTCCCGCCACACGAGCGCCGGTCCGGCGCGCCGTGTCCACGATCTCGCCCACCGAATGGTCGAGCAGGCGATGATCGAACGCCTTGAGATTGATCCTGATCTTCTGCTGATTAGCCATGTTCAGGTCCGAACCTTCGTTTCAGTTACTCGATGATCTTGCTGACGACGCCGGCGCCGACGGTGCGGCCGCCCTCGCGGATGGCGAAGCGCAGGCCCTCTTCCATCGCGATCGGGTTGATCAG
>JAWLCE010000030.1:0-60195 GCA_041687335.1 Sumerlaeia bacterium | reverse complement strand
CACTGGCTGAACGCTCCGCAGCCCCTCGAACCCAAGAACCCGCTCAAGCTGGATCTGGCCTACGTGGCCCCCGAGGCTGCCAACCTCACCGGCCGCACGGTCATCGTGCGCACCCTGCCGCCGCTCGACACCATCGACAATGCCAGTGCCAAGATCAAATCCGATGTCCGCTGGGATATTTATGAGAAGTGGCTGGAGCACCTGATTGCCGACCAGCTTTGGCGCACCGGCATCTTCGCCGATGTCTCGGCGGCGACCGATCCCCAGCCCCTGGCCGACCCCGACCTGCGCCTGGAGTTCGCCCTCACCGGCTGGCACGAGGGCAATGGCTGGATTCGTCTCATCATGCCCGGCCCGATCGTCGGGCTGTTTCACCCGCTTGGCTGGGGCCCGACCCGCCTGCAGTGGGAAGGCCGCCTGGTGGACCTGCGCGCCAATGAAAAAACGCTGCTGGCCTTTGCCGATGCACGGCTGCACCCGGGCGGTCCCGAGACCAGCATCATTAATTTACGCGCGCTGCGTGGGGAACAACTGATCCGCGAGAGCCTGTTTCTCTCCAGCCAGGACTTGGTCAAGGCTCTGTTCAAGCTCAATGGTCGCGAAGGCAAATTGGGTGACCCGCTCGAATCACACCCGCGCTGGCGCCCACAGCAGGGCGGCGCGCCGGGTGCGGCCCAGCCGATCCAGGTGGTCCAGCCGACGGCACCCTAAGCCGCAGATGACGAAGAGGAAGTGTTAAGTAATCAAGTCTGGACGAGGATCGGAGTTGGGGAATGGCTGCCGTGGATTGATTCCAGGCCCATTTTCGGCAAAAACCCAGCCCCGAAGGGGCGACAGCAAGTAGCCGGGGGTGACCGAAGGGAACCCCCGGTCAACCGCCTGACAAACCGAGCCCCGAAGGGGCGGCCGGGGGGATGACCGCCGTGGATTGATTCCCGGCCCATTTTCGGCAAAAACCCAGCCTCGAAGGGGCGACAGCAAGGTGCCGGGGGTGACCGAAGGGAACCCCCGGTCAACCGCCTGATCTGGGTCTGCCGGCCAAAATATCGGGTGGTCCCTACAGGCCCGGCCTCAGGCGCTGATTGCCCCATCCCTCAGCGGTTGGCGCCCACCGGCGGTTCAATCGCCCGCTCACGCTCGTATTGCGAAATCTTCTCTTCATTGAGCAGCGTCACGCCGACCTGGTCCAGGCCGTTCAGCATCCGGTGCTTGCGGAAAGGCTCGATCTCAAAGGGGATCGCGACCCCGTCGGGCCGGGTGATCGTCTGCGCGGCAAGGTCGATCTGGAGCCGATAGCCCTCGCTGGCCCGCACCTGGCTGAAAAGCTCCTCGATGACCTCTCCCGGCAGCGCAATCGCCAGCAGGCCATTATTGAAGCAGTTGTTGAAGAAGATGTCGGCGAAGCTGGTCGCCAGCACGGCGCGGAATCCGTAATTCTCCAGCCCCCAGACCGCATGCTCGCGACTGGAACCACAGCCGAAGTTGTCCTTGCTCAGCAGGATCGAGGCGCCCTGGTAACGCGGGGCGTTCATCTCAAAATCGGGGTCCGCCGAGCCGTCGGCAAGGAAGCGCCAGTCATAGAACACGCAATCCTCATAGCCGGTGCGCCCGATCCGCTTGAGGAACTGCTTGGGCATGATCTGGTCGGTGTCGACGTTGAGCGCCTCCAGCGGCGCCACGAGGCCGGTATGGGTGGTGAACGGTTTCATGCGAACGAGCGTCCTTGAAAGGGATCAGGCTGGGGGGCGTCAGGCTCCGCGCATCTCGCCGACCCCATGCCATTGCCAGCATAACAACGGACCGCCATGCTGTAAAGCGATCCGGTTAAAATCGCCACCATCGGGCATTTGGCGCGCTCCTCTGCAGCGCCCACGGATGGCGGTCGGCGGCCGATGGATCAAGTTCCCGCAGTTCCATCGCACCTTGGGACTTGATTTTTTATTTTGGCTGGGGGATTCTGATCGGCGCCTCAAGGGCAAATAATGCCCCGGCAGGCATCGAAGTTCTTGATTTTGCCTCCGCCGATTGCTAGGTTCGTTAATTAGTTTCGTGGCATTGAACGAAGAATCACAGGCTGTGCCCGCGCCTGGAGCCGTATGGGTAAGGGAGGTTCAGAGTGAAATCATTCGCCGCATCGATGGTGTGTCTGGTGCTGATGCTGGCTGCGACCACGGTCTCGGCTCAATCGCCCGGCGGGGTGCCCTACTCCCTGGATACGATCAATGCCACCCAGGGGCCATACTACGCGCACAGCGAAAACGAGCTGCGGGCTCGCAAGCTGGCGCGCGGTTTTGCCAATATCTTCCTCTGCGTCGGCGAGATCCCCAACCAGATGTTCCAGGAAGCCTACCGTACCTCGCCGATCAGTGGCTCGGTGGTGGGGCTGGGGCGCGGGGTGATCAAGGGCGCCAAGCGGCTGGCCATCGGCACTTGGGAAGTGGCCACCTTTTACCTCCCGGGCCGCACCCAGTATCAGCCCTACATTGAGCCCGAAGTGGTGTTCCAGGAATACCTTTACTAAGTTTGTAAGCCAAGGCGGCCCTGGCGCCGCCCGGCCATCCATTGAATCGGATTCGCGGATTTCGATTACGCCAAAGGAGTCGTGGCCCCATGAACTGGACCAGAATCGCAGTGCTCTCTCTGTTCGTCTGCGCGTTGAGCGTCGGCTCGGCCTCAGCACAGAGCGTCAATGTCGAGCGCCAACGCAGCCCGGCCGGATTGATGCTCAACAAACTGGGCCGCGGCGTGGTCAACGTCGTGACCTCCTGGGTTGAAATCCCCCGCAACATCGCGGTGGAGTGGGAGCGCACCGACCCGGTGACCGGTGTCGTGATGGGTAGCGTCAAGGGGATCGGCTGGGGTTTCGCCCGCCTGGTCACCGGTGTCTATGAAACCGTCACCTTCCCCTTCCCGATCCCCGCCGGTTATGGCCCCCTGATCGAGCCGGAATTCATCGTCACCGACATCTGGGGTGACCATATCCCCTACCTGACCGACTTCCGTGGAAATGATCCGGAATACCCGGCCGTCGTGCCGGTTTATCCGCATCGCTTCAACTACTAAGCGGCACCAGGCGCGCGGCGCCTCGGTGACCCTGCTATCGGCGATGCCCGCCGGCCGTTCCCCGGCCTGCGGGCATCGTCCCATTGAGCGGGGTTGCGCCGCGCTACGCAAAGCCTTGGAGCTGTTGCCGCAGGGACCTGCCCAAAGGCCGGTCGAGCGAGAGCAAGCATCAAGGGTTCCGCAAGCGCAGCCATAGCCGCGCGATTCTGGCGCCCTCGAGCCCGAATCCGCTATGATCATGTTTGGATATCGTAGTCAGAACTGTAGCCAACCAATCCATGCAAGGGAGACGAGCGATGAGGCAGGCATGCGTGTTCCTGATGATGACGCTGCTGGCGCTGGCGACCGCGCCGGTGGCCACGGCAGGATTACCCCAGGGTGACCGTGTACCATCCGATGCGACTTTCGCCGTCGGCATCGAGCAGGCGGGCCAGTTCTGGCAGCGCGTCGAGGCCTTGCCCTTGACCGGCGCGATCTACCAGTTCATGCAGAGCCCGGCCATGCAGCGCAATCTGGACTATCAGGCCTTCCTGCTCGAGAAGCAGAAGCTGGAGGCGGAACTGGGTTATCCCTTGACCCCCCAGCACCTGATGAGCCAGATCTTCGACAGTCTGCTGCTCTTCGGCCAGCCCTCCGCCGAAGGCGACATACCCGACACGGTTTTCATTCTGGGCGTCCGCGATCGCGAGCAGGCCCAGCGTCTGCTCGAGGCCGTCGACCAGCGCGCGCAGGCATGGGCCGATGAGGTCGGCGCCAATACCCCGGCCGATCCCGCCAGCCAAGGCATCGTCTTCGAAAAACTGCAACTGGACGGGGTCGAGGCCCGCCATCTGGCTCGGCCCGTGATGGATCGTGTCGTGCATCACTACTACGCGCTGACCGACCATGGAATCGTCATCGCGGACCAGATGAGCGCCTTCACCAGTGCCATCGCCGCCGCGCCGCCGGCCACTGCCGGCCTGAACAGCAATCCCCAATTCACGCGTCTGCGCGACCAGTTGGATTGGCAGCAGGGCGACATGGTCGCCTGGTATGACGCCGCAGCCTTCATCGACGACACCGGCATCGCCGAATTCTTCAGCTCGATGCCCGGAATGGGGGCCGTCGATAAGGTGGCGCTGACCTTCAATATGCAGCCCGATGGCATTGTGGGACGCCAGGTCACGTCGATCCAGGAATCGGCCGGCCAGCCGCGCCCGGCGGGCGAGGCGCTCCGTGGCATTCGTATGGTCGGCGCCCAGCCGCTGGTGGCCTTTGTCTATGGACTTTTCGACCCCGAAGTCACACTGGAGCAATTGGCCAGCTTTACCGGCCTCGATCCCTTCGAGGGCGGCCTGCCTGGCCTGGGCGGGGTCGATGAGAGCCCCAACCAGTTCGAACAGGCCACCGGCATCTCGCTACGTGATGAGCTGGCACCCGCGCTCGGCAACGAACTGATCTTCGCGCTCAACAGTTTCGCCCCCAACCCGATGGGCATGGTCCCGCTGGTGGACCTGACGCTGGGGGCGAGCGTGCGCGATCCGCAGCGCATGCAGTCGGTGATGGACAAACTCGAGCGTGCCCTCGAGGAGCAGATGGCCGGCCAGGCCGAGCAGGCGGCCGCGATGGGCGAACAGGTCACCACGCCCACCTTCCAGACCACCGTGCTTGAGGGGATCACCATCCGCAGCCTGCAGATTCAGTCCCCGATGTTCTCCATCAGCCCCAGTTACACCATCAGCGATGACTTCGTGATCTTTGGGCTCAATCCTCAGCACGTCCAGGCGGCCGTGGCGCGCCTGCGCGGCCAGCAGCCGGCCCTCGACACCCACGAGTCCTTCGCCCAACTTGCCGGCATGGCCGGCGGCGACCAGCCGTTCAGCTACACCCTGGTTGATTCTCAGCGCATCATCCAGACCGTCGTCATGCCGATGCTGCCTTTCTTTGCCGGCGCGGCCGAGCTCGACATGCAGCAGGCGACTGAATTCATCAATCAGGTGCTCGGTCGGATCGGCTGGCTGGCCTCCTACGAGGTCCGCCGCGAGGACCTCGTGCATTCATTTTCGCGGATCCAGATGCGCTGACAATCAGCCTCCGGCGATGCTATGCTTGCGGCGGGATCGGCCGAATGCCGGTCCCGCCGATTTTATTTTCTCCAGGTGGGCATGATGAGCGGGCAGGGCAAGCAGCCATTGTGGGAGCTGGTCTCCGGGGATGAGGAGCGCACGATCGAGCTGGGCCGCTGGCTGGCTGGGGCTTGCCGCGGCGGCGAGATCATCCTGCTCGACGGCCCGCTGGGCGCCGGCAAGACCTGCCTGGCCGGCGGCCTCGCGCAGGGGCTCGGCATCGCGGAGCCCGCCGTCAGCCCCACCTTCGTCATCATGCGCGCCTACCATGGCCGCCGCGGGTTGTGGCTGCACCATTATGATTTCTATCGCCTCGGGGGAGGGGAGGACCTCGCCACCGTCGGCTTCGAGGACAGCCTGCGCGAGGATGTGGTGGTGTTGATCGAATGGCCCGGCCGCTGTCCCGAGGTCTTCGATGATTTCACCCTGGCGCTGCGCCTGGAACCGCTCGGCGAAAACCTCCGCCGCATCGGAGCCTGGGCCGGGCCAAGGCCGTTGCCCGAACCCCTGCGTCAGTTGCCACCTTTTTTGCACCAATAAAAAAAACGGCCCCACCCAAAAAGGATGGGGCCGCGTTCAATCCAGCTCCGGTTCGCCCTCAGGACTGCCCCGCCGGATACTTCACGGCGCATCCGTAAATGGCTCGCGGCGGCGTGGTCTGCATCGCCGGGGTCTGCCCCGCCAGAGCCGCCTCGATCGCCTGGATCGCATAGACCTCGCGCTCGGCCGCCGGCTTGCGCCCCTGCGGATCGTCGTCAAAGGCCCCGTTGAAGACCAACCGGCCTTCCTTGTCAATCACGTAGGCCTGGGGCGTGCGCTGGGCGTTGTAGGCCCGCCCCACCGTCCCTTCGACATCATGCAGCACCACCAGCTTGTGCTGATAGGTCTCGGCCGCCTTGCGCGTCGCCGCGACGGCCGCCGCCTGCTCGCGTTCGCTGGTGTCGATCAGCAGCACCGCCACGTCCTGATCCTGATAACGCTCCTTCAGCGCGCCGAAGGTTCCCTCTTTGTAGTGGCGCACGATGTACGGGCAACCGGGGTTGGTCCAGACGATCGCCACCACCTTGCCGCGGTAGTCGGCCAGGTTGTGGGTCCGGCCCTCGGCGTCGAGCAGGCTGAACGCCGGCGCCGGCTGCCCGATCTCCGCCTTGGCGGGCGTGGCGCCATTCTTTTCGGCCGAACACTGGCAGTCGGTGCAGCCCGTCTTTGCCGCCGAGGCTTCCGTGGGTGCCGGCGCAGCCTGGGCATAGGCGAAGCCGGCCGCCAGCACGATCAGCAGGGCCCCCAGCGATGCAATCCTGTTTTTCATGTTGCAAGCTCCTTTTTCTATTCGCCATCCGGCGACATTGGATACCCATTACGTGATATTAGTGTCATTAATGCGTCGGGGCTGACAGATCGATTTGTCGCCTGCGCTGCTTTTTTTTTTATCTCGCCTGAATTCAGTTCTGTGCGGTTTCTGTGGCCGGACCGGCGGCCTTTTCGATCGCTCCCACCACCGCCTGCGGGGTCAGCAACTCGCTCAGCACGATGTAGTCCTGGGGCCGGTCTGCCGGGAAGACCACGTAGAGCGGCACTCCGCTGCGCTCGAAGTAACTCAGCACCCGCCCGATGGTCGGATCGCGCCGCGTCCAGTCCCCCTTGACCGCCGCCACGTGATGTTCTGCAAATGCTTCGCGCACGGCCGTGCTCGCCAGCGCCCCCGCCTCGTTGACCTTGCAGGTGACGCACCAGTCGGCCGTGAAATCCAAGAAGATCGTGCGCCCCCCGGCCGCCAATTGCTCCACGCGCTCGACGCTGAACGGCTGCCAGAGGATCTGCCCTGCCGCATCGACGGCCGGGGCTTGTTCGGTCGCCGCTGGCGTTGTCTGCGGCGTCACCTGGGCCATGGCCGCGGCCGTCGCCCCCGCCCCGCTCATGAACCGGATGTAGCGCTCGGGCATCAGCCAGTAACCCCCCAGCACCAGCGCCAGCGCCGCGGCCACGCTCACCCGGCGCCGCGCCACGCTTGCCTGATAATCAAATCCCTTGCCCAGCAACCAGCACGCCACCCCCACCATCAGCAGAAACCCGAGCGTCAAGGCCACTCCATCGGGTCCGATCTGCCCCCCAAGCACCCACACCAGCCAGACCACCGTCGCCATCAGCAAAAAGCCCATCGTCTGGCGGAAGGTGTCCATCCAGTGCCCCGGCCGCGGCAGGAAGCGCAGCCAGCCTGGGTTGAGCGCCAGCAGCACGTAGGGGAACGCCAGCCCGGCCCCGATCGTCAGGAAAAACAGCATGATGACCGCCGGCGGCTGGCTGAAGGCAAAACCGAGCGCCGCGCCCAGCACCGGCGCCGTGCAAGGCGTCGCCAGCGCCGTGGCCAGCACCCCGTTAAAGAACGCTCCGCCATATCCCTCGCGCCGGGTGGCCCCGTCCAGCTTGTTGGTGGCCGCCCCCGGCAGTCCGATCTCCCAGACGCCGAACAGGCTCAGCCCGAGCGCAAAGACAACCCCCGTCATGACGATCACGAAGCGCGGCTCCTGCATGTGGAAGCCCCAGCCCACCTGCGCCCCCGCCAGTTTGAGCCCGATCACGACCGCGGCCAGCACCGCAAATGATGCCAGCACCCCGCCCGCAAAGCTCAGCCCCAGCCGAAAGACCCGCCCCGGCTCCTCGCCCGCCTGGCGCACAAAACTCATCACCTTGAGCGAGACCACCGGCAGCACGCAAGGCATCACGTTGAGGATCAACCCACCAATGAAGGCAAACAGCAGGAACTTGAGCAGCGAATGGCGCACCTCTTCTCGCGCCGCAAGGAAAGAGAATGGCGCGCCGTCGGCCTCGGCGCCAGCGCTCTCCGCCAAGCCGCCTGCGTCATCCGCCCTGGCCGTCGCGGGCGCGGCGGGCTCCGGTGTCGCGCCCGCACTCGCGCCACCCACGATCCCGATCGGCAGGTTGAACTGAGCCACCGCGACTCGCTGCGCGCCGCCGGGGCCGACCAGTGGAGCGCGAGCCTCGGCTCGTAGCGTCTCCTCCGCCCCCGCTTGCGGGCGATAATCCGGCCGCACCCGCACCGTCCAGTCGAACTGCGCCCCACCCGCGTCCAACTCGCCCCGCTCCGGATGGGTCACCTCCCAGGGGTCGCTGAACACCGGAAAGATGCCCATCGAAGCCGGATCGGCCTCGACCGCGGCCTCATCGATGCTCCACTCTGTCTCGGCCGCGCGCAGCCGCAACTGCACCGCAAACTCCTCGCCCGGTGCCAGTGCCTGTGGCTCCTCGGCCAGTTCCAGCTTCAGCGGCTGCTCCGCCGCCGTCGGGTCGGGTGTCAGTGCCGCCCAGTGCTCAAACAAGGGCGCGTGCTGCGAGGGAGCGGCCACCCCCGCCGGCAGCGTCAGCTCCATCCCTATCTTCTCGCCCGGCACGCATTCGACTTTGCAGACCAGCCAATGGGAATCGGCGCCAAATGTCCAGGACTCGACCGCCGGATCCAACGCTTCCGGTGCAATCACCTCGGCAACCAGCACCACCTCATCGCTGTAGGCATAGGTGACAATTTCGCCATCGACGAACCGCTCGGGCACCGGCCACTGAATCTCTCCGATGCGGAAGCCCTCCGGCAGCCGCCAGGTAATCTCGGTCGGCAAGCCGGCATCCCCGCTGGTCTTCCAGTAGATGTGCCATTCGGGATCGATTTGATAGCGCACGCCCAGCCGGAAACTCCGCCCCGGCTCGATGGCCGTGGTGTCGGCAATCAACTCGGCCTGGACCCGCTCAACCGGGCCCAGCAGCCCGAATTGGGCCTGGGCGCTGCTCGTCAGCAGCACCAGCGTCAAAAGCGGCAGTAAGATTCGGCGCAACATGTTCCCCATTCTTTTAATTTTCCTGGGCGGGATGATGGGTCCGACTTGGGCTGTTCCGGCCGCCCTGCCCTGAGCCCATTCATTTTAGGCCCACCGGCGCGATTCTCCAAATGGAGTCGCCCGCTCAACCTGTCGATTGGTCGCTCCGAACGCCCTGATATGACATACCGCGGCGCGAGGCGAGGATCGCCGTCAGCATGACCAGCGCGGCGGCGGCGGCACCGATCGTCGCCGGTTCCAGCCCGGCCGGATAGGCCATCACCATGCCCAGCAACCGCCACCCTGATGCCCCCGCCAAGCCGGCGACCATCGACCCGATCGCCCAGCCCCGCGCCGGACGCCTCGCCGGCCCCGCCGCCAGCGTCAGGATCACCGGCACCACCACCCCCGCCGTCAGCAGCGTATAGCCAAACACCATCAGCTCGAGCAGCTCGCCCAGCCACAGCGCCAGCGCCAGCCCGGCCAGCGCCAGCCCCAGCGTCACCAGCCGGATCGGCCCCGCCGTCGCGCGCTCGCCCAGGCCCAGCACGTCCAGGCACAGCACCGTTGCCCCCGTGATCAGCACGGAATCTCCCGTCGAAAGCAGCACCGAGACCAGCGCCAGCGCGATGAGCAGGAACAGCGGCTCGGGGAGCAGTTCACGCGCCAGCTCCGGCACGGCCAGCGCCGGGGTGGCCAGCTCCGGCAGCACGGCCCGCGCGCAGAGCGCCAGCAGGGCCACCGTCAGCGCCAGCCCCAGCAAGACCCCTCCTCCCAGCAGCGCCCCGCGCGCCGCCGTTTTCTCGTCGCGCGCGCTCAGCATCTTCGAAAAGACATCCCCGCCCGCGACCCCCGCCAGCCCCATCAGCACCAGCATGTTGAGCACGAATATCGGTCCGGCCTCTCCCGTGAATGGAAAATTCATCAACTCGGGCGGCAGCGTCGCCAGCTCGGCGCGCGCCAGCGCGACCGGCAGGAGCACCAGCGTCAGCCCGGCGACGATCACACCGATCTGAACCAGGTCCGTCGCCGCCACCGCCTTGTGGCCGCCCGTCAGCGTATATCCCACGATGACCACGCAGGCCAGCAGCTCGGCCAGCGGGATGCCGCCCGGATGGCTGATCCCCGTCAGCGGCCCCAGCAGCAGCGCGAAGGATTTGATGGTCAGGCCGAAAAAGGCCACCGCGATCGCCACCAGCAGCGCCGAGGCCAGCCGGCGCGCGCCCCGGCCGTATTGCAGCTCGACGAAGTGCGCCAGTGAATGGGCCCCGCTCGCGCGCACCGTGCGCGCGAAGAACAGCCCCAGCACGATGAACCCAAGCGCCACCGAGCCGGTCAGCCACAGCCCCACCAGGCCGCGCCCCCACACCAGCGATGAGGCCACCAGAATCGCCGATCCCGCAAACCCCGTCCCCGCCAGCGAGAGCCCGACCTCAAGCGTCCCCAGGCTGCGCCCGGCCAAAAAGAATGCCGTCCCGTTTTGCGCCGATCGGCGCAGCCGCCAGCCGATCATCAGCAGTCCGCCGGCATAAACGAGTGTGATCAGCAGGGGCAACAGGCGCATCGTCGGGGGCCTCCCTTCAGGCAGTCCCGATTATGCCCCAACCCCGCCCCCTCCCGACAGCAGCATCCACCCCTCCCGCCGTGGCGCAGTTTGATTCATGCCCTTTGGCAGGCTGCGGTTCAATTCTGATTTCATTTTTAACTTAATGTCTCACCACCGCCGGCCGATAAATTGGACACTGGGCGGTCATCAATCGCTCAATGATCTGGGTCGGGGCTGTGCATATTCCAGGAATTTTCCCTATGTCATTGGAGAAAAACCTGCTGCTGGCATGCGAGGACCTCGCTCAGCGCGAGCGGCTGGGCCGGCACCTGTCCGAGCTGGGATATCATGTCCTCACGGCCGCCTCGCTTGAGGAAGCCCTTGCCGCCGATACCCAGCAACCCAGCAATTTGATTATCTGCGGCTGGCAGATGGCCGGCTTGAGCGGCCCCGAGCTGATCAACCGACTGCGCCGCCCCAATTCGCGTTCACGCTTCATCATCCTGACCGAGCCCGGCGAACGCATCGATATCATGCAGGCCACACGGAACCGGGTCGTGGCCTTCCTGCCCCATCCCTATGATCTCGCCGACCTGACCCGTTATGTCAAGTCAGCCACCGAACTGGGCGACCGCCCCTCCAATCGGCGTGAATTCAGTCGTTACCTGTTCACGATGGAAACCCATTGCATCCTGATCAACCCATTCAATGACAGCGAAAGCCGTCCCATTGCCTCCATCATGCGCGATATCAGCCGCTCCGGCCTGGCGATGCTCGTCCGTCAGGTGGTCCCCGTCCCGGCAATGCTCAAGGTGGTGGTCCAGCTCAGTGGTAAAAATCAGCCGATCTCGATGTTGGGCAAATCCATCTCCTGCACCTTGACGCAGATCCCCGATGTTTACCGGCTGGGGGTCAAATTCGTCGGCCTGCTGCCCAAGGATCTGGAAACGGTCATCACCGAGATGGGCCGCAGCGTCCAGCCCTCCCCCGACATCTTCGTCGGCCGCACCTTCAAGGATGCCATCCGCGATTGGCTGGCCCAGCACCCCGTCGAGTTCGCACCCGCGGGCGACCGTCAGCCCTCGATCACTGAAATTACCGAGGAACTTTTCGGCGAGGCCGCCGGCATCCATGAATCCAGCAGCCGGATCAGCGGCAACAGGGTGCTCCCCCACGACCCCGAACATGACCAGGCTCCCCGGATCGTATACTCCGACCGCCCCTGAGAGCGGTGCTCAAACAAAAGGCGCGGCCGAATCCGGCCGCGCCTTGGTTTCACTTGGCCTGTCCTTCGCGCTCACGGGATAGGGATCACGATCCGCTGTCCGGCGGCAACATTCTTGCCGGGGGGGATGTGATTGGCGGCGCGAATCTGGCTCGCCCCGACGGCATAGCTCTCGGCAATTACCTCGATGGTCTCGCCCGGCTTGATCTGGTGGAACGTCCGCTTGACGGGGGCGGGCTCCTTCGGCGCCTCGGCGCGCGGGGCCGCTGCGGTCGCCCGCTCGCTGCGGGCCGGAGCCGGGCTGGCCGCGGCCGGCGTCTTCTCGGCTGCCGTGACCCGGGCCGATCGACTTTCGACCCCCTCCAGCCGTTTCTGCAGCGCCGCCACACCGTCATTGGCCTGGGTCAGCGCCGCCTCCATGCTGACCAGCCGTTGCTCCAGCGCGCGCAGCGCGTCCGGGGAGCCGCCGCCGCCGGTCACCGTCGCCGCCACGTCCTGGGACACCTTTTGAAATTCGCCGCGCATCTGCTGAAATTCGCTGCCGAAGGCCGTCAACCGCCGGTCCAGCACATCCAGGTCCTCCGCCATCTTATCGATGCGATCGACCTGCGCCAAAAACTCAGCGTTGCCTTCGAGCTTCTGCGAGCAGCTCGGCAGCAACAGAATCATCGCGCCAAGTATGGCCAGGGTCATGATTTTCATCTAACAATCCCCTCCTGCGGGAGCTTGCGCGCCACCGTCCGGCGCACGATCCCAAACTGCGGCCGGCGCCCGAAAAAGTCAATCAAATAGCGGGCACCCCAGTCACCCCGGGGCCGCTAAAACGTCGCCGTCCCCAGCACCAGCCGGTCGCCGCGGGCGTCAACCCGCACCATCGCGCAGCCGGTCGACAGCGCCAGTGCGCTCAGCAACCGGTCGGCACGTTCCAGCCGGCGCCGCGCCTTGCGGTCCAGCAGGGCCAGCGGCATGCGATCCATCTCATTGGCCAGCCGGTCAAAATTGGCCGTCGCAAACAGAAGCGGCCGCGCCCCGTTCCGCCGCCATTGGCGTCGCTCGAAATCCAGCCAGTCCGCCTCCAGCAGCGCATAGGGCGCCGTCGGTGGATTCTGAACCGGCTGCGCCAACTCCTCCTCCCCCTGTGGCGCCAGCCCGATCCGCAGCAGCAGGTCCAGCTCCTCGGCCTGCTCCACCCGCGGCCAGAACTGCCCGGGCGGCAGCATGCTGTTCACCATCGGCGGCTGATCGACCCACAGCACCGCCCCCGGCAGGATCGGCAGCATCCCCGGGTAAAGCGCCACCCCCACGCGCCCATCCTCCCCCGCGCCGGCCGGCTCGGACAGCAGGGCGCTCAGCCGCCCCGTCAGCTCACCCAGCCAGGGCGCCAGCGGGTCCAGCCGCTCGAGCAGTTCCTCCGTCGTGTAGCCCGCCAGCGGCCCCGCCGCGCGCGCCAGCCCCAGCGACAGCTCAATCTGGCCCAGCCGCGGCAGGTCCCGCCCCGCCGCCGTCTCGACCCCCGCCGCCGGCTCCTCGGCCAGTTTCGAGCGCAATTGCGCCACCAGCCGCGCCGGCCGCGGCCCGCTCAGCGTCAGGTCCAGGTCCAGCAGCGAAACCCCCGCCTGCACCAAATCGATCTGCTCGATCCCCTCCAGGCGCTGTTGCCAATACTCCAGCCGCGACTGCGACTCCTCCGAGAGCGCCTGGTCGCGCTGCTGGTAGAACAGACGCAACTGGCCCCAGAAGCGCTCAGGCCAGAACGAGGCCGCCAGCGCCGGTCGCCGCGGTTGCATCTCGTCGATGCGGCCGGGTCGCCAGTAGGGCTCCCCGCGCGTCTCGCCGGGCTGGGCCGCCTGGTCGATCAGCAGCGGCAGCGGCCCCAGCCCGCGCTGCTGCACCGAGGCGCAGATCCACCCCCCTACGTGGCAGAAGGCCACGCTGCGCGAGACTTTCTTGTCCTGGTATTCGTAGATCACGCTGCCGCCGTGGCGGTGCTGGCGCAGCTGGTAGTCGTCCATCACCAGCCCGATCAGCTCGCCGAAGCGCGCCCGGACCGGGGTGTCGCCGCGCACCAGCACGACCAGCCCCACCTGGCCCGTCCCTTCGGCCTCGCCGCCCCACTCCCCAAAGACCAGCCACGCCTCGCGCCCCAGCGCCTCGAAGACCGCCTTCTGGTAGAGCCGCAGCCTCAGGTTGGCCGCCTCCTCGCCATAGCGCTCCTGCCAGCGCGGCCACTTGTCGAGCGCCAGCATCAGCTCGCGCAGCGCCGCCTCGGGCGTCACCTGCGCCCGCGCCATCCAGTGCGCCTGCCAGGCCGGCTCCAGCCGCCAGACCCGCGCCACCCCCGCCATGCGATCGGGCAGCAGGCGCTCGATCGCGATCGCCTCGGCCTGCCCGGCGGTCAGCCACCACGCCAAGAGCGCCGGGCCCAGCACCAGCGCAAAGGCCGCCCCCCATAGCCAGCGACTGCGTCGGGCAAGCTTCATTCGTGCAGCTTCGCTTCCCAGTAGGCCGAGTCCAGGAACTTCTGCCACAGCGTCAGGTGGTCCTCGTCGATGCGCAGGTGGCGCAGGGTGATCGTCCAGGGTGGCTTCTTGGGGGCACGCAGCGGCGTCATCGCGCATTCGGCCGGCAGGCGGCTGCCCTTGCGCGCGTTGCAGGCGGTGCAGGCCAGCACGATGTTCTCCCACGCCGTCTGCCCACCGCGCGACTTCGGCACGACGTGATCGATCGTCAGGTCGTCCTCGCGCGGCCGGCAGCCGCAATACTGGCACTGGTTCTGGTCGCGCAGGAAAATGTTGCGCCGGTTGAACTTGACGTTGCGCGGCGGCACCCGCTGGTAGCGCGACAGCACGATCACCTGGGGCAGCAGCAGCGGAAAGCACGGCGTGTGGATCAGCGGATGGGCCTGGCGCGCATACTGCGAAAGCTCGCGCCAGGACTCAAAATCGTGGGTCTCGAAGTCCTCGGTCACCACGCGCGCCAGCTCTTGGAAGACCAGCGTCAGCGCCCGCCGCACCGAGCACACGTGCACCGCGACCCAATGACGGTTCAAGACAAGCACCTGGCGGTTGAGCATCGCACACCGACCTTCCACCCCGCCGGCAATCGCACTCCGGGCGCGGGATAGATTCAGCCATTTATACTCCACCCCCGCCCGCAGCGTCCAGCCAAACCGCGCCCCCACCGCGCCCGATATTGGATACCCTTGCGGCTCGTGACCGTATCGCCTAGGCTGGTGGCACGAAATGTAACATGCCGGGAGGGGCCGGGCGATGAACCGAATTTTATGCTGGTTTGGAATGCTGGCCGTCGTGGCCCTGGGCGCCGTGGCGGCCTCCGCCGCGTCGACCGCGCCGGCCGCCGGCACGATCGTGACGATCGACGGCGAGAAGTTCCGCATCAATGGTGAGCTGACCCTCGCCGGCCGGGCCATCGACGGGTTCTCCATCGAGGGACAGCTTCCCAACTCGCGCATGGTGCAGGGCATCTTTGATGACCTCAACGACGAGACGCGCCACCTCTGGCGCTACCCCGACACCGGCGCCTGGAACCCCGACCGCAACACCGACGAATTCATTGCGGCGATGCCCGACTGGCGGCGCCACGGCCTGCTGGCCTTCACGTTGAACATCCAGGGCGGCAGCCCGACCGGTTATGGCAATCGCGGCTGGCTCAACCCCGGCTTTCATCCCGATGGCCGGCCGATGGATGCCTATTTTGCACGGCTCGAGCGCATCCTGACGCGCGCCGACGAGCTGGGCATGGTGGTCATCCTCGGGCTGTTCTACTTTGGCCAGGATGAGCAACTCGCCGATGAGGCCGCCGTCGTCGCCGCCGTCAACCAGACGGTCGACTGGCTGTTCGAGAAGGGCTTCCGCAACGTCCTCATCGAGATCAACAACGAGTGCAACATCCGCTATGACCACGAGATTCTCAAGCCCGATCGCGTCCACGAGCTGATCGAGCTGGTCAGCCGGCGCCGCCATCCGCGCGAGGGCTACCCTCTCTACGTCTCCACCAGCTACGGCGGCGCGACCATCCCCCGGCCCAACGTCGTCAAGGCCGCCGATTTCCTTCTGCTCCATGGCAACGGCGTCAGCGACCCCGCCCGAATCACGCGGATGGTCGAGCAGACCCGACTGGTCGAGGGTTACCGACCGATGCCGATCCTCTTCAACGAGGACGACCATTACGACTTCGACCAGCCGGTCAACAACATGCTCAATGCCATGCGCGCCGGCGCGTCGTGGGGCTACTTCGACTTCCGCAAGCGCGGCGAGACGCTGGGCGGTTCCATCGAAGCCTTTGCGGAAGGCTTCCAGAGCATCCCGGTGGACTGGCGCATCAGTTCGCCCCGCAAGCGGCAGTTCTTCGGCCTGCTGGCCGAAATCTCCGGCCTTGACCCCTGACTCGGTGATTCGCGGTCATTCGTGTCTGGCCCAGTGCACGGCCTCGGCGCCAATCCGTGTCAAGGGTCACCATTCTGGACGATATCCACACCTCACTGTATATAAGGGTCAAAATCTAAGTTATATATCGATATTTCTGGGGAATCGGGGTCAACCTCGTTGACTAATGGCGAAAGATGAATATGCAGTCCTGTCATCCGCTTCTTGCTTAGCCCCATGATAACCAGATAAGTGGCCAGATATAGCAGGCCCTTCGAGTTTCCAATAATATCCATATTACCCTCATGGTTTTTCACTAATTTGATCTTTGCACTGCGTGGTTTCTTGACCACCGGTGTTTGGCTCTTGGGAAGGTCAGGCAAAACATAGTGAAATTCTTTCATCGGCAAGCTGCCTTTCTGCATTTTGGTGAATTGTGTAGGGCAAGGCATTGTTCAACACAGCCTTGTGTGTGGGACCGGCGCCCTCGCCGGTCATTCCCAATCCATTATACAAGCTAAAAATTACCATATAATTGAGGTTTATATGTCCATTGAATAATATCGCCTGTGCTATACGTGCCATTAGTTGGATCATATATAAGATTAATAAATGTCTTCATCATTTTTTGTTGATCAATGTTTGGGTTATCAATAAAAATCGGAACCATTTGGGCGCTATCGATATTTCGATCAGGGCCAGTGCTATTCAAGCAAAAACCACGGAATGGAATGACCACCTTTTGAATTTCACTTGGGAGCGTGTTTAAGTACCAACCAGAATAATTATAATACATGTATGTTGGTTTCCATTTTGGGGGTGCTTGTGCGCTAACTGAATAACTTGCCCAATCCGGATCAAAGGGGTCCACCAGCATAACGGATGTAAGGTAGGCCACAGGCGTAGTCAATTCTGCAACTGATCCTATGAACCCATTCATCTCACTGCCTATTCCGTTTCTGATTGCACACTGCGGATATGGATATTGACTATTATTATCAACAGCATAAGCTTCCAAAGCAGTAGAGAGTGATAATAGATCAGCTTTAGTTCGCGCTACTTTTGCTCTAGCTGTATATTCAATGAAATTGACAACACCAATTACCGCTAATATAGAAATGATCGCCACAACTGCAAGTATCTCAATTAATGTAAAAGCCAAATCCTCATTTAGACAATTTAAATTTTTATTAATGAATCTCACAATGATCTCTTTCTTGTCCATTACGGTGATATTGTTATAATCGTTAACATTCAATTTCAATGCTGTATTGAATCATGTCTTCGATGCTTTCCCAGTTTCTCGTGACATGATCGAAATTTTCATCCTGCCAGACGGGGCCTTTCCGGCCCAACAGTTGGTTGATGAAGTGGGCCGAGGCACTTTTGATTGCACTTCAATGCCTCTAGTTGGTTATCATCTATAATTTGCTCCAAGTCTTGACTAGATACCGTTGAACAAGAGGCTGCAATAAAAAGTGTCAGCGCCACGATGGTTAGTTTAATTGCTAAATGCATCTTTATGGTCTCCACAAGGCTCACGCTCCATCTGAAAAACCCACTGTAAGCACATCATGCCTTTTCTTCATCACCGATGTTGAAACCCGCCAGCACCTTGTTGAGTGCAGCAGCTTGATTTCTTGAAAGTACAACGCGGCATTGCTCTTGAATCTCCACTTTGTCAAGTTGCCCCCTGACCGGCAGAATCTGACAAAACGTCAACAGCAGTTCATTGTTCGTCAGGACGACCTCCACACGATTGGCATAATAGTCTGCAAAGCGTGTGGTTTGCGTCCGGGCCGCCTTGCTGAGGTCGACATTAACCGTTCGCGCCGGTTCCTGCCGTGGAGTTGGTTCTAAACTCGTATCGGTTTTCTTCCCCAGTGGGCACATAGCTCAGGGCTCCTTCTGACTTTCCAGATTGTGCTGCTGCCACATAAAGCAGAGATGATGCGGTTGAATTCTCCTGTCGAATGCCCGGCTCTTTGTCACTCGTTGCCGCCGCGGCCTCCACGCCATCGATCCTCACCTGGTCGTCCTCAAATGATGCGACGATGAGGTCATCGTGTGAGGCAGTATCCAGCGACCTGACGGCTTCACTGAACGGGATCAGCCGGACCTGAAGGGCGCAATCGAAGGCCTCGGCCAGACTATAGAGGGTGTTCAAGGTAAACTTTCCGTAATCCGGATCCTCGTAGACCGAAATGTTGGATTGATGGACGCCTGCTGCTTGAGCGAGCTTCTTTTGGCTCCACTTGCGCGTGATTCGATTGGTTCGGATTTGAAAGGCGAGGTGATTCTGCACGAATTCACGGATAAACTCGGCGCGATCATGCCTGTCCGCCAGCAGTTCTCTCCACTTTCTCACGCTGCACCCCCGATTTTTCTCATTCGCTCGCTGTCGCTCTCGATTTCACCCAGCCGCCTCAGGGCCATCTCCTTGAACTCCCGAGGCTGATAGCGGTTGTTTTTCTCCGTCGCCCAGACAAGAATCACAAATTTCCCCTCGATAAACGTCCCAATCGGCCGCTGTTGCACGTTACCGGTTTCCATGCGCATCGCGAAAAAGGTCACCGATCCAAGATTTAGTTTCTCCACATATATGGGGGGCCACAACTTGACCGGCTGCCCCCCCAAGTAGTTCGTTCGTAGCCTGAACTTGCGCTCGATTTTCTTATCCGCATTGAGAACCTCATCGGCTATGCCCCGGCCCCGCCCATCGACATATGTCCAAAACTCGGTCCTGGCCACGGCCGCTCACCTTATCGGAATATACGAAAATTCATATGAATGTCAATCGGGGTTTTTCTGAATTTCTTTGCCCGATGGTTGATACATATACAGGAGAAATAAACCAAGACCAAACATTTTAACCTCGTTTCCGTTTGAAAAATGGCCGGTCGTGGTAAGACCCGACCCTCCTCCTCAGCCCGCGGCTGTTGCAAAGGGCGCGGAAATCGTCATAATGGGCGTTCGGGAAAACGGGCGGGGATGCCCGCAGATCAGACGGGGGAGCCGGTCAAGATGAAGAAGATCGAGGGTCATTTTGAGGCGCGTGGGTTGCGCGTGGCGCTGGTGGCGAGCCGCTTCAACGAGTTCATCGTCAGCCGGCTGGTGGATGGCGCGGTCGATGCGCTGGTGCGCCACGGCGCCAGCCACGACGACATCACGCTGGTCTGGACCCCGGGCTCATTTGAAATCCCGACCGTGGCCCGCAAGCTGGCGCAGTCGGCGCGGTTTGACGCGGTGGTCTGCCTGGGGGCGGTCATCCGCGGGGGGACCGACCATTATCAATTCGTGGCGGCCGAGGCGGCCAAGGGGGTCGCGCACGCGGCCTTCGAAAGCCCGGTGCCGATCATCTTCGGGGTGCTGACGACCGACTCCATCGAGCAGGCGGTCGAGCGCGCCGGCGCCAAGATGGGCAACAAGGGCGCCGAGGCGGCGCTGGCGGCCATCGAGATGGTCAATCTTTACGTGGCGCTGGACAAGACGCTCGAGCAGTGAGCCGGCGGGCGGCGGCCCATGCGCGACGCGCGCTGGCGGGCGGGGTTCCGCCGCTGAGCTGGGCGCTGGCCGAGCTGGAGCGGGCGGGCGCGCCGGCGGGGCTGGCCGAGGAGGCCTGGACGGCGGCGGGGGCGGCCTGGGCGATCGCCGATGCGCTGGCGCGCGGGCGGGCGGTCTCGGGGCGGGCGGTTGTGGACGTGACCTTCGCGCTGCACGCGCGGCTGGGCCTGATGCGCCATGGCCCGGCCACCCCCCACCTGGAGCTGCGCGCGCTGGAGCCCTACATGGACTGGCTGGGGCCGCGGCTGGCCGAGGGCTCGCCTTGGCGCGAGCTGGCCGGGCGCTGGGTCGAGATTTTCAACGAACGGCTGACGCTGCACCGCTATGCCCACCCCGGCCACCGCCGCCGGCAGGCGCGCGACCTGGTGGCGCGGCCGCTGGCGCTGCTGGCGGGGGCCGGGGCGGCGCCCGAGGAGCTGGCGGACCGGCTGCTGGCCTATTGGGACCTGCGCCGCGCCGAGGCCGACGCGGCGGCCGGCTGGAACCGGGTGGAGCTGCCGGGGGGCGACTCGATGGGCGGGTTTTTCGGGCTCTCCGACCAAGCGCGCCCGCCGGGGGCGGAGCGGCTGCGGGCGCTGGCGGCCGAGCTGGCGGAGCGGATCGCGCGCGAGCCGGCGCCGGCCCCGACGCCCGCGCTGGCCGGCTGGGCGCGGGCGCTGGAGGAACGCATGGCGGCCGAGCTGGCGGAGTATGGGGCGCGGGGCCGCTGGCCGGCGGATCCGGCGCCGGCGGGTGGTAAGACGTGCGGAATCAGGAGTTGGGCGGGCTGGCTGTTGAGGAAAAAGGGGTCTGAATGACGGAATTTTTGTTTGTTGAATTTTTTTCTACTTTTGGCTGGTAAACGTGATAGGATGATCCAGTGAATCTGCTCGTGCTAATCCACGGCTTTAGAAGAAGAGAACTCTCGCAAAGTGATTCCCTCTGACAACTGACCGACGGACGAGTAGACCTCCGGGGCGAGACGCGGCCCCTTTTTTCGGCGTCATTTCTTACAAAGGTCGAGTCACTCGACGAGAGGACAGAAGACAATGAAACTTTACGTGGGCAACCTGAGCTACGATGCCACGGAAAACCAGTTACGTGACCTGTTTGGCCAGTATGGCCAGGTCAACTCGGTCGCGGTCATCAAGGATCGCGACACGGGCCGTTCCAAGGGGTTCGGCTTTGTTGAGTATGGCAGCGACGACGAAGGCCGCGCGGCGATTTCGGCGCTTGACGGCAAGGAAGTCGGCGGCCGTGCGCTGAAGGTTAACGAGGCGCGTCCCCAGACCGGTGGCGGCGGCGGCGGCGGCGGTTTCCGCAGCGGTGGCGGCGGCGGCGGTCGTCGTGGCGGCGGCGGTGGCGGCGGCTGGTAAGCCCCGTCTCCTCGACGCTCAACAGCGAACGATGAGTTCCACCCGCCTCGAAAGAGGCGGGGTTTTTTTTTTAATTGCGGCTCGCTGGAGCTTTAGTATTCCTAAATTGGGCGTGGGCCTGAAGCTGGCCGGGCGAAATAGCTCCGTAGGGGGCCAAATAGCTCCGTCAGGAGCGACATGTTTGTAGAAACGCGCATTTTTCTCGCCAAAGCTCCTTTTGGAGCGACATGTGCAGCTTTCCCTCGGTGTAAACCAAGTTTTACATTCAAATCATTTTCGATTGAAGGTCCCACGGCGGCACATGCCGCTCCTGACGAAGCTAAATGGCTCCTCCGTCGGACCTTGCATCACCACCGCTCTGCTAACCACATACAAAGAGTTTATTTTTATGGTTGCGGCTCGCTTGAGCTGTGGCCGATGCATTCGCGGATGACCTCGACCAGTTCCTCGAGCGGGGCGTCCTTGCGGACGTAGGCGAGGGCGCCGGCTTCGCGCATGGCGCGGATGGTGGACTGGTCGTGGTTGACCGAGAGGCCGATGATGCAGACCTCGGGCAGGTCGCTGCGCAACTGGCGCGTGGCCTGGATGCCGTTGAGGCGCGGCATGTTGATATCCATGATGATGATGTCGGGCTTGAGGCGGTGGGCGAGTTCGACGGCTTCCTGGCCGTCGTGGGCCTCGCCGACCACCAGCATGTCCTTTTCCTCGCCAAGCATGTTGACGATGCCGGCCCGGACCATGTTGTGATCGTCGGCGACGACCAGGCGGACCATGGCCGAGGTGGCGGCGACCGGAGCGATGGCGTCGGTGTCGTCGGGGGTGCGCTGCTCGAGGGTGTCGGGCGGGGCAGTCTCATCCTCCTCGAGCTGGGCCTCGTGCATGGGCAGGTCCAGCTGGATGTGGAAGCCGCGGCCCGGGGCGGTGTCAATCTGAACCTGGCCGCCAAGGATGTCCGCGCGTTCGGTGATGGCGAGCAGGCCGAAGTGGCGGCCGCTGTCGGAGCGGGCGGTCAGCTCATCCAGATCGCAGCCGGCGCCGGCATCGGAGAGGGAAAGGCGCAGGCGATCGTGGATGCGCTGGAGGCGGACGGAGGCGCGTGAGACGCGGGCATGCTTGACGGTGTTGAAGAGCAGCTCGCGGGTGGCGTCGAAGATAAAGCGCTTGATCCCCTCGGAGTCGGGCTCAATCTGCTCATCGATGTCGAGCTCGACGGTCAGTTCGTGCTGGCGGTGCATCATGTCGGCGATCCAGCCGAGGGCCTCGGCGAGGGTGCCATGGCGCAGGATGGGGGGGCTGAGCTCGACGGTGAGGCCGCGTGTCTTGCCGATGGCGTCCTGAATCAGGTCGCGCAACTCGTGGACGTCGGAGCGGGCGGGGTCGTCGACACGGCGCTCGAGGGTGTTGATGCGCATGGCGATGGAGACAAGGATCTGCTGGAGGTCGTTGTGGAGCAGGTCGGCGAAGCGCTGGCGTTCCTGCTGTTCGACCTGGGTGAGCTGGATGGCGAGGCGGCGCAGCTGGGCGGTGCGATCGCGGTAGGCGGCGGTGCGCTCCTCGACGCGCTGCTCGAGCGCGGTGGCCAGTTCCTTGAGCTTCTGCTCGTGGTTCTTGCGCTCGGTCAGGTCCATCATCGCGCCGATCATGCGGCTGGGCTGGCCGTCGGCGGTGCGGATGAGGAAGGCGCGGTTGTGGACCCAGGCATAGCTGCCGTCGGCGCGGCGGAAGCGGTATTCATACTCCCAGCGTTCGGCGTGGTTGCGGAAGAGGGCCTGGCGGCTGGCCAGCACCTGATTGCGATCGTCGGGGTGGATGCGCTGCTCCCAGACCTCACGGTCGACGGTGCGCTCCTCGTAGCCGAAGAGCTCGAACATCGCCTCGTTGACATGGATTTCGCCTCGGGCCAGGTCGATCTCCCAGATCATGTCGTTGCTGGCGCGGGCGGCGAGGCGGTAGCGTTCCTCACTGCGGGCGAGGCGCTCGAGCAGGCGCATTTCGGTCAGGTCGCTGACGACGGCACAGATGACGCGGTCGCCGCCTTCCTCGAGTTCGAGGGGGCGGGCGGAGATGCGGACGGGGAGGGTCAGCCCGCCGTCGCGCGGCTGGAGCGAGAATTCGCCGACGGCCTCGCCGGCCAAGGCGGCGGCGAGGAACTGCCGGTAGCTCTCGTGCTGGTCGGGCTGGACGAAGGGCTCGAAGGGGCGGCTGCGCAGGGCATGGGATTCGGCGCCCAGCATGCGGGCGAGGCGGGTGCCGCAGAAGATGATATAGCCCTTGTCGTTGAGGGTCAGGGCGCCCTCGCGGACTTGTTCGAGCAGGATCAGGTAGGCCTTGTGGGCCTCGTCGAGCATGAGAATCCGGTCGCCGCCGCGGCCGGGCATGACGAAGGCGTCAACGGAGCCGGAGCGGATCGCCTCGACGATTTCACCGGCCTCATCGTAGGCCTCGAGGCGGGGCGTGGTCGGCTGGTCGGGTTTGCCCTCGACCTGATCTCCCTTGTCTTTGGGTAACTTCATGACAGCCTCAAAATGCCGGCGGCGAGGCCGGCAAAAACTATGTATCTGATTTTTTGTGCACCAAATCGAGGCCCACAAGCACCCGCTCGGTGTCGGACAGGTCGCCGATGATCTTGCGCAAGGGAGTAGGGATCTCGCGGACCAGGGTCGGGATGGCGAGGATCTGGTGGCCCTTGGCCAGTTGCGGCTGCTCGAGCAGGTCGATCACCTCAATCTCGTAGTTGCCCTTCAGGTACTTCTCACAGAGCTTCTGGAGGTTGTTGAAAGCCGTGATGGACTTGCGGGTCTGGCCGGCGATGTAGAGGCGCAGGATATACTTCTCCTCGCCGGCGGGGGCGGCCGGAGGGGGCGCGGTCTTGGCGGCGCGCGGGCGCGGAGTCGGCGTGGCTTCGGAGGCCTGGGCTGTGGATTTTCTGGGCACTGGACGGCTCCCGGATAGTGAGATTCGGCGACCTATGCTTTTTTGGGTGACTTTGTTGCGGCCTTGCGACTGCGGGCCATCGCCTCGGCGTCCCGGCGCAGGGAGCGTTCCGAGGCTTCGGCTTGTTCGATTATACGTGAAATTTCATCTTTTTTGGATGCAATTAATTCCCGCTGGACGGCTAACTTAGCCTCCGCCACGCGTTCGAGCCGCTCCAGTCGGCGGCGCTGGCGCTCGATCTGGTGGCGGTGGGCGAGGCGCTGGGCCTCCTCGCGCGCCTCCTGGCTGAGGCGGGCCGAGCCGGTCAGGACCCCCTCGGGGCCGAGGTAGGGATCGAGCAGTTCGATGCCGCTTTCGGTCATGATAAATTCGCGGATCTGGTTGGAGTGGGCCATGCCGCGCGACTTGATGACGTAGAGGCCGCGATTGCGCTCCCCGCCCAGTTCGATGTCGCGCAGCAGGATCCAGGTATCCATCAGCGAGGAGATCTGAATCATCGTCGATTCAAGCGCCTGGTCGCCATGGGTCAGGCTGGTGAACATGATGGTGATGCCGAGCGATTTCATGTGGTCGACCAGCCGCAGCAGCATGGCGTTGGCCTGATGGAGGCTGCCGGCCTGGATCATGTTGCTGATGGGGTCGATCACGACGGTGCTGGGGCGCAGGTCGTCGATGGAGCGGTGGATGCTGACAAGATGCTGCTCGATGCCCAACAGGGTGGGACGGGTCGCGTGAATCTGCAGGTGGCCGCTCTTGATGCAGGGGCGCAGGTCAAGGCCGATGGAGAGCATGTTGCGCACGATCTGATCGGCGGATTCCTCGAAGGCGAAATAAAGGCAGCGCTCGCCGCGATTGCAGGCGGCGCCGGCGAAGGTCGCCGCGATGCTGGACTTGCCGGTGCCGGCGGTGCCGGCGACGAGGATGCTGCTGCCGCGATAGAACCCGCCCACGAGCATGTCGTCAAGGCGCTCGATGCCGGTGGGAACGCGCTCGCTGCTGACCTTGTGAGCGAGCCCAAGCGAGGTGACGGGCAGCACGCTGAGGCCGTGGTCATCGATGATAAAGGGATATTCGTTGGTGCCGTGGGCCGAGCCGCGATACTTGACGATGCGCAGGCGGCGCGTGGAGATTTGCTCCTCGATGCGGTGGTCGAGCAGCAGGACGCAATCGGAGACGTATTCCTCGAGGCCGTGGCGGGTGAGGGTGCCGGCGCCGCGCTCGCCGGTGATGACGGTGGTGAGGTTGCGGTCCTTGAGCCAGCGAAAGAGGCGGACCAGTTCGGCGCGCACGATGGCCTCGTTGGGCAGGCCGCTGAAGAGGGTTTCGATGGTATCGAGCGCGATGCGGCGCGCGCCGATGGCGTCGATGGCGAGGGCGAGTTGGATAAAAAGTCCCTCGAGGTCGTACTCGCCGGTTTCCTCAAACTCTGCGCGAGAGATGCGAAAAAATTCGATGCCCAGTTGGCCGCGGTTGAGCAGGTCGGGAAGTTCGGGGAACAGTGAGCCGAAGTTGGCGCGCAGGTCGGTGTCGCTTTCCTCGAAGGAGATGAACAGGCCGGGCTCGCCAAACTCCGTGGCGCCGCGGACGAGGAACTCCATCGACATCAGCGACTTGCCGCAGCCGGGACCGCCGCAGACCAAGGTCGGGCGGCCGACGGGCAAGCCGCCGCGGGTGATCTGGTCGAGGCCGCGAATGCCGGTGGGGGCCTTCAGGAGGCGGTCAGGTTCAGGAGGTTTGGGTTTCCGGGTTCGCGCCATTGGAGGTGCAATCCTTTGAAGTGGCTCAGCTCCGCCCAAAGCAGAATAGGGGTTAACAGTTGAGATCCAAAATACTCGGTTTTAAGCTTACGAATGTGTGCAAAAGATGTCAAGAATGGGCATCAGACCCATTCAATTTCATGGCGCAGCAGTTCGACCTCGGGCTCGCGGTGGACGGTATCGGCAACGGCCTCGAGGATTTGGGTGACCAGCTCGCGGTTGTTGGATAGCGTGACGGCGGCGAGGCCGGCGCGGGCCCAGATGTCCTGGTCGCCGACCTCGGCCACGACGACGGCGTGCTTCTTGCGGAGGTGGTTCATGACGCGTGCCAGGCGGCCGCGTTTCTCCTTGAGCGAGTGACAGTCGAGCAGGCGCAGGTCCAGGTGCAGGATGCCGACGGTGAAGGTGTGGCCGATGGAGGGTTGATACTGGTCGCCGAGCATTGAGGAAACCTCCGAGGTATGGGTTCATGTTAAGGCAAAAGGGGCGGCGGAGGCCAGAAGCTCGCGCCGGGGAGGATAGGTCGGCCCTTCGAGCCGACGCTGGAGGCGATGTCGGGTCGGCTTAAAAGTTTCGACTCCATGGGGGAGGTGTGGCAGACTGCCGTCATCTTATGAATGGCAGGCGCCGCAACCGCATGAACAGCCATGATCCGGAAGATCCGCACGAGGAACCGACGCCGATGCCGCGGCTGCTGGACCGGCTGCTTTACGGCCGCCAGTTGCTGGAGGGGCTGGGCGCGGATGACCTGCGCGAGATGTGCAAGTTTCGCGAGCGGCCCAATTTGGCGGGGCTGGCGGTCCATGAGATCGAGCGGCCGCTGCCGGCGGATTGGGAGCCCTCGCGGGACCTGCGGCCGCGCGAGGGGTATCCGGAGCTGGGCGAGGGGCTCCAGCGAGCGCTGAGCCACGGGCTGAACGCGCAGCCGGTGATTGTGGTGCGGGGGCTGCTGGGGGGGGGCTCGCCGGCCGCGCTGCCGGTGGAGATCTACATCCCCCAGCACGGGGCTCAGCTGGCGCTGGCGATGCAGGCGCTGCTGCATCCGTGGCGGGGGACGGCGCAGGTGGCGGCGCGGGTGCGGATTTTGTGCTGGCATGAGCCGCTGCACAACCGGCAGGGGCGGCTGCTGCGCGAGCGGATGATCGCATGGTGGGCGGAGGCGGGGTTTGCGCTGACGATCGGGCATGACGATCCCTCGCTGCTGGCCGACATCCTCTGGGACGCGGCGCAGCGGCATTGGGAGGCGGGCGAGGCCGAGGGGCGGCTGCTCGAGGAGGAGGCGACCCTGGCGGTGATCGATGCCGAGGGGGCGCGGGCGCGGCTGGAGTCGTGCGAGCCGCCGCTGGCGACGGGGCGCTGGCTGGCGACGCTGGATACGATCGTGCTGGAGCGGGGGGCGGGCGGGGCGCAACTGGCGACGCCGCTGTGGGCCAACCCGATGCTGCCGGGGGAGTGCCTGGGGGCGGGGCCGGACTGGCGGGAGGCGGCGCTGCACCCGGACGCGCAGGCGCATGGGGTGGCGGTGGACGCGGAGGGCCAATTCTCGACCACCGGCGAGGCGGCGGCAGGATGGGTGATCCTGCCGCGCCACGCGCTGCCGGCGCCCCTGCCGCGGCGGGCGCTGCGCTATGAGATTGTGGAATAGTTTGAATTGCTCCGTAGGAGCGGCCTGTGATGACAGAAGCCCGCCCACTCGTATGGCACCGGCTTTCCACCCTGAAAGGGTGGGCACAGTTCGAAAAGCCCAGGGTGAGCGAAGCGTAACCCTGGGTTAAAGATGGGCGAAAATCTGAGCCCTGAAGGGGCGACACAGTGGCAAACACAAGGTCTTGGATGATCATCAGCCAGAGACTAACGCTTACGCTTCACTCTGCGAATTACCTTTTTCCGCGAAGGAGACCCTGATGAAAACGATGATGCTTGGACTACTGCTCCTGTTCATGCAGGCGGGGGCTTGGGCGGCGCCGGCGCCGGCGGCCGGCGAGGCGCCGACGGGGATGATCCTCGTGGAGGCGGAAAGCTTCAGCGACCTGGGGGGGTGGGTGCTGGACCAGCAGTTCATGGACCAGATGGGTTCGCCCTATCTGCTCGCGCACGGGCTGGGCGAGCGGGTGCGTGATGCCTTCACCCCGGTCGATTTTGGCGCGGGGGGGCGGATGCGGCTCTGGGTGCGCACGAAGGACTGGGTCGCGCGCTGGAATGCGCCGGGCACGCCGGGGCGGTTTCAGGTGGTCATCGGTGGGCAGGCGGTTCCGGTCGAGTTCGGCACCGTGGGCGCGGACTGGCACTGGCAGGACGGCGGCATCATCGAGGTGCCGGCGGGGCGGGCCGGGCTGGTGCTGCGCGACCTGACGGGCTTCGAGGGGCGCTGCGACGCGCTGCTGTTCAGCGCGGATACGGATTTCGTGCCGCCCGAGGGCAAAGAGGAACTGGCGGCGCTGCGCCGGCGGCTGCTGGGGCTGTCGGAGACGCCGCGCGAGGCGGGGCACTATGACCTTGTGGTGGTGGGCGGCGGGATCGCGGGCTCGACGGCGGCGCTGGCAGCGGCGCGACTGGGGCTGGAGGTGGCGTTGATCCAGGACCGCCCCGTGCTGGGAGGCAACAACAGCGCCGAGGTGCGGATGGGGATGAGCGGGAACGGCAACCTGGAGCCCTACCCGCGGATCGGTGACGTGACGCGCGAGCTGGAGCCGCGGTTTCGTTATGTGCCGGGGCCGCTCAACAGCGCAGAGAGCTTCGAGGATGAGCGGCGGCTGGCGCTGGTGCGTGGCCAGGAGCGTGTCACGCTGTTCATGGAGCATCGCATGAACGAGGTCGAGACGGCGGGGGCCCGGGTCGTGGCGGTGAGGGCGCAGAACGTGCGCAGCGGGGAGCGGATCCGGCTGACCGGGCGGCTGTTCGCGGACTGCACGGGCGACGCAACGCTGGGGGTTCTGGCGGGGGCGGACCACGAGATGACCTCGCTGCAGCACATGGGGGGCAGCAACCTGTGGAACGTGGTGGACACCCACCGGATCTCAGAATTTCCGCGCTGCCCGTGGGCGCTCGACCTGACCGACAAGCCCTTCCCGGGGCGCGGGCGGGGCGGCCAGTGGGACAACCGCGGGCTGGGGGCGCTGGGGCAGTGGTTCTGGGAGAGCGGCTTTGACTGGCACCCCATCGAGGAGGTCGAGGCATCGCGGGATTTGAACCTGCGGGCGATGTATGGGGCGTGGGACGCGCTCAAGAACGTCGACGGGCAATACCCCAACCACAAGCTGGTTTGGGCGGCGTATATCATCGGCAAGCGCGAATCGATCCGCCTGCTGGGGGACGTGCTGCTGACGGTGGATGACTTCACCTCGGGGACGGAGTTCGCGGATGCGTGCGTCCCCTGCACGTGGCCGATCGACCTGCACTACCCGCACCCCGATTACTCGGCGGGGTTCGAGGGGCAGGAGTTCATCAGCCGGGCGCAGCAGGACAAATACAAGACGCCCTATTGGGTGCCCTACCGGACGCTCTACAGCCGCAACATCGAGAACCTGTTCATGGCGGGGCGCAACATCAGCGTGACCCACGAGGCGCTGGGGCCGGTGCGGGTGATGAAGACCACCGGGATGATGGGCGAGATCGTCGGGATGGCGGCGTGGATTTGCCTGGAGCGCGGGGTGAGCCCGCGCGGGGTCTACGAGCAGCACCTGGAGGAGCTGAAGGCGCTGATGCGCCGAGGGGCGGGCCGCGAACATCTGTTGTGATCGGGGCATGGCCGATACTATTGCTTGACTCTCAAAGGAGCGACCCATGAAGAACGTGAGCGGGTGGATGATGGTGGCGATGCTGGCGCTGGGGATGTACGGCGCGGCGGGCGCTTTCGGTGCCGAGCCGATCAAGGTGCTGCTGATCAGCGGAGCCAACAATCACAAATGGCAGGAGACGACGCCGGCGCTCCAGCAAATCCTGGAGCAAAGCGGTCGCTTCACGGTCGAGGTGACCGAAAAACCCGAGCTGATGACGGCCGAACTGCTGTCGGGCTATGACCTGGTGCTGAGCAACTGGACCAACTATCCCGATCGCACGCGCATCTGGGGCGAGACGGCGGAGCATGCGCTCTTCGACTTCGTCAGGCAGGGCAAGGGGCTGGCGCTGTTTCACGCGGCGGCGGCGACCTTCCCCGAGTGGCCCGAGTTCGGGCGCTTTCTGGGGGCGAGCTGGGTGCCGCGCATCCGGGGGGTGGAGGGTTACGGCAGCGGTCACGGCGCGCGCCACACCTTCAAGGTCATGATCGACGAACCCGAGCACCCGATCATGGCCGGGCTGGGTGATTTTTACCTCAACGACGAACTGTGGCACCGGCTCGACCGGGTCGAGGATGCCACGATCCTCTGCCATGCCTGGTCCTCGCCCGAGCAGCGCGGCACCGGCAAGGACGAGCCGATGGCGATTGTGCGCGAGGACGGCCGGGGGCGGGTCTTCTTCCTCGTGCCGGGCCACGACACGGTCGCGATGAGCAACCCGGCCTGGCGCACGCTGATGCTGCGCGGGGCGGAATGGGCCGCCACCGGCGTGGTCACGCTGCCGATCGTCGAGCCGTGGCCGGCCGCGCCCGAGCTGGCACCCTTGACCCCGCCACGGCGGCCTCCCGCGGCCACCCCCACCCCGGCGCCCTGAGCCGGCTTGAAAAGAAAGTGCCCGAAGGCGGAATCTCAATCATCCGCCTTCGGGCATTTGGTTTGGGGGCGCCGCGGGGGCGGCCCGGCCTTATGAGCAGCCCATCGAGTTGCCGCAGTTGAGGCACTTGTAGCAGGTGCCGTTGCGGACGGTGATGTGGCCGCAGACGTCGCAGAAGGGGGCGTCGCCCATGAGGCCGCTCATCTGGCTTTCGAGGCCGGAGGGCTGGGCGGCGGGGCGGTTCTGGGCGGCGGCGGGCTCGGGTCGCAGCGACTCGATGCGGGCGGAGGGGCGCGGCTGGTTCTTGCCGAGCGACTCGGCCTCGTGGGCGGAGTCGGTGATGCTGAGCGTGGTGTCGCCGTTGCCCTCGGGCTTGACCTGGCAATAGGAGGCGTCGTGCAGGTATTCGAGGGCGACGACGCGGAAGATGAAGTCGATGACCGAGGTGGCGAACTTGATGTTGGGGTGATCGCTGGGGCCCTGGGGCTCAAAGCGGGTGAAGGTGAAGGTGTCGACGAACTCCTTGAGCGGCACGCCGTACTGGAGGCCCTTGCTGACGGCGATGGCGAAGCAGTTGATCATCGAGCGGAAGGCGGCGCCCTCCTTGTGCATGTCGATGAAGATTTCGCCCAGGGTGCCGTCCTCGTATTCGCCGGTGCGCAGGTAGACCTTGTGGCCGCCGACCTTGGACTCGATCGTGAAGCCGTGGCGGCGGGTGGGCAGGCGGCGGCGGGTGGGCGCCGGGACCTTGATGGTGACGGTCTCGGGGGCGGCGTGCTCGGCCTGGCTGAGCGCCTCCTCGAACAGCTCGGCCGCCTGCTTGGCCTTCTTCTTTTTATCGGCGCGGCCGCTGAGGGGCTGGCTCATCTTGCAGCCGTCGCGGTAGAGCGCGATGGCCTTGAGGCCGAGGCGCCAGCCCTCGACGTAGATCTGCTGGATGTCCTCGACGGCGGCCTCGTGGGGGAGGTTGACCGTCTTGCTGATGGCGCCGGAGATGAAGGGCTGGGCGGCGGCCATCATGCGGACGTGGCCCATGGGGGCGATGAAGCGGCGGCCGATCTTGCCGCAGCGGTTGGCGCAGTCGAAGATCGGCAGGTGCTCCTCGCGCAGATGGGGCGCGCCCTCGATGGTCATGCGGCCACAGATGTGCACGCTGGCCTCCTCGATCTGGGCCTCGCTGAAGCCCAGGGCGCGCAGGACGCTGAAGCCGGGGTCGCCGGCCTGCTGGGCGAGGCCGAGGCGGGCGAGCAGGTCCTCGCCGAGCGAGATGGGGCTGAACGCGTGCTCGAGCTCCATCACCCCGCGCAGGGACTGCTCGATCTTGAGCAGGTCCTCGTCGGAGAGGCCGTGGGACTTGAGGGCGACCTCGTCGATGTGGGGCGCGCCGCGGAAGCTGGCCGAGCCGACGACATAGTGCAGGATGTCGTGGATTTCCTGGCTGGAGTAGCCGAGGCGGCGCAGGGCGGCGGGGACGCTGTGGTTGATGATCTTGAAGTAGCCGCCGCCGGCGAGCTTCTTGAACTTGACCAGCGCGAAGTCGGGCTCGATGCCGGTGGTGTCGCAATCCATCAGCAGGCCGATGGTGCCGGTGGGGGCGAGCACGGAGGTCTGGGAGTTGCGGTAGCCGACCTTCTCGCCCAGCTCGATGGCCTCGTCCCAAGCCAGGCGGGCCGCGTCGAGCAGGTAGGTGGGGCAGAACTCGGCGCTGACGTGCTCGACGGCGTCGCGGTGCTTGCGCATGACGCGCAGCATTGGCCGCGCGTTGCGGGCATAGCCGGCGAAGGGGCCGACTTGGGCGGCCATCTCGGCCGAGACGCGGTAGGCGTGGCCGGTCATGAGGGCGGTGATCGCGCCGCACATGGCGCGGCCCTCGGGGCTGTCGTAGGGGATGCCGAGCTGCATGAGCAGCGCGCCCAGGTTGGCATAGCCGAGGCCGAGCGGGCGGTAGTCGTGGCTGTTGCGGGCGATGGGGGCGGTGGGATAGCTGGAGAAGTCGACGAGGATCTCCTGGGCGATGATGAACAGGCGCACGACGTGGCGAAAGCCGTCGACATCGAACTCGCCCTGCTCGTCGATGAAGCGGGTCAGGTTGATCGAGGCCAGGTTGCAGGCCGTGTCGTCGAGGAACATGAATTCGGAGCAGGGGTTGCTGGCGTTGATCTTGTCGGTGGCGGGGCAGGTGTGCCAGTCGTTGATGGTGGAGTCGAACTGCACGCCGGGGTCGGCGCAGCGCCAGGCGGCGTTGCAGATCTGGTCGAGCAATTCGGTGGCGTTGACCTGGCGCAGGACGCGGCCGGGCTCGGTGCGCGAGGTGAGGCCCCAGTCCTTGCCCTGCAGCGCCGCCTGCATGAACTCATCGGTGACGCGCACGGAGTTGTTGGAGTTCTGGCCGGAGACGGTGTGATAGGCCTCGCCGTTGAAGTCGGCGGGGAGGTTGCCGTGCTCGATGAGGATGCGGGCCTTTTCCTCCTCGCGGACCTTCCAGTTGATGAAGTCGGTGATTTCGGGGTGGTCCATGTCGAGGCAGACCATCTTGGCGGCGCGGCGGGTGGTGCCGCCGCTCTTGGTGGCGCCGGCGCCGCGGTCGAGCACCTCGAGGAAGCTCATCAGGCCGGAGCTGGTGCCGCCGCCCGAGAGTTTCTCCCAGCGGCTGCGCAGGCGCGAGAAGTTGGTGCCGGTGCCCGAGCCATACTTGAAGATCTTGGCCTCGGTCTTGACCAGCTCGAAGATCGACATCAGGTCGTCGCCGACGGACTGGATGAAGCAGGCGGAGCACTGGGGGCGGCTGTAGTTGTTGATGATCTCCTCGACGCGGCCCGTGTCGTCGTTCCAGGCGAAGTTGCCGCCGCTGGCCTCGATGCCGTACTCGTGCCAGAGGCCGCAGTTGAACCAGACCGGTGAGTTGAAGGCGCCGAGCTGGTGGGCCAGCACATGCTTGAGCTCGGCCTCGAAGGTGTCGGCGTCGGCGGTGGAATCGAAGTAGCCCTTGGACTCACCCCAGCCGCGGATCGAGTGGATGATGCGGTGGAAGACCTGGCGGGCGCTGGTCTCGCGGCCGGGAGCCGTGGCGAGGCCGGCGCGGCGGAAGTATTTGGAGACGAGGATGTCGGTGGCGAGCTGGCTCCAGCCCTTGGGAATTTCGGCGTCGCGGGCCTCAAAGACGATCGATCCGTCGGGATTGGTGATCACCGAGCGGCGCTTGTCGTAGGTTATCTGGTCCAGCGGATCGATCTCGGGCTGGGTGAAAAGGCGATTCAGTTTCATCTGCGGGTCCTCCAAGGTATCCACGGGGCGCGGCGCGCGAGGGGTTTATAGATCGTGGGCGGAGCCCTTGGCGCGCGATTCATTCTACCATCCCGGGCGCGCACCGCCCCACGAAGAAAACCCAAAAACGAGGCCACCCCTTCAAGCTTCAGGTGAGGCAGGATAAACGCGCGGCAGGGTTGTTGTCAACCACATATTGCACCTCTCGCCGGCGCCAGACACTACATATTGTAGCATAGTTCTCATCATTGGTTTTAGTAAAGTTAGGCGGCGCCGGGGACAAATGCGGGCGGGGGGAGGGGGGAGTGAGGGAATTGCGGGGACTCCACCTGTATAGAATCGGAGATGCACTGATTTCAACGCGGTGGATTGATATATGAAAATCATGAGGGGCAATGATGCAAAAAAATGATATGTGGGCAGAGTGGTGAAAAAAAAGGAGGCCGGCCATGAGGTTCGAAGTTCTATGGACCCTGGCGCTGATGCTGGTGGGGGCGCTGACGATAGGGTCGGCGGGAGCACAGGAGGAGACGGCGGCGCGTGCCGAGCGGGAGGACCAGACGATTTCGCGGGCGGTCGAGCAACAGTTGCTCTACAACCCGCGGGTGATCTCGCGGTTGATCGAGGTGCGCACCGAGAACGGGATTGTCACGCTGGATGGACAGGCGCGCGATGCGAGCAGCCGCTTCGAGGCGATCGCGACTGCCGAGAAGGTGCCCGGCGTGCGGGGGGTGATCGACCGGCTGCAACTGGTCGAGCAGCGGGTGCCCGACCATATGCTGGAGTATCAAATCCAGCAGACGCTCAATCGGGCCAGCTCGGCGGGGGACCCGGGACTGCGCGCGCGGGTTTCGGTGCAGGACGGGGTGGTGACACTGCGCGGGCAGGCCTCGCACGACACGCAGGCGCGGCTGGCCGAGCAACTGGTCCAGCGATTCGAGGGCGTGCGCGGGGTGAACAATGAGATCGAGGTCCTGATCGCGACCGAGCGCAGCATCTATCTGGACCCGCCATTTGACCTGGCGCGGCCGACGGCGCCGGATCGTCGCGCGCCGCAGGCGCAGGCCAATGGGCAGGCCCAAGCCAACGGACAGGCCCAAGCCAACGGACAGGCCCAGGCCAACGGACAGGCGCAGGCCAATGGACAGGCGCAGGCTAACGGTGAGCATCGGGTCGGTGCGGTGCGGATCATCCAGCCGGAGGACAGCGGTCAGCCGGAAGGCGTGTCCCCGGAGACGGCCAACGGGGAAGCCGAGGCCGCCACGAACGGCGCGCCGGCCGCGGAGCCGAGCGAGCAGGCCAATGGCGAGGAGGAACCGATCATCGTGCGCGAGCGGCGGATCATGCGAGACCATGTGCGCGAGTTCCTCGAAGAAGACGAGGCGCTGCGCAACGGTTCGGCCGGCGGACTGCGCGAGCGGCCGACGGCGGGCGCGCCGGCCGAGACACCCGACGACCAGCGGGTCCGGCTGATGGTCGAGCGGTCGCTGGATTATGACGCGCGCGTCTACGACCGGCACATTCAGGTGCGGGTGGAGCAGGGGACGGTGCGGTTGATGGGAGCGGTGCCGAGCGAGGCGATGCGCGAGCGGGCGATCGAGAACGCGAATGTGGTGGGGGCGGAGGAGGTCGATGCCCGCGAGCTGGAGGTGCGGCCCGAGTTGGCGCTGGAGATGGAGGAGGCGCCACAGGCGCTGGGTGACCTTGAGGCGCGTGAGTTGCTGCGGGCGACGCTGGCGCGCGAGCCGGCGGTGCCCGAGGAGAATATTCGCGTGATCGTCCGCGATGGGGTGGCGCTGTTGCGGGGGGAGGTTCCCTCGGCCGAGGCGCGTCAGGTTGCCCAGCGGGCGGCGCTGTCGATCCCCGCAATCTGGAACGTGCGCAATGAATTGCTGGTGCGGCGGCCGGGGGCGCCGCCCGACGCCGAGCTGATCCGCCAGGTGCGTCGCGAGCTGGCCGAATATTTCGAACCCTACCGGATCACGGCGCTGATCCAGGCGGGGGTGGTGCGGCTGACGGGCCAGGTGCAGCATGTGGATGATGCCCGGCGGGCGGAGGCGATCGTGCGTGAGATTGCGGGGGTGGCCGAGGTGATCAACGACCTGCGGGCGATCGAGGACGGGCCGCGGCTCAGCGACAACCAGATCCGCCAGGCGATCATCCGCGAGCTGATCGATCACCCGCAACTGGATGAGAGCCAGATTCAAGTCGAGGTCAGCCAGGGCGTGGCGAAGCTGACGGGCAGGGTGAATACCTGGAGCGAGTTGGTGGCGGCGCGGCGGGAGGCTTACCTGGGCGGGGCGAGGTATGTGGATTTGAACCTGTCGCTGCGCGACCTGCCGCCCTACGATACAGCTTGGCCGTGGGCGGCGTATCAAACCTCGGTGGACATGCTGCCCGAGCCGGATGAAACGCCGCCGGACCAGACGACGGCGGCGATCGATGAGGTGCTGGAGCGGTAGCAGCGCAGAGGCGGGATTGCTCAAAACCAGCCGGCGGCAACGGGCCGCCGGCTGTTGCTCATTCCGCACCAGCATCCGCATCCCATTCTCCCCTCCGCGCCTCTGCGTCAAAACATCATTTCTCATCCGCGCTACCATCCGCGTTCATCAGCGTCCCATTCTTCTCCCGCGGGGCGTTGGGCTTGTGTGCGGGGTGGAAATTCGATAGATTCCTCATGAAAGACCGTTCGCCACTTGAGGCGGGCGGCGGCGGCGGAATGAAATCGAAGTCTTCCCCCGATCCGACAAGCGAGGCGCAGCGGCGCGCAAATGGCACACCACATGGCGACGGCGGGGCTCGAAGCTCCTTTTCTCCAATTTCAGCATTATGGCGTTCTCGGGGCAGGCATCAGCGGCCAGGCGGCGGCGGAGCTGCTGGGGTGGCTGGGGCGGCGCGTGACGCTGTACGACGATTATGCCGACCCGGCGGCGGCGGCCTATGAGCCGCTGCGCGCGGCGGGGGTCGAGCTGCGGTTTGGCCGCGAGCAGGCGCTGGCCGCCGAGACCGAGGCGCTGGTGGTCTCGCCCGGGGTGGCGCTCGCGCATCCGCTGCTTGAGCAGGCGCTGGCGGCGGGACTGCCGACGCGCGGTGAGCTGGAGCTGGGCTGGCTGTGCGCGCCCGGCGCCCGCGTGGCGGCGGTGACGGGAACCAACGGCAAGACGACGGTGACGATGCTGCTGGCGCGGCTGTTTGCCGAGGCGGGCTGGGATACGGTCGCGGCGGGCAACATCGGCTTGCCGCTGGCGCGGGTGGCGGCCGAGCGAGGCATCGGCAGCGCGGGGCTCGCGCAGACGGTCTTCGCGCTGGAGGTCAGCAGCTTTCAGCTCGAGACGATCCATGATTTTTGCCCTGAGGTGGCGCTGGTGCTCAACATCACGCCCGACCACCTGGACCGCCACCGCACGATGGAGGAATATGCCAAGCTGAAGGGGCGGATCGGCTGCAACCAGGGGCCGGGCCAGACGCTGGTGATCAACCAGGACGATCCGGGCTGCCTGGCGATCGCGGCGGGTTCGCAGGCGCGGGTGCGGCGGTTTTCGCTGGAGCGGCCGGTTGAGGATGGGGCCTGGCTGGACGGCGACCTGATCATGCTCAAGGACCGGGGGGCGCGCCCGCGCGTGCTGATGCCGATGAGCGAACTGCGCCTGATCGGCATGCACAACGTCGCCAACGCGATGGCGGCGGCCTGCGTGGCGGAGGCGATGGGGGTGCCGCGCAAGCAGATCGCGGCGACGCTGGCGGGGTTTGCGGCGGCGCCGCACCGGCTGGAGCGGGTGGGGACGATCCGCGGGGTGAGTTATGTAAACGACTCGAAGGGGACCAACCTGGGGGCGATGGAACGGGCGATCGAGTCGTTTGCCAGCCCGATCCACCTGATCGCGGGCGGGCGCGACAAGGCCAGCCCCTTTGAAAGCGTCCAGGGGTTGCTGCGCGAGCGCGTGCGGGCGGTGTATTTGATCGGCGAGGCGGCCGAGCCGATGGAGAAGGCGTGGCGCGCGGCGGCGACCTGCGTCCACTGCGAAACGCTGGAGCGGGCGCTGGAATCCGCGGCGGCGCGCGCGGCGGAGGGCGAGGTCGTGCTGCTGTCGCCGGGGTGCGCCAGCTTCGACCAGTTCAGGAGCTACGCCCAGCGGGGGGATGTGTTTCGTAAATGGGTCGCGCAGCGGCTGGAGGCGATGCAGCCGGGCGCCGAAACGCCCGCGCATGATTGAGAGCCGGAACCTCGTGGGAGCCTTGCCATGACGCCTTCGCCTGACGCGGCCGCAACGAAACGATCCTTGATGGCGCGCTGGCGGAAGCCGCTGCTGGTGGGGCTGGCGGTTGTTTATGTGCTGCTGGGGGTGCTGGCCTGGAGGTTGTTCGCGCCCGCCCCCGACCCGGTTTCCCCGGAACCGTTCATCATCGGCTCGGCCAGTTGCGCCGAGTGCCACGAGGACATGCACGCGGCCTGGATGGGCTCGCACCACCAGCGCGCGATGCGCAAGTTGGAGCCGGGGCTCGATGACGAGGCGTTCCTGCCGGGCCACGAGATCCGGCACGGGACGATGAGCTCGCGGGCGGACGCCGAGGGTGGGCAGTATCGGCTCGTGACCCAGGGGCCAACGGGGGCCGAGGAGGCCTTTCATCCGGAGCTGGTCATCGGGGTGGCGCCGCTCTGGCAATACCTGATGCCGTTCGAGGACGGGCGCTGGCAGGCGACCGAGCTGGCCTGGGACCCCGCCAAAAAGGAGTGGTTCAACGTCTTCGAGGAGCAGGACCGCCGGCATTTCGAGTGGGGGCACTGGACGGGCCGCGGCATGAACTGGAACTCGATGTGCGCGGATTGCCACATGACCGGCTACGACAAGGGCTATGAGCCGGTCAGCGACAGCTATCAGACGACGTGGGTCGAGCTGGGGGTCGGCTGCGAGGGCTGCCACGGGCCCTATGGGCAGCACGTGGAGTGGCACCGGTCGCGGCCCGACGGCGAGCGCTGGCCGGGGGCGCGGCGCCTGACCGTGCGCCAGCAGCTCGACACCTGCGGGGCGTGCCATGCCCGTCGCGGCGAGTTGACGGGGAGCTTCCGGCCGGGCGACGACTTTCTGGACCACTACCGGCCGATGCTGCCGGGGCTGGAAGATATTTACTATGCCGACGGGCAGATTCTGGACGAGGACTTTGAGTATGGCTCGTTCCTGCTGAGCGCGATGCATGGGATGAGAGTGAGTTGCCTCAACTGCCATGACCCGCACAGCGGCAAGACCCGGCGCGAGGTCTTTGACAATTCGCTGTGCCTCAGCTGCCACTCGGCGACGATCGACACGGTCGCGCATGGGCGCCATGAGGCCGGCAGCGAGGGCAACCAGTGCGTCGGCTGCCACATGCCGCTGACGACCTACATGGCCCGCCACCCGCGGCGCGACCACGGCTTCACGATCCCCGACCCGCTGTTGACCAAGGAATTCGGCATCCCCAACGCCTGCAACCGCTGTCACGTGGAGGAAGCGGAGGGGGTGGACTGGGCGCTGGAGTGGGTGGAGAAGTGGTATGGCGAGCGGATGGATCGGCCGACGCGCGCACGCGCCCGCACGATCGCCCGCGGCCGCACCGGCGACCAGACGACAATTCCTGATCTGGTCAAGCTGGCGGCGGGCGATCCCTATCCGGCTTGGCGCGCGGTGGCGCTGGACCTGCTCGCGCAGTGGCCCGAGCACCCGCAGGCGCGGGCGGCGCTCCAGGCGGGGCTCGAGCAGGAGCATGCGCTGGTGCGGGCGGCGGCGGCGCGGGGGCTGGGGCCGTTGCCGGCGGAGCACGAGCGGCTCGAGCCGCTGCTGGAGGACCCGGTGCGGCTGGTGCGGGTGGATGCGGCGTGGGCGCTGCGCGAGCGGCTCGACATGCAGAGCCGGGCGGGACAGGATCTGATGGCGATGCTGCGGCGGCAGTCCGACCAGCCGCCGGCGCTGATGCAGATGGGTCAGCTGGCCTATGACCGCGGCGAGCACGAGGAGGCCAAACGGCTCTTCCGGCGCGCGAGTGTATGGGAGCCGCGCTCGCCCGCGCCGCTGCGGGCGTTGGCGATCGTATTGCAGGCGCAGGGGCGGGCGGCCGAGGCGGTCGAGCCGATGCGGCGGGCGGCCGAGCTGGCGCCCGAGGATGCCCACCTGGCCTACAACCTGGCGCTGGCGCAGGCCGAGGCCGGGCAATTGGCCGAGGCGGTCGGCTCGCTGGAGCAGGCGGTCAGGATCGACCCGGCGTTCGGGCGCGCGTGGTACAACTTGGGGCTGGCGCAGGCGCAGCTGGGGCGCACCGAGGCGGCAATTGGGTCGCTGCGGCTGGCCGAGGCGGCGCCGGCCGCGACGCCCGACTATGCCTATGCGCGGGCGACGATCCACCTGCGGCTGGGCCAGGCCGATGAGGCGCGGCAGGCGGCGCGGGCGGCGCTGGCGCTGGCGCCCGAGCATGGGCCGTCGCGCGCGCTGCTGGCGCGGCTGGGCGGGTGAGCGGCGCGGCGGCCGGCGGGTTTATTCGTACCTGAGCACCTCGGGGCCGGTGGCGGCGGAGGTGTTGGTGGCGATGTTCCAGCTCATCGACGCGGCGGGGGCCACCATTCCCTTGTCGTCCTGCTTGAAGTAGGTCTGGGTGGCCTTGCCGAAGTTAAGGCTGAGCGATTCCTGTGGGCGGTCCCCGCCCGAACTCATCGAGACCGAGCTGATGATGACGTCCTCAAGGGTGATCTTGAGGTAGGTGTAGGACATGTCGCCGGTGATGGTTTTCAGCTCGAGGATGACCTCGGGGATGTGGCGGCCGGAGGCGCAGCCATGCATCAGATGGGGCGAGGAGAGGTCGTAGGCCTTGGTGATGATCAGGTCGCTGAAGCTCGGCTTGCCGCTGGTGGCGCCGCCGGCGGTGGAGCTTGAGATCGGCAGGGTCACGCCCCACTGAAAGGAGCTGATCTCGATCCAGTCCTCGTGGCCCTCGGCGGTGACCTCGCCCTTGATGTCGCCGATCTTGATATAGGCGGCGGCGCGGGCCTGGGTGGCGGCGCCGGCGAGCAGCGCCGCGGCGGCAAGCATGAGCAACAGCGGGCGGAATGTGTGTGCGGATGGCATGGCGGCATCCCCTTGGGGTGGGCACTTGCGGCGGCGGGCAAGTCCCGCCGGCGGTAAAAGATGAGTCGGCTATCATCATCATGCGCCGACACGGCGGGCGCAACAAAAAAGAGCGCCAGCGGTTAAAATAATCATCATTCAGGATGCAGGGGTCCGGAAGGGTAGGTCGGCTCTTCGAGCCGTATGTGTTTAGCGTGACGGCTTGGTATGGCACCTGCACTCCACCCTGAAAGGGTGGGCGCAGTGCAAAAGCCCAGGGTGGAGCGCAGCGAAACCCTGGGTTTAGGAGGGCGAAAATCCGAGCCCTGAAAGGGCGACACAGTGGCAGTCACTGGGGTGCTTTGCCAAGCCCTGGCCATCCTCGCTAAACACATACTTCGGCTCGACATGGGCGATGTCGAGCCGACGGGCCCGACCAACCAGTAGCATAGATTCATTTCTTTCGCCCCGGGGTGGGGCGGGCTAAAATGGGGTGGTCCGTTGCGCAATTCCGCGAGCGAAGGAAAATATCATGCTGGATCTCGTCGATTTCGGCCTGGGGGCGCTTTATCAGGGCGCGGGGCGATGCCGGTTCCGGGTCTGGGCGCCCAAGGCAAAGCGGGTGGAGTTGCGGCTGCTGGCGCCCGACGGGCGGACCGTCGAGCTGGAGCCAACCTGCGAGGGGTATTTCGAGGCGCAGGTGGAGGCGGTCAGCCCCGGGACGCTCTACCTGTATCGGCTCGATGGGGAACGCGAGCGGCCCGATCCCTGTTCGCGCCACCAGCCGCAGGGGGTGCATGGGCCCTCGGCGGTGGTGGACCCCAGTTTCAACTGGGGGGACGCGGGCTGGTTCGGCCCGGCGCTGCGCGACTACGTGCTCTATGAGCTGCACGTGGGGACGTTCACCCGCGAGGGCACCTTCGAGGCGATCATCCCGCACATCGAGGACCTGCTCGAGCTGGGGGTGACGGCGATCGAGCTGTTGCCGGTGGGGCAGTTCCCCGGGCGGCGCAACTGGGGGTATGACGGGGTCAATCTGTGGGCGCCGCACCACGATTATGGCGGGCCGGCGGGGCTCAGGCGGCTGGTGGACGCCTGCCACCGGCGCGGGATGGCGGTCGTGCTGGACGTGGTCTACAACCATCTGGGGCCCGAGGGCAATTACCTCTGGGACTTTGGCCACTACTTCACCGACCACTACAAGACGCCGTGGGGCGAGGCGATCAACTTCGACGGGGCCTACAGCGACGAGGTGCGGCGGTTCGTGATCGGCAACGCGCTGCACTGGCTGGGCGAGTATCGGATCGACGGGCTGCGGCTGGACGCGCTGCACGCGATCTATGATTTTTCGGCGCGCCACATCTTTGCCGAGCTGGCGGAAACGGTGCATGACTATGCCGACCGGGCGGGCCGCCGGGTGCAGTTGATCGCTGAGACCGACCTAAACGACTCGCGGCTGATCCGGTCGCCGGAGCTGGGGGGTCACGGGCTCGACACGCAGTGGAACGATGATTTTCACCATGCGCTGCACACGCTGCTCACGGGGGAGCGGATGGCCTATTACGAGCCGTTCGGGCGGGTCGAGCACCTGGCGCGCGCCTGGCGCGAGGGCTACGTCTACAGCGGGCAGTATTCGAGCTTCCGGCGGCGGCGCCACGGCAACCGCTCCGAGGACCTGCCGGCCAGCAAGTTCGTCGTCTTCAACCAGAACCACGACCAGATCGGCAACCGGATGAACGGGGAGCGGCTGAGTGCGCTGGTGGGGCTGGAGGAGCTGAAGCTGGCGGCGGGGGTGATGCTGCTTTCGCCCTACCTGCCGATGCTGTTCATGGGCGAGGAGTGGGGCGAGCCGGCGCCGTTCCTCTATTTCGTCAGCCACACGGACGCCGAGCTGGTCGAGGCGGTGCGCAAGGGTCGCGCGGCCGAGTTCAAGGAGTTCGCCTGGGTGGGCGAGCCGCCCGACCCGCAGGCCGAGGAGACCTTCGCGCGCTCGCGCGTGGACCATCAGCTCAAGCGCCGACACCCCCACGACCAGCTGCTGGCGCTGCACCGGCACCTGCTGGAGCTGCGGCGGACGCACCCGGTGCTGGGCACGCGCGACCGCGAGGCGATGGAGGTGACGGCGTTCGAGGTCGAGCGGATGCTGGCGGTGCGGCGCTGGCACGGCCGCGAGCAGACGCTGATGCTGGCCTGCTTCGGGCGGGAACAGACCCACGCCACGCTGCTGCTGCCCGAGGGGAACTGGCGCAAGACGCTGGACACGGCGGAGGCGCGCTGGGGTGGTCCGGGGCCGCAGGGGCCCGAGCGGATCGAGAGCAACGGCGAGATCGAGATCGCCCTGCCGGCCAGCTGTCTGCTGCTCTACGAGCGCGAGGCCTAGCTCGAATTGCGGGCCGCGCCGAGCGCCGTCCGGGACGCCGACTCATCCGACATGACAAGTCATCCAAGGAAGCACCATGCCCCACGAACGCTCGATCTGCATCCACGGCCACTTCTACCAGCCCCCGCGCGAAAACCCGTGGCTGGAGGCGATCGAGCTGCAGGATTCGGCCTTTCCCTACCACGACTGGAACGAGCGGATCTCGGCGGAATGTTATGCCTCCAACGCCAGCTCGCGGATACTGGACGGGGCGGGGCAGATCGAGCAGATCGTCAATAACTATTCTCGCATCAGCTTCAACTTCGGCCCCACGCTGCTGGCGTGGCTCAAGGCGAAGGCGCCGGGAATCCATGAGGTGATTCTGGCGGCGGACGGCGAGAGCATGGGGCGCTTCGGCGGGCACGGCTCGGCGCTGGCGCAGGGCTACAATCACATGATCATGCCGCTGGCCAATGCGCGCGACAAGCGCACCCAGATCGTGTGGGGGGTGGCGGATTTTGTTCACCGCTTCGGTCGGCAGCCCGAGGGGCTCTGGCTGCCCGAGACGGCGGTGGACGTCGAGACGCTGGAGCTGATGGCGGAGGCGGGGCTGGCCTTCACGGTGCTGGCGCCGCGGCAGGCGCGGCGGGTGCGCAAGCTGGGGGCGCGCGAGTGGATCGATGCCGGCGAGGAGAAGATCGACCCGACGCAGGCTTACGTGCAGCAATTGCCATCGGGGCGCAGCATCGCGCTGTTCTTTTACGACGGGCCGATTGCGCGGGCGGTGGCGTTCGAGGACGTGCTGCGGCGGGGGGAGCACCTGGCCCACCGGCTGGCGGGCGCGTTCAGCGATGCCCGCGATCACCCGCAGCTGGTCCACATCGCCACCGATGGCGAGACGTTCGGCCACCACCACCGCCACGGCGAGATGGCGTTGACCTATGCGCTGCATTTCATCGAGCAGAACCGGATCGCGCGGCTGACCAACTACGGAGACTTCCTCGAGCGCCACCCGCCGACTCACGAGGTGGAGATCCACGAGAATTCGAGCTGGAGCTGCATCCACGGCATCGAGCGCTGGCGGCTGGCGTGCGGCTGCGCCAGCGGCATGAACGGGGGCTGGAACCAGGAGTGGCGCCAGCCGTTGCGCGAGGCGCTGGATTGGTTGCGCGACACGCTGACGGGGCATTACGAGCGCCAGGCGGGCGAGCTGCTGAGCGATCCCTGGGGAGCGCGCGACGCATATGTTGATGTCATTCTGGATCGCTCGCGCGCGAACGTGGAGCGGTTCCTGGCGGGGTGGCAACGCAGGCCGCTCGCGCCCGACGAGCAGGTCGGGGTGCTGGAGGCGCTCGAGCTGCAACGCCACGCGATGCTGATGTACACCAGCTGCGGCTGGTTCTTCGACGAGCTGTCGGGGATCGAGACGGTGCAGGTGATCCAGTATGCGGGGCGGGCGCTGCAGCTGGCGCGCAAGCTGTTCGCGACGGACCTGGAGCCGGAGTTCCTGGAGCGGCTGGAGCGGGCGCAGAGCAACCTGGCGCAGTTCGGCAATGGGCGCCAGATCTACGAGCGCACGGTGCGGCCGGCGATCATCGACCTGCCCAAGGTGGGGGCGCACTACGCGGTCAGCTCGCTGTTCACCGAGTATCCGGAGCGGGCGGAGATTTACTGTTTTGACGTTGAGCGGCTCGATGGCCACCAGCGCGAACATGGCCGGGCGCGCATCAGCGTGGGACGGGCGCGGATCGTCTCGCGCATCACCTGGGAGACAAGCGAGCTGACGCACGCGGTGCTGCACATGGGCGACCACAACATCTTCGGCGGAGTGCGGCCGTATCAGGGCGAGGAATCTTATCAGGCGCTGGTGCGCGAGATGACGGCGGCGTTCTCGCGGGCGGACCAGCCGGAGGTGATTCGCCTGCTGGACCGCAACTTCGCGGCGGCGACGTATTCGCTGCGCTCGCTGTTTCGTGACAAGCAGCGGGCAATCCTCACGACGATCCTGGCGGGCAGCATGGACGAGGTCAACGACACCCAGCGGCGGCTCTACGAACAGAACGCCTCACTGATGCGGTTCGTCTCGAACCTGGGGATGCCGCTGCCGCGGGTGTTCCGCAACCTGGCGGAGCTGGCGCTGACGCACCTGCTGGCCGAATGCTTCGAGGAGGACCCGCTGAACGAGGGCAAGGTGCGCAACCTGCTGGAGGACGCGCGGGCGAGCGAGATTCAGCTCGACGCTGAATTGCTCGAGTTTAACTTCCGTCGGCGGGTGGAGCGGCTGGCGGACGAGCTGGCGGAGGGCCCGGTGCAGCCGGAGCGGCTGGGGGCACTGGCGGACGCGTTGCGGCTGGTGGATGAGCTGCCGTTCGAGGTCAACCTCTGGCACACGCAGAATGTTTACTGGCGGATTCTGGGGGCGTATGATCGCGAGGTGACGGCACGGGCGGCGCGCGGGGACGTGGGCGCGCGCCAGTGGCTCGAGCAATTCCACCAACTCGGCGCGCTGCTGGGGGTGAAGGTCGCCACGGCGGCAGGAACGGAAATAAAGGGAGAATCATCGATCCATGCGTGAAGCCTCACTGGAATTCCTCCGGCGCCTGCTGACGACGCCGAGCCCATCGGGATTCGAGCGCGCCGGCCAGCGCGTCTGGCTTGACTACGCCGGCGCCTTCGCCGACGAGACCCAGACCGACGTCTATGGCAGCGCCGTGGCGACGTTGAACCCGGGGGGCACGCCGCGGGTGATGATCGTCGGCCATGCCGACGAGATCGGGCTGATGGTCAACCACATCGACGAGAAGGGCTTCATCTACGCGCGCTCGATCGGGGGGATCGACCCGGCGGTGGTGCCGGGCAAGCGGCTGGCAATCCATGCCGCCGGCGGCATGGTGCGCGGGGTGACGGGCGCGACCGCGATCCACCTGCGCGACCGCGAGAAGGACGCCAAGCCGGCCAAGCTGCACGAGCTGTTCATCGACATCGGCGCGGGCAGCCGCGAGGAGGCCGAGGGCCGGCTGCGCATCGGCGACCCGATCACCTTCGTGGATGATTTCGAGCTGCTCGACGAGAACGTCGCGATCGCACGGGCGTTCGACAACCGGATCGGCACCTGGATTGCGGCGGAGACGCTGCGGCTGGTGCGCGAGTCGGGGCGGACGCCGGCCTGCGCGCTCATCGCGGCCTCGGCGGTGCAGGAGGAGATCGGCCTGCGGGGCTCGCACATGCTGGCGGAGCGGCTGCGGCCCGACATCGCGCTGGTGACCGACGTCGGCCACGCGACCGATTCGCCGGGGATCGACGCGCGCCAGCACGGGGCAACCAAGATGGGCGGCGGGCCGCTGCTGGCGATCGGCGGGCCGACGCTGCCCGAGCTGGTGCGCGAGCTGGAGGCGACGGCGGGGCGCCATGAGATTCCGCTCCAGCGGATCGCCACGCCCGGGCGCAGCGGGACTGACGCGGACTCGGTTTTCATGGCCGGCGGCGGGATCGCGACGGGGCTGGTCAAGCTGCCGATCCGCTACATGCACACGACGGTGGAGATGACCGACCTGCGCGACCTGGAGCGGATCGCCCGGCTGTTCGCCGAGTTCTGCCTGGCGCTGGAACCGGGGCATCGTTTCCGCACCGAGATCTGACTGATCTGCTTGACCGGGTGGGGGGCAGTGGGCAGAATAAATGCGGGCGATTGTCCCTCGAAGGGTTGCGCAAATCATGGCTTACGATATCCGTCCCATCTCGACCAGCGAATGGCTGCCCGACCGCTGCCTGCGGCTGCGCGGTCCGCTGGACCCGGCCACGACCGAGCCGCAGGGGGGCTGCGAACGGCTGAAGGGCTTCTTTACGGGGGGCCAGCGCGACAAGCTGGTCGCCCTCTATGAGGATTGCCTGCTGCGGCACGGTTGCTGCGGCTTCGTCGCCTGGGATGGGGCGCAGGTCGTGGGCTACAACACGTTCTTCCCGAAGGACTGGTCGCCGACGCGGCCGGTGCCGACGGGGGAGCGCCGCCAGCCGGGCGCGCTGCACCACCACTGCATCTCGGTGGTCGAGAGCGAGCAGGTCGGCGAGGAAACGATCGCGGAGCAGCTCATCCAGCGCACGCTCGGCTGGGCGCGCGAGAACGGCTGGGAGCGCTTCGAGGTGCAGGCGGTCCTGCCGGCCTCGCTGGCCTGCCGGCGCGTGCTGCAGGTCTACGACCGCGCGTTCTGGGAGAAGATGGGCCTGCGCGCGACCGACGAGATCGAGCCCGAGCGGCGCTTTGAGGTCATCCGCGGGGTGGCGGCGATCGACGGGGTCACGCTGGCCAGCGAGCAGGATGCCGACAAGTATTATCCCGACTGGCGGCGCGATGCCGTCCACTACACGATGGCCATCGACCTGACGCAGGCGCCGGTGCGTTAGCGAGGGTGGCCAGGCAACCCTCCACGACGCGGCAACGGGGGCGCGCGGCCGCGAGGCCCTCAACTCCCGCGCCCCCCGCGTCGCCCGCGACTCCTGTCCTGCCCCAGCCCATCCGCCGACCCGACCGCCAAAGCCTGTTCGACGCGCTGGCGCTGGCGGCGGTGGCGCTGCTGGCGCGGCTGCTGTATGTCGGCTGGGCGAGGCAGCACGATCCATTTTTCAGTTGGGCCGCGCCGGGCTATGACATGCACGCCTATCAGGCGATGGCGAGCCAGATCCTGGATGGGGACTGGCTGCTGCGCGCACAGGGAGCTTTTTATTTCAGCCCGCTTTACGGATATTTCTCGGCGGCGGTGCAGGCGATCTTCGGGCGGGGGAATTTTCTCGCGCACCACCTGACGCAGGCGGCGCTGGGCGCGGCGAGCGTGGGGCTGGGTTTCATCGCCGCGCGCACCTGGCTGGGGCGGCTCGGGGCGTGGCTGGCGGGGCTGGCGCTGGCGCTGGCCGGGCCGTGGCTGTATTACGAGCAGGCGCTGCTGCACGAGTCGCCGATCCTCTTTTGCTATGCCGTGTTGCTGTGGGGCGTGAGGACGGGCGCCCTGCGCTGGCCGTGGTGGGGTGGACGCCTGGCGGCGGCGGGCGCGGCGGCGGCGCTGGCGATGATGGGGCGCGGCAACATCCTGGCGGTGCTGCTGGTGATGGGACTGTGGCTGCTCTGGGTGGGAGGGCGCCGCGGACGGCTGACGCGCCCGGCGACGTGGGGCTGGGCTCCGGCCGGGATGCTGGCGCTGGGGGCGGCGGCGGTGCTGGCGGTCGTGGCCTGGCGCAATCACGAGGTCACCGAGCAATGGTCGATCGGCCCCAACAATGGCGGGGTGATGTTTTATGCCGGCAATGCGCGCGACGCGGAGGGCACCTTCAACTATTCGGCGCGCTTCCAGGAGGCCTTTGATCTGCGGACGCAGGAGCCGGGGGTGTATCGGCGCTTCTTCATCGAGGACCTGCGCGCGGCCCCCGGCGCGATCGCCTTCGGCCTGCTGCGCAAGACGCTTTTCTTTTTCGAGGCGCGCGACATCCCCGACAACCTCAACTATCATTTGGCGACGCGGATGATGCTGCCGCTGCAGCTCACCCCGGTGCGCTGGGGCTGGCTGGTGCCGCTGGGGCTGGTCGGGATGGCACTGGCGTGGCCGCGTCGGCGCGACTGGCTATTGCTGTGGCTGTTCGCCGGAGCGCTGGCCGGCTCGCTGATCCTGATCATCCCGGTGGGGCGCTACCGGGCGCCGTTCCTGCTGCCGGCGGCGATCGGGGCCGGGTTTGCCTTGGAGTGGGCGCTGGCCTGGTGGCGCATGCGCCGTCGCGGGCCGGTGGTGGCGGCGGGGCTGGGCGTCCTGGTGCTGGCCTTGGGGTTAAGCGGCTGGTGGCGGATTCAGGTGCGCACGGTGGATTATCACACCGCAACAATGGCGGCGCTGGATAGCGGCCATTATGAGCTGGGCCTGAAGGTCAGCCAGTGGGGGCTCGAGGAGTTTCCCGAGTATCGGCCGCTGCTTTACGCCCGGCTGGGCTTGGCCGAGGCGGTCGGCGATTACAGCCTCGGGCTGGGGGCGGCCGAGACGCTGCTGCGCCAAGGCTCATTTCGGGTGGGCGGGCTCTGGCCGGCCGCCCAGGCATTCATTCAAGCCGGCCGCATCGAGGAAGCGATCGCCCTGCTGCAACTGCTGCTCGTGGAAGTGCCCGACCATGCCGCGGGGGCCGAGTTGCTGCGCGAGCTGGAGGGGAGAGTCAAATAGCTCCGGAGGAGCGGCCTGTGACGACAGATGCACCCCTCCAAAGATGATCCCCATCCCCATCGGTATTCACCCGGTCCCGCAGGGACCATCGCCTTCAGCCCGCCACTTCAGTGGCGGGGGGGCGGGACCAAGTTCCCCCAAGTCCCGTCAGGGACGACTGCCCCGCCCCTCCGAACCCACAACATTCGCGGAAATTTTCAAGGGAGCGCGGTGCCTTCAGCGGCCGCGCACGCGGGCGAGCCAGCCGGCGGCGAGGGTTTGATATTCGGACAGGGGCAGGCGCAGGAACGCCTCGGCGTGGGTCAGCGCGGGATCAAGCTGGTAGTTGACCTGCATCGCCCGGTGGAGGTTGAGCCCCAGGCTGGCCTCGGAGAAGCGCAGCAGCTCATTTTGCGAGACATGGGCGGCGACCGCGCGCGCCTTCTCCTGCGCGACCCCGGAGATATCGACCGTAACGTTGGCGGGGCAGGGGCCCCAGACCTCGTAGCCCCACACCGGGGTCGTGCCGGGCAGCAGGCCGCGGGCGGCCTCCAGGAAGATCAGGTTGGTGTGGAGGTGGTCCAGGTGCGGGTCGGTGAAGGCGGGCAGCAGCACCGCGTCGGGGCGCAGCCGGTCGATGAGCGCGCGCATGGGCTCGGCCAGTTCGGGCTGCTCGGCCAGGGCGCCGTCGCGGCCGGGCAGCCGGTGCAGCCGCGAGAGGCCCAGCAGGCGCATCGCCTCCTCCATTTCGCGGGCGCGGGTGGCGACGGTGCGGGCGGGTTCCCAGTCCTCGCGCCCCTGGTCGCCGGCGGTCATGAGGACGACCTCGACGTGCTCGTCACGCTGGTCGAGGCGCAGCAGGGTCCCGCCGCAGCCGATCGCCTCGTCGTCGGGGTGGGGCGCCAGCACCAGCAGGCGGCCCGCGGGAGGCGCCACGAGGGCCGGGTTCTGCACGGCGGGCAGGTCGAGCATGGCGCGCGCGCGCCGCTCACGACCGGCGGCGCGGCCGAGCGCCAGATAAAGGCGATCGAGATGCCACCAGAGATTCCCGCTCATGTCGAGCCCCCTTCAATGCACGGAAGATCGGCCGTGGACGCCCAGGCTGGAAGCGCATCTGGTCTGCTGACAGGCCTCGGCGTGGCGGACTGGTTTATCGTGCCATCGGTTGAAGGAAACTGCAACTCAGCCGACCAAGGGGTCAGTATGATTCAAATGTTGCCAAAAACGCTCCAGTTCGGGAATATGAGGAATGGCTTTGGGTCAGATGTGCCGGACGGTGAGGCGCTCCGATCGGATGAACGGTTGAGGGGTCGGGGGGCGGATTACGGCCGGCGGCCGAGGGTTGGCGATGCTGCGGCGCGGTCCGCGGCGATGGCGCGTAATTTGACGGAGAAGAAGAAATGACAGCCAGAAAGAAACGTGAGCCCGAAGCGCTCGAGCAACCGAAGAAGAAGTCTGCCGATAAGGGTGGGAGGCCTGCGCAAAAGGAGGGGAAGCCTGCGGAGAAGGCGACCTCACCGCGCAAGGCAGCGCCGAAGAAAGCGGCTGCGCCCAAACCCGAACCCAAGAAGGAAGAAAAAACTAAAAAAGTTGTAGAGGCTGCATCTGAGATGGTCGGCAAGAAGAAGGCGACGGCGAAGAAGGCGGCCAAGGCCGCCGGCGAAAAGTTGACCGGCATCGTCAAGCGCGTCAGCAAGGCACTGCCGCATCGCAAGACCAGCCCGCTGAGCAAGGCGCGGCCCTCCGAAATGCCGCCGCCCGCCGACGCGCCGCTCGCCGAGCCGCGCGAGGCCGGCAAGCCCTCCCCGGCAGCCCCGGCCGCGCAGGCCAACCCCGAGATCGGCACCCGGAGCGGGGCGGCCGTCGGCGAAGGCCGGACCGCGCGCCCGAAGCAGACCCAGAGCGGCAGTGAAGATCTCCCAACGTCATCGGCCGAGGGATCGCGGCTGGTGCTGATGATGCGCGACCCGCAGACGCTCCACGCCTTCTGGATGATCTCGGCCGCCGATCGCGAGCTTTATGGGCTGGATCGGCCGGGTGGCGCCCCGCCGCTGCTGTTGCGGCTCTATGACCGCGAGGGTGAGAATGGCGCGCGCGAGACCTATCGCAGCCAGATCGTGGTCGCCAACACCGAGCGCTGGACAATTCAGGTTCCGGGCGGAGGACGCTCCTGGCGCGCCGAGCTGGGGTTCATCACCCGTGAGGGCCACTTTCAGACGATCGCCGGCTCCAACGTGGTGGTGATGCAGGGGCCTGCGGCAGCACCGACGCGCCAGGATGATCGTCTGCCCGAGCGCCTGCGCGACGAAATGCAGGGGGGCGGCGAGCCCGAAGAGCTGGAGATGGAGGAAGTGGGCCTTGGCGGCGGCGCGGCGGGCGGCGGGAGCAGAACCGCCACCCCGGTTCGTTACCAAACGATCACGCTGCCGGTGTTCCAGCCGGGCAGCGTCATGGGGCTGCGGCAGATCCGCGAGGCGCTGCCGGGGCTGGAGCTGCAAATGCAGCCGGCCAGCATGCCGGGGCTGGCCCAGCCCGGCAGCCTCGCGCCCGAACGCCCGGGCGGCCCGGGGAAGGAAAAGGACTACTGGCTCCAGGTGCACACCGAGCTGATCCTCTACGGTGCGACCGTGCCGGGCTCGCTCGTGACGGTCCAGGGCGTGCCGGTCGAGCTGCATGAGGATGGCACCTTCGCGCTGCGATTTGCGTTGCCCGAGGGGACCTACCGGTTGCCGGTCCATGCGGTCAGCCCCGACGGCGACCAGGAGCGTCAGATCACCCCCGTGGTGGTGCGCAGCACCGAAGACTGAAGGCACAGAACCGCAAGACGCAGAGGAAAAAAAAGTGGTTCTTCTCAAGAATCTGTGGGTCTACGAAATACTCATCAGCACGCATGCGGCTGGAATGAAATATTAGTCTAGAATGCCCAAAGGATCGTTTGATTATTTGATCCATAAAACAACCGTCCATGTTTATTGAGCTCCGTCCCGGCTGGCCCAGCTCGTTTCAGCGAGCGCCTCGTTAGCTCCGCGCTTCAGCGCGGGGTGCGCCGATCCATATTTCCCCCGCCGGCTTCAGCCGGCTACGCTCCCCAAACCGATAATTAATTATAAACAATCGCCCCCCATTGGCCGGCGGTCCGTCCTGACTGGCTCAGTTCGCCTCAGCGAGCGCCTCGCCCCCGCGCTTCAGTGCGGGGTGCACCTTGGACTAGATCGGGGGTTGGGATTGACAGCCGTGGGCTGATTACCTGCCCATTCCGTCAATAACCCAGCCCCGAAGGGGCGATCGCAGGTAGCCGGGGGTGACCGCAGGGAACCCCCGGTCAAGGTGCCCAAACATCCGAGCCCTGAAGGGGCGGCCGAATCTTCGCGGGATAACAAGAAAACGAAGATATTTGGACAAATTCATTGTTTCTGCGGCCCCGTTGGGCCACGGAAGGTTGTGGCTGTGACCGGGGATCTTCAATCATGATCCTCTGCGTGTCCTCTGCGCTCTCTGCGCCTCTGCGGTTCAATTATATTCAATATACTTTTTTTCGGCCGCGCTGGGCAATTGCATCTGCGTTGCAGGTCACTGGGGCGGCATCAGGCGGCGGCTGGACTGGTTCTGGTCCACGACCTGGCGGATCATTTGGATGTGGTCGGGGCCGGTGCCGCAGCAGCCGCCGATGATGCTCACGCCCGCCTCCAGCATGTGCTGGACGTGGTCGGCGATGGTGGAGGGGGTATCCTGCCATTGGCGGCCGGCGGGGGTCTCCGAGGGGCCGGCATTGGCCTGGGCGAGGATCGGCAGGCGCGTGAGCGGGCGCAGGCGCTCGATGACCTCCACCATCTGGCCGAACCCGCAGCCGCAGTTGGAGCCGATCACGTCGGCGCCGGCGGCCATCAGGCGCTCGGCGACCTGCTCGAGGCGGGCGCCCGAGTGCGTGGCCAGCTCACCCTCGGGCGAGCGCTCGAAGGTCATCGCGGCGGCGATGGGCAGGCCGGTGACCTGGGCGGCACAGATCGCCACCTCGGCCTCCTCGATGCTGGCCATCGTTTCAATGAACAGGATGTCGGCGCCGCCCTCGGCGAGTGCCTCGGCCTGAATGGAGAACATTCGAAAGGCCTCATCGACCGTCAGCGGGCCCAGGGGCGCAAAGAGCAGCCCGGTGGGGCCGATGGCGCCGGCGACAAAGCGGCCCGGGGGCGCCGCCGCGCGCGCCAGCTCGGCCCCGCGGCGATTGATGCGGACGTAATCCCCGGCGAGGCCATGGGGCTCGAGCCGCACGGGGTTGGCGCCGAAGGTGTCGGTGGTGGCAAGGTCGGCGCCGGCGGCAAAATATTCGGCATGGATCGAGCGAATGACGTTGGGATGGTCCAGAACGTATTGTTCAGGGCAGCCGCCCTCGGGCAGGCCGTGCTCGAGCAGGCGCGTGCCCATGGCGCCGTCGCCGACGAGGACCTCGCCGCCGGCAAGCTTGAGTCGGAGTGGAGTCAACATGCCAGAAACACCTTTCGTGCAGGTTGGCGCCGCCTTTGGACAGCCTCCATTCATTATACGACCGCAGCGGCGGGCGGGGCCATGATCGGCAGTTTAAGGGCCGGTAGGTCGGCTCTTCGAGCCGACATTGAAACGCGTTCGGCTGGAATCGCGACATTCTCAGCTCCGCTAGGAGCCGAATAGCTCCGCTAGGAGCGACATGTTTGTAGAAAGGCTCAATTATTTCCCCCAAAGCTCCTTTAGGAGCGACACGTGCAGCTTTTTCCCGGTGTGCACCCCCATGCCCCATACACACCCTGCCGCTTTGAGGTGTGCGGCAATAAAAACAACCGCCTCGGGGGTGGCCCCGAGGCGGCTGTTGCAGGATGAAACTGTGGCCGAGGGTCAGGCCGACTCGCGCTTGGCGGTCTGGATAAACTCGGGTTCCTTCTCGCCGCGAATGACCTCGGCCGAGATGTGGCATTCGCCGAACTGCTCGCTCTTCTCGGGGAGGGTATACATGATCTCAAGCATGATTTCCTCGAGAATCCGACGCAGGCCGCGGGCGCCGGTCTTCATGGCGGTGGCCTTGCGGGCCACCTCGGCAAGCGCTTCGTCGTTGAAGTGCAGCTCGACGTTATCAAGCTCAAAGAGCTTCTGGTATTGCTTGATGATCGAGTTGCGCGGGCGGACCAGAATTTCGATCAGCTCCGCCTCCTCGAGCTGGTCGAGGGTGGCGACGATCGGGAAGCGGCCGAGGAACTCGGGGATCATGCCGAACTTGAGCAGGTCGTCGAAGGCCACCTGGCGCAGCAGCTCGCCGATCTTGCGCTCGTCCTTGCTCTTGACGTCGGCGCCGAAGCCCATCGAGCGCTGACTGACGCGGCGCTCGATGATCTTGTCGAGCCCGCTGAAGGCACCGCCGCAGATGAAGAGGATGTTGCGGGTGTCGATTTGGATGTATTCCTGGTGCGGGTGCTTGCGCCCGCCGGTGGGCGGCACGTTGGCGATCGTCCCCTCCAGGATCTTGAGCAGGGCCTGCTGGACGCCCTCGCCCGAGACGTCGCGGGTGATCGAGACGTTCTGGGTGGTGCGGGCGATCTTATCGATCTCATCGATGTAGATGATGCCGCGCTCGGCCTTTTCCTTGTCGCCCTCGGCGTTCTGGAGCAGGCGCAAGAGGATGTTCTCGACATCCTCGCCGACGTAGCCGGCCTGGGTGAGGGTGGTGGCGTCGGCTATGGCGAAAGGCACCTCGAGGATGCGGGCCAGGGTCTGGGCAATGAGGGTCTTGCCCGAGCCGGTGGGCCCGACCAGCAGGATGTTGCTCTTCTCGAGTTCGATATCCTGGTTGGAATAATTGTGCATCAGCCGCTTGTAATGGTTGTAGACGGCGACCGAGACGGTCTTCTTGGTCTTCTCCTGGCTGATGACGTACTGGTCGATGGCGCTCTTGATCTCGGAGGGTGTGGGCAGGCTCTTCAGGGAGTCCAGCGCCCGCTCCTCGGAGGCCATGACCTGATCACGCTGAAGACGGTCATTGCACTGGCGGACGCAGTCGTCGCAGATGTAAACCGTCATCATGCTCTCCTTCTGGGTCAGACCCTTGAAGAGCGTGCGGACGGCATGTTGGTCCTTGCCGCAGAAGGAGCATCGAAGTTTCATGAAAGACACACCGTTTCGGAAAGTCTCGCGCCTGTTTTTTTATACTTCACGGCCGCCCGGGGCGGCAAGGCAAAAGGGTTTCGCCCGGCCCGGACGCGGCGGGTTCCATATTATAGATCGGTTGACGGGGGGATGCAACTTGACCTTTTGATCAGGGCCGGGCACTGCGATCTTTGGCGGCAAGACGAAGGAATTGCATCATGTTCTTCCATGACCAAGCACATAGGTCACCCACCCGGCATCGCCTTCGCCATGACTTTGCGTTCTTTGGAGCGGTTCTCTGCGGCCTTTGCGACGAAAATGAAGAATGCTTTGGAGTTGCCAATGGCCGGGGGCCGCCGCAAGATGGGCTCAGGGTGCCGGCGGGCGCGCGGTGCCCGCTAGTTGCCGAAGGAGCAGGCGGCCAGATGAAGATTCGATTCACCAAGATGTCGGGCGCGGGCAATGATTTCATCGTGATCGACAACCGGACGGGGGTGGTGCCGGTCGCGGGGCGCGAGGCGCTCCTGGAGCGCTGGTGCCGGCGGCGCACCGGAGTCGGCGCCGATGGGGTGCTGCTGGTCGAGCCGGCCCCGGCGACTGCAGGGGTGGACTTCCGCATGCGCTATCACAATGCCGACGGGGGCGAGGTTGAAATGTGCGGCAACGGGGCGCGCTGCATCGCGCGCTTCGCGCATCGGATCGGCGCGGCGCCCGCGGCGATGCGCTTCCTGACGATGGCGGGGCCTGTGGCGGCCGAGGTCGATGCCGACGGCGAGGTGATGCTCGGCATGACCGACCCGTTCGGGCTGCGCCGCGCGATCCCGCTCCGGGTGGAGGGGCTGTTCGAGGGGCCTGTCGATTTCATCAACACCGGCGTGCCGCATGTCGTGGTGCGCGTGGAGGATCTGGAGGCGACGCCGGTGGTTGAGCTGGGCCGGGCAATCCGGCGCCATGAGGCCTTCGCGCCGGCGGGAACCAACGTCAATTTTTACCGGCCGCGCCCCGAGGGCGGGCTCGACATCCGCACCTACGAGCGCGGGGTGGAGGACGAGACGCTGGCCTGCGGGACGGGCGCGGTGGCGACCGCACTGATCGCGTCACTGGCGGGCGTGGGCGATGGCCCGATGGCGCTCCACACGCGCGGGGGGCCGGTCTTGAGGATCCATTTCGAGCGCGCGGGCGAAAACTTCAAATGCGTGCGGCTGCAGGGCGAGGCGCAGATCGTCTTCGAGGGCGAGCTGGAGCTTTAAATACCCTCAGAAGCCGGCCCGGCGGATGCGGTCGATCGCGAACAGGCGGTGCTCATCGTCGTCGGCGCAGAGGGCATAGATTTTGCGCCCCTGGAAGGCCTCCGGCTCGATCGTATCCTCGGTCAGCTCGCCGTTGGTGCGCTCGTACTGCATCTTGACGCTCAGCTCGTGCTCGATGGCGTAGCGCAGCAGCTTCATCACATCGGCCGGTTCGCTGGCGGGGTTGGCGCCCTTGTAGACGTCCTCCTCGCGGCGGCGCGGCATTTGCGCGAGCAGGCGGGAGACCTGCTTCTTGTGCTTGCGCGAGGCCTCGTCAACGACCTTTTTCTGGAATTTCTCATAGTTGCCAAAGAAGGCCTTGGCGATCGACTCGGCGTAGAACTTGGGATTGAAGCGCTCCTGCGCGGTGGCCGAGAGCCGCTCGAAGAGCGGCCGCGGCCGGTCGTCGAAGAGGCTGACCTCGCTCTCCTCCTCCATCATGATCGCGAAGCGGATCAGGGCCAGCAGGTCGTAGAGCTCCTCGGCGCGCAGCGTGATCTGGAACAGCCCGTCGTTAGTCACGTAGAGGCTGTCGGAGTCGATGCGCGGCATGAAGCCCATGCGCTGGAGCTCGCGGACGATTTTCTTGAAGTCCGCCGTGCGGCTCAGCAGGATCAGGCGCTCGTCGAAGACGTCCTTGATCGAGGGCGCGATCTTGGGATTGGCGCGCAGTTCCTCGACCCGCAGCCGGTCGGTCACCTTGAGGAAGCCCCCGCAGAGGCCCATGTCGAGCTCGCCGTGGCGCAGTTCGCACTCGCCGATGATCTGGCGGACAGTCTCGGGGAGCTGCTTGCGTGAGCATTCCTCGAGCAGCGCCAGCATCGCCTCCGCCGAAAGGCCGTTGTCCAGGCCGCTGCGCACCGACTCCCGCGAGATCGACAAGGTCGTCATGATGTCGACCTTCTTGATGTCGGTGAACATCAGCAGCTTGAAGAAGCGCGCCAGGTTGAAGTCCGGCGGGGTGACGATCTCGAGGTTGGGCTGGACGGTGAAGAAATCGGCCGAGCCGCCAAACGGCAGCTCGGGGTCGGGCATGCGCGCGAACAGCCGATCGGGCTCCAGCCACGGGCGGCCCAGGATCTGGCGGCCTTGCTCGGTCAGGCGGAAGGAGAACATGAAGTTCTCCTCGCCCATCTGGCGCGCGAGGAACGGGTGGGCCGGGTCATACGGGGCGATCGCCTCGTTGGGCCGGCTGCCGAGCCGGCGGGCGACGTCCAGGTCGGCCACGCCCAGCACGATCAGCCCCAGCCAGTAGAGCGATTCGGCAAGCACCGATTCCATGATCAGGCTGGGGTGGCGGTTGTGCTTGTCGGTCGGGGTGATGTCGTTGCGGCCCGGGATTTCAAGCGCGACCCGGGGCAGCAGGCTTGCGGCGAAGGTTTCGAAGTCGATCCACTGGTCGGGGGGCAGCTTCTCGAGCATCCGCAGGACGAGCTTGCGCAGCTCGGTCACCGAAATCAGGTTCTGCGGGTAGTTGTCGGCGTGGATGACGTCGCCGTCGATGTATTCCTCGTTCCACTCGTTGGCGTTCAGCCAGAACTCCCAAAGGTCGCGATAGCAGCCCTGGCCGCGGTCGAGCCACGGGCCCAGCGTGCCCGAGACGCGCCACTGGTCGCCCACCGAGATGATCAGCTTGCGCGAGATCGCGAACAGCACCAGCAGGGCCACGTATTTCGGGGTCTTGTTGTGGCTGAGCAGCGGCGCGATCTTCTTGAGGTCGTTGCGGCCCACTCCGCCGTTGTTCAGCATCTTGACGTGGTTGCGCTGGATCCAGGCCAGCACGATCGCCAGGTCGCGCAAAATGTTGTTGGAGTTGTCGAGGATGACGCCGGGGCGCTGGGCGAGCTGATCCGAGGCCGCCGAGCGGCTGCCGGCGCGGGCTTCGCCGCCGCCCAGCCGGCTGAGCTCCTCCAGGGTGCGCTCGTCGCGGCGATAGCCGCTCTGGATGGTGTGGGCCAGGTCGCGCGGCACCATCAGCAGGTTGTTGTATTTGTTGGCGGCGTTCTTGTTCAGGACGAAGACCAGGCCCGAGTTTTCAACCAGGTCGCGCAGGCGCTCGGCGCGCACGTGGTCGAATTTCTTGTGGGCGCCCGAGTCGAGCAGGTCCTTCCAGGCGCACACCCCGTTGCGCGACAGGATCTGCTGGAACATCTCGCGCTGCAGGCCGTCGCGCCCGGCGAGGATCTCCTGCAGCGCGCGCGGGTCGAGCAGGCGCTTGCGCAGGTAGTGGACCAGCGCCTGTTTCTTGCGCGTCGTCGGGCGCTCGCCGAGGGTGTGGCGGGCGATCGCCCGCAGCTCGTCGGTGCCCAGCTCCTGCAGGTAAAAGCCGAGGAAACCCTGCCAGTAGGGGGGCAGCTCGATCAGGCGCACGAAGGGCTCGGCGATGCCGACCAGCTCGACCGTGATCAGCTTGTCGCGGACCTTTTCGCGCCAGACGAAGCCGCGGCGCTCGAGCGGCTCGAGGGCGGCCGCCATCTGCTGAAGGTTGTCGAAGCCGCCGCGCCGGCGCATCTCGTCGGCGGGCAGCTCGCCGCCGTGGAGCGTGAGCAGGTAGATCAACTGGCGCTGGCCGGGCTCGAGCCGGTCGAACGCCGCGCGCAGGTGGGGCGCCGTCTGCATCCGGGGGTAAAGGAAATCGGCCAGGGCGGCGGCGGCGGCATCGGCCGCGGGATCGGCGGCGGACTGGCGACCGTTGCCGGCCGGGGCGGCCGCTTCGCCCGCCTCTTCCTCGCCCGGCTCGTCCAGCTCATCGGGTTCCTCAAGGATGGACGGGGTCGGCTCGGCGGCGGCCTCGGTGAGGTCGACCGGCGGCTTCAGCCCCCAGAAATCGGCAATCTCGCGAAGATGCTCAAGCGGGGTCTGGCGGAGATGTGTCTTAAGTTTCACGCACTGAAGTCCCGTCGATCGATCTTCCGGCCTGCGCCCGTGCGCAGATTCTAATTTAGCGGTAATTGGCTGCCCGGTTCAAGCGGAAACGCTGATTAAACTGACTTTGGAATGTCGGAGAGGTCAGTTTGAGCCGCAACCGCCCCCGGTTCAAAAGCTCGCAAATGAACGACATGCGGGTATGAATGTCTCTTGCGGTTGGCGCCGCTGCGGCCCGCGGAGGCCGAAGCGCGGGCGGAGCGTTCGCAAACCGGGCGCTCCGCTTTGCGTTTTCTCCATCCTCATGCTTTGGCTTCAATCCGATAAACCCAGGGGGTGCAGGGGACAGCGTCCCCCGCGTTTCAACCGGCCCCCAGGGCCGCCTCCGTCTGCGCCTCGCGCAGGCGGTCCATGCGCAGCTTCCATCCTGAAAGGGTGGACCCAGTTCAAAAGCCCAGGGTGAGCGCAGCGTAACCCTGGGTCTGCCGCCCAAATTCTCAGAGCCCTGTAAGGGCGACCCAGTGGCGACCACCGTGTGGAGCGTGGGCCTCAATCTGGTCGGGGGGCGAATTCGCCCCGAGCTGCCCACTCGAACGCTTGTTCCCCCGCCCCGCCCCCAAAAAATCCCCTTTGTGTCCCCTTCGTGCCTCCGTGCC
>JAWLCE010000029.1:0-60921 GCA_041687335.1 Sumerlaeia bacterium | reverse complement strand
ACAATTGGGCCTCGGCGGCGCGGGCCCAAGCCTCGACCAGGCGGCCGAGGAAGGCGGCAGAGCGCTCGAGCGAGGCGATGGGGTCGCGGTGGTCCAAGCAGAAAAACCCGAGGGGAGTGGCGGCGCGCCGGTTGGTGGCGCGTGGGGGAAGTATAGGCCGGAGGGCGGGAAAATTGGAATTCCCTTGGGGGAGCTTAAGGGGGCTTGTGGAGATAAAAAGATAGAAGAATGGGACGCGGATTTGCGCGGATAGGAGGCGCGGATGGACGCGGATCAGAGGGAGATTTTGACGCAGAGGCGCGGAGGCGCGGAGGAAGATGAGAGGAATGGGACGTGGATCGGTGCGCAAATTTCCTTTGAGCGGCTTTGAGAAGGAACTGGGCCGAACCGTGGGCGCGCCCGCAAACCCGGCCGCAAGCCCAAGCAGCCGGATCAGGATGAAAAGCAGTTGGAGCTGTTCAGGAGAAAAACTATACGGTAAACGTCCTTAAAATTTGGAGCCCTACTCGTTCGACCCGAAGAGGTTCGTGGTCGTGCGCAAGGCGCTGCCCGCTGGGGATTACTCGCTGGTGGGAATGGAACAGCGGGTGGCGGTCGAGCGTAAGTCCCTGCAGGATTTCGTCCAGACCGTCATCCGCTCGCGCCGGCGGTTCCAAAACGAGCTGCGCCGGCTGCAGGGGTATGAGCATGCCTGCGTCGTGGTCGAGGGATCGCTGCGCGATGTCCTGGACGGCCGCTATACTGGCGGGGCGCATCCCAACTCAGTCCTCGGCGCGGCGGTTTCGATCTGCGTTGACTGGGGCGTGCCTGTTTTCTTCTGCGGCGATCGACAGACGGCAAGACAATTTGTCGAGGCATATCTTGATCGCAGCGCACGAACCAACGAAAGCGAACTTTAATGAGGGTGTAAACAATATAATTCAATGGTGCGGTTTACCGGGACGCAAGAATTCATGTTAGGCTGCCACCCTCCGGTGTGCAGCCATATTCTCGGCCTACACTAATTGGGCAGATACCACTCAACAAGTTGTCGTATATGGTCGGGAGCAGAATTAATGGTATTCATAAAGACAAGATTATCTTCACTGATTGATTCGACATACTCACTGAGCTCTTGTACACTCTCAGGCGGAAAACCGTATCGCATGAGAAGAATATGTCGGGGGTTATTCGTTCCGTATTGAAGGAGTTGGATCATGGTATTTGCTCGCTCGTCACCAGTTTTCTCATTATATATATTGAATGCCGCGACAAAGACATCCGAAAGACTAAATGATATAACCTTGTCAATGTAGTCGTACGTATCGAACATGACTGCATCGTAACTGACTTTTATGGCAGGAGTCCCAGGTTTAAATAAGGGATATGCCTTCACCATCTTCTTCTTATCTGGCAATTTGCTGCTGGCTGCCTGAAGAAACCTCACGTTTCCTTGTCTTGCAGCATCTCTCTTAGATACGTAGCTATACCTGATTCCAACAATTTCTTTGAATGACCGGCCTTGGATCGCATGTAGAAAGATCTGAATGGCTTGGCTGAATACGGATTTTTCGCCATCGACAAGATCGCGCCCTAAGGCGGCTTCATAGATTGCGAGGAAATCGCCCTTCAAAGCTTCTCTCAAATCCCGCTTGTCTACTCCTCCAATGCTCGCCCTGATACCAGCCGGTTCAGCGAAAATAATATCTAGTACGTTGCCGGCCCTACGGAGAACATTCTCGGCCGACAAACGTTCAACTTTGGACGCCGGCAGATTTTTGTCGTCGTCAAATGTTCCATCACGGAGTGATCGCAAGAACTCCTCAGTATCATTGTCGCCTTGGTAGTCTTCTCGGTCAATGGTGGATACTTCATCGAGCTCAAACGACTCATTCATTCGGCTGATAAAGAGCTTGGGGTTTGTGGTATATACATACCCAAAGTCAAATTGACTTTCGCTTGAAAGCCTTCCTGCACGGCCGATCAAGTTTTTGAATGCCAAGGCGCGCTCCTTTTCACTGCCTGGCAATCGGGGATTCTTGAGCCACACTGCGTCAAAGGGCATATTTACCCCTTGAGCCAAAGTACTTGTGGCAAAGCACAGAACTGCGTTGCCTCTGCGAATGAAGTCCTCGACGAGAAAGCGCACTTCTAGGGGAACAGAGCCATGGTGGATGACGACTCCTTTCCGCAGGAGAGCGATCATTTCAGAACGATGTTCATTCTCGTTCGCCCCAATAATGTCAATGATTCTCTGGATGATCTGGAGGGCTTCTGGGTTCTCTATCGTACTTAATGCATCGATGTAGCCCGTGAAGTCGTCGATATATGTTCCGTTGTAGATGGATGCTTTTGATACGTAGACCAAGGTAGAGTGGTGAGGGGAAAGACAGAATGTCGGGAAATCACCTTCGAATGGTATGCAATTCTTAAGAAGATGTCCGTCGGTTAAGTGGGGTGAAAAGCAGTAATCTCTACCATTCGAATGCCTGAAGACACAAACCCTACCGACGGCTCCGTGGCTGTATGAATTTGCGTACCCTATATTGGAGTCGATTCCATGTTTAGTGAATTGGGCCTCCGGGTTGCTGACGAAGGGGTGTGCAAAAATCAACTTAGAATCAGGGAAGTGTCTGATGATCCGTCTCACTGTGACATCAAAGATCAGCCCCCGATCGTCATCTTCCGAGATCTGTGCTTCGTCCATAAAGAACGTGCCTACAGAACGGAACTCATGGGACAACCTAAATAAATCCTTGGTTCTCTCGGGGGTCAGGACAAAAATTCGGCGAGGGGACCGAGAATTGAAGACCTGATCGACAAATGAACAAACCATAACGTTCTTGTTGCCGTGGAAGTGGTCTTTGAAAGCCCCCACATATTCCGCGATCAGCGCACGTGACGGCACGAGAACGACAGCATCGCGATGGTCGTGGGTTATGAAGTCACGAATCGAAAAGGATTTCCCAGAACTTGTTGGTGCAGAAATCGACACGTACTGACGCTGGTCGATTGAACGGCGCACGCTTGCCTGTATGGGTGTCATACGCGTCCCGAATTCTCTCTCATCCACATGCCTAAAACCGGACATCAGGAAAGAATAGAGACCGGCGTCTTCATGTACTTTGTGAAAAAGGCCCATAGCCGCCAGAACGAGATGCTCAGCTTTTTCGAAGGCAGTGCTGTGGAACCGTTTGTAGTATGTGAGCGATTCAAGAGTGGCCGGCCTGACTGGACCATCCCGATGTAGCTGCCCCAAAAGGTCGGCCAAGTCTTCTTGGGGGGTGTTACTTTCGCTTATTTCCCTAAGCGCCATGGCTGACTCCCACAACGACAACCGCACGTGAGCTAGAAATTCGCACACATTGCTGAGCACGCTCAACTGCATGGCGAAGAACAATAAGCGGTTGTTGCGCATTTATTGAAAACGCTATGACGATGCCCCAAATATCTCTGTCAAGCTCATCCATACCATCTCGGGCAAGGATGTCGAGGTGCGGGGTGTCCCGAAGATGCTTCTCTTCTTGAAGAAAGCGCTCTGCTTGCTCTGCAGCAACCCTATAAGGGTTGGAGTTTGCGGAATACTTCGCCTCCCCAAAGTGAATGACACGTGAAGAGCATATGGTGTGAAAGTCAAAACCCTCGTTTCCGCTTACCTGTGCCTTCCAGAGCTCAGATATTGGCAGTGCTGTGTGCAAAAATACGACTTCAAGGGCCTTCGACGCCCCCATGGAAACCATCAATTCGCCGAACTCGCTTCCGACGTTGTTTTCGTCTGCTGCTTGTCGAAACAGAGTTGCGAGTCGAGCGGCGGTTTCTGCAACCGTTTGTCGGTATGCACGTTGCGACCTTGGATCCAAGTTCATAATCCAAGATGTATCCAACACATCTGCTGCGAGTTGCGTTGCCATCCGTTCGACGTCTGATACGTTGACGTGGCAGATGAGGATGTGAGGCTGCCTATGGTCGCCCTCGACCTCGGCCATTTCACACCCCATCGCTGCTACTGGACGAACCTTTGAAAATCTGTAACCGTTGCACATGTTTTCACTGCCGATTGCATCAAAGAATCCTGAAGCGCCCTCCGACAGTTTTCCACTTCTCCCGGTATGTAACCAGTATAGGCCCGGCGCGGGTTGCGCTGTCGCCTCGTGGAAACAACCGAGAGGAAAGCAGATACAACGTATCATGGACAATTGCGGGGCACAATAGAAAAGGTTTTCTATGCCGGGCCGAAGTTTTCGGCCGGGCGGCTGCGGGGGGCGGATGGGCGGTCCCACTCGTTCGCGGGGAACCTGTTCGCGACCGAGGGGCAACATATCGCGCTTGCCGGGAGCTGGGAGACGCATCCGGACGATGGGCGCCAGTTCAACGAAATAGTAGTGTCGCCCGTGCCGGGGCTTGGGTGTCCGGCTCTGTCGTTACAGGCCGCACCTGACGGAGCTCTGGCGAGCGGGGGCGATCGCTACAAACAGGCCGCACCTACGGCGCTATTTGCCCCTACCGGGGCTGATTCGCGGATATTTGACCGGCGGGGGCGCCGGTCCCACACAACATTGAGGGGGGCGGGGCTTTCAGCGCTTGGGGGTCGGGGCGGGGCAAGTGGCGCCGGCAACCCGGCTGAACACGGGCCACCTTTATGGTTGCCGCTGTGTCGCCCTTACAGGGCTCTGAGAATTTGGGCAGCAGACCCAGGGTTACGCTTCGCTAACCCTGGGCTTTTGAACTGGGTCCACCCTTACAGGGTGGAATGCCGGTGCCAGTTGCCACGTCGACAGACCCGCGGGGGCCGCCGGTCCCACACAACAGCCAAGTTGAGCCGACCATGGGGGCAAAAAGTCGGCCTGTAGAGCCGACATGCACCCCCCGGGGCTGAATCGCGCCGGTTAGAATGCGGCCCACACCCCTGCGGGAGCAGAGCAGGAACCTTGACGCGCGGGGGCGGGCGGGCAAGAATGGGGGCGAGGAACCGGGGCCTTGCGAGGAGGCAACATGCAACACAGTCGCGTCGAGACCCAGTATTTCACCTTTGCCGAGCCCCCCGGGGAGCCGTTCCTGCTCGAGGAGAAGGGCGCCCGGCTGGGCCCCGTCACGCTGGCCTACGAAACCTATGGCACGCTGAGCCCCGAGCGCGACAACGCGATCCTGCTGTTCCATGCGCTCTCGGGCAGCCAGCACGCGGCCGGCTACAACCCCGACGTGCGCGACGGCCAGCAGATCTGGACCCAGGACAACCACGTCGGCTGGTGGGAGGACTTCATCGGCCCGGGGCGGGCGCTGGACACGGAGCGCTATTTCGTCATCTGCGCCAACTACCTGGGGGGGTGCTACGGCTCGACGGGGCCGGCCTCGATCGACCCGGCGACGGGGAAGCCCTATGGCGGCAGCTTCCCGGTGATCACGGTGGGCGACGTCGTCAACAGCCAGCTGCGGCTGCTGGACCACCTGGGGATCGAGACGCTGCTGGCGACCATCGGGGGCTCGCTGGGCGGGATGATGGCGCTGGACCTGGCCACGCGCCACCCCCAGCGCGTGCGCTGCGTGGTGCCGATCGCCTCGGGGGCGCGCGCCACGACGCTGCACAAGCTGACCAACTTCGAGCAGATCTTCGCCATCGAGGAAGACCCGCACTACCACCGCGGCCACTACTACGACTGCCAGCCGCCGCGGATGGGCCTGATGCTGGCGCGGATGATCTCGCACAAGAACTTCGTGCACCTGCGCGTGATGGAAGACCGCGCCCGCGGCGAGATCAAGCAGGAAACCGAGGACCTGAAGGGCTACCGGCTGCGCCACCAGATCGAAAGCTACATGCTGCACCAGGGCAAGAAGTTCGTGCGCCGGTTCGACGCCAACAGCTACCTGCGCATCCTGCAGATGTGGCAGCACTTTGACCTGACGGCGGGGACCGGGGGCAGCCTGGTGGCGGCGCTGCGCCCGTGCCGCCACCACCGCTGGCTGATCTTCACGATCGACTCGGACGTGTGCTATTGGCCCGAGGAGCAGGCCGAGCTGGCCGAGGCGCTGGCGGCGCTGGGGGCGAGCTACCAGTATCTGACGGTGCACTCCTACAAGGGCCACGACAGCTTCCTGCTGGAGCCGGAGCTGTTCACGCCCCACATCAGCTACATCCTGCGCGAGGCCGCCATGAGCCCGCGCACCCCCGCCGGCGCCGGCCGGCTGGAGGGCGAAGGCTGAGCCGCCATGCGCCGCTATAACATCCTGAGAGTCATTACCTGGCTGCCGGTGGGCGGCATCGAGCGGCGGCTGGTGGCGCTGCTGCCGCGGCTGGACCGCGAGCGCTTCAACGTGCGGCTGGTCTGCCTGCGCGAGCGCGGGCCGCTGGCCGACGAGCTTGAGGCGGCGGGCATCCCGGTGGACCTCGTGCCCTTCCGCACGCGCTGGGACCCGGGGGCGCTGCGGCGGCTGGCGGGGCTGATGCGCGAGCACCGGATCGACCTGGTCCACAGCCACATGTATCGCGCCAACGTGCCGGCGACGGTGGCGGCGCGGCTGGCGGGAGTGCGGCCGGTCTGGGCGCAGGTCCACAACGTCGGCACGTGGGAGACGCGGCGCCAGGCGTGGATGGACCGGCGGCTGAGCTGCTGGCGCAGCGGGGTGATCGCCGTCAGCGAGCGGGTGCGCAGCGACGTGATCCGGACGCTGGGGCTGGCGCCCGAGCGGGTGGAACTGATCTACAACGGCGTGCAGATCGAGCGCTTTGCGGCGGCGCGCGCCGAGCGGCGGCGCGTGCGCGAGCGCGAGGGGATCGCCGGCGGCGAGGTGGTGTTTTTGTTTGCGGCGCGGCTGGTCGAGCAGAAGCGGGCGCAGGACTTCCTGGAGGCGTTCGGGCGACTGCAAACCAAGGAGGGCGGGCAGCGGCTGCGGGCCTGGATCCTCGGCGAGGGGCCGCTGCGCTACAAGCTGGAGGCTCAGGTGGCCACGCTGCCGACGCCGGGGGCGGTGCGGTTCTTCGGCCGGCGCGCCGACGTGGAGTCGTTCATGGCCGGGGCCGACGTGTTTGTGCTGCCCTCGGTCAAGGAAGGGTTTTCCAACGCGCTGGTGGAGGCGATGGCGGCGGGGCTGGCCATCGTGGCCAGCGACGTCGGCGGCAATGCCGAGGCGATTCGTGACGGGGTGGAGGGGCTGATCGTGCCGCCGCGGGCGCCGGGGCTGCTGCAGGAGGCGATGCGGCGGCTGGCGCACGAGGAGGGGCTGCGCCCGCGGCTGGCCGAGGCCGCCGCCGCGCGGGCGAAGGACTTCAGCCTGGAGCGCATGCGCGAGAGCGTCGAGGCGCTTTATCTGCGCTCGCTGGAAACGCCGGCGTTAAAATAGAGGGATGTGCGGAAGATTCACCCAGGTTCAGTCCCCGGCGGCGCTAGTCGAGGCCTTTGGGCTGGACGAGGAGCCGCCGCCGCTGACGGGGGCGCGCTATAATATCGCGCCCAGCCAGCTGGTGGCGGCGGTGCGCGTGACGGAGCCGGGCGGGGCGCGGATGCTCGCCCCGCTGCGCTGGGGGCTGGTCCCGGCCTGGGCCGACAGCCCCGCGATCGGCAACCGGCTGATCAACGCGCGCTCGGAGCAGGCGGCAGAGAAGCCGGCCTTTCGCGCGGCGTTTGCCGCCCGGCGCTGCCTGATTCCGGCGGATGGGTTCTTCGAGTGGGAGAAGCGCCGCGAGGGCCGCGAGCCTTATTATTTTACCCTTCGCGAGGGCGGGTTGTTCGGGCTGGCCGGATTGTGGGAGCGTTGGCGTGGGGCGGACGGGGCGGCGATCGAATCCTGCACGATCCTGACCACCGCGGCCAACGAGCTGGTGGGGCGGGTGCATGATCGGATGCCGGTCATCCTCGAGCCGCGAAATTACGAGCGCTGGCTGGACCCGGGCTTTGATCAGCGCGCGGCGCTGGAGGCGATGCTGGGACCTTATCCGGCCGAAAAGATGGCGTGCCGGGCGGTCAGCCGGATTGTCAACAGCCCGCAGGCGGATCACCCGGGCTGCATCGAGCCGCTGGCCGAGGGGCAGGATTCTTTTTTTTAGATGACCCAGTCCTCGACGAAGCCGGGGCGGGTGTCGCGGGCGGTGCGGTAGGCCATCTGCGGGTCCTGAATCGTGACGCGGGTGCCGGGGGGGACCGAACGCGTGACCCAGCATGAGCCGCCGATCACGCTGCCGTGGCCGATGACGGTGCGGCCGCCCAGGACCGTCGCGCCGGCATAGATGACGACATCGGCCTCGATGGTGGGGTGGCGCTTGACGCCCCGCAGAAGCTGGCCGCGGGAGTCGGTCGGGATGCTGAGCGCGCCGAGGGTCACGCCCTGGTAGAGCTTGACGCGGTCGCCGATGATGGTGGTCTCACCGATGACGACGCCGGTGGCATGATCGATGAAGAAGGAGCGGCCGATGGAGGCGCCGGGATGGATGTCGCTGCCGGTGCGGGTGTGGGCATGCTCGGTCATCATGCGTGGCAGCAGCGGGACCTTCAGCCGGTGCAGTTCGTGGGCAATCCGATAGGTGGCGACCGCCTCGAAGCCGGGGTAGCAGAAAATGATTTCATCGAAACTGCGGGCGGCGGGATCGCCGTTCATGGCCGCCTGCACGTCGAGCGCCAGCATCGTGCGCAGTTCGGGGAGGCGCTCCATGAAGGCCAGCGTGGCACGCTCGGCCTGCTCCAGCGTGACCGGGCAGGGGGGCTGGGCGCGGCGGTCGTGCGCGAGCGCCAGATAAACCTGCCGGCAGAGGCGCCGATGGACACTTGCCACCAGGCGCTCAATGGCTTCGCCGCCGTCACGGATGCGGCCATCAAGCCGGTGGTCGGGGAAGAGCAGGTCGGAGAGCTCACTGAGCGCGGCGAGGGTTTCCTGGCGGCTGGGCAGCATGTATTCCATGCGGTGATTGAGCGGGGAATCCTCAAGCTTGTAATGGTCACGCAGACGATGGGCGATCGCCATCAGCTCGGCGTGGGGCGTGACGGTGGCATGGGCCTCGTCGGGAGGGAGTGATATGCGATCAGGTTGTGGGTTGATATCGCCGGACATCTAGCTGGGTTGCTCCCGCGGGTGGCGGTGGTCGCAAGAATCTGAATCAGATTACACCCCAAGCGGGAGACACGCAACCGCTCGCAGACTATGTCGCGTATTGCCCCATGCGGGGAGGGCAGGATGGATCTCCGAGCCGGGGTGTGATTAGGGAATGCCCCGCCCCCCAAAGCCGGGTAGCGGCGACACAGGCTGCCATCGACCTGAAGTGTCGCCCCTGCCGGGGCTAGGGTGCTTCATTTGGCGCAAACCCCGTGCTCACGCACGGGGCTACCGATGTATCGCCCCTGCCGGGGCTTATGTGGTCGGCAGAGACGGCAAGGAATTGAGGCGTAGACAGGACATCTGGAAAATCTCGGGTCAGCAGAGTGACGCGGTTTTTTGATGCCGACACTGGAGGCCATGTCGAGTCGAAGAGCCGACCTACCACAACCGCTTGGGTGCTGAGATTGCATCGGTGGGGGCGGGGGGATTATGATGTTTTAAGTTTGCAGTGGAGGGGCGTCATGAGCGCGCAGGGTAGCGGTGGGGAGCATCGGATCAGTCAGGTCTATACCCGGATCGGCGACAAGGGGTCAACACAACTGGTCGGGGGGCGCACGGTGCGCAAGGATGATCCGCGGCTGCGGGCCTATGGGGCCTGCGATGAGCTGCAGGTGGCACTGGGCGCGGCGCGCGATGCGCTGGCGGCACTGACCACACGCAACGAGGTGACGCCCGCCATCCTGCTGATCGCCCGGCATCTGGGCTGGCTGCAGAACCGGTTGTTTACCCTCGATGGTGAATTGGCCACCAGGGTGGAGGATCGCTGGGCCGATATGCCGACGGTCGGGCCCGAGGATGTGCAGTTCATGGAACAACTGATCGACGGGTTCAATCGGATCATGCCGCCGCTCAAGGATTTCGTGCTGGTGGGAGGGCACCCGGCGGTGACGGCACTGCACCAGTGCCGGGTGGTCTGCCGGCGAGCCGAGCGTGAGATCGCGGCGCTGGCGGTGGGGGAAGCCATTCCCGAGCCGGTCATACCATTTGTGAATCGACTGTCGGACCTGCTTTTTGTGCTGGCGCGACGGACCCAACATGAATTGGCCGGGCTGGGGCTGGCGCCGGCAGAGCTGATTTGGGACCGGAATTACGAGCGGCCACCCCTGCCGGAGTGAAAACGGTTGCCGCCCGAAAGTGCAATGGATTGCATCAGGGGGCGAGGTGGTGACAGTGAAGAATGTGACGAAATGTTGACGCCACTGGCCGAGGAGCTCAGGCGCCAATCATGCTGACAACGATCATCACAATCAATGCTACAAGGGCGATAGCCATCTCGGGGTCATGTTCGGATCGGACCTGAAAATCCATGTCGGTCGCTCCGGGCAGTACATCCTGATGTCAAATAATCGACATCCATCCATGTGGTGATGCAATCCTCATGCCAGCGACGGGGGTGGGGGCGCGGAGGGACGCCGATCATCCAAGGTATGTTTTGACGCGGAGGCGCGGGGGGGACGGTGTGGAGGACATGTCGGGTCGTAATATGTGTTTTATGTGTTTAATGAGGCAAATAGCGCTGTGGCAACCTCGCTGAAGAATGTCCACCCCTGAGGCTGCCACTGTGTCGCCCTTTCAGGGCTCTGGTAAATTGGCCGACAGACCCAGGGTTACGCTTCGCTCACCCTGGGCTTTTTGAACTGTGCCCACCCTTTCAGGGTGGAATGCCGGAGCCATACCCGGACGCCTCGCTAAACACAGTCGGAGACCCGACCTACCCGTCACATGGCGCCGTGGCCGGTGAGGACGACATAGACCGTGCGGGCGAGGATGCGGAAGTCCAGCGTCAATGACCAGTTGTCGATGTAGTGCAGGTCCAGCTTCATCCAGGTATCAAAGGGCAGGGTGTTGCGGCCGCCGACCTGCCAGAGACAGGTGATGCCGGGCTTCATCGAGAGCCGGCGGCGCTGCCAGCGGTCGTATTGGGCGACCTCACCGGGCAGGGGCGGGCGCGGGCCGACCAGACTCATCTCGCCGCGGAGCACGTTCCAGAGTTGGGGCAGCTCGTCGATCGAATACTTGCGCAAGAATCGGCCAAGGGTTGTGACGCGGGGATCGCGGCGGATCTTAAAGACGGGGCCCGACTGCTCGTTGAGGGCCACCAGCGAGTCGCGCTCAGCTTCGGCGCCCGGGCGCATGGTGCGGAACTTATAGAGCGTAAAGAGGCGGCCATTGAGCCCGCAGCGAGTCTGACGAAACAGGACGGGCGCGCCGCGCGGCGAGCTCAAGCGCACCGCGAGCGCCACCCCGAGCAGCAGTGGCGAGAGCACCACCAGCGCCAGCGACGCGGCGACACGGTCGAAGGCATATTTAAAGAGCAGCGCCGGGCCGATATCGCGCGTGGGCCAATAGGAGAGGACGGGAATTTCACCGAGGGCATCGATGACCGGGCGGGCGATGCGGCCCTTGAAGAAATTGAGCGGCAGGTGGGTGCGCACGCCCATCTCCTCGCAGACCTCGAAGAGCGGGCGCAGGCGCGCCAGCGGGACGCTTTCGGGCAGGAAGATGACCTCATCGATCGGGTGGCTCCAGAGGGCCTCGGGGGCGCGGACGAGGTCAGCCAGAACAGGGGGGCCCAAAGCGGCCTCGGGCACGGCGGCGGGATCGAAGGCTGGGCCTTGAAGCTCGGGGCGGTCGGTGATGATCCCGGTAATAACGATCCCCCAGAGGGGGTTGTCGGTGACGGCGGCGGCGAAATCGACCAGCGGCCGACCCGACCCCACCAAGACCACCCGGCGCAGGTCGAGCGCCTGGCGCCGGCGCAGGATCAGCCGCAACGCCCACAGCCGCAGCATGAGCAGACCCCACACCAGCGGCGGCAGGATCAGGATCATCGCGCGCGAGGTGGTTCGGCCGCCACCGGGAGCAAGTTGGTCGCCGAACATGAAATCGAGGGCGACCAGCAAGAGCATCGCCTCGAAGCAGACCAGCACCAGCGTCCGGGCCGCTGCGGCCGGGCGCTGCCCCAGCCGCTGGGGTTGATAGAAACCGTTCCAAGCCAGGACGATCACAAAAACCAACGGAGCCGCGATGCCCAGCCAGCCGTAGTAACCGATGCGCGAGGGGGGGAGCAGATCCGGAGTAATATAGATGCTCAGCAGCGTTCGCAGGGCATGAGCAAACAGGAAGGCGACGAAAATCAACAGCAAATCGACGGCGCCACTGGCCTGACGGAGGATGTATTGTTTCTCGCGCAGCATGGGCCGGCATTTCTCCAAATCGTGTTATATCAAATCGCCGCCGGGCAGGCATGGGGAAAAGTTCACGAAACACCCAGCGCGGGCGAGCGGTGTACCAAAAAAATGCAGCCACGAATGGACACGAATTTTCACGAATAACTTGAACGCCAGGAGGCCAAGATGGAAATGAACCAGCGCGGGCGAGTGGTGTACCAAAAAAAATGCAGCCACGAATGGACACGAATTTTCACGAATGTTTGAACGCCAAGATCCTGAAAACCATCAAGGGAAGTTTAATCCTCATAAAGTGTCGTCGTTATGATTTGCCACATGGGGGCTTGATTTGTCAAACCGGCGGGAAATGTTGGACAGGAGGACAGGCGAGGCTTATCTTTGGAACGCGAAATATTTAATGCGGCTCGCGCCGCAACCTCATGGAGCATGACATCATGGAACTACCGCAGCGATTTGACAGCGAGGAACAGCTCGAGCACTTTTTGGCCGAGCCATATCCCGAGACAGCGCAGATGATGAACCGGCTGGAGGGGGATGTGATGCTGCTGGGGGCGGGTGGCAAAATGGGGCCGACCCTGGCGCTGCTGGCGAAGCGGGCATGTGAGGCGGCGGGGGTCAAGAAGCGAGTGATCGCGGTCTCGCGGTTTTCGGACCAGCTGGCGCGGGAGGCGCTGGAGCGGGCGGGGGTCGAGACGATGCCCTGCGACCTGCTCGACCAAGAGCAGGTGGCGAAACTGCCGGCGGCGGAGAACATCATCTACATGGCGGGGCGGAAATTCGGCGAGCGCGGCAGCGAGGAGATGACTTGGATGACCAATGTGGTCGTGCCGGCGATCGTCGCGCGCGCGTTTCCACGGTCGCGCTTCGTATCGTTTTCGACCGGCTGCGTCTATCGGTTGATGCCGGTGGCCGAAGGGCGCGGCAGCCGCGAGGAAGACGCGCTGGCGCCGGTGGGGGAATATGCGCACTCCTGCGTGGGGCGCGAGCGGGTCTTCGACTACTACAGCCGGGTTAATGGCACGCCCGTCTGCCACTACCGGCTCAACTATGCCATTGACATGCGATACGGGGTGCTGGTCGATATCGCGCGGGCGGTATTGGACAATCGGCCGGTGGACCTGTCGGCGCCGCTGGTCAACGTGATCTGGCAGGGGGACGCCAACAATCGGGCGCTGCTGTGCCTGGAGCAGGCGGGGAGCCCGCCGCGGGCGCTCAACGTGAGTGGGCCGGAGACGCTGCGCGTGGCGGAACTGGCGCGGGGGTTCGGTGAGCGGTTCGGGGTCACGCCAATCCTGCCGGCCAGCGAGGGGACGCACGGATATTTGACCGACGCAGGGCGCTCGGTGGAATTGTTCGGAGCGCCGCGGGTGAGCGTGGAGACGATGATGGATTGGATTGCCAAATGGCTGACCGAGGGGGGGCGCCTGCTGGGCAAGCCGACCCATTTTGAGGTGACCGACGGCAACTATCTGAAGAAATGACAATGATTCGGGAAAAAGCTTGCGGATCAGGCGGTCTGAAGTGAATCAATCGGGCCGTGGTGTATCATAAAAACACACCCATGGCGTGGTGCGTCATTTTGGGTGCTTGACAGATCTTGCCGGCTGCCTATGATTATGCATAGGCTGTGTATTGAGCAATTCGCCAGCTTTCAACTGAAGTAACAGGCAGCCGATCGGCGAAGAAGTGGCCGCTGGCGCCCGGTCCGCTTCGCCCATAGATATAACTAAAAAGGAACCTGCCCCCGTGGTCAACAGGATTATTCCTTTTCGTGATCGCCTGAGACTGAAGCGGCGTCTGATCGTTTTCATCTGCACGGGCAACACCTGCCGCTCGCCGATGGCGGCGGCCTATCTACGCCACCTGCTGATCGAGCGCGGCATCAAGAATATCGAAGTGCGCTCGGCGGGCGTGATGACGATCAATGGGCTGCTGGCCAGCCCCGAGGCGGTTCAGGTGATGGCGGCGGACGAGATCGGGCTGGACCGGCATCGGTCCACGCCCCTGACGCCCGAGCTGGTGCGCAAGGCAGACCTGATCCTGGCGATGAGCCCGTTCCACCGGCAGACGGCGATCCGGCTTTGCGAGGATGCCAAGAACAAGTCGTATCTGCTGAAGGAATTCACTGGCAGCGATTACAAAAACGCGCAGATCACCGATCCGATGGGCTGCACGCTCGAGGTCTTCAAGAAGGTCTACAAGGAGATCAAGGCGGCCTGCGAGCAGTTGGTCGAGCACGAGTTTATCACCGGGGTCAGCAGCAAGCCGCGTGAGGGCGAGGGCAAGGGTGGACGCAGCCCGGCCCGCCGGACCGTGCGCAAGAAGAAAGTCGCAGCCCGTGCCGCCAAGAGCGAGCGGGCCGAGGAGCCAGCCAAGGCGAAGGCGCGGCCGGCGGCCGAACGCGCCGGCGCCGCGCCGGCGGGCAAGAGCGGGCGCACGGCAAGCATCGGCAAGGGATTGGCGCCGGCGGCGCGCAATCGGACCGCACCCGGCGGAGAAACTGTTCGCAAAGCCGGAAAAACTTCGGAATAATAGCTGACCCATGTTCCCCGATCGGGGTGCCTCATGGCGCGATCGGGGAACGTGTATTATGGCGCCCTCGGGCGCTGACCCCCAAAGCCATTCAAAGGACGGGTCTGAACCTATGCATTTCGATCTGATTGAAGCTCAGGATGCGGTGGTGGCCGCAGCCATGCGATCGGAGCTGGAGCGCCAGCTCTACAAGCTGGAGATGATCGCCTCGGAGAATTTTGCCTCGCCGGCGGTGCTGCAGGCGGCCGGCTCGGTGTTGACCAACAAGTATGCCGAGGGGCTGCCGGGACGTCGCTACTACGGCGGTTGTGAATACGTGGATCAGGTCGAGACACTGGCGATCGAGCGAGCGCGCGAGTTGTTTGGCGCCGAGCATGCGAACGTGCAGCCGCATTCGGGCTCCTCGGCCAATTTGATCGCCTATTTCGCGCTGCTCGAGGTGGGCGATGTCATCATGGGCATGGACCTGGCGCATGGAGGACACCTGACCCACGGGCTGAAGGTCAACTTTTCGGGCCGCTTTTTTAATTTTGTCTCCTACGGCGTCGAGGAGGGCACTGAGCGGATCGATTATGACAAGCTGGCCAAGGCGGCGCGCGACGCCAAGCCGCGCATGATCGTGGCCGGGCACAGCGCCTATCCGCGCCAGCTGGACTTCGAGCGGCTGCGGGCCATTGCGGACGAGGTAGGCGCCTACCTGATGGTTGACATGGCGCACTTTGCCGGGCTGGTGGCGGCGGGCGAGCATCCCAATCCGGTGCCCTACGCGGACATCGTGACCTCGACGACGCACAAGACGCTGCGCGGGCCGCGTTCGGGGTTCATCCTGTGCAAGGCCGAACATGCCAAGGCGATCGACAAGTCCTGCTTCCCCGGGTTCCAGGGCGGGCCACTGATGCACATCATCGCCGCCAAGGCGATTGCCTTTGGCGAAGCGATGTCGCCGGGCTTCAAGCGCTATGCGGGCCAGGTGCGGCGCAATGCGACGGCGTTGGCCGAGGGGCTGACGGCGGAAGGGCTGCGGATCGTCTCGGGAGGGACCGATACCCACCTACTGCTGGTCGACCTGAGCCCCTACGGCCTCAGTGGCAAGGAGGCCGAGATCGCGCTGGATCATGCCAACATCACCTGCAACAAGAACATGATCCCGTTCGACAAGCGCAAGCCGACCGAGGCCAGCGGCATTCGGCTGGGGACGCCGGCGCTGACCACGCGCGGCATGGGCGAGGCCGAGATGCGACAGGTGGCGGGATGGATCGCTCGCGTGCTGCGTGAGATCGGCAATGAGCAGGCGCGCATCGAGGTGGCCCAGGAAGTTCGGCAGTTCGCCGAGCGCTGGCCGCTGCACGTGCCGGTGGCCGAGGCCGCCACGGCACAGTAATTGAAAACTGGATGAAAAATGCGAACGGCCGGCGGGGCAGTTGCCCTCGCCGGCCGTTGTTTGTTCAAGTCGCGGCCGTGCCGCGCGATTGAGTTACTTGGCGTATTCGACGGCCCGGGTTTCGCGGCAGACCGTCACCCGGATCTGGCCGGGGTATTCAAGTTCCTGTTCGATCTTCTTGGTGATGTCACGAGCCAGCAGGGCTGCCTCGTTGTCATTGACCTCGGTGGGCTCGACCATGATCCGCAGCTCGCGGCCAGCCTGGATGGCATAGGCCTTGGCGACGCCATCGAATGCGTCGGCAATGGCCTCAAGCCGCTGCATGCGCTTGATGTAGTTCTCGAGCGATTCACGGCGCACGCCAGGGCGGCTGGAGCTGATCGCGTCGGCGGCCTGGACCAGGACGGCGATGATCGTGCGCGGGTCTTCCTCGTTATGGTGAGCGGCGACGGCATGGACGACGCCGGGGGATTCGTTGCATTTGCGGCAGAGGTCGGCGCCGATGAGGGCGTGGGTGCCCTCCATTTCATAGCTGAGGGCCTTGCCGATATCGTGCAGCAAGCCGGCGCGTTTGGCGACCTGGGTATCGACTCCCAACTCGCCGGCCATGTGGGCGCAGAGCCAGGCCACCTCGATGGAGTGCTGGAGGATGTTCTGGCCGTAGCTGGTGCGGTACTTGAGCCGCCCCAAGGTCTTGATCAGCTCGGGATGCATGTTGCTGATGCCGAGTTCGAAGGCGGTCTGCTCGCCGACCTCGCGGATATGCTCGGCCATCTCTTTTTCGACCTTGGCCACAACTTCCTCGATGCGGCCGGGGTGAATGCGACCGTCGCCGAGCAGACGCTCGAGCGAGAGACGGGCGATTTCGCGCCGCAGGGGATCGAAGCAGGACAACACGACCGCCTCGGGGGTGTCATCGACGATGATGTTGACCCCGGTGGTGGCCTCCAAGGTGCGGATATTGCGTCCCTCGCGGCCGATGATGCGGCCCTTCATTTCATCATTGGGCAGATTGACGACCGAGACGGTGGTCTCGCTGACCTGATCGGTGGCACATTTCTGGATGGCCAGCGTGATGATCTGCCGGGCTTTTTTGTTGGCTTGCTCCTTGGTTTCAGTTTCAACACGTCGGACAAGCGCGGCGGCATCGGCCCGCACGTCCGACTCGACCAGTTCGAGCAGCACGTGTTTGGCTTCCTCGGCCGTCAGGCCGGAGATTTCCTCGCAGCGGCTGGTGGCTTGCTGGAGCCTTTTGTCGATCAGGGAGTGCTTGGTTTCGAGCTCCTCAGTCAGTTGCAATTGGCGCTCCTGGAGGCGGGCCAGTTCAAGCTCACGCTGGTCAACCACATCCAGTTTTTTTTCGAGGGTTCCTTCGCGCTGGTCGAGCTTACGCTCACGGCGGTCCAATTCATGGCGCCGTTTAGCCAGATCGCGATCGGTTTGTCGAATCCGCCGGGCCCCCTCCTCGCGGGCATTTTCCAGCGTCTCCTGGCGGAGACGTTCAACTTCCTCTTGAGCCTGCTGCATGATTCGGTCCGCCTGCTGGCGAGCCGAATTGCACTTTTGCGCCGTCATGTAACGAATCAGGAACCAAGTAAAAGCACCACCCAACAAAAGACCCACAGCTATCCCCAACATCAGGGATTCTGTGTTCATTAGGTTACCATTGACCTCCTGGGCTTTAACTTCACGATGGGGGAGTCAACGCCTGGATTGGGAATCAGCGAGGGAGAAACCGCCCGGCCGGAGAGCCTGGCGACCACCCCATGAAACATGGACTTCCCCAATCATAATCTCGAACGAAGAGCGCATGATTGTCAAGCACAAATTCTTTATTTGCAAAGATCTTAACATAAATATGGATATAGGCGTTGCCTGCCCCGACGGCCTCGGGGCACAATCTGAGTCAGTGCCGGCCGCGCTCCCGCCAGCCATGTTGGGACCGATGACATCATGCGTTCTGACCCAGACCACACCCTCCAAAATTGGCCTCGCGCCGGTTGGGCTGCCGAAGCGAAAGTGTCAGCATCAGTGGGTGCGACGGCCTATTTACTGCTGGTGCTCCTGTTCTGGCCAAATTTGCATGCCTTTTTCATTTTTGACGATATCGCCGGGCTGGCGATGTCGGCGCCCCAAGCGGGAGTCGGCTGGGGCGACATCCTGTCACCCCAAGGCAACGGCTTCTGGCGGCCGGCATACTTGGTGGCGCAACGGCCGGTTGCCTATTGGTTCGGACTTGAGCCGCTGGCCTTTCACTTGACGGCGTTGATTCCGCTGGCCGTGGCGGCGGCACTGACGGGGCGAATGGCGCGACGGCTCTGGCCCGACAGCCCCACGCTGGAATGGCTGGCCCCGCTGATGCTGACGACGCACCTGGCGAGCTGGTTTGCGGGGATCACGTGGGCCAATGCCTGCGACTCGCTCCTGACCGTTTTTCTACTGGGCGGACTTCTGGCCTGGGATGGCTGGCTGCGGGCGGGGGGGCGGCTGCGGGCGACGCTGGTGGGCGGGTGCTTTCTGCTGGCGCTGACGGCCAAGGAGACGGGGGTGATCTATCCGGTCATGCTGACGCTGTGGCTGTGGGCGCGCGCGCCGGGCCAGCGGTTGGGATGGCGCATGGTGGCGGTGCTTTGGGGGGCAAGCCTGCTGCACGGGCTGGCGGTCATCTGGCTGCAGGCGACCCATGATTCCTATGCCACAGGCGGATTTTTCAGCGCCTCGCCCCAGAATTTTTTCCGCCAGTTTACGGATTATTATGGCTCGCTGTGGGTGCCCTACCTGCACGTGATCGACTGGCCGCTGGTCGAGGTGGGACTGCCGCATCTTTTTTATTGGGGGCTTCGGCTGGCAACGGCGGGGCTGCTGGCGTGGGGGGGATGGCGATTTTTACGGACACGGGGCGAGCGGCCGGTCCTGCTTTGCCTGGCGCTGGCGGGGGTGCCGCTGGTGCTGCCGAGCCTGCTGCGCGGGGCGCCGGAGGGGCGGTTCCTATACCCGGCCCTGCCGTTTGCGGTGCTGGCATTGGCGGGCGGGCTGGCGCGGCTGCGCGGGGGCTGGCGCCTGGGCTTGGGAATAACGGCGGGCCTCTTGTGGGCCAGCTTCATAGTCAGCTTTTATATTTCTGCGGATATCAACCAGCGGCGCGAACTGGGCGAGCCGCTCGCGAGATTCACCGAGGCGATTCAAGACGAGGCGGCCGATTGGAGGAAGGGGGCCGTGATTGGCGTCATCGATCATCCCCACCCGGGCGAGGAACCTTGGCGCTGGGTGTATGCCCAGATGCACCTGCGCCTGTTCGCACCCGAAGCCGAGGCCACGATACGGCTCGATGAGATGGCTGGCGCAGATGTGGTTTACCGGTTTGAGGACCCGAAGCTGGTGCGGGTGAGATGAAAAAAATGAAAGAAATGCAGCCACGAATGGACACGAATTTACACGAAATGCAGCCACGAATTGACACGAATTTGCATGAATGCTTTGAACGCCAAGATGCCAAGAGGGCCAAGGGTTGAAGATTTTCCGTTCAAGGGGCCTGCAGGACGGCGGGTGAGATGAAAAGAAATGCAGCCACGAATTGACCAAAATTTACGCGAATGATTTGAATGCCAAGATGCCAAGAGGACCAAGGGGCGAAGAAACCGCTCAAGGAGCCTGCAGGACGAAGGTCTCAAAGAGGATGGGTTGATAGCGGAAGGCGACGGCGTTGGGGTGCTGGTTTACGCCCAGATCGGGGGGCATCAGGTCGGGCAGCAGCGGCACGGCGCGGCGGCTGTGGCGGGCCAGCAGTCGCAGGTTGCGCGCGCGCGCCTGGCTGGCGACGAACTGGAGAAAATCCGAGTGGGAGCCGGGGAAGTACCAGTTGGAATAGATGATGACATCCCCCGGGGCGAGGGCATTCCAAGCCTCGGGCGGCAGGAAGCCGACGGGGCGCTGGTCGCCGAGCCAGAAGACAACCTTGGGCGGACCGGCCTGGCTATCGACGCGGGGGTTGTAAAATTCATTGGTCCAGACGCGCGGGGCCGATTGGGCAGGGATTTGGCTGACCAGCCGGGTGGCCTGCTCGAGATCGTGGAAAGGCTGGCCCTGCCAGAACGCCACCAGTGCCGAAAAGACCAGCGCATGACCCAAGGCGGCGGCGATTGGGATCAGGAACCAGCGGGAACGGCCGGCGATGCGGCCCTGCCAGACAGCGAAGCCCTGGCCGGCGAAGAGGCAGACCAGCGGCGCCAGCGGCAATAGATAACGCTCTTGGAACGACATGAAGACCGCCTGGAGCGCCAGCACGGCCACAGTCAGGTAGAGCGCGGTCCAGCCGGCGGCCCGGGTCCGCGAGTTTGACCAGTCGGCGCGCAGCAGGCCGTAGATCATGAAGGCGAAGATGCCCCAGCCGAAGAAGTAGGGGGCGCGCATGAGGAATTCCTCGGCGAGCAGGGCGTAAAGCGTGATGCCGTGGGCGCGCTCGCCGATCTGCTCGAAGTGGGCCAGCAGCGGGCCAAGGCCCTCGCGGCCAAGCCAGGCCGGGACCACCAGCCAGGGGAGGAGCGCAAACCAGATCGCGGGTCGTCCGCGGCCGAGCCACCATGCCGCGATGAGCATCGGCGCCAGCAAGAAGATGCCTTGATAGCGGGTGAGGGTCGCCAGCGCCCCCAGCAGCGAAGCCAGCAGCAGGGTACTGAACGCGGCGCGGGGATCGGGAGCGGCGGGGCGCAGGTGGTGGGGCGGCCGCAGATCAATTGCGGACGCCAGCGCCGCCAGCGCGCCGGCCCAGAGCAGGATCATCAGCGGATCGGTCATGACCTGCAACGACCAGCGCATCGGCAGGGGGCTGACGATCCAGACGATCGCCGCCCAACGAGCGGCACGGTGGCCGAAGAGCCTGCCGGCGAGCGCCATCAGCGGCAGGACGGTCAAGGCGCCGGCCAGCAGCGAGACCAGCCGTCCGGCCATTTGCAGGTCCACCCCCGGCAGCCAAAACAGGGCGCGCGCCGCCAGCGCGTAGAGCGGCGGCCAATAACTGAGGCCGAAGCGGAAGGTCTCGATGGCGAGGATGCCGTCGGTATAGGCGCCCTGGCTGAAGGGCAGGAAGATCGCGCGACCAGCCAGCGCCGCCAGCATCAGCAAGAGGGGGGGATGAAATGGGAAACGCCTGGCCAGCACGCGTCACTCCAGAGGGAATAAGTGGCGTTCACCGAAGGCCAGTCTGCGCGAGCGGGGGACGGGCCGCAAGAATAATTCATAGATATTGAACCCCAAAGGCGCGAAGGACGCAGAGGAAGCGCAAAGTTATCCAAGCCCGGAGGCGGATCGGAGTTGGGGAATGAGATACAATATGGGCGAGTGAGTTGAATGAATTGGATAGGTGGGGGGGGAAACGCAATGGCGGAGCATGTGTTTGGCGGAGTGGGCATACACGCCGCGGCTGGCGGAGCCGCTAAGCCGCGGCAGCGGCGACACCACAAGCTGCTCTCGAACAAAGTGTCGCCCCTGCCGGGGCTTGTGAATCTTCATTGGCCGCAAACCCCGGGCTCACGCCCGGGGCTCGTGATGTTTCGCCCCTGCCGGGGCTTATGTGGCCGGCAAGGACGGCAAGGATTTAAGCTGTTTCTTGGCTTGGACAGGGACTTCCGGAGGATCAACGGGTCGGCAGAATGTCGCTAAACACCTACAGGACGGAAGTGAACATCGTCTGGCTGCGGCGCGACTTGAGGCTGGACGACCAGCCGGCGTTGGCGGCGACGGCGGGCAGGGGGACGGTCGTGCCGGTGTTTGTGCACGCACCAGAGGAGGAGGGCGAATGGGCGCCGGGGGCGGCGGCGCAGGATTGGCTGGGGCGGTCGCTGGCGGCGCTGGCGGACGAACTGACGAAGCGCGGGTCACGCCTGATCCTGCGGCGCGGACCAAGTGCCAAGAGCCTGATCGAGCTGGCGCGGGAGAGCGGGGCGGGGGCGGTTTTTTGGAACCGGCTACCGGAACCGGCCGCGGCGGCGCGCGACGCGGCGGTCGAGGCCGAGCTGCGCGCGGTGGGGATTGAGGTGCAGACCTTTCAGGCGGCCTTGCTGCACGAGCCCGATGAGCCGCGCACCGGGCAGGGCGGTCCCTACCGGGTCTTTACCCCCTATTGGCGGGCCTTGGAGCGGATGGGAGGGCCGGATGAACCACTTGCGGAGCCGGCGGCGCTGCCTGCGCCGAAGCGGTGGCCAAGGTCGCTGAAGCTAGGGGAGCTGGGGCTCAAAAAACGCGATGGAGTGGATGAACACTGGCAACCGGGCGAAGCGGGGGCGCGGAGTCGACTGGCGGCGTTCCTGGAGGATGCGCTGGCGGATTATGCCGAGGGGCGCGAGCGGCCGGATCGCGATGGGACCTCGCGCCTGTCGCCGCACCTGCACTGGGGAGAGATATCGGCGCGGCGGCTGTGGCACGAGGTGCGGCGGCGGGAGGATCTCTCCCCTCGCCCGGGACTGACGCAAGGGGCGGAGGCTTACCTGCGCCAGCTGGCGTGGCGCGAGTTTGCCCATCACCTGCTGGCGGCCTACCCGGCGACACCGACCGAGCCGCTGCGCGCGCAGTTTGCGCGGCTGGAGTGGCAGGATGACCCGGGGGCGCTGGCGGCATGGCGCGCCGGCCGGACGGGGTTTCCGCTGGTCGATGCGGGGATGCGGCAATTGGCGGCGACGGGCTGGATGCATAATCGCGTGCGGATGGTCGCGGCCTCGCTGCTGGTCAAGGACCTGCTGGTGCCATGGACGGAGGGGGCGCGCTGGTTCTGGGAGACGCTGGTGGATGCGGACCTGGCCAACAACACGCTCGGCTGGCAATGGGTGGCCGGCTGCGGGGCCGATGCCGCCCCATTTTTCCGGATCTTCAATCCGGTGCTGCAGGGACGCAAATTCGATCCGGCGGGGGATTATGTGCGGCGTTGGCTGCCCGAGTTGGCGGGGCTGACGGCGCGTTGGATTCATGCGCCGTGGGAGGCCCCGGCGGCGGAGCTGACGCGCGCGGGCGTGCGGCTGGGCGAGAATTATCCGAAGCCGCTGGTGGACAGGCGGGCGGCGCAGAGGCGCGCGCTGGCGGCCTATCAGCGCATGAAAGAATGAGGGTTAGACCAATTGCCAAAAGTCATTGCCGTTTGCTGCCGGCTGCGAGCGGCGGCTGAAGGCTCCCGCAATGCTCGGAATAGCGCTGCTATGCCTGCGCTTGCGGAACCCTTGATCCTTGCTCTCGCTCGACCGCAATTCGGCACTTACTTTCGGCAACAGCTCTATTCTGCAGGTTTCTGCCAGAGCAGGATCCAGTTCTCGCGCAGGCGGCGGGCTTCGGCGGGGGTGAGCAGGGGGCGGCCGGCGGCAATCGCGTCGGCGGGCCAACCTTCGGGGATCGGAGTGACGGGGAAGACCAGCCAATCGCCGGGGGCCATGCCATTGGCGACGGTGGCCAGCTCGGTGGACTCCTGATCGAAATAGTAGAAGCCGCCGGGCTCAAGACCGCGGGCCGCGGCCTCGCGTGGGGGCACCTGCATGAAGAAGAGGTGATAATAAGGGGCATAGGTCGCGAAGGAGCCAATGAAGACGCGCTGGGCGGGGGTTTTCTCGGCGGCGAGTTGCTCCCAGGCGCGGCGCTGACCGGCCTCATAAGCCACCAGGGCAAGAGGATCGCCGGCCATGGCCGTCCAGTAGCGGGCGACGAGGCTTGCCGACGCAGCCAAGGCCGCCAGCCAGACCAGAATCCCGAAGACGCGACGGCTGCGCCGACCGATCCAGCCAGCGACCAGCCATAATCCCGCCCCACCCCAGACGGCCGAGGGCAGCGCCATGCCATAGGCGCGCAGGCCGTGAGGGACCTCGGTCGTGATGGCGGCCGGCAGCGGCGCGCAGAGCCAGGCGGCCAGCAGGGCCCACGCCAGAGGACGCCGGAACCGGAGCGTCCAGACGAGGCCCACGGGCAGCAGGATGAGGTCGAGAGGGTTGAGCTGGCCGGCGCCCGAGAGGCCATGGCGCGGATTGAAATCGCCGCTGAAGAAGAGGAAGCGCGGGTCGAGGTGGGCAAGGTAGTTCGTGATGAAGCGCAGCAGGACTCCGCCCGGAGTGGCTGCCGGATCGCTCCAGATCGCGACGGCGCCGAGGCGCGCGGCGCCGCCCGGCGCCAGGGTGGCGAGGACCGTCGGCACGACCGGGATGAGGAACAAGACGGCGCCGGCGACCAGCGGCCAGCCACCGCGCAGGAGCGCGCGCCGGTAGATCAAGGCCAGCGCCAGCCCCCACGCCAGCACCAGGGGTTGCGCTCCCGAGTAGGCATAAAAAAGCCAGCCGAGGGCGGCGCCAACCAGCGGCCAGCCCCACGGACGGCGGAGCTGGGCGCCCCACAGCCCCGCCAGCACCAGCGCCATCAAGAGCGGCACGAAACTGCTCTGGAGCGCCCACCGGCTGAGGACCAGGTGCCACGGCGAGAGCGCCAGCCAAAGCGCCGCCGCCAGCCCCGGCCCCGCCCCCCACGCAGGCATGAAAAGCAGCCCGACGGCCAGCACGGCGAGCGTGCCGGCCACGGCGGCGGCCATGCGCGTGGTGGCGACGCTCAGCCCGCCCAGGCGCACGAACGGGATCGAGGCATATTGGTAGATCGCCGAGGTCGGTGAGCCCATGACATCGATCATCCAGGGCCAGGTGCGCCAGCGCAGCGGCGGCTGGCGATCCATCGTGAACTCGATGACGCCACCGCTGGTGGCCAGCGCCCAGGCGTTGTAGCCCTTCTCGACCTCGTCGCGGAACAGCCCGGCGGGGCGGCCGTCGAGATCGGCCAGGCGCAGCACGGCGGCCAGCAGCACGATGCCCGCCAGCAGGAGAAAATGGATCGCGGCAGGGCGGCCGGGGGGCGGCGGTGGCGGCGGGTCAAGCGGCATGGGCGTCACCGAACATCATAGTGCGGCCGCCAGGAGTGAGGCCAGATCGTCGTGGTCGAGCTCGACCGGATTGGTTGCGAGATTGCCGGGGCCGGCGTCCTTGATGAGGGCGTCGAAATCGGCGGGGATGACGCCCCAGGCGGCCAAGCCGGGGATGCCGAGCTCCTGACGCAGGCGCGCGAGGTGGCGGGCGAGCGCGAGGGCCGACTCGAAGGGGGAGTCGATCAGCTCGGTCGGGTCATCGGCGGCAAAGGGATCGGCCGAGATCGGTTGATCACCCCAGTCGCCAAGCACGCGCCAGGCAAAGGCGTATTTTTCGAGAACATCTTCCTGGCCGCGCTCACGGGCGAGACGGGCATTGAGCTCGACCGCCGCCGGCAGAAGAGCGGCGCAGACGGCACCATGCGGGGCCGGGAAACGGGCGCCCAGCGGCGAGGCCAGCGCGTGGACCGAACCCAGGCCGGCGTTGGCGAGACAGATGCCGCTGTGCAGGCTCGCCAAGGCCATCTCGGCGCGGGCGTGAGAGTCGGCTGAATCGCGGACAAAATCCTCGAGCAGGGCCGCGCCCTCGAGTCCGCGCCGCGCCAGCGCATCGGTCAGCGGAGCGGAGCGGCGGGAGAGCAGCGACTCGAGCAGTTGGGCGAGGGCATCCATGCCGCAGGCGGCGGCGACGTCGGCGGGACAATCCGCCAGCAGCGCCGGGTCGACCAGCGCGATGGCGGGAATCATGCTGTCGTCGCGGATGCTTTTCTTGAAGGTGCGGGCGCGGTTGCCGAGGACGGAATTGCGGGTGGCCTCGGCGCCCGTGCCGGCGGTGGTCGGGGCGGCGAGGACCGGCAGCGCGGGGCGCTCGAAGCGGCGGCCGTGGCCGACGCCCTCGATGTAGTCCATCGGCCCGCCCTCGTTGGCCAGCAGGATGGCGAGCGCCTTGCCGACGTCGATCACGCTGCCGCCGCCGATGGCGATGACGCAGTCGGCATTGAAGCGCCTCAACTCGAGCAGCAGCTCCTCGACATGCTCGCAGGTGGGTTCGGGTTCGGCGGCGATGCGCTGGAAGATAAGGCCGGCCTCGACCAGAGCTTGCTCGAGCCGGGGCAGATGGCCCGAGGATGCCAGCCAGCGGCGGCCGGTCACCAGCACGGCGCGGCGGCCGAGAGTCGCCGCCAGGGAGCCGACCTGCTCAATCGAGCCTTCAGCGAAGACGATTCGGCGCGGTAGCACAAGCTCAAAGGAGCAGGTCATGAGGATCTCCGGGGGCGAAAAGAAAATAGAAAAGCGAAGAGGAGGATCTCTCACAAAGCCACGAAGCACGAAGACAGCCACTAGGGGCGTGAGCACGCTATGTGGCGTCGTGGCTTTGTGAGAGACCCGGGATTCAATTTATCTCACGCCTTGGCGGCCCAGGATTCGGCGTTGGCTTTGTACCAGGCAATCGTCCGGCGGATGCCTTCGCTGAAGTCGACGCTGATCTCGAAGCCGAGATGTTCGCGGGCCTGGCTGATGTCGGCCAGCGAGTGACGGACATCGCCCTTGCGGGCGGGGGCGAAGATGGGTTCGACGCTGGTGCCGAGGGTCTCGTTGATGGCGGCCAGCAGGTCGAGCAGCGAGAAGGCGGCGCCGCTGGCGATGTTGAAGACGCGGCCGGCGACCGGGCGGTCGACCGTGGCGGCGAGGATATTGGCGCGCACGTTGTTCTCGACGAAGGTGAAGTCGCGCGTCTGGCCGCCGTCGCCGTAGATGGTGGGCTGGCGGCCGGCGAGGACCGCCGTCACGAACAGCGGAATCACGGCGCTGTATTCGCTCGATGGGTCCTGGCGCGGGCCGAAGACATTGAAGTAGCGCAGGCAGACGGTCTGCAAGCCCAGCGACTGGCTGAAGGCCTGGCAGAAGTATTCGCCCGCGAGTTTGCCGGCGGCATAGGGCGAGAGCGGGGCGGGCAGCAGCGACTCATCCTTGACCGGCTTGGGCTGGTCGCCGTAGGCCGAGCTGGAGGCGGCATAAACCAGGCGCCGGACGCCGGCGCGCGCGGCGGCGGTGAGGATGCCGACCGTGCCCATCAGGTTGACCTCGCTGGTCATGAGGGGGTCGTCGATCGAGCGCTGGACGCTGGGGAAGGCTCCCTGATGAAGGACGTAGTCGATATCGTCGACGGCAAGGCGGCAGGCTTCGGGGTCGCACAGATCACCCTCGATCAGCTCGATGCGGTCGAGCATCGGCTCGAGGTTCTCGCGCCTGCCGGTTGCGAAATTGTCAAGCACACGCACGGAATCGCCGCGCGCCAGCATCGCCTCAACGATATTGGAGCCGATGAATCCGCCCCCGCCGGTCACAAGGAAGTTTGCCATCTCGCCCGATGCCACCTTTCGTTATTTGATCCAGATCAGTCGGCAAACAGTTTACAGAATGACAGCGAGATTAGCCATGATCTCGTGCGGGCTACTGGATCGTGAAGACAATTTTTCTAACGGCCGTGTTGCCTTCGCGATCGGTGGCGGCGATGGTGACGACCTGCTCGCCGGGCTCCAGATCGGGCAGCTCGAACTGAAAGCGCTCGCGCGACTGGTCGAGCAGCCCATCGACCGGCAGCAACGGATAGCTGTCTCCATTGTTGAGGTCGAACTGGACGGCCGCAACCAGCGAGACGGCATCGTGGACCACCATGCTGATTTCGGCGGTGCGGCCGCGCACCTGGGCGCGCAGTTCGTCGATGATCGGAGGGGTATTGTCGATGACGACCATCTCGGAGATCGCCTCGTGAGTCAGGCCGTTGCCAGGGGGATTAGCGAGCGCGTCGGAGGCGATGACCTTGAAGCGATAGCGGCCGTCAGCGGTCATGGCCGTGGTCAGGGGCTGCTTGGTGGCGGTGAGCTTGTCGGCGATGAGCTTCCAATTGGATTCCTCCTCGCCACGGAACCACAGCTCATACTGGAGGGTATCATTGTTGGGGTCGCCGGCCTCCCAACCGACCTGATAGGTCATGGTGTTGGAGCGGGCCTCGCGCGGCGCGGTGGCGCCGGCGGCCGGCGGACTGCCGCCCGCCGAAGGCGCGCCGGGGGGGCGGGGGGCTGCGGAGGAACCCGAATTGGATGAGGGCTGAGCGGGCCGGGCGCCGGGCTGACCGGCAGTATCAACCTTGATGTTGCTGACGCGGGGGGGACGGTTGGGCTCGATGAAGAAGAGCTCGGCGTGGTCCATCCGCACAGGCTCAGGGCTGCCGGGCTGCTGGCGCAGCGTCAGGCGATACTGGGCATAACGCGCGACCCGGTCAGGCATGCGCGCCGGCTGGTGGGGCCGGACCTCGCTCTTGGTGCTCCAATCGCTCCAGAGGCTGGATTCGGCGTCGCCGGAGTTGCCCGTACGGAACTGGACCTGGGCCTCCTGACCGGCGCCGATGCGGCCATGCCAATGGAAGGCGCCCCAGCGAACGGGGACGCGGCCATCGATCGGGCGCGAGACAAAGATGGCCTCGGCCGCGCGCTCGCGGCTCATCTCGTAGACGACGCCATTGCGGGCCGCGCCAATGAGATAGCGCCCGCCGGTATCGAGCATGCGGACGAGGTATTCCTCGCGCAGGTCGGCAACCAACGCATGCTGGCCATCCATGGAAATTTTAAAAAGCCGACCCTGATTGCCCGCCGCCGCCAGGACGCCGCCACCCGGGGCGGCCGCCAGGGCGTGGATCGGACGCTCGGAGGCGGTCCAGAGCACACGCGAGTAGCCGGCACGGTCCAGCAGCACGACCTGGCTGCGCGGCTGACCATAGGAACGCTCGCGAGCGGGGGCGAAGACCCGGCTCATGTCGCGCCCGCCCTCGGGAGTCGAGGGGGACTGGGATGCGGCCTGGGCGGCGGCGGCCTGCTGGCCGGCCATCCGCATCGTCAACTGGAGCGCCTGGGGGGTGGGGGCGCGTTCGGTGTTGAGGGCCAGGACCAGACCATCGGCGGTCGGCAGCAGGGCGCGAATCTCCTCGGCCTCGGAGTTGAAGACGACTTCGACCTGCTCGGGCCGGGCGGGGTCGACGCGGTAGAGCAGGCCCGGGTCCTGGCCGGCCACATAAAGCAAACCGGCGCGACCAATGAGGCCGGTGCGATCGATCCAGAGGTCGAGCAGGTTGGCGGAATCGGAATCGTGGACCAGCGTGGACTGAACGGCGCCTTCCTCCTCGCGCAGGCGGAAGAGGCGGCCATCGGAACCGGTGGCGGCCCAGACGTTGCCTTGAGCGTCAAGGGCCATGCGCCAGATGAAGGCGGCATCGAGCTGGGTCCAAGTGGTCAGCTGATCATCGACCCCCAGCCGATAGATGGTCGCGCCGGGGGCGGCACCGATCAGGGTGGAGCCATCACCAAGGCGCAGGAGCGAGGTCAGCTGGGGCTGGTCGAGGGTCGCGACGGTCTGGCTGGTATTCTCGTCGATCACGCGCACCAGACGGCCGGAGTGACCGGTGGCGCAGAGGACGGCGCCGGACTCCTCCTCGACCATGTCCCAGATGATCTCGCTGCCACTGGGGCCGACCTGGCGGCGCTCATAGGATGGGACCAGATAGCCGTCAGAGGTCAAGGCCACCGAGGTCAGTTCGCCCTGATCGAAGGCGGCGGCGTCGTCATCGCGGACGGAACTGGTCTGGACGGCCGCTGCTGGAATCGCCAACAACAGAGCCAGGGTCGGCAGGATGCGGGTGAGGATCGAGTGAATCAAGTCAGCTTTCCTTTCGGCTTTGCGCGCCGTTCAACGGAGAGGCGGCCGGATAGCCGCGGGCGGATCAATTGTTAATGTGGGCGGCCACTTCAATGGTGACCGTGGCGGCGCCGTAGGTCGGGGCATCCATCCGCAGCAGACGCCGGTCGAGGCGACGGCCAACGGCCTGCTGCTGGACCTGGGGCAGCGCGGTGCCGCGAACCAGCGCCTGCATCGAGCCCGGCATGCCGGCGAGCGATTTGCCCTGCAGGACCAGGTCATGAGCCGGCTCGAACAGGTAGAGGCGCAGCTCATCGGCCGGCAGATCGACGACGTCGACCAAGTCGAGCACGTCCTCATAGGTGCGCGGAGCAAAGGGGCCGGGGGCATTGGTCCGTTCAACCTGCTGGGCGGCGGCGGCATCAGTCAGATGAATGACATAGGAACCGGGGGCGATATCGGCGGGCAGCTCCAGCTGGATGGGATGGGTGAACTCGGGGCCGCGCCAGGGGAGCAGGCGAGCCTCGAGCTGAACGGTGTCGCCGGGGCGGTAATGGCTATGGGTGGCGGTGAGGCCGACCAGGCCCTGCTGGCGCAGCATCCCCGAGCGCGCCTCGAGCGTGACATCAACCGAGACGATATCGGCCTCGCGGAAGGGATTGCCGAGCAGGGCAAACATGTCGAACATCAGCGAGCGCAGGGTGGGGGTGATGACCTGGGCCTGGGCGGAGCTGAAATTTCGCTTGCGGATGCGGCGACCATCGGCCAGCTCGATGTCGTAACTCGCCTCGAGGGTCATCTCGCCGCCCTCGGCCACGGAGCCGGAATAGGCCTGTTCGATCGCCACCAGCGAGAGAAACGGGAGGTAGTCGGGATTCTTCCAGCAGCGGAAGTTGTATTCCCTGGGGATGCCGGCCGCCTCGCCGGCGATGCGCACGCGCAGCGGGATATAGGGGGGGCTGTCGCCAAAGCGGCCGCCGATGGCAAAGAGGCGGTCCTGATCGATGGTGCCGACGATCTCGCGGACCTCGGAGAGCTTGAAGCTGTGCTGGTAGGACTGCATGAAGCCGATGATCCAGGCGGCGGACATCGGCACGGCAGACGCGCCGTCGAAGAACATCGGGTGGCCGAAGCCGATCAGGCGATCGCCCTCGCGCCAGGTGACGGTGCCGACGCCGGAGAGGGTCATGTCGCCGGTCATCAGCGGAACCCCAAGGGCCGAGCCGGCCTCAATCGGCGGAGCCGGCTGATCGTTGCCCGCGCCCCCGCCCGAACCCATCGGGCCGGCCCCGATCAGCTCCATGCCGCGGGCGGCGAGGAAGCCACGCAGGCGCTGCTCGACGCGCGGGGAGGCACCCGAGACGAACAAGGGGGCCCAAAGGGGGCGCAACTCGCCCTCCACGCCGGCCAAGGCCGGCAGACGCGGGCGCAGCGCGAGGGACTCGGGGGCGGCCCGGCCCTCGATCAACGTCGCGAAGGCGGTCCAGTCACGTTCCCAGTCCCACGCGGCGACGCCGGCGATGCGACTGGCGTCTGGACGCTTGCCCTTGCTGACGCCGGGGCGGCCGATGTTTTCCCAGACGGTCCACATCGACTCGATGGGGGTGATGCCGCAGATCGGGTTGTAGGAGAAGGACCAGCCATAAGCGACGGCGCCAATCAGGCGGCCGTCGATGAAGACGGGCGAGCCACTCATGCCGGCGACGACGCCGTGCTGCTCGAGCATCGGGCCCTCGAGCCGGGCGATGATCAGGTTGGAGCCGGGCATGGCGTTGTGCTCAACGCCGAGGATGGTGACCTTGAAGCTCTCGACCTCAAAACCATGAAAGACGGTGCGGCCCTCGCCGACCATGCCGACGCGGACCTCGCTGGAGGGCATGAATTCAGGTGGCAGATCGGCGGCGGCGCCGCGGGGTGCCACCATGAGCACGGCCAGCAGCAAGAGGGTGAATAAAGGGCGCATCATCATAATCCTTCTATCGGTCCAACACGGAAGCGGCTTGATAAGCAGGGTGAGGCATACGAATCGACGCCAGCGCAGGCGCATCCCCCGCGCCCAACCCCGCCACAGCTTTATATCTCATTCAAACTCAGTGTGCAACGCACAAAAAGAGGCGCGGCCGGCGGATGGGTCTGGAGCCCATCGCGCCGGCCGCGGTTGTTTCAATGGTCGAATCGGTTTATTCGAGCGTCAGCCAGTCGGGGCCGGTGCTGTTTTGACCGATTGGGTTGATCAGCTCGGTGTCATAGATGCTGAACATGCCGGCCTTGGTCGAGGTGGAACCACCGCTGAGATTGCGAACGGTGACCTGACGCGGGCCGAGCATGGCCGCCCCATCGATCTGCAGCGTGACGCGCACGTTGAGCTCATCGATGCGTTCGATGGACTGAACCACGACACCCTGGCCGAAGTCGAGCTCCACCCCCGGCAGGAAGTTGAAGCCGTAGACCGTGACCTCGGCGGACTGACCGCGGCTGGCCCCACGGGGGCTGAGGCCGGTGACGCGCGGACTGGAGTTGACCAGCGGCCGGTTGCGCACCGCGTTCCAGTTGTCGCCGATCAGGCGGTTGACAAAGAACAGGTTGGTCGCGCCGACCGGGACCATGTTCTCGATCGTGCCCATCAGCGAGACATGCATGTCCAAGTCACCATCGCCATCCAGGTCCAGCAGGGCGACGTCGGTGGCCCAGCCGGTCAGGTTATCGGGGATGCCGAGGGCGAGGTCCTCTTCTGTCAGGAAGACACGCGTGCTGTTGGATTGCGGCACCTCGTATGTGACGTCGCGGAAGAAGCCCTGATGAGTTTGGCCCTGAACCGTGCCGCGCACATTCTCCCAGATCTTGACGAAGCGGCGCTGATTGCCGCCCACCAATTGCGCGACGACGATGTCAAGGTCCCCATCGAGGTCGATATCGCCCACGGCGACGCCGGCGGAAGGATCCGGGGTCAGGTCCTGGCCGAAGCGCAGGAAGGTCTGATCCTGGAAGTAACCGGGGCGGGTGTTGGTCGGGTCATTGATCAACAGCCGGTTGTATTCACCCTCGGTGGAGCCGATCTGACGCGGCCCAAAGGAGATGAACAGATCGAGCGAGCCCTCCCAGGCGCCGTCGCGGTAGGCGGTATGAATCCCGTCACCGTTGCGGTCATGACGGTCGATCTGGCCATTGCCGGCGCCGATCAGGGTGCCGTCGGGCCCGATGATGCCGACATCCTCGCCCGGATCAAGGGTACCATTGCCGTTGAGGTCCTCGGTTTCGGAGGGCTTGTCGATCCAGTCGATGACGCCATTGCCGTTGAGGTCCTCACCCGGATCGAGATGGCCGTTGCCGTTGACGTCCTCGGTCCACTCGCCCAGGCCGTCGAAGTCGGCGGCGACGATGCCGCGCGGCACCAGCCCGAGGAACTTGGGGATTCGCCGCTGGTCGTCGGGGGCGGCAAATGTCGGATCGTCGTCGGTAAAGAAGCCCTGACCATTGTTGACCATGAAACGGAAGCCGATGGGCGCCGTATCAAGGCTCGCATTGGCAAAGATGATGTCGACATCGCCGTCATGGTCGAAATCGCCCGCCACCATGTCGTTGGTGGAGTCAAGGACACCGATGAGGCCGTCGGGGCTCAACGGCAGCCGCAGCTCGGTCTCATCGGTGAAGCTGAAGCCGGAGTCGCCAGGGCGATTCATCAGGATAACATTGGGCGCGCCAGAATCGGAGCGGGCGTTGGCCAGGATGACATCGACATTGCCATCGCCATCAAGGTCGGCAAACGCACCACGCCGCCCCTGACGCTTCAGGTTGAGGTTATCTGCCGATGGCGGGATCGGCATCTGCAGGTTGGGCCACTGATGGTCACCCGCCTGAGCCAGCAGGCCGTCGCCGAGCTGATCGGGATCAGGCCAGGTATTGAAGCGCTTCACATCGGAGTCTTGATTGATGTAAAGCCGCGGCGGGTTATCGCTGTTGGCCGGCTCCGAGCGCACCAGCAGCACGTCGGGATCGCCGTCGTTGTCGACATCGCCGGTGACGATGTCGAAGTTATAGGCCCGCTCGCCGATCGTCCCAAGGCCATTGTCGGGATAGCCGACCAGCACATCGACGGCCGGCGGTGGATAGGCGCCACGGAAGGGGCGGTAGACTTTCTGGCCGGAGTGCATCGGCTCGCCGCCATGGATCAGGATGCGGGAGAAGTCGCCCGCCTGTGTGAAGGAACCACCCTCGGCACTGAGCAGGTCTGGACGGCCGTCCATGTTGAGGTCGGCCACCGAGGTCCGCATCGTGACGCCCGTGAGATCGATGAACTCGAAGGGCGGGGCGATCAGGCCGCCATAATGGGGCGGCAGAATCGTCTGGCTGGAGTCATAGAACATCCTTGCGTCGGTGCGGTCGCTCAGGTTGGGCGGTTTGCGGTCGAATGTGGTGTTGATCAGCAGCTCGATCGGAGCATTGGCGTTGAACACGACCACGTCGATGTCGCCATCGTTGTCGACGTCGCCGGCCTTGGCATCCATGCTGAAATGATCCTCACCGATGACCGAGCCAAGCGCCTCGGGATAACGTGTCGGCTGGGCCTCATCATTGAACCCGAAGCCGTGGTTGAGGAAGAGCAGGTTACGGGCCGGCTGACCCACGATCCAGAAGCCCAGCGGATCGCTGTTGGAGATACCGATCTGCGAGGTCGTGGCGATGAAGATATCCTGATTGCCATCGCGGTTGAAGTCACCCGAGACGGAGCCATAGGCTTCACCATAATCAAAAGCAAGCTCGCCGGGACCGGCAATCGCGCGGGAGACCCAGGCCGGTTCAATCCCCGGGCCGTTGCCCATAGTGCCGTAAGGATAGGTATCGATGACATTTTCGATGAGTTCGTTGGCCACGCCCGAGAAGCCGACATAACCGCTCCAGGGCTGGTTACGGCGCGCGCCGCTGGAGGTGGCGTGGATATAGAAGGGACCGGTGTCGTTATCAGCGGCGACGAAGGCCGTGGGCGCACCCAGGTACTCCCAATCGTCGATCACGCCGGTCCAGGACTGGGTGTGGTCGGGGATGGGGTCGATGCCACCCTCGTGGAACGGGCTACCCTGCGGCATGCCGATGAACAGCGGGTTGGCGTCGTAAATGAACGCCGTGCCCTCCATTCGATAGGCAAACAGGCCGCGGATGGTACTGGTCGCCATTGTCCCGGTGGCCACCCAATTGCCATCGCCATCGAAGAAACCGGTGACCTGCAGGCCGGGCAGGCGTGAGAAGGTGCGGACATCATCGCGATTAAACGGCGGGGGCGGGTAATTGTTCACATAATTGACACAGGCGAAGTAACCGTCGGAAATGCCGTCAGGTTGCACATGGATATAGTCAGGCCCGGCGCTGTTGATCGGCAGCGGGGCGTTGTCATTGGTGAACAGGTCCAGGTTGCGGAAATAACCCTGGTCGAAGCCATACTCGGGCAGCGTGGCCGGTCCGCGGATCGCCGACCCGTTGATGATCGAAGCAAAGGGATACTCACCCGAGGGATCGCTCGTATCGGGCACGATGCCGGAGCTGGGTGTATAGGTCCGCAAGGGCCGGAATGAGGCCAGGTCGAGGCCGCCGCCACTGAACATCGGCGCCAGCCGCGGTTCCCAGGCGACGTTGGCCTGCGGTGAATCCACCAGCGACGGGGGGCTGGTGGGGGGATAGGTCACCATGGGCGGGAAAACCGGCGGCATGCGGTCCAGGTCAGCCGGTTCCCAGGAATAGAGCATCACGGAGCCAAAATCATCAACCGCAGCCTGCAGGTTATAGACCGTGCCGAACAGATCGTCGGCGCCCAGGGTCTCATCGACGAAATAATTGCCCTGGGGACGGATGGCATAGGTTGGTTGGTTGGTCTGATTGATCAGCACTCGTTCGGTGAAGACGAGCGGAATGCTGAAGAAGTCGGCGCTGTCGGTGGGCCACCCGTCGGGCTGAGTCGTCGGCGTCCAAGCCGGATCGGTATCGATCCACGCCGGCGTGCCGAGCCAGTCGGTGGAGGGCTGAAACAGGCTGATGATCAGATCCATGTCGCCATCGCTGTCGATATCGCCGGCGGCAACACGGCTGGGATAGTCGTACTTGGTATCCAGCGGGAAGTTGAGCAGCCCGGGGACCCATTGCTGGGATTGGTCGATGAAGAAGCCGGGATTTGCCTCTCCTTCATTGAGATAGAAACGGTCGGGAGCATCCTGATTGGAAAAGTAGATGTCGAGCCAGCCGTCGTTATTGAAATCAGCCAAGGCGATACCGACGGTCTTGTTGGCGGGGGCCGGGGAATAGACCCAGCCATCCTTGGGATCCTGCGCCGGCTGACGACCCTTGATCCGGTCGAGCACGGTGCCGGGGATGCCGTCCTCGCCAAAGGTGACATCGCGGAAGAAGGTGGTGATCGTGCCATCGGGCTCGATCCGCTGCTCATTGAGGTAGACCCGGTTGATCATGCCGGATATCGGATCGGCGCCACCGCCGTAGCCGCAGGCAATGACATCCTGGTCGCCATCGTTGTCGATGTCGCCGAGGGCGCCGGTGATGAAAATGTTGTCGCTGAAGGGGAAGGCATCGCCGGAGGCGACAAGCTGGAGCGGATAGCCGGAGGCATCCTCGGGGTCGACCGTCTGGGCCGCGCCCTCAGCCGCAATGCCGGTGTTGGTGTAGATGTCGACGTTGTCCCGATGCTGGCCGGGCTCGAGCGTCAGGGGCTCGACCTGCATAAAGTCGTCGTTGCCGCCGATGATCTGGTTGAAGAGATTGACCTCGATGTCGGCAAAACCATCGAGGAGCTGGCCGGGCTTGAAGAAGCCGACGATGAAGGCAACATTGGCGGTTTCGAGCGGGCCCAGCGTGATGTTATCCCAGACCAGCGCCACACCGGTATCAAGGCTCGTCGCATCGGGGCCGATCAACTGGGCACCCGGTTCGGCGATGTCGCCGCCCAGACGGCTCAGGCGGCCGACCAGCAGACGGTCCGGCGGGGTCAGGCCGCTGCCGCGCAGCGTGATATGATTCTTGAAGATCGGCTCATTGAGCGTGCTCTGGTAGTGCAGTTCGCGAGGCACCTCGGTGCCGCTCAGGGTGATTTCACGCTCGATCGGCTGGCCATCGATGGCATAGATGGGGTTTTCACGACCAAAGGTGACCGCGTCAAGCACCTGACGCAGCGAGAAGGTGGCGGGCTCGTTGGGGTTGCTATTGGTGAGCGCATAGGAGACGCGCATGCCGGCGGGAATGCCATTTTGGCCACCCTGCGGTGACAGCGTGATGCGCTGGCGCAGCGAGAAATTATTGTTGCGCTGCCAGACGCCCGTTGCGGACTTGTTAATGTCGTCGATCATCACCGCCTCGACCGGCATACCGACCATGCCAACGCGATTGGTGAAGGTGCCGGTGGGGGTTGCGATGTTGATGAACGAGCGCGGGCCTTGCTGGAAACCAGAAAGGATCGCAGGCCCATCATTAATGGCGCCGGCGATCCGGCCGGCCTGATCGACTTCAACCGTGATAAAGTTGTTCTCGAATTGGTTGTCCTGATAATTGATCAACGCCAGGGCCGAGCCATCACCCAGGGGCACCGGCGAACGCAGGCCGCCGTAGAACTCGGGGGGATAGACCTCGAGTTCGGCAAGGAGGGAATGGACGGCATTGACCGAGACGTTCATATCAATTTCTTCATCGACTGGCGAAACCAGGCCTAACATCAACGCGTATTGGATCGGCAGACCCGTGTCATCCGTGGCCGGCAGCCCTGGAATCCTGTAAAAAGAGTCCATCTGCAATTCTTCGAGGATGCGGTCGGTGAAGCCAGGCATCTCTCCGAAGATCGGGTTGCCGCCAGTATGGCTGGGGTCCTCAAGGTCCAAACCTTGAATGGGGAAGAAAATTTCGTCGCCGGGTGAGACCGGCAGCGAGACGTTGTTGCCGGTCAGCACATGAGCGACGGCGCGCCAGGTGCCTTGACTGGCGTTGGGCACGATCGGAATCGAATCGGTATCATCCGGATGGGGAAGATTCAGCTCCACGGACCGGCCACAATTGAGCCAGGAGCTTTGGGCGAGCTGATCGGGGCGAACCATGAGGAAGACGGGGGCCTGGGTCACGAAAAGGTCCGTCAGATCATTTACAAAAGTACTATCCAAAAGCGCGCCTTCATAGACGTAGCCACTGATGGAGGCGCTCTCAGCCGGGAAGGAGCCATGGGCCACGCCCATCGTCATTTCATCATCGAAAGCAAGGACGCGGCGACGATAGGGATCTGAAGGGAACATGCTGGTGGCGGGCTCATAAAAGGGGTTCATCACCGAATCGTGAATGAGCGAATTGCCCAAGCCGGCAACGTTGCCCAGTTCGTGCGTCATGATCATTTGAATATCGAGGCTGCCGAGGACATCAGCGCGGTCGGCCATCGGAATGTCTTCATAGTTTTCGGGCCAGGCACGAAGATACTGCGTATTGCCGGGGTTCACCATGATATCGGTGTCGAAGAGATGGCCGGCTTTATAGTCCAGGTAGGGGATAAAGATGTCGAAAAAACCATCGCCATCGAAGTCGAAGGTCACGATCGGCGAGGTGGTCTGACCGGAGTGACTGGCGTCAATGACACGGGGTGAGTATTCCCAGAACTGCATCATGTCAGATGCCTTCAGGTCGCGATTGAAGAAAGCAAAAGATGTCTGCGCAACCGAGGAATCATCGGAAAAAACCGTGTCATCGATGAAGGAGATCAGGTTGATGCCGTCGAGCGCGGAGCCCCACGGGATATAGTAGCGGTTGAGGGGATAGGTCGGAGCCATCGAGACGGGAGCGACCGTGGGATTGAAGCTGAAGTCGCCGAAACGCGAGTTGTTCCAGGTCAGCATGGCCCGCTGGATGGAGGCCAGCACCTCGGGCTCATTCGGCCGCTGGTTCTCATTCTCGAAGATCACGCCGGGCAGAATGATGTTGCCAGCCATCTCGCTATAGTAGAAGGTCGGCGGCGACATCTGCTCGTGCCAGCGCAGCATGACCGGCCGCGCCTCGTCATCGAGGCGGGTCGAGGGGTCATTTTCGACCAGCGAGAAGAAATAAAGTGGCTCGCCCGCGTGCAGCGACCCCAGCAGCAACAGGCTCACGAGCAACGCGATCAGCGGGCGCGAATAAATCCTGGCCATCTCTTCCATCCTGTCCCCAGCATTGACTGAAATCAACATGCACACCAATTGAATCATGAATTCCTGACCATCCTTGAACCGGCGACGACGCCGCTAGGGGCGGGCGCCACGGTCGGGCTTGCCAGCCCGAGCCTGGTTGGCCGCGACTTTTTTCACACGCTCGCGCACCGAATCGAGAGACTCGAACGGACGAATGGCCTGGCCACCGAGCTCAAGCCCCTCGACCTCTTCAAGCTGCTCGAGGCGCCGTTGGTGCTGCTCGATCCGGCTGGCCAGCCGTGAGCGCACGCGATCGGCGCCCGGGTCGACCGGCCGGGCGCCCTGGAGCAGCCCCGTCGTGGCCTGATCGGCGCTTTGTGCCGCCGAGAGGGTCGGGCGCGTCTCAAGCTCCTGAAGCTTGTTGAGCAGCGGCGAGCGCACCGAGCCGGGCATCGACTGCACCGCGACGGGGCTGACCATCTGGGCGCCGGTCTCGGGGTGGCGGACCACCGTGAAACGGCCTTGCTGGCGGCCGACAATCCGAATGCTGCTGGGTGAAATGGTGGGTTGGGTACCCTCGGGGACCCCCTGAAGCGCGGGCGCGGCCGACTGCGGCGCCGGCACATGGGCGAACAACAGGACGTCCTCACCCTCGGTGAGGTTGGCCATGCCGCCGACGTGCTGGGTGAGGCCCAGCTTGGGGATAAAGCCGCCCAGTTCCTCAAATTCAAGTTCGCCGGCGGAGCTGAGGGTGACTGAGCCCTTCCATTGTTCCTGGACCTTGAGCTTGTAGCTGGTCACGATGTTGCCGTTCTTGACGGACGTTTTTTTCTCGACGCAGTTGGCGACGATGACGGCATCGGAACCCTGAACCAGGTCCTCGAGCCCCAACGGCCGGACCAGTTGGGCGCTTGCAATGCCACTCCAACCGACGACGGCGAATGCGATCAAGAATGCCAGCCGGCGCATTCCCGTGCTTGTGTCCCGGAACATTCCAAACCTCCCTGCTTCAACAACCAGATGATTGGGTTGACATACTGGACGAAGGTTGCCCGACAAGCCAACCATGATGAACTCAACAGCCCGGATCGCGCATTGAGATTTTCAAGGCAGGATCGGCCACCGGTCTCAATAGCTCCCTATCATAGGTAAGGCCAGACCTCTGTCAAGCCTAAGTTTAAGGAATGGAGAGGGCCGAGAGCCTCGTGACCTCGCCACCGCCGCCGAATCTGCCGCCCCATCGGAGCAACGCTTTTTTTCCGTCGATCCGGGAAATCACGCTACTCATCCCGGTCATGCCGCCGCCCCATGTGGGGCTCGTCAGCCGGCCCATCCATGGAGGTCGACAGAGTCGGTCACGGACACAAAAGCGACCGGGAGTGCCCCCCAGCGCCGTGTGCCCATGATCGCGACTCACCCCGACGGAGGGGAGTTTACTTCAAGCGCCCGTCACTGCCAACTTTATCCGACATGAGGGTTTGATTTTAACCCGACGCGGCCACCCCGGGCGGTTGATCGAGTGGAGGCTGTAACATTAAATGCTCCTGAATGCCGAATGAGGTGCCGGCAGTGAATCGAGCCGCCTCTAGCGGGCACCCCGGCCGCGGATGACCTCCTCGTAGAGCTTGCCGGTGCTGTCGAAGAAGCGGATGGTCTGGAGCGCCGGCTGGTTGCCGGTGGCGGGCGCGATCTCAACCTCAATGAACCCGCCCTTGGCCTCGGGCTGGAGGTAGGGCTGCACGATCTCGGCCTTGGGGTCGGTGGAGGCGGGGTCGCCGGGCGCGCGCCCCAGCCGCGAGTTTTGATCGACCAGCGAGCCGCAGGAGAACTCATGCACCCCGGTGGGGTGGATCGAGTGGTATTGCCAGTGGCGGTCGCCGTTGATGATCGCGAAGCGCTCCAAGTCGATGCCGCTGGCCAGCAGCCAGTCGAAGAACTGGTCGCGCTCATGGCGGAAGCCGCCGATGTTGGTGTGGTTGTCGGACTTGCGGGCGTCGTCGGGGCCGACCATCGGCGTGGCCGAGATCAGCAGCTTGAAGGTCGCGTCGCTGGCGGCGAGGGTCTCCATCAGCCACTGGCGCTGGCGCTCGCCCCAGATCGACTTTTCGGGTCCATCCTCCATCTTGTTGGGCGAGCGGTAATCGCGGCCCTCCACGAGCCAGATCTGCAGGTCGCGGTTGAGCCGCCAGGTGTTGTAGGTGACCGGCTCGGGGTCGGCGGGGTCGACCACCGGCAGCTGCTCGTGGAAGATGCGGATGCCCAGCTCGGGGCTGGGTTCCTCGTCGCCGGTCCAGTCGGCATCGTCATAGCGGAAATCGTGGTCGTCCTTCTCCCAATAGCTGGGGACGGCGGCCAGCAGCTCGATCATGCGCGGGAAGGTGAAGATCTCGCGGTATTTGCGGCGCAGCTCGGACTCGGTGCGGGCGGCGAGCGGACCGCGCGGATGGTCGAAGTAGACGTTGTCGCCGGTGCCGACCAAATAATCGGGCTGCCGCTCGAGCACGGCGGCGAGGCCGGGGAAACCCAGCTCCTTATCGGGGCCGGCATAGGGCGGGAGCTTGGCGTGGGGGTTGCCGTCCATGAAGAACGCGTAGTTCATGCAGGTGATGATCGCCAGCCGCAGCGGACGCTCCTCGGCGGCTCCGCCGAGGGTGCGGAATGTGGCCGCGCGCCCGAGGCTGCGGACGCCGGCGACCTCGCGGGTGGGGCGCGCCCAGTAGCGGGTGGCGGGCTGGAGGCCGTCGACGCGCAGCTTGGCGATGTGGTCAGTGAGCGGGCCGGCCTGGACCGGCTCCAGGCGGCGGGGGGAATTGAAATCGGGGTCGGTGGCGAGCTCAAAGATGATCGGCTCGTCGGCCTCGGGCGACAGCGGCCGGATGCGGGCCTGGAGGAGCGCCCCGTCCTCGGCCACCATGGCGGCCATCATGCCCTCATCGATGAAGTGATCGGCCGCCGGCAACGCCGGCGCCAGCATCAACAACCAGAGGCAAACAAGGCCCAGCCGTTGCATCATTTTGGTCATCCCCCCGCCGCTGAATTTTTGCGGGGTTATTGTAGCCCCCCGCGAGGGCGGGGCACAAAGACAAATGGAGTCAAAACCATCATTCATCATTTTTGTCGCGAAGGCCGCAGAGAACAGCTCAAAGAACGCAAAGTCGTGACGAAAGGCCTTGATGCTTCAGATTGATTGAGATGTTCACGGGGTGGGGGCGGGCAAAAGGGCGGGCGGGCATTTCTGTTGCCGCCGATGGGGGGGCGTCCGTACAATCAAGGCCGAGGGCATTTCCAACGGAGAGCGGAGGCACGGCGCATGCAGGAGTTGGTTTCGGCGCGCGAGGCCCAGCCCAGGCTGCGGCGGCTCGAGGAGAACATCGAGCTGGTCATCAAGGGCAAGAACGAGGTCGTGCGCATGGCCATCATCGGCCTGCTGGCGGGCGGCCACGTGCTGTTTGAGGACGTGCCGGGGGTGGGCAAGACCACGCTGGCGGACTGCCTCGCCCGCTCGATCAATCTCTCGTTCCAGCGCATCCAGGGGACCTCGGACCTGCTGCCCTCCGACATCATCGGGGTGACGGTGTTCGACGCGGGGGCGCATGCGTTCGTCTTCCGCAACGGGCCGCTGTTTGCGAACATCGTGCTGGTCGATGAGATCAACCGCACGACGCCCAAGACGCAGTCGGCGCTGCTGGAGGCGATGAACACGGCGCAGGTCAGCGTCGAGCGCACGACCTATGAGCTGCCCCACCCGTTCATGGTGATCGCGACCCAGAACCCGCTGGACAGCCACGGCACCTTTCCGCTGCCCAAGAGCCAGCTCGACCGCTTCATGCTGCGGCTGCACCTGGGCTACCCGGACCTCGAGTTCGAGCGCGACATCCTGCAACTGCGCCGGCGGCCGGGGGACCTGACGATGATCCAGCCGGTGCTGAGCGAGGAGGACGTGCTGGCGATGCAGGCGGGGGTGCAGCAGGTCCGGGTGGAGGCGACGCTGGTGGATTACATCGTCCGGCTGGCGCAGGCGACGCGCAATTCGCCGCTGGTGGAGCTGGGGTGCTCGACGCGGGGGGCGCTGGCGCTGCGCAACAGCGCGCAGGCGCACGCCTACCTGCTGGGGCGCGATTATTGCACCCCCGAGGACATCAAGGCGATGGCGGTGGCGGTGCTTGCCCACCGGCTGGGGATCGCCCGCACCTATGATGAAATCAGTGAGGGCGTCGGCGAAGGGGGGCAGCTGGTCCGCTCGCTGCTGGAGGAGACCCCGGTCCCGATTTAGCGGCGGGCGGTGAGAATGGCGTGGGTGAGTGCAATTTTGCGCTTGCCTTCGGGGGGCGGCGGTTGTTATCGTATGGGGTCTTGTATGTGGATCAGACCTTTGGGAGACCCCTGCCATGCACCAGCTCATTCAAAATCTTGACCGGGAATCGATGAAAAAAGAGGTCCCGGATTTTCGTCCCGGCGATACGATACGGGTGGCCGTGCGTATTGTTGAGGGGGACAAGGAACGCATCCAGAATTTCGAAGGGGTCTGCATCGGTCGCCAGGGCGGCGGGATGAATGAAACCTTCACAGTGCGCCGCGTCTCGTTCGGCGTCGGCATGGAGCGGATCTTCCCGCTCAACTCGCCGCGCATCGAGGAGATCAAGGTTATGCGCCAGGGCCGCGTGCGCCGCGCGAAGCTCTATTACCTGCGCGACCTGACCGGCAAGCAGGCGCGCATCGCCGAGAGCCGTCGCAAGCGCGGGGCCAAGAACGCCATGGTCCAGACGCTGGCAGCGGGCAACTCGGCGCCCGCCGAGGCCCAGGCACCGGCGGCCGACGAAACCCAGGCCTGATCCGACTCACTTTCCCAGCCGCATCCGCCGGAGCCCTCCGGCGGATGTTTGCTTTGTGGCGTCCCTTTTGGCTGGGTTCGGCGCCGGCGATCGGGTAGATTGACAGGACGGCCCGAAGCGGGCCGCGCCATGCCATCCGCGGGAGGGCTATCACCCTTGCAGTTCGACTGGTCATCCAAGAAGGTCCTGATCACGGGCGGGGCCTCGTTTATCGGCTCCCACCTGGTCGATGCGCTGGTGGCGCGCGGCGCCGACGTGCGCGTGGTCGACAACCTCTCGAGCGGGCGGCGCGACAATTTGAGCGGCCACCTTGGCGCCGGGCAGATCGAGTTTATCGAGGGCGACCTGCTCGAGCCGGGGATGGCCACGCGGGCCGCCACCGGCGCGCAGGTGATCTTCCACCTGGCGGCCGATCACGGCGGGCGCGGCTACGTCGACCTGCATCAGGCCGCCTGCGCCACCAATCTGACGCTGGATGGGAACGTCTTTCTGGCCGCCCGCCAGGCCGAGGTCGAGAAGATCGTCTACGCCAGCTCCGGCTGCGTGTATCCCAACCACCTGCAGACCGACCCGGGCCAGGTGCTCTACCTGACCGAGGAGATGGTGGGGCCGCCTTACGACGCGGACAACCTTTACGGCTGGGCCAAGCTGATGGCCGAGCTGACGCTCAAGGCGTTTTACAAGGACTGGGGGGTGAAGTCGGCCTCCTGCCGCTTCTTCACCGTCTATGGCGAGCGCGGCCACGAGAACCACGCCGTCATCGCGATGATCGCGCGGGCCTTCGTGCGCCAGAACCCGTTCGTAGTCTGGGGCAACGGCGAGCAGATCCGCAACTGGACGCACGTCAGCGACATCGTTTCGGGGATGATCCTGGCCGCCGAGCGCATCGATGACGCCAGCGCGATCAACCTGGGCACGATGGAGCGGACGCACGTGATCGACGCGGTGCATGAGGTCATGCGCCACACCGGCCATGAGGCCCCGATCGAGCTGCACCCCGAGATGCCGACCGGGCCGATGAACCGCGTCGCCGACAATGCCCTGGCGCGCCGGCTGCTGGGCTGGGAGCCCCGGGTCAAGTTCATGGACGGCGTGCGCCAGACGGCGGACTGGTATTTTGCCACCCACCAGCGCGAGGCCGTCGCCGAGGCGCTGGGCCACCGGCTGACCGAGCGCTGAGCGGGGCTCAGGGCGACGGCGGCGGGACGAACCAGACTTCCACGGTATCGCCGATAGCGTTGCTGAAAATTTTTTCCAGTTTGAACTCGGGATGGGCGGCGAGGATCGTACGCATGGCCTCCCTGTCGCTGTCGACCTCGAAGCTGGCGAGGATCAATGCGGTGCTGTAGTCCATTGACTGGTGATGGGCGAGCGCCTGACCGACGTTCCATTGTTGCAGCAGCCAGTTGACGGGCAGCCAATTTAGATCAAACGGCAGATAACCGTTGGCGGAGAAGCGGATCATCGACGTGCCGAGATGCCCGCCCAGGTAGCAGACGCGCGGGGAACCGGCGACAATCCAGTCGGCCAGTTCATGCAGCAGCGCCTTGCGCTCGGCCAGGTCCTGATTATGCTCGATGAAATGGCCCACCAGATATTTCGAGCGCGCCGGGTTGGCCACCAGCCGCTCCACCCAGGCCTCGTGCCAGCGGACCCCCTGCAAGCCGCTCCAGGCCAGCAGCAGCACCAGCCCCAGCCGGTTCCAGCGCCCAAACATAAAAACCAGCGCATGCACCGCCAAAACGAGCAGCACCAACTGGTGAGGCAGGAAGCGCCGGGCGAGCAGGAAATGGCCGTTCACAAGGTAAAAGCCCGTATCGCACACGAGGGCCGCCAGCGCCGCGCCCACCACCGCCCCATAGCCACTGCCGATGAGACGGCCAGGGCGAGGCGGCCGTCGCCCGCGCGCCAGCGCCCGCGAGCCGAGCAGCGCCAGCGCCGCCCCAACCGACAAAAACAGCGGGCTGATCGAGTATGGCATCGGGCCAAGAAAGTATTGCCAGGTGTAGTGGACGTTGGTGGCCAGCATGCCGCCCACCGTTTCGATGCCCGGAATCGGGCTCGTCACCCACTGGGCGCTGTTGGCGGGGATGGTCGACAGCGGCAGCTTCAGCACCAGCAGCTTGATGGCAAGGTAAATGCCCAGGCAGAACGCGGCGGCCGCGTAGGGCGCGAGCGTGCGGGCGAGCCACCACCATCCGCGCCTGCGGCGCGCCAGCCAACCATGGGCGAGGTCATAGACGCCCAGCCCCAACACGATGAAGGCGCCGGTCAGCCGGACCAGCGGCAGCAGGCACAACACCACCGTGAGCCAGCCGCGGCGGCGGCTCATCCAGAGCCAGATCATCGTGACGAACAGCGCCAACTGAGGGATGGCGTCCAGGAACTGCTGGGTATGGCTGATGAACCAGGGCAGGCTCATGAGGGCCAGCGCCGTGGCCGGCCCCACCCAGCGCGGCGTCCGCCCGGCGAAGGCAAGCCGGCCCAGGTCGCGCGCCAGCAGATGCGTCATCAGCAGGGCCCACGCGCCCCAGGCCCACAGGTTCAGGTAGATCAGAAATATGTGCGGCCCAAACATGGCCCACTGAACGCCGACCAGCCAGACGTGGAACAGCGGATGCCCGGTATCCACCGCTTCGACCGGCGCGAGGCCCGCATAGGGCGACAGCGGATGGCGCGAAAATTCGAGGGCATTGCGGGCGGCATAGGCGCCATCATCGCCATACATCCCCTCGCCCGCGCGCGGGGCCTGAATGGCGGCGATCAGGCTGAAATAGAGCAAAAACAGAAGCAGGTGCTGAAGGAGAGCGGGGACCGGACGCCGCAGCAGCGCGCCCGCGCGGAGCTTGGCCCGGCTCGGATCGGCCGAGAGGTGGGTCATGGGCAGGTTCGGCAACTTCCGCTCCGGCGGCTTGAGCTGACGGCAACGGCCAAGCACCGTTCGGCAACTTGAACCTCAAAGATTCTACTCATACAGCCGCCAATCCCGCAGCGGTTCCATCGCTGATTAAAATCAGATTGCTGTCTCTAACTGAGGCATTGACAATCAGAAGAAGACGGTCATTCATATATTGTGCATATGTGTAATCTCCAGGCAAATCCGCGATCAATTCCAGTCGATCGGCCGCCCCCGCAGGGGCGGCGATCGACAACAACGATACGATGTACATCAAAATCCGGAACATTCTTTTACTCCTTGAGTCAAGGATGGGTAAATGGTTCGTGCCAGATAATGTCAGCCGATATATCAGCGCGGGCACCACCCCACGATGAATCGACACCTTCATGGCTGACGGCGACAGCCGCGGCTGGCGGACATCAAGGCACTTCATGGTCATCCTCCGGTAGGTTTGAGGTCATCTTGCAATCAGAGTGTAAGCCACGAGAATCAATATGTCAGGATTTTATTTCACGCGGATGACATATTTTCCTGTTCTTGATATGTTTATCAGGATGTTTGCCCGCACAAAAAATGGCATACTCCGGCTGGAGGGTTGAGGTCGGGAGGTGAGCTGGCTTGTGGCTCGAGACGAGGTGGCGGTCGATGACCAGGATTACCCTTCCCGCAGGTGCGCACGACCACCATCAAGACCTGGCTTGACGGGGATTTTAAGGGCCAGGTCACGCACACTTACTGGACCCGCCGTGCACCGGCAGGTTTTGAATGACCCCGCCCGCCCAAAACGAGAACCGCCGCAACCCCTTGATTTTACACGGGTTGCGGCGGATTTTACTTGGTACGCCCGACAGGATTCGAACCTGTGACCTCATGCTCCGGAGGCATGCGCTCTATCCAGCTGAGCTACGGGCGCTCACATGACTTATAATATCAGCACGCGGCCGACAGTCAAGCTCGATTCGGCCCGAGCCCGCAGCTCTTTGGTCCCTTCATATTTTTTTTAACGCGAAGATGCAGAGAAAACGGTCAAAGGTCGCAAAGGCTTTATTAATGCCATGGTGTCGCGCCTGCCGGGGCATATGAATTGATTGGCCCCAACCCCGGGCCCAGCAGGCGTTGAACGGGGCAAGTGGCGCAGACCCAAAGTTATGCTTGGCTGACCCTGGGGCTACCATCCTGGTTTCTTGTTATCTTGCGAAGATTCTGCCGCCCCTTCGGGGCTCGGATCATCAGGCGGTTGACCGGGGGTTCCCTGCGGTCACCCCCGGCTAATCGCGGTCGCCCCTTCGGGGCTGGGTTTTCGCCGAAAATGGGCAGGGAATCAATCCACGGAAGTCATCCCCCAACTCCGATCCTCGTCCAGGCTTGATCACTCAGCGCTTCCTCTGCGCCTCTGCGCCTTTGCAGGCTCGCGCCCGGGGCTAAGTGTAGTTTCGCCCCTGCAGGGGCCTATGTGGTCGGCAGGGACGGCAAGGACTTGAGCTGTTCCTTGGCCGGGACAGGGACTTCGGGAGGATTAACGGGTCAGCAGAATGTCACTAGACACATACTTCAAGCCGACACCGGAGGCCATGTCGGGTCGAAGACCCGACCTCTACTTCAGCTATATAACTTTGAGCCGACACGGGAGGCCATGACACGGGAGGCCACGTCGGGTCGAAGACCCGACCTACCACTTCAGCTATATGACTTTAAGCCGACACGGGAGGCCATGTCGGGTAGAAGGCCCGACCTACCACTTCAGCTAGATACTTCAAGCCGACACGGGAGGCCATGTCGGGTCGAAGACCCGACCTACCACTTCAGGGTCGTAGCTCGCGCCGGCGCCAGCTTGTCAGCGTGTTCTTGAGCAACATCGCGATGGTCATCGGGCCGACGCCGCCGGGGACGGGGGTGATCCAGCCCGCCTTCTCGCGCACGGCCTCGAAGTCCACATCGCCCACCAGCCGCGAGCCGCTCTTGGTGGTCGGGTCGTCGATGCGGTTGATGCCGACATCGATCACGGCCGCGCCGGGCTTGACAAAATCGGCGGTCACCATGCGAGCGCGGCCGATCGCCGCGACCAGGATGTCGGCCCGCGCGCACTCGGCCGCCAGCTCGCGCGTGCGCGAGTGGCAGATGGTCACCGTCGCGTTGGCCCACGGCGCCTTCTGCATCATCAGCAGCGCCATCGGGGTGCCGACGATGTTGGAGCGCCCCAGCACGACCACCCTGCGGCCCTCTGTCGGAATCTCATAGCGCCGCAGCAGTTCCTGGCAGCCCAAAGGGGTGCAGGGCACGAAGCCCTCCTGCCCTGTGGCGAGCCGGCCGGCGTTGATCGGGTGGAAGCCGTCCACGTCCTTGTCGGGGTCGATGGCGTGGATGACCGCCTCCTCCTTGATCTGGCTCGGCAGCGGCAGCTGGCAGAGGATGCCATCGACGGCGGGGTCGGCGTTCAGTTCGGCGATCCGCGCCAGCAGTTCCTCCTGGCTGGTGCTCTCGGGCAGGTCCAACTGGATCGAATGGAAGCCCGCCTGCTCGCAGGCCAGGCGCTTGTTGCGGACGTAGACCTGGCTGGCGGGGTCGCTGCCGACCAGCACGACGGCCAGCCCGGGGGCGCGCCGGCCGGCGGCGGTGGCCGAATGGACTTCCTCGCTGATTTCGGCGCGAATCGCCGCCGCCGTCACCTTGCCGTCAATCAGTTGAGCCGTCATCATTCGCCCCTCGTGGTCTGAAGTGCAAGCCCCCCTGCCACGCTCATCGCGCGGCCGAGGGGGACCATATTATGGCTAAGGAACCTGTGTGAAGCAAGCGCAGCCGGACGGCCGCGGATCGGGGATCGGAACTATCAGGCCTTGGCGGCGACGCCGTTGCGGCGGGCGCGATAGGCCTCCAGCAGCGCCATCGTGAGCGGGCCCGGGCAGCGGCGCGGCGCCCCGTGCACCATCCCCGCCAGCCGGCTGACCGGCAGCAGCTCGATGGTGGTGCTGGTCAGGAAGATTTCATCGGCCGAGGCCAAAAAGGTCGGACTGAAGGGCTGCTCGCGGACCGGAATCTCGAGCTCGCAGGCCAGCTCGAGGACCGCCAGCCGGACCACCCCCGCCAGAATGTTGCGCGTGGTGGGATGGGTGTGCAGCTCGCCGCCGGAGACGGCGAAGATGTTGCAACTGGAGCCCTCGGTGACCACTCCCTCGCGCACCAGGACGGCGTCATCGAGTCCGGCGTCGATCGCCTCCTGCTTGGCCAGCACGTTGGGCAGCAGGTTGAGGGTCTTGATCCAGCAGTTGGCCCAGCGCTCGTCCTCGCGCAGCAGCACCGCGGCGCCGGCGGCCAGCTTGGCCTCGGCCGGCAGCGCGGCCTTGCGGAACGTCATCGCCAGTATCGGCTCGGCTCCCTTGGGGAACGGATGGGCGCGCGGCGCCACGCCGCGGCTGACCTGCAGGTAGACCTGCGCCTCGGCCAGGCCCGCGCGCGTCAGCCCCTCCGCGATCAGTTCCTCGAGCCGGGCGCGTTCGCAGGGCAGCGTCAGCCGGATCGCCCGGGCGCTGCGCTCGAGCCGGTCCAAGTGCTCGGCGAGCATGAATGGCACGCCGCCATAAACGCGCACGACCTCATAGATGCCGTCGCCATACTGATACCCGCGGTCCTGAAGCGGCACGACGGGGCCGTCGATCTCGACGAATTGGTGGTTGTAGTAGCCCAGTTCCATAGTGACCCTATCTTTGCGCTCTCAATAGGGCTCCGCAAGGGCAAATATAATCAAATTTTGGGGCAGGAGGCGCCGGTTGAGCCATTTTCTCGCTGGTGCTTGACATGCCGCCGAAATCCTTTTATCCTATAATCCGGATTTTGCGATAATGAAGATGGAGCCGATTAGCATGATGCCCAGCCCGAGCCCGCTGCCGACCGCCCGCCCCACCGAGCCGATCGAGTCGATTCTCGCCCGCCGGATCATGGTGCTCGATGGCGCGATGGGGACGATGATCCAGGGCCACAGCCTCGGCGAGGCCGATTTTCGCGGCGAGCGCTTCGCCGGCTGGCCGCGCGACCTGCGCGGCCACAACGACCTGCTGGTGCTGACCCGGCCCGCCATCATCGGCACGATTCACCGCCAGTTCTTGGAGGCCGGCGCCGACATCATCGAGACCAATACATTCAACGCCAACCGCATCTCGTTGGCCGACTACGGCATGGAGGCGCTGGCGACCGAGCTGAACCTGGCGGCGGTGGCGCTGGCGCGGGCGGCGGCCGACGAAGCCAGCGCTCGCGACCCCGAGCGCCCGAGATTTGTCGCCGGCGCGATGGGACCCACCAACAAGACCGCCTCGCTCTCTCCGGACGTCGAGAACCCCGGCTACCGGGCCGTCACCTTCGATGACCTGGCCGAGGCCTATGCCGAGCAGGCGCGCGCGCTGCTGGCGGGCGGGGTGGACCTGCTGCTGCCCGAGACCAGCTTCGACACGCTCAACCTCAAGGCGGCGCTGTTCGCCATCGAGCAGGTGTTTGGGGAAATCTGCCGCCGCGTGCCGGTCATCATCTCGCTGACGATCACCGACCGCTCCGGCCGCACGCTATCGGGCCAGACGCTCGAGGCCTGCTGGTGGTCGATCGAGCACGCGCGGCCGTTGGCGGTGGGGCTCAACTGCGCGCTGGGCGCCGACGAGATGCGCCCCCACGTCGAGGAGCTGGCGCGCCTCGCCGACTGTCACACCTGCGTCTATCCCAACGCCGGGCTGCCCAACGCCTTTGGCGGTTATGATGACTCGCCCGAGCGGATGGCGGCGCTGATGGGTGAGTTTGCACGCCAGGGCTGGCTCAACATCGCGGGGGGGTGTTGCGGGACGCGGCCCGAGCATGTGCGGGCGATCGCCGAGGCGGTGGCGGCCCATCCCCCGCGCCGGCCGGCGGCCGGGCGCGCCACCAGCGTCTATGCCGGGCTCGAGCCGCTGGTGCTGACCCCCCAGACCAACTTCATGATGATCGGGGAGCGCGCCAACATCACGGGATCCCCGCTCTTCGCCAAGCGCATCAAGGAGGGCGATTTTGACGGGGCGCTGACGATCGCCCGCCAGCAGGTCACCAACGGCGCCAACATGATCGACATCAACATGGACGAGGGGCTGATCGACTCGGAGGCGACGATGGTGCGCTTCCTGAACCTGATCGCCGCCGAGCCCGAGATCGCGCGCGTGCCGGTGATGATCGACTCCTCGCGCTTCAGCGTGATCGAGGCGGGGCTCAAGTGCCTCCAGGGCAAGGGGGTTGTCAACTCGATCTCGCTCAAGGAGGGCGAGGCGGTCTTCCGGCATCAGGCGCGCCTCATCCGGCACTTCGGCGCCGCCGCCGTCGTGATGGCCTTTGACGAGCAGGGCCAGGCGACCGACGCGGCGCGCAAGATTGAAATCTGCGCCCGCGCCTATCGCATCCTGGTGGGGGAGGAGGGATGGAATCCCGCCGACATTATCTTCGACCCCAACGTGCTGACGGTCGCCACCGGCATGGAGGAGCACAATCGCTACGCGCTGGAATTCCTGGAAGCCACCCGCTGGATCAAGGAGAACCTTCCGGGATGCCGAGTCAGCGGCGGGATCAGCAACATCTCGTTCGCCTTTCGCGGCAACAACCGGGTGCGCGAGGCGATCCATGCCGCCTTCCTCTACCATGCCATCCACGCCGGGCTCGACATGGGGATCGTCAACGCCGGGATGCTCGAGGTCTATGAGGAGATCCCCAAGGAGCTGCTCGAGTGCGTCGAGGATGTTCTTTTCGATCGCCGCCCCGACGCCACCGAGCGCCTGGTTGAGCTGGCCGACCGCATCAAGGCCGAAAGTGCCGGCGTGACGGGCCCCAAAAAGGAGGACGAGGCCTGGCGCGCCGCCCCGGTGCGCGAGCGGATCGTCCATGCGCTGGTCAAGGGGATCGATGCCTTCATCGAGCAGGACATCGAGGAGGCGCGCCACCACTTCGAGCGTCCGCTGCACGTCATCGAGGGGCCGCTGATGGACGGCATGAGCGTCGTCGGCGACCTCTTTGGCGAGGGCAAGATGTTCCTGCCGCAGGTGGTCAAGAGCGCGCGCGTGATGAAGAAGGCCGTGGCTTACCTGATTCCGTTCATGGAAGCCGACCGCAGCTCCGGCGAGCGCACCACCAAGGGCCGAATCCTGCTGGCGACGGTCAAGGGCGACGTGCACGACATCGGCAAGAACATCGTCGGGGTCGTGCTGGCCTGCAACAACTACGAGGTCATCGACCTGGGGGTGATGGTGCATGCCGACAAAATTCTGGCCGAGGCGGCGGCACGCGGGGTGGATGCCATCGGTCTGTCCGGGCTGATCACGCCCTCGCTCGATGAGATGGTTCACGTGGCGCGCGAGATGGAGCGGACGGGGCTGCGGCTGCCGCTGCTGATCGGCGGCGCGACCACCAGCCGCCTGCACACGGCCGTCAAGATCGCCCCGGCCTATGGCGGGCCCGCCGTGCATGTGCTCGATGCCTCGCGCGCGGTCGGCACCGTGCAGGCGCTGCTCGACGGCGCCGGGCGTGAGGATTACGCCCGCGACGTCGCCGCCGCCTATGAGCGGCTGCGCCAGGCCCACGCCGCCGGCCTCGGCCGCATCGAGCTGGTTGACCTGGCCGAAGCGCGCGCGCGCGGCCCGCTGCTGGACTGGTCGGCCCCGCGCGAGGCGCCCGAGTGGCTCGGCGTGCGCGACTGGGCCGACTGGCCGCTGGAGGAGATCGTGCCGTTCATTGACTGGTCCCCCTTCTTCCACGCCTGGCAGATTCGCGGCGTCTTCCCCAAGCTGCTCGATGATGCCGCCAAGGGCGTCGAGGCGCGCAAGCTTTATGATGACGGCCGACGGATGCTGGAGCGCTGGATCGCTGAGCGCCCGGTGCGGGCGGCGGCGGTGGCGGGCTTCTGGGCGGCGGCGCGCGCGGGCGACGACGTCGAGCTGACGGGCGAGGACCGCGCCCCGCTGGACCGGCTGCACTTCCTGCGCCAGCAGACCGCCCGGCCCGGCGACAAGCCGCACCGCTGCCTGGCCGACTTCATCGCCGAGCCGGCGGCCGGCCCCGATCACATCGGAGCCTTTGCGGTGACGGCGGGGATCGGCGCCGAGGAGCTCTCCAAAAATTACGCCCAGCACAACGACGACTACTCGGCGATCATGGTGCAGGCGCTGACCGACCGGCTGGCCGAGGCGCTGGCCGAGCTGCTTCACTTGCGCGCGCGCCAGTGGTGGGGCTACGGCCGCGGCGAAAATCTGAGCAACGAGGAGCTGATCGCCGAGAAATACCGGGGTATCCGGCCCGCCCCCGGCTACCCGGCCTGCCCCGACCACACCGAGAAGCAGACGCTGTGGCGGCTGCTCGAGCCGGAGCGGCGCGTCGGTCTCACGCTGACCGAGTCATGCATGATGGCCCCGGCCAGCTCGGTCTGCGGGCTGTGGTTCGCCCATCCCGAGTCGCGCTATTTCGATGTCGGCAAGATCGGCCGCGACCAGGTCGAGGATTACGCCGCGCGGAAGCGGCTGAGCGTGGAGGAGGTCGAGAGGTGGCTGGGGCCCAACCTGGGCTACGAGGTGTGATCGCCGCAGCTTCATCCGCGGCCGGCGCTACGACTCGGCGGCCTTGAGGTCCTCCAACAGCGAGACGTAGAACGCCTCCGGATCGAAGTGATTTTTCGCAACCCGGCTCCACTGCCAGCCGATCATGCTGAAGTGGTCGGCAGGGATGGTGCCGCGCCACCCGCTCCACCGCGCCGAGTCGACCGAGACCAGTCCATCGTTGGGGCCGGCCTCCAGCCGCGAGAGGACGAGCGCCGGCAGCTTGAGGAGGCCCTGAATGGCCACCCGCGGCGGGGCGCCGGCCCATGAAAAATACTGCACCCCCGGGGCGTCGGGTGTAGATGCATTGAAGCGCGCGCAGGCATCCGGGCGCAGGTCATGATGGGCCAGGCTGGCACGCTGCAACTCGCCCAGCAGTTTGTCCAGCCGAGCCCGCCGGGCCACGCTCAGCGCAGGCTCGAGCAGGCTTTCGGTGGTCAGGTTGGCCAGCGCACTGCCATGGTGTGGACTGCCGATGGTGGTCAGGGAGCAGACGCGATCGGCGCCGCCCTGTCGGGTGATGTAGTGGCGGGCGTCGAGCCCGCCCATGCTGTGGGCCAGGATGTGCACCTTGCCGCGGGGGACGCGCTGCTCGATGCAGTCGCGCAGCGCCGCGGCGCGCAGCTCGATGGAGTTGGCCCGCGGCAGCAGCGCCGTGTGGGTCTCGGCGGCGCCCTCGGCGCGCAGCCGCTCGGCAATTCCCCTGAAGTAGACAATCACCAGCGGATGACGCCGGATCAGCTCGATCCGCAATTCGTCGAACCCGCCCAGCCCATGGACGAGCATGATCGGCAGACGTGGCGGCGAGGCAACCATGGCGCGTCTCCAGGCGGCATATGGGCCGCAGCATCATCTGATACCGCCAAACGCGGGATGTCAATGGGCGGCATCTTGCGCTCGTTACCACAATTCATCTGAGCGCGGGGGTGGCGTGCCCCCTTTCCCCATAGCCGCGGTAGCGGGTATGTGTTTAGCGTGCAGCATCGAAGCCGCGGCAGGGGCGCTGCCGCCCAGTTCGTAGCCCGCCTTCAGGCGGGAAAGTCGGAGGAACGAAATGCTGCGGCAGGGTGATGTGTTGACGAATGATCCAAATGGTGTCGCCCCTGCCGGGGCTTTCCAATGAATGCGTGCTGACCCAGGGCTCACGCCCTGTATGTGTTTAGCGAGGGTGGCCAGAGCCTGATACCGAGGATTTCACTCTGAAAGTGCGAGTCAGAGCACTCCAGTGGCTGCCACTGTGTCGCCCTTTTTTCAGGGCTCGGATTTTCGCCCTTCTAAACCCAGAGTTTCGCTGCGCTCCACCCTGGGCTTTTGCACTGTGTCCACCCTTTCAGGGTGGAATGCGGGTGCCATACCCGGGCGCCACGCTCAACACATACCACGCCCTGGGCTACCTTATGTCGCCGCTGCCGCGGGCTAAGGCCGATGGAACAATGACCGGCATCCGCCCCTCTTGACTTTTCGACCCGCTAGTGTCAAAATGATCCAATCTGTGGGGCGCGCATCGCTTGGGGGGAGCTGGCATGAATCAGGGCTCGGGGTTTGAGGACAAGCTGCTGGCCCGGCTCGACAAGCTCGATCCGGACCAGATTCAGAGCTACCTGGCCCGGCTGCTGGGGCAGAAGCAGTTTTTAGAGACGACCTTCGATCACCTTGACGAGGGGATCGTGGTGACCGATGCCGCGCTGCGCGTGCTGTTCATCAACCCGCGGGCACGGGCGATGCTGGGGCTGGCGCGCGGGCGCACGCTGGTGGGCGAGGATTTGGCCGCGCGCATCGGGTCAGGGCATCCGCTGGCCGAGACGATTACCTCCCTGCGGCTCAACCCGCGGCCGATCGAGGGTTATGAATGCAGCATCGGCGGCCGCCCCGAGCGCACACTGAGCCTGACCACCCTGCCGATGCGCGATCCGGCGGCGGGCGAAGGGAGTGGGGCCGAGCTGCTGATCCTGATCCTGCGCGACGTCACGGATCGGGTCCAGCGCGAGAGCGAGAAGGCGCGGGCGCGACGGCTGGCCTCGATGGCGACGCTCACCTCGGGCATCGCCCATGAGATCAAGAACCCGCTCAACGCCATCAACATCCATGCGCAGCTGTTGCAGGGGGAACTGGACAAGGCTCGCGCGAGCGATGGCGTGGCTGATTTGGATCGGCTCGAGCGCGCCGGGCGGGTGATTCTGGAAGAGACGGGGCGGCTGGCGCGCATCGTCGATGAGTTCCTGCTGGCGGCGCGGCCACGGCGGCCGCAGCTTGAGCCCAGCGAACTGAATGACCTGCTCGGGCAGCTCGAGCGCATCTTCAGGCCCGAGTGCGAGCGTGCCGGCATCGAGCTGCGGCTGGCGGCGGACCATGAGCTGCCGCCCGTGATGCTCGACCCGCACCTGATGTTGCAGGCGCTGCGCAATCTCGTGCGCAATGCGATCGATGCGCTGATCGAGCAGGAACGCGAGCAGGCGCCCCCCGAATGCATCGCCGTTGAGGCGCGGCTGGCCACCGATGGCGTGAGCATCAGCGTGCAGGACAACGGCCCCGGCATCCCCGACAAGACCCTTGAGCACATTTTTGAGCCCTATTACACGACCAAGGCCAGCGGTACGGGGCTGGGCCTGATGGTGGTCTACCGCATCGTCGCCGAGCATGGCGGCGCCCTGCACGTGGACACGCGCCCGGGCGAAGGCAGCCGCTTCATCATCACCCTGCCGCTGCACAACAAACCGGTGCGCCTGCTGGGCCACGACCACGTCGTCGGCGCCCCGGTGGTGCTCCAGGGCAAACCGCTGACCGAGGCCGAACGCGACCGCCTGATGAGCAAGGAGTGAGGCCATGGGAAAACTCCTGCACCACTGGGCGCTTCATCGAAAGAACAGTCCCCGGCAACTGCTGCTGACCGCGGGTGCCGGTGCGGGGGCGGGGCTGCTGCTCAGCGTGGTGAGGGCCGATTGGTGGTTGCTGGGCCTACCGCTGGGGGGCGGGCTGCTGATTATTGCCGAGGTCCTGCGTGAACGGCACCAGGGGATGTTGCCGGGCCTGCCTGTGGCGTTCTGCATGATGCTGGGAGTGGTGGTGCTGGCGACCGCCGCGCCGCTGAAACAGCACGACCAGTGGTGCGGGCCATTCCCCGGCGGAGAGGTGAGCCTGGCCCAGATAAACGGCATCCTGGAGGAGGGGCACTTGGCGCCTTTGGTGGTGATGCCGCGCACCCTGCTCGAAGAGCGCGTCGTTGTGCCGGCGGGGTTGCACCGGATGGGGGACCTGCCGCGATACCTCGGGCAAAATGACAGGCTCGACGTGATGTTGGATCAATGCGTCAACGGTGCCACGATCCTCTGGGGGCCGGAATGGTCGCGACTCGAGGTGAGGGAAAAGGCGCCCACGAAGCGTGGATTGTAAAGCGCCGAAGGCGCGTTGGGAACAAAGCCTGGGGTGGAGCGAAGCGATGCCCCAGGGTGCCGTAATGATGATGCCGGAGCGCTGAAGGCGCGAAACAAGACAGGAGCAGGACCGTGCCGCAATCACTGGCACAGATTTACACACACCTGATTTTTTCAACCAAGAATCGTGCGGCTTGCATCAGTCCCATGATTCGTGAGGACTTGGGTTCCTATCTGGCTGGCTTTTTATTCAATCTTGGCTCACCGGCAATAGCAGTCAACGCCGTGGAGGATCACGTTCACCTTCTCTACCGGCAATCCAAGAATTTGGCGATGAAGCAGGTTGTCGAGGAAGTCAAAAGTTCCTCCTCAAAATGGGTCAAGACCCAGGGGGACCAGTATGGTGGCTTCTACTGGCAGCGAGGGTATGGTGCTTTCTCGGTCAGCGCCACGCGGGTCGAGGCGGTCAAAAATTACATCCAGAATCAAGAGGAGCATCATCGCAATGTCGGTTTCAGGATGAATTTCGGAGGTTTTTGGAGGAGTACCAGGTCGTTTACGATGAACGATACGTTTGGGATTGATGGGGGATTATGAATTGATGAATGTCGCGCTTTCAGCGCTCGGGATTTTATTTCAACCTGTCCTGGGGCTACGCTTCGCTCCACCCCAGGCTTTGTTATGGTGCGCCTTCAGCGCACAAGTGCCGGCACCACATCAGCGGGATGGCTGCCGATGTGGTGTAGCCAAATTTGGTTGGCGACAGCTCGTCCGATCCAGCCCGATAACAACTGAACCAAAGGGCCATACATGAAACCCACGATCTTGATTGTTGATGACGAAAAGAACACTCGCGAAGGGCTCAAGTGGAGCCTTGAGAGCGGGGACTATGAGATCGAGCTGGCCGCCGACGGGCGCCAGGCGCTCGAGTTGTTTCATCGACGGCCGGTGGACCTGGTCATTACCGACCTGCGCATGCCCGACGTCGACGGGCTCGAGCTGCTCAAGCGCATCAAGCATGAAGACCCTCAGGTGGCCGTCATCATGCTGACCGCCCACGGCACCATCGAGACCGCCGTCGAGGCGATGAACCTGGGCGCGATGCACTACCAGACCAAGCCGGTGGATCTGAAGGAACTGAAGATCAAGGTCCAGCATGCGCTCGAGGGTCGCCGCCTGGTGATTGAGAACGAGCAACTTAAGAACCTGCTCAGTGAGCGCTATGCCTTCCACAACATCATCGGCCGCTCGCCGGCGATGGAGCGGATTTTTCAGGTCGTGCGCCAGGTCGCGCCCACCCGCGCCACCGTGCTGATCCAGGGCGAGAGCGGCACCGGCAAGGAGCTGATCGCGCACGCGATCCACATGAGTTCGACGCGCGCGCGCCGGCCATTCATCGCCGTCAACTGCGGCGCGCTGGCCCCCTCGCTGCTCGAAAGCGAACTGTTCGGCTATGAGAAGGGCGCCTTCACCCACGCGCTCAAGACCAAGCCGGGGCGCTTCGAGCTGGCCGACGGCGGCACGATCTTCCTCGACGAAATCAGCGAGACCAGCCCCGAATTCCAAGTCAAGCTGCTGCGCGTGCTGCAGGAGCAGACCTTCGAACGCGTCGGCGGCACCGTGCCGATCCGGGTGGATGTGCGCGTGGTGGCCGCCACCAACCGCGATCTGCGCCAGCAAGTGGCCGAGGGCAAGTTCCGCGAGGACCTTTATTACCGGCTCAACGTGGTGATGGTCGAGCTGCCGCCGCTGCGCGAGCGCCGCGAGGACATCCCGCTGCTGGTGGAGGCCTTCAAGCGCGAGTTCACCGAGGCCAACGGGCGGCGCGAGTTCGCCATCTCGCCCAAGGCGATGCAATTACTCCAGGACTTCCGGTGGCCGGGCAACGTGCGCCAGCTGCGCAACGTGATCGAGGGGCTGGTCGTGATGAACAACGGCAAGGAGGTCGGGCCGCGCGACCTGCCGGGCGAGATCGCCCACGCCCAACCGCAGCCGGGGGGGGTCAGCCTGCGCGTCGGGATGAGCCTGGCCGACGCCGAGCGCGAACTGATCCGCGCCACGCTCAGCGAGCAGGCTGGCAACCGCGCCCAAACGGCCCGCCTGCTGGGCATCGGGCGCAAGACGCTTTACCGCAAGATGGAGGAGTACGGCATATCATGAGCCGCGAGGAGATCGCCGCGCACGCGGCGCGCGAGGATTGGTTCCGCCGCGCCTTCGATGAGGAATACCTCGACATCTACCTGCACCGCGACCTAGCCGAGGCGGCGCGGGCGGTGCGCCTGCTCACGCGCGCGCTGGAGTTGCGGCCGCAGATGGCGCTGCTTGACCTGTGCTGCGGGCCAGGCCGCCACCTTCATTTCTTTGGGCGCTGTGTCGAGCGGGCGGTCGGCATCGATCTTTCTCCCGCCCTGCTGCGCCGCGCGGCGCAGCACTGGCGGGCCGACGAGGGCGACCCCGAAGCCGAGACCCACTGCCCGGCCGGGCGGCCGCCCAGCCGGCGCCGGGCCCTGCTGGCGCGCGCCGACATGAGTCGGCTGCCGCTGGCCGACGCGGCCTTCGACCGTGTCGTCAATTTGTTCACCAGCTTTGGCTACTTCGAGCGGGAGTCGGCAAACGACGCCGTGCTGGCCGAGATCGCGCGCGTGCTGCGGCCGGACGGGCTGCTGGCGATCGACCATATCAATCGCGAGGCAATGCTGGCCGGCCTCGTCCCGCGCGGCGAGCGGCGCCTGCCCGATGGCCGCCGGCTGACCGAGCATCGCGAGTGGGATGCGATCGCTCGCCGCGTCAACAAGAAGGTCGAACTCGAGGGGGGCGGGCGGCCCTCACGCCACTGGCATGAGTCGGTGCGGGTCTATGAGCCCGCCGAGCTGGAGGACAAGCTGCGCACGGCGGGGCTGGAGCCGGTCAGCCGGTTGGGCGACTACGAAGGGGCCCCTTGGCACGCCGATTCCCCCCGCCTGCTGATCATCGCCCGGCGTCAAATTGGCTAATCCGCCAACCGCCCCGGCCACGCCGCATCACTCACCCGCCGAAGCCACCGGCCAATTTGATCCTCCACGTTCCGGTTGCCGACAATGAAGATCCCGCTGCCAATGGCCCGAAAGCCAGCGTGGCCTGAATCAGTCCAGCACCTCGATGACAACGATCTGCTCGCTACCGTCGGGGGTCAGCGGGATGCGCAGCTCAAGGCGCGCCTCGGCCAGCGTGGCGCTGCCGTCGCGGGTGTATGGGTTGTGTGCCAGGACCGGCCAGTGCAGCGAGGCACCTGTCGGCAGCGTCAGCCGGGCCGTTCCCTCGTCGCGGCGCCGCTCGAGCCGGTCGACTTCCAGCACAAGCTCGTGGATCATTCGGGTCGTCTCGGGGTCGAC